>JBJMIS010000001.1:0-2904 GCA_045806705.1 Friedmanniella sp.
CACCGAGGTGCCGATCAGCTACGAGGAGCCGCAGGGCGAGACGCTGCCGCTCTTCCTGGTCCGCGCCCGCTGGGCCCAGCAGACCGACCGCATCGGCTCCCTGGTCATCAACCCCGGCGGCCCGGGCGCCTCGGGTGCCGACGCCGCGATCGGCCAGGCGCTCACGCTGCCGGAGGACGTGCTGCGCCGCTTCGACGTCGTCGGCTTCGACCCGCGCGGCGTCGGGCTGTCCACGCCGGTCGAGTGCATCCCGGCGGAACTCAAGGACCGGATCGTGGCCTCCGAGCCGCGGCCGACCACGCCGGAGCAGGTCGACGGGGCCTTCGCGCTGCAGCAGGAGATCGCCGACGGCTGTGCCGAGAAGTACCCCGACTCGCTGGGCACCTTCGACACCGTCGACACCGCGCGGGACATGGACCTGCTGCGCCAGTCGCTCGGTGACGAGCAGCTGACCTACCTCGGCTACTCCTACGGCACCACGCTCGGTTCGACCTACGCGGAGCTGTTCCCCGACCGGGTGCGGGCGCTGGTGCTCGACGCCGCCGTCGACCCGGACGACGACCCGCGGGCCGATGCCGAGCAGCAGTCGACCTCGCTGGAGGCCAGCTTCGACGCCTTCGCGGCCAACTGCACCGGCCTGGTCGCCGGCTGCCCGCTCGGGCCGGACCCGCGCCGCTTCGTCGAGGACCTGCTGACCCAGGCGGCGACGGCACCCATCCCGAGCGCGCTGGCCGGCGAGACCCGTCAGGCGACGCCGGGTGTGGTCATGACCGCCGTCCTCTCGGCGCTGTACACCACCGACTCGTGGCCGCAGCTGGCGCAGGGCCTGGCCGCCGCCCGCAACGGCGACTCCCAGCAGCTGTTCTCCCTCGCCGACTCCTACTCCGGCCGGCTGCAGGACGGCACCTACACCAACCTGCTCGACGCCACCCAGGCGATCAACTGCGCCGACACCGACCCGGCGACGGCGCTGCCCGAGGAGGAGGTCCGCACCCTGGCCACCGAGTGGGGGCAGCGCTTCCCGCTGTTCGGCGCCGGCTCGGCCGTGGGGCTGAACAGCTGCACGGCGTGGCAGGCCGAGCGCACCCCCGTCCCCGAGCGGGACGCCGAGGGCGCCGCACCGATCCTGGTGATCGGCAACACCGGCGACCCGGTGACCCCGCTGCCCGGCGCGGTCGACATGGCCGAGGACCTCACCTCCGGTGTCCTGCTCACCTGGCAGGGGCAGGGCCACACCGCCTACCCGAAGACCGAGTGCGTGACCCAGGCGGTCGACGCCTACCTCATCGACCTGGTGGTGCCGCAGGACGGGCTGACCTGCCCCGCCTGAGTGGTCCGGCAGACCGGGGTGGCACACGCCCCGGGCCGGCTCCCCTAGGGTGCGCCGGGTGATCACTTCTGCAGGGTCGGGTCGCTGATGGCGTCGTCGAAGGACGCCGTCCTGCTGCAGGTCGACGGGCACGAGGTGCGCGTCTCCAACCCGGAGAAGCCGTACTTCGCCGAACGGAGCATCCGCAAGATCGATGTCGTCGAGTACTTCATCGCCGTCGGCGACGGGATCCTGCACGCGCTGCGGGACCGGCCGACGACGCTAGAGCGCTGGCCGGGCGGGGTGTTCGAGGGCGCGCGGCTGTCCACCCGCGTGGACAACACCGGCGACGCCTTCTACCAGAAGCGGGTGCCCAAGAACGCCCCCGAGTGGGTGCCGACGGCACACATCACCTTCCCCAGCGGGCGGACGGCGGACGAGATCGCGCCGGACTCGGTGGCCGTGGTCGCCTGGTGCGCGAACCTGGGCACGCTGACGTTCCACCCGTGGCCGGTGTCGAAGTCCGACGTCGAGTCGCCGGATCAGATCCGCATCGACCTGGACCCGCAGCCGGGCACGGACTTCTCCGACGCCGCCTGGGTGGCGCCGCACGTGCGGGAGCTGCTGGCGGAGTTCGGCATGCAGGGCTGGCCGAAGACCTCCGGCGGCCGCGGGGTGCACGTGTACGTCCCGATCCAGCCGCGGCGGACCTTCCCCGAGGTGCGCCGCGCGGTGATCGCGTTCGGCCGGGAGCTGGAACGGCGCATCCCGGACCGCGTGACGATGAACTGGTGGAAGGAGGAGCGCGGCGAGAAGATCTTCATCGACTACAACCAGATGGCCCGAGACCGCACGATCGCCAGCGCCTACTAGATCCGGCCGAAGCCGCACGCCCCGGTGTCCGCGCCGCTGGACTGGGACGAGCTGCCCGACGTCCACCCGACCGACTTCGACGTGCTCACCATGCCGGCCCGGTTCCGCGAGGTCGGTGACAAGCACGCCGGGATCTCGGACCACGCGTTCGGCATCGAACCGCTGCTGGAGCTGGCCGAGCGCCAGGCCGCGGACCAGGGGCTCGGCGACCTGCCCTATCCCCCGGACTACCCGAAGATGCCGGGCGAGCCGATGCGTGTGCAGCCCAGCCGCGCCAGGCGTCCTACCAGCAGAAACGACTGATCTGACGACTCGTCGAGCTCTAGCACAGCGCTCACTCGCCCGATAACCTGCCGCGGTGGCGATCCGGCTCGAGGACGTCCTGGCGTCCTTCCAGCGGCACCTGCGGGCCGCCGCCAAGGCGCCGCGGACGATCGAGCTCTACAGCCAGTCCGTCCGCTACTTCTCCCGGTGGCTGACCGACCGCGGCCGGGAGCCGGTGCTCGATGAGCTGACCCGGCACGCCATCGCCGCGTGGCTGGCCGAGCTGGCCGAGACCGCTGAGCCCTCGACGGTGGCCACCCGGCTGGAGGACCTGCTGGCGTCGTTCCGGCGGCACCTGCGGGCCGCCGCCAAGGCGCCGCGGACGATGGAGCTGTACAGCCAGTCGGTGCGGTACTTCACCCGCTGGCTGGCCGACCGCGGCCGGCCGGCGACGCTGG
>JBJMIS010000002.1:0-56059 GCA_045806705.1 Friedmanniella sp.
CGGAGCAGGCCCGCTCTTTGGCGCTGACGCCCGGACGAGCTCTTCCTGGCCCGCTGGCCGCGGTGCTGACCGCTCTCGTCCTCACCGTCGGCGGCTGCGGGTCGCAGCCCCTGCCGGAGGCGTCCGCGCCCGGTGCGAGCGTCTCGACGCCGGTGCCCGACGCTCGCGTCGGCAGTCCGGCCCCCAGCGCCCCGGTGCGTTTCGTCCCGACAGTGCTGGTGCTGCCCGGTGGTGCCCGCGCCCCGGTCGAGCCTGCCCAGACCGTCGACGGCGAGCTGGTGGTGCCCGAGAACGTCCAGCACGTCGGTTGGTGGGACGGCAGCGCGTATGCGGGCGACGCGTACGGCTCCACGGTGATCGCCGGTCACGTCGACTCCGCCACCGAGGGGCTCGGCTTCTTCGCCCGGCTGCTGCGGCTGGAGCCGGGGGAGGTGGTCAGCGTGCGCCGCGGGAGTCACCGGCAGCGCTACCGCATTCTCTCGGTCCGCGCCGTGGCCAAGCAGGCACTCGCGACGTCCAGCTCGGCCTTCGACCAGACCGGCGAGCACCGGCTGGTGCTGATCACCTGTGCCGGCCGGTACCGCGCCGGCCAGGGCGGCTACGAGAGCAACCTCGTCGTGACGGCCGCCCCGCTGGGTGCCGCGCGCTAGCGGCAGCACCCGGGCGTCGCGTCAGCTGGCGGTGCTCGCCTCGGATGGCGCGGAAGCAGTGGACCCGGAGCGACGGCGGCGGCGGCGGCGCCGAGGGGCGTCACCGGACTCGGCGGCCTGACCCGGCTCCGCACTCTCGGTCCCGGGCTCGCTCGCCCGGATGGGCATCGGCTGGACAGGTATCGACTGGACAGGGGCAACCTCACCCTCGGCGACGACCCCGCGGTGCGTCCGCTGCCGGCTACGGGCAGGACGGGTCCGCTTGCTGCGGCGCTCCTCCCAGGAGGGGCGGCCGGCGCCGGGCTCTTCCACCGCCGGTTGGTTGACCCGACCCTTGGCGGACGGGTCGATTCCCAGGTCGTGGAACAGGTGCGCTGAGGTGGAGTAGGTCTCCTGCGGCTCCTCGAAGGGAAGGCCGAGCGTGTTGTTGATGACCTTCCAGCGGGTCCGGTCGGCCCAGTCGACGAAGGTGATGGCGATACCCGAGGCGCCGGCGCGACCTGTGCGGCCGATCCGGTGCACGTAGGTCTTGTCGTCCTCGGGGCACTCGTAGTTGATCACGTGGGTGACGTCGGTGACGTCAATGCCCCGGGCGGCGACGTCGGTGGCCACCAGCACGTCGGACTCCCCGGCACGGAACCGCTTCAGCGCCTTCTCCCGCAGCACCTGGGAGAGGTCACCGTGGATGGAGGTGGCGCGGAACCCGCGCTCGGCGAGGTCGTCGGCGACCCGCTGCGCCGAGCGCTTGGTGCGGCAGAAGATCATCACGCGGTTGCGGTTCTCCGCCTGCAGGATCCGGGCGACGACCTCCGGCTTGTCCAGGTCGTGCGCCTGGTAGACGAACTGGGCGGTCGCGGGGACCGTGGTCGAGTCCTCCGCGGACTCGGCCCGGATGTTGACGGGATGCCGCAGGTGCCGCCGGGCGAGGGTGACGATCGCGGCCGGCATGGTGGCCGAGAAGAGCATCGTCTGCCGCAGCTCGGGGGTCTTGGCGAGGATCCGCTCGACGTCGGGCAGGAAGCCGAGGTCCAACATCTCGTCCGCCTCGTCCAGCACCAGCACCTTGATGTGGCTGAGGTCGAGGGAGCGCCGGTCGGCCAGGTCGAGCAGCCGGCCTGGCGTCCCGACGACGACCTCGACCCCCTGCTCGAGCGCGTCCAGCTGGGGCTCGTAGCCCATGCCGCCGTAGAGGGTGACGACGCGGGCCTTGCGCTGGGCGGCGGCGACGGTCAGGTCCTTGCTGACCTGGCTGGCCAGCTCGCGGGTGGGGGTGACGACCAGCGCCTGCGGTGCGCCCGGCTTGGCCTGGGAGTCGAAGTCGCGCTCACCGGGAACGACGATCCGCTGCAGCAGCGGGATGCCGAACGCGAGCGTCTTGCCGGTGCCGGTCCGCGCCTGGCCGATCATGTCGGTCCCCGTCAGCGCGATCGGGATGGCCATCGCCTGGATGGGGAAGGGGTGGCTGATGCCGACCTCGTCGAGGGCGTCGGCGATCGACGGCAGCACGCCGAGGTCGCGGAAGGTCTGCGGCAGGGGGACGGGGCGCTCGGCCTCCGACGCCTGCTCGGCGTCGTCGCCGTGCTGCTCCCCGTCCGGGGCGGTGAGAGGGGTGGGGAGCTCGTCGGTGGGGGACGGCTCGACGTGGTCGCTGGTCAGGATGGTCGCCTTCGCTTGCGGAGAGAACTGGGTGCACCTGGCGCGCACGTCCGGCGAAGGTCGGCATCCGCGGCGCGCAACCCGGCCCAGAACAGCCGGTACGCGCCGGTGCGGCGCTGACCGCCGATGCCCCGCACGTCGCGGCTAGCGCGACGACCGAGGAGCACGGACGACAACCAGGGACGCATCACCTGATGCGTACCCACCTATGTTAGCCTGCCCGGCCCGCGACGCCGAACCGGCGACGCGCCAGCCGGGTCGCCGCACCTGGTTAGGCTGGCCGGGTGGACGCACGAGGGCCGGCCGACCAGCACCTGGAGGGGTCCGACGGCGTCGCGGCCACGGGCACTGACGCGGCGTACCGGGCCGGGGCCGTCGACCTGCTGGGCATCCTCGCGTACGGGGCGTTGACCGCCTTCGACCGGCTCGCAGAGGACGCGCGGATGGCCCCGAGCCTGGCCGACAAGGTGCAGCTCGCGACGCTCGCCGCGCGCCAGGTCGCTCACTTCCAGCGGGTCCGGGACCGGCTGGCCGAGTTCGACGTGGACGTGATGGCCGCGATGCGGCCCTTCCACGAGGCGTTCAACGCCTTCCACGACTACACCCGGCCGAAGGACTGGCTCGAAGGTCTGGTCAAGGCCTACGTCGGCGACGGCATCGCCGCCGACTTCTACCGTGAGGTGGCGGCCTTCGTCGACGCCGACACCCGGGCCCTGGTGCACGAGGTGCTCGCGGACGCCGGACACGCCGACTTCGCCGTCGACAAGGTGCGGGCGGCGATCCAGGCCGACCCCCGGGTCGGCGGCCGGCTGGCCCTCTGGGGTCGCCGGCTCGTCGGGGAGGCCCTGAGCCAGGCCCAGCGGGTGGCGGCCGACCGGGACGCCCTGACCAGCCTGCTGACGGGGACGGTGGACCGTCCGGGCCTCGACCTGGCCGCGGTCAGCCGGATGTTCTCCCGGCTGATCGAGAACCACACCCGCCGGATGGCCAGCCTCGGCCTGCAGGCCTGACTCTCCCCGCGGGTCAGAGGGTGCCGAAACCGACCTTGCGGGCGTTCTCCTCACCGAGGTCCACGTAGGCGATCTTGGACGAGGGGATGAGCACCCGGCGGCCGCGCTCGTCGGCGAGGGTGAACACGCCCTCGTTCTCGACGGCCTCGGCGAAGGCCTGCTCGATCGCGGCGGCCGTCTCGGTGGTCTCCACCACGACCTCGCGGTTGACGTGCTGGATACCGACCTTGATCTCCACAGATCCTCCTGAGATGACGTGCTGCACGAGTCAGTGCGTTCGCCCCCCACCGTGCCACACCGGCGCTGCCCGACCGCGGCCTGTTCGCCCACAGCGTGTTGCCGCACTGATGGAGGACCGCCGCTCAGCTGAGTGTGGCGCGCTCGTCGTCGGTCGCGGCCCGGATGACCAGCCGTGTCCACGCACCGACATAGATTCGGTCGTCCGGACCGAGCTCGTGCCGGACCCCGACGGGGATCGGCTCGGTCGGCAGCGCCCCGGTGGCCGGGCCGACGAAGGTGCCGTTGGCCGAGTCGAGATCCTCCACCCACCAGCGCGTGCCGTCGGTCGTGAGCTGGCTCTGCCGGCGGCTGACGCCGCTGTCGGTCAGGCAGTCCACGTCGGGATGGATGTTGCGGCTCCGCGAGGTCCGGCCCACGAGCAGGGAGCGGCCGAGCAGCGGACGGACCACGGGCAGGCCGGCCGAGGGCAGGGGGTCCGGGCTCTCCTGGGCCCGGTACCAGGCGGGGTCGACCCAGAGCTCGACGACCCAGGCGAACTCGCCCGCGGGCTGCGCGGTCGCCGGCTGGCTCAGCTGCTCTGCCGCTGGCGCGGTGCTCCCGCTGTCGGCCGGCCCGCTGCTCGCCGGGAACGGAGCAGCGGCCGCAGCGGAGTCGGGCGGCGCCAGGGGCCGGGGCATGCTGCCGGTCGTGAAGTCGTAGCCACAGGCCTCGCAGAAGAGGGCGTCCGGGGCGTTCGGCGCGCTGCAGTGGGGGCAGGCCTGGACGGCCATCGGGGCATCGGTGGGCGCGAGGACCGGCGGACCCGTGGGTGCAGAAGCGGCGGCGGGCCGGGTCGTCCCGCCGGGCGGCGGCGCAGCCGCCTCGATCGGCATCCCGCACACGTCGCAGTAGTCCTCGGCGGCGGACAGGTGGCCTGCGGGACAGGTCGCGCTCACGATCCGGCCCTGACCCGGGTGGTCTTGGTGGAGGCCGTGTCCAGCGCCATCTCGTCCGCCCGGTCGACCGACCTCCTCAGCCTGACCGTCCCCGTCTCGGGGTCGTCGATCTCCACCACCTTCCGCAGCCGGGTGGTCGCCTCCTCGTTGCCCGTCGCGGCCGCGAGCTGGACGGCCCGGCCCAGCCGGGTGGTGGCCGTCTCCACGTCACCGGCCGCCTTCGCCGCCAGACCCTGCTGGATCGCCTCGGCGAGCTCCGTCTGCCCTGTGTAGTGGGCCACCTCCGGGTTGATCCGGGCGGTCAGGCTGTCGTCGTCGGACCAGCGCGCCTTGACCAGGCCCTGGGCGACCACCTGCTCGCCCACCACGAGCTGCACCCGGGAGGCGAGCTGTTCCTGACCGATGCCCTTGGCGGCCAGCCGCACGCTGACGTGGTAGTCCCGCGACTCATCACCCCACGAGCCGGTCGGGTAGCCACCGGTCAGCGGGTTGACCGGTGTCCGCCGGAGCGTCAGGTCCTCCACCGTGGGCGCGACCTGGCGGACGAAGAGCACCTGGGCACCCTGGGGTGCCCACACCCGCAGCTGCGCCTCGGCGACGCCGCGCCCCATCGACCGCTGCATCAGCTCGGCGAAGACCTGCTGCATCTGCCCGGGGTCGGGGATGATGTCGACGGTCCCGAGCAGCGCCTGGGCGATCCGACGCACCTCGGCCACCTGCCAGTCCACGCCCACTCCGCGGCAGTCGCACTGGAAGCGGCCGACCGCTCCGGCGATCGCCCTGCTGAGCTGCTCCGGCGTCTCGTTGTGGTTCTCCCCGTCGGTGAGCAGGATGGCGTGCCGCTGGACGAGCATCGGGATGGAGTCGAAGAGCCGGCCCGCCAGCGTCAGCCAGGTGCCCATCGCGGTACCGCCGTCCGAGCGGAACTGACGGATCGCCTGGTGCGCCGCCTGCCGGGCCGCCGCGTCCATCCGCACCATGCCGGCGCCGGTGCGGACGACCGGGAACGCGAGGTAGGCCTGGTGGCTGCCCGCCACCACGGCGAAGTAGGTGCCGTCCAGGATCTGGTCCACCGCCGCCGCCGCAGCGATCTTCGCCGCCTCGAGCTTGGTGCGCCCCATCGAGCCGGAGGTGTCGACGATGATGATCTCGCCCGCGTCCCCGGCTCCGCTCTGGCCGGCCGAGCCGGCACCGCTGCAGGTCACGGTGACGATCGCGTTGACGTCGGTGCCGCCGTCGGGCAGGAACTCGTTCTGGTACACGCTGGCGCTGAACTCGGCCATTCGTCCTCTCCCACCTCGTGGCCCCGGCTGGTCGGGGCCAGTATGTCAAGCGGCTGAGCCACCGGCTGGGCGTCGAGCCGCCGTCAGCAGAGGTGTCGGCGAGGCAACGGCGCCGCTACGGCGGTCAGCCGTGCCGGGCGAGGGCGACGCTGATGTTGTCCCGGCCACCCTGGGCGTTCGCCCAGCCGACCAGCGCGACGGACAGCGGCAGCGGGTCGGGTCCCGTGGTGGCCGACAGCTCGGCGACCAGGGACTGCAGGTCCGCCGCCGAGGAGCAGTAGTTCCACAGGCCGTCTGAGCAGACGAGCAGCCAGCCGGGCACGCCGAGCGCGACCGACCCCGTCCGGGGTCGCACGTCCTGGCTGTCCCGGCCCAGCCACTTCGTGATCGCGTGGGCCTGCGGGCCGCTTTCGGCATCCGCCCGCGCGACCCCCATCTCTATCCGCGCCTGGGCCACGGAGTCGTCGGTGCTGAGCTGCAGCGGGTCGCCGACCCCCGGGTCGGGCAACCAGTAGACCCGGCTGTCGCCGACGTTGCCGTAGACCACCAGGTCTCCCTCGAGCACCGCGGCGGCGAGGGTGCAGGAGGCGGCGTTGTCACTGTCGGGGGCGGTGTTGGCGATCACCGCCTCGTTGGCCTGCGCCGACGCGGTCTCGAGCGCCTGCGCCAGGGCGGCGGCCCGGCTGGCGGTGACACCGACACCGCTGGGTCGCGACGCGGTCAGCAAGTCGCGTGCGCTGCGGGCGGCAGCGAGGGAGGCGACGTCAGAGTCGGTGGAGGTGGAGACCCCGTCGCAGACCACGAGCACCGCTCGGGAGCCGGGGACGGGGTCGGCCGAGACAGCGGTGGCGTCCTCGTTCCGGTCGTGCCGGACCCCGCGGTCGCAGCAGGCGGCCACCCAGGACGCGGGCTGCTCCACGTAGTGGTCCCGCGGGCTCGGCGCCTTGCTGCCGCAGGTGGTGCAGTAGCCGTCCTCGCCGACCGTCCCTCCGCACTGGGCGCACAGCGGGGCCGCCGCCTCCGCGGCAGGGTCACCGGTCGGCGCCGCTCCGGCCGACAGGGGCCGGCTCAGCTCGATCGGTCGCTCGGCCGCCTGCACGGCCTCGTCCACGACATCGACCGTCGGGCTGAGCGGGGCGCCGCAGGCCTCGCAGAAGCGTTCGGTTTCCCTCACCTCCGCTCCGCAGGAGGGGCAGCGCAGGACGTCCGGCGCGGGGGTCGCCGCAACAGGTTCGGTCATCGCAGGGTCCACCTTCGCACGGCGTTGGCCCGGTCGACCAGATCCCATCGCCGCCGCTCGTCGCTCTCGGTGCCGGCCAGCTGCCGGTAGGCCGATTCGAGACCGTCGCGGAGCGAGTCCGGGTGGGCCGGGTAGGGGCCGATCTGGACGTCGTCACGCGGCCCGGTCCCCTCGACGAGCGCCAGCGCGCGGGTCAGGATCTCGGTGGTCAGCTCCGCCTGCTCCCGGACATCCAGCCGCACCCCCGAGAGGCTGGCCATCGCCTGGGAGAGGGCCGGCAGCCCGTCCCCGTCCTCGGTCAGGTACTGCGCCCGGAGCCGGCGGGCCTCGACGAAGCTCCGGCTGGTGGAGGGCACCAGGTCCAGCGCCTGCACAGCGGCGGCGACGTCACCGCGACCCCGACGGATCCTGGCCATCCCGAAGGCGGCCGCCGCGACATAGGTGGCATCCGTGCTGGCGCAGGTCCGGTAGAGACCCTCCGCGATCAACCCTTCGCCACCGCGCTCGCACGCCACCGCCAGGGCGAGCTTGGGCGCCAGCTCACCCGGCACCTGGCCGTAGACGGCGTTGAAGGCCGCCTGGGCGGCGCCGAAGTCGTGCCGCTGCAGGGCCGACAGCCCGCTGACCCAGACCGCTCGCCACTCCCACGGGTCGGCCGCGAGCATCGCGTCCACCACCTCGTCCACCTGCTGCGGCCGGCCCAGCTCCAGCGCGGCCCGCGCCCGGGCCAGCCAGACCTCGGGCGTGGACTCGGGCGCCCGGCGGAGGGCCTCCAACCGTTCGGTGGGGTCCTCGACGGCGACGCTGCTCAGCCAGGAGTACTGGGGATCGCTGGTGTCGGTCCGCAGCGTCGGCAGGGCGTCCCACTCCAGGGCGGCCCCGGTCACCGCCGGCGCCTCGAACAGCACCGATGCCGCGGACGTGAGGGCGGTCCCGGCCGTCGACTCGGCCACCACCTCGCGGAGGACCCCGAGCAGCTGGACCCGCAGCTCGTCCACCGAGGCGAAGCGGTCAGCCGGGTCGAGGGCGCAGGCCTTGGCCAGCAGCCGGTAGAGCGAGTCGTGCTCGGTGAACAGCGGGGTGTCCTCCACCGGCGGCAGGCTCGCGACATAGCGGGTCTGGTAGCCGCGGAACTCCATCATCAGCACCAGCAGGGTGCGGCCGATGGTGTAGATGTCCGAGGCGACGCTGGTGCCGAGCCGGGCGACCTCGGGCGCCTGGTAGCCGACGGTGCCGTAGATCGCGGAGTCGTCGTCGTCCAGCCGACGGACACCGCCGAGGTCGATCAGCTTCACGGCGTCGCCGATCTGGATGAGGTTGTCGGGCTTGAAGTCGCAGTAGACCAGGCCCAGGTCGTGCAGGTAGCTGAAGGCCGGCAGGATCTCGAGGATGTAGGCCAGTGCCTGGTCCACGGGCAGCGGGTCGAAGCGGCCGCCGTTGGCCCGCATCCTCGCCTTCAGGATCTGCTTCAGCGAGACGCCGCCGACGTACTCCATCACGATGTAGCCGGCGCGGTCACCGTCCGCCGAGGTATGGCTGACGAAGTTGTAGATCTCGACGATCAGCGGGTGCTCGACCTGCGCCAGGAACTGCCGTTCGACGATGGCCACCGCGAGGGCGTCGGCGTCACCGGTGTTCAGCAGGCCCTTGAGCACGACCCACCGGTCGGAGACGTTGCGGTCCCGGGCCAGGTAGATCCAGCCGAGCCCGCCGTGCGCGAGGCAGCCGGCGACCTCGTACTGGCCGGCGACCAGGTCTCCGGCCTTCAGCTTCGGGGTGAAGGAGTACGCGCTGCCGCAGCGGCCGCAGAATCCTTCGGGTCGCCCCGGCCGGCCGTCCCGGGCCCGACCGACCGGGTTGCCGCAGACCGGGCAGACCCGCTTGTCCTCAGGCACCACCGGATCGACCAGGAGCGCGGCCGAGGCGTCCACGACGGGCGCCGGCGGCACCCGGGTGAGCCCGGCGCCCAGCCGGGCGGCCCGCATCCGCGCAGAGCCGGAGCGGACGCGCGCGGTGATCTGGGAGCCGCCGGCCGACGCCCGACGGGAGCCGAGGGCCGTGGCGGACAGCCGGCTGGAGCCGCGGGTGCGCGAGGACGCGGCCCCCGCCGGAGCGGTGGCGACAGCCGGGTCGGCGGCGCCGCCCGGGTCGGCGGTCGCCCCGCTCGGCGCCGCAGGAGCCAGTGCTGCTGAGGATCCGGCCGCCGCCGAGGCGGGTGCGGGGGAGCCGCAGACATCGCAGTAGCCGTCGACGTAGCTGCCCCCGCAGCCAGGCTCCTGGCAGGACCCGACCGGGCGGCCGAGCGCGGTGCTCGCCGGCAGGCCCAGGGTCGGGCTGGCTGCGGCCGGAGCGGCGCGGACCACCGGGTCGGGAGGCGACGGCGCCGGTGTGGCCGGCATGCCGCAGACGTCGCAGTAGCCGTCGGCGATGGTGCCCGTGCAGCCGGGCTGGGTGCAAGCGGTCACGACGCAGGCTCCTGGGGTGTCCGCGGGGCGGAGGTGGCAGCCGCGAGGTAGCGGGGGTACAGATTGACGAGCGGCTCGGCGAGACCCATCGGGCAGGGCCGACGTCGCAGCATCTCCGCGGCCAGTGCGTAGCCACGCGCGACGTCCGGCTGCTCCGCCACGCCCAGGGTCGCCGCCTTGGCGTGCAGCGCCTCTAGCCGGCCCTCGAGCTCGACGTGGTCGGTCAGCGCCTGCCCGTACGCCGTCTGCACGACCGACATGGCCCGGGCCACCTGCTCCAGCCGGTCCAGGTACCGGCTGAGCTCGGCCGGGGTGTTGGGCACGGGTCCGAGCGCCGACACGTCCGGGACCGCGTAGCGCGGCGCCGGGTCGACCGTGGCCACACACTGGGCGACGAGCTCGTGCAGGGCGGCCTCCCGGGCCTCGAGCTCGGTGCGGAGCTGGCGGGCCCGGGTCAGCCGGCCGGCCGCCTCCCGCCGGCGGCTGGCGTCCACGATGAGGTCGCGTTCGAAGGTCGCGGCCTCGATCTCCAGCGGGCCGAGGAGCCCGTCGACGTCGCCGCCGCGGCCCGCCTTGTCGGTGAGCTCGGTGAGCCGTCGCGCCAGCCGGGCGGCGGTTCCCGCGGCGGTCTGCTGCCGCGGCCCCGCAGGCTCGAGGCCGACCTGGTCGCGAATCCGCTCCAGCTGGGCCCGCAGGGCGCGCAGCCGACCCGTCACCTCGGCAGCGGACAGGTCGAGCCCCAGCCGGACGCGCAGCGCGGCGACCAGGGAGTCCGACAGCCGGCAGGCCTCCGGCAGGGACAGGGCCAGGCCCGCTGCCGCGCCGGCCGACCCTGCCGGCGAGGCCGTCCCGGTGGCTTGGGTGTCCAGCCGTCCCCAGACCAGAGTCGAGAGCCTTTCGCGTTCCAGCTCACCGACGCGGCCACCGTTCCAGGTGGCGCTCAGCAGCCCGACCCGGTCCGAGACCGCCTTCCACAACGCCATGGACAGCAGCAGGTCGGCCGTCGCCGCCGACCCGCGCGGCGAGGCGAGCGCCGCCGCGTCGAGCGCGTCCAGCTCGGCCCGGCGGGCCAGCACCCAGCGCTCCAGGTCGGCGAGGTAGGTGGCCGCCGCCGTCGCCTCCAGGGCCAGCCCGAGTCGACCGGGTGCCGGTGGCGCGAGCACCAGCTTCCCCTCGGTGACGGTGCCGCCTCCCGGGGTGTCACTGCCGGCCGAGGGGAGGCTCACGGCCTCCTCCCGTAGACGGCCTCGGGCGGCGTCGGGGCCGGTCCGAGCGGCGCGGCGAGCCAGCGGTTGTAGATCCGGGTCCACTCGCCGTTGTCACGCATCTGCGCCAGCCGGGCGTTGACGAACCGGACCAGGTCGACGTCCTCGGCGTTCATGCCCAGCCCGTACGGCTCGGCGGTGAACGCCGGCTGCTTCGGCACGACCGCGTACGGGTCCTGAGCGGCCAAGCCGGCCAGCACGGTGTCGTCGCCGGTGATCGCGTCCACCTGGCCCTGCTGGAACAGCACCAGGCAGCCGGTGTGGCTGTCGGCCTCCACCGCGACGGCTTGCGGGGCAAGCCGGCGGAGGTTGTCCATGCTGGAGGTGCTGCGCGGCGCGCAGACCTTCTGGCCCTTCAGCTGGCCCAGCGAGGTGGCCTTGGCCCCACGGCGGACGAGGATCTTCTGGCCCGACCGGTAGTACTCGGTGGAGAAGGCGATCTGCTTCCAGCGGTCGCAGGTGATGGTCATGTTCCGCGCGACGAGGTCGACGTCCCCTGCGGTCAGCACGGGGATCCGGTCGGCGGCGGTGATCACCCGCAGCTGGTAGCGGTTCTCGTCGCCGAAGATGGCCTTGGCGACCGCCTTCACCATGTCGATGTCGAAGCCTTCGACCCGGCCGTTCAAGGGGTTGCGGGAGCCGAGCAGGTAGGTGTCGGCCGAGACCCCTGCCAGCAGCCGCCCGCGCTGTCGGATCTTGGCCATCGTCGAGCCGGCCGGGAGGTCACCGGGCTTGGGCAGCGAGCCGGTCGGCGCGTAGGACTGCAACGCGTTGTTGCAGGCGGCGGGTGCAGCTCCGGCAGTGCTGGGGCTCGGCGCCCCCGTCGGGGAGGCGGCGGGCAGGGGCGTCGGGTCGTCCCCGAGCACCCCGCAGGCACCGCCAGTGACGAGCAGCACCGCCGTCAGGAGCGCGGCCGGCAGCCGCCGCAGCCGCCTCGTCACCGGTACTCCCGCAGCCGGGCGGCCACGCCGCGTCGGCCCAGCAGCGACGCGGCCAGGCCGGCGAGCAGGCTGAGCAGGGCGGCCACGACGAGCGCCGGCCGCTCCCGACCGAGGGCCGCGGTCGTCGCGCCGCTGTTGGTGTGCAGGGCCTCGGTGAGTCCGGAGTCGAGCTCGGCGAACCGGACGTTGGCCGAGGTCGGTCCCGACCCGGTGGCTCGCTGCACGGCCTGGTCCCAGCGGCCGCCGTCGTCGAGGCTGCGGATGGCCCGGTGGACCTGGGCGTAGCCGTCCCAGGCCGCGCTGAGCCTGGCGTCGTCCAGCGCGTCCAGCTGGGCTTCGACCTGCTGCCCGGCGCGGGTCCAGGCCTGCTCGAAGGACTGGCCCGACCCCCGCGCGATCAGGGTCAGGCTCTCGTTCGCCTTGGCGTTGTTGGCCCCGATCCGGGCGCCGGCCGCGGCATTCACCAGCGCGAGGCTGCCGGTGCGGGTGGTCTCGACGTGGTTCCGCAGCACCGCCATGCCGACCAGGCTGGCGACCAGGGCCACCAGCAGCACCGTCGACGCCACCAGCAAGCCCGGGTTGATCCGACGGTGGAAACGCCGCGCGAGCGCCACCTGGGCCACCACCAGCCCGGCGAGGGCCAGCAGGCAGACGACCGGGAACAGGTAGCCCCAGGCCACCCCCATCCGCTGGTCCGCGCGGCCGGCGTTGGCGGCGACCAGCTCGTCCAGGACGGGCAGCGCCTGGCTGCGGAGCTGACCGCTGGCGAGCCGCAGGTACTGGGCGCCGACGGGGAAGCCCTGCCGGTTGTTGGCCCGCGCCTGCTCGACCGCCCCGTCGTAGTCCAGCACCTGCTGGTTGAGAACGGCCAGGGCGGCAGCGTCGGCCGGTTGGGCACGGGCTGCCTGGGCGATCAGGGCGCCGGTCTCGCTCAACGCCCGGTCGTAGCTGGCGCGTTGAGCCGGCGGTTCGAGGCCACCGACCAGGAACGCGTTGGTGGCGCTGGCGTCCGCGCTCAGCAGGTTGGTCGCGATGCTCTGCACCCGCACCAGCTGGGCGGTGTCGGACTGGGCTCGACCGAGCGCCGCGGCGAGGGCGCCGAAGGTGACCAGCCCGACGAGCGCCACGACGACGCCGAGCGCCACGACACCCGCGCTGAGCCGCTGCAGCTGGTGGGGGGTGCTGGGAGCCGGTCGGCGGATGGGGCTGGCGTCCGGGGAGCGGCCGGCCACGGCCGCCGGCGCGTCAACGGCGGGCACCGGTGGGCTCTCGGCCACAGCTGGCGCCGTCAGCGCCGCCTGCCGACCGGTCGGCTGGCTCACTGCGGCTCCTCGAGATCGGCGGCAGGGTCAGCTGATGGCGCCCCGGATCCGCTCAGGTCGTCCGGCTCCAGCTCGCGCAGCTGCTGCAGCGTCGGCTCAGGCACGTCCCGCAGCCGCCAGGCGTGCCGACCGATCGCCGCTTCCAGCAGGTTGCGGGCGAACCGTCCGTTGCCGAACGTCGCGCCCCGGGGAGTCTCGGCCAGCAGCATCGCGAACCGCTCGAGGCAGCCCTCACCGAGGTCGTAGTCCGCTGCCGCCACCAGCGAGCGGAAGATCGAGACGAGCTCCTCGTCGGTGTAGTCCGCGAACTCGATGGTGGTGCGGAAGCGGCTGGCCAGCCCGGGGTTCTGGGCGATGAAGACGACCATCGGGTCCGGGTAACCGGCCACGATCAGCACCAGGTCGTCGCGTCGGTCCTCCATCTCCTTCACCAGCGTGTCCACGGCCTCGCGGCCGTACTGGTCCCCGGCGAGACTGTAGGCCTCGTCGATGAACAGCACCCCTCCCACGGCGGACGCGACGACCTCCGCGGTCTTGGTGGCCGTCTGACCCAGGTAGCCGGCGACGAGCTCGGACCGGTCGACCTCGACGAGCTGCCCGGTGGACAGCAGTCCCAGCGCCCGGTAGATGCCGCCGACCAGCCGAGCAACGGTGGTCTTGCCGGTGCCGGGGTTGCCGACGAAGACCAGGTGCCGGGTGATGGTGGGCGAGGCCAGGCCTGCCTCGCTCCGCAGCTTCTCGACCCGGAGCAGGGCCACCTGGCGGTGGATCTCGGCCTTCACCTCCGCCAGCCCCGTCAGGGCGTCGAGCTCGGCCAGCAGCTCGGCGAGGGTCTTCGGCGCTGGTTCGGTCGGCGCCGCCGGCGCCGGCTGCGGCGGCACGGATGGTTGCTGGCCGACCTGGGCTGCAGCGGGGCCGACCGGGGCTGCGGCAGGGCCCGCGGTCCCCGGCGCGGCCGGGCCGGGCCCGAGTCCGGGGAAGGCCCCGGGCAGCAGCGGAGCGCCAGGGTCGAGGTCCAGCGAGCTGGCGCGGAGCCGGGCCGCGGCAGTCAGGTCCTGTTCTGCCCGCAGCGCGGTGATCCGCTGGAGGGCGTCGGCCAGGGCGGCGCGCAGGCCACCGCGGCCCGGCAGGTCGTCGGAGCTCACGGCAGGTCCAGGCTGCTGCGCGGCGGTCCGACGGAGGGCCCCGGGTCGAGCACGGCGGGAGCGTCGACGTGGCCGAACTTCTCCTGCAGGAAGCGGCCGTGGGCGATCAGCGCGTCGGCGTCGACCCGCACGGCCGCGTCGAGGATCTGGTTCATGGTGGCGCCGAGGAGGTCAAGCTGGTCGACCAGCAGCATCAACGACGTCTTGCCGTTCTCGACGGGTCGGGTGTCGGCCCAGGCCCGCGGCAGCCGGGTGTAGTTGCCCAGCGCCTGAGGCAGGTAGTCGGTCGCGGTCGCGACGACCGAGTAGGCCTGCGCACTGCCCGGCCCGAGGTTGCGCAGCCGCGGCACCGTCTCCGCGACCGTGCGCGCGATCCGGCGGACCCGGGACTGCACGAGCGGCGGCACCGCGCCCCCGCTGACGAGTCGTTCGACGTCGGCCAGCGCCGCGGAGATGTCCGCCTCCGTCGGCACCGCCGGTGCCGCCGGGCTGGTCGCCGCCTCGACCGACGTCCGGCCGCTCAGCCGTGCCAGCCAGTCGCGGAACGCCACGGCCGTCAACCCGTGCTCTGCTCGGCAGCTCGACGAGGATCGCTCAACGTCGGCCGCCGCCGTCGAGGTCGAGCGCGCCGGAGGCCAGCTGCGCGTCCTGGCGGGAGACCCGGTCGAGATACTCGCGGGACTTCACGACCTCCGACTCCAGGGTGCCGATCGTCGTGGCCATGGTGTCCAGGGCCTGCATCTTGAAGGTGTCGATCGCGTCCATGGTGGCGTAGATGTTGGCGAAGGCCGCCTGCAGCTGCGGCAGCCCGATCGTGGACGAGGCCGCCTGCTGCTGGATCTTCGCGGAGTTGTCGCGCATCATCTCCGAGGTCCGCTGGATGAGGTCCGACGTGGTCGTGTTCAGCGCGTCGATCTGGTCCAGCACGAGCTTCTGGTTGTTCAGCGCCTGGGCGACGATGACGGCGGTCCGCAGCGCGGACACCGTGGTGGTGGAGGCACGGTCGACGCCCTTGATCAGCTCGAGGTTGTTCTTGATGATCACGTCGATCGCGAGGTAGCTCTGGATCGAGACGGCCAGCTGGGTGAGCAGGTCCTGATGCTTCTGCCGGATGTAGAACAGCACGTCCTGACTCAACGCCCTGGCCCGGTCGGGGTCGGTCAGCTCCAGGCCACTGATCTGCTCCGAGACCCGCGCGTCCAACCGCTCGGCGATGTAGATGTAGGAGTTGAGCCGGCCCATGGTGGCCCACAGGTTCTGCTTCTCCATGTTGAGGGCCACGTTGTCCTTGGCCAGCTCGTCCTGACCGTTGCGGAGGCTGTGCAGGATGCCGTCGAGGTGGCTCTGGGCGGCCTGGTAGCGACGGAAGTAGTCCACCACCTTGTCCCCGAAGGGGATCATGCCGAGGAACTTGCGGCTTCCCGTCGCGTGGCTCGGGTCCAGGTCCTCGACCGTGCGGCGCAGGTCCAGCAGGGTCTGGCCGACCTTCGAGCCCTCCGCGAGGCCGCCTTCCTGCAGCGCGCGGACCGGTGTCTGCAGCAGCCGGTTCGAGGTCTCGGCCGCGCGCCGGATGTCCGCGTCACCCATGGCCCGGACGTTCTCGGCCTGGGCGGCGAACTCCGGCGAGCGGGTCTGGGCGGCGACGAGCGCCGTCAGGAAGCTGTCGACCTTGCTGTCCAGCGCGGGCACAGCGGCCGGGTCGACCTGCGGAGCCATGGCCGGGGCCTGCGTGGCAGCGACCGGGCGGGGCGCTTCGGGAGCGGTCAGGGTGAGCGGGCCTGGCGCCGGCGGCGCCAGCGGGGCCGCAGCCGTCCCGAACGTGGGCTCGGTCATGTCGTTCCTCCCGTGCATGCGCGCCCGACGAGGCCGAGGGCCCGCTTCGGCGCAAGCAAATCTAGCCGACAACGGGGGCTCGGGACGGCCTTCGCGCGGTGTCCCTGGTCCTCACCGCTCCGGGCCGGCCCGCAGCCCCGCCGGCACGGCCGCACCCGGAACCAGGCCGGCGGCCACCGCGGCCGCCTCGGCCTCGGCCAGCAGGTCCCGGACGGGACGGGCCGTGTGCCTGGCCAGGCTCTCGACGTCGGTGAACTCAGGAGTCGCCTGCGCCACCCGTCCGTTGCGGTGTGCCACCTTCACGGCCACCAGCCCGCCGGCGACCGGCAGGTCGAGCCAGCCGCGGGGGAGTGCGGTCCGGGTCCAGCTCGCCTCCCGCACTCCGAGCGTCGAGGTCTCGGCGAAGACCAGGTCGCGCAGCGCCGCCGTCCGGTGCGGCTGTCCGAGCACGGTCAGCGTGTGCGCCGGTCGGCCCTTCTTCATCAGGATCGGGACCAGCCACGCGTCGAGGGCGCCGGCGGCGAGCAGCCGCTCGAGCACCGCCGGCCAGAGCCGGGGGTCCAGGTCGTCCACGTTGGCCTCGAGCACGGTGACGGGGTCGGCGGGCTGCGCGGGGGCGTCCTGGCTCGGCTCCCCGAGCAGGACCCGGGTGAGGTTCGGCCGGTCGGGGTCGTCCTTGGTACCGGCGCCCGCGCCAGAACCCGTGAGCGCCAGTGGCGGCAGGTCCTCGCAGCGTTGGCTGAGCGCCACCACCAGAGCCATGCCGGTGGGTGTGGCGAGCTCCCCCCGGCCGCCGGCCAGCACCCGCCAACCCTGGGACAGCTGCACCACCGCGGGTACCGGGACGCCGATGTCGCCGTGCGCCGTCCGGGTGCGGCCGGCGCCGACCGCGACCGGGCCGGCGCTGACCGTCCCGACGTCGAGCAGCTCCAGGGCTGCACAGACGCCGACGACGTCGGCGATCGAGTCCAGCGCGCCCACCTCGTGGAAGTGCACATCGTCGGCGTCGATGCCGTGCACCCGGCCCTCGGCCTCCGCGAGCCGGCCGAAGACGGCGAGCACCCGCTGCCGCACCCGGGGAGGCAGACCGGCCGCCTCCACCATGGCCCGGATCTCCCGCCAGTGGCGGTGTGGCAGGTCCGCGGTGCGGACGGCGACGTCGACCTTGCAGCCGTGCTGACCCGCCCGCAGGACGTTGCGCGCGACCAGCTCCACCGCTCCGGGAACCACCTGGTCGACCGCGCGCTGCACGGCTGCGAGGTCCGCTCCGGCGTCGACGAGGGCGCCCAGCAGCATGTCCCCGGCCACCCCGGCCGAGGCGTCGACCCAGGCGTGCGTCCCGCCGTCCCTCATGCGGTCGGTGCGGCGATCTGCGCGGCCAGGTGGCCCGCCCCGTAGCCGTTGTCGATGTTCACCACGCCGACCCCCGGCGCGCAGGAGTTGAGCATGGTGAGCAGCGCGGCCACGCCCTCGAAGGCCGCGCCGTACCCGACGGAGGTCGGCAGCGCAACGACCGGCGCGCTGACCAGGCCGGCCACCACGCCGGGGAGGGCCCCGTCCATACCGGCGGCGACCACCACGACGCGCGCGCGGCGCAGCAGGTCCAGCCGGCCGAGGATGCGGTGCAGGCCGGCGATCCCGACGTCCACCACCAGCTCGGCCTCGCGACCGAGGTAGCGGGCGGTGAGCAGGGCCTCCCGGGCCACCGGCAGGTCGGAGGTGCCGGCTGCGGCGACCACCACCAGCCCCCCGGTGGCGGCGGGCGGCTGGGCCGGCCAGGCCAGCAGCCGCGCCTCCGGGTCGTGCAGAGCGTCGGGCAGCTCGGCCAGCACCGCGGCCGCGTGCTCGGCGGACGCCCGGGTGAACAGGGTCACGTGGGAACGCTGCCGCACGTCGGCAGCGATCAGCCGCACCTGGGCGGGGGTCTTGCCGGCGCAGTAGATGGCCTCGGGGTAGCCCCGGCGCTCCGCCCGGTCGGTGTCCAGGGTGGCGAAGCCCGCGAGCAGGTCCGCGGGTGAGGAGGGCTCGGTCATGCTCAGCGTGTCACCAGCGGCAGGGTGAAGGCCCCCGACTGGATCCCCGCCAGGTCGACCGTCACGAAGCGGAAGCCCGCTGAGCGGACCGCCGTGAGCAGCTGGGTCCGCAGCGGCTCGGCCACGACGCGCGGCAGGTCGTCGGCCGGCAGCTCGACCCGGGCGACCTCGCCGTGGTGGCGGACCCGAAGGTCGGTCAGGCCGAGCGCCCGCAGCGCAGCCTCGGCCTGGTCGATCTGGCGCAGCTTCGCAGGCGTCACGGTCTGGTGGTGCGGGATCCGCGAAGCCAGGCAGGGCGCGGCCGGCTTGTCGGCCACGGACAGCTGGAGTGCCCGGGCGAGTGCCCGGACGTCGGCCTTGGTCAGGCCGAGCGTGGCCAGCGGGCGCAGCACCCGGTGCGAGGTCGCGGCTTGGGAGCCTGGACGGTCCGGCCGGCGGGCGTCGTCGGCGTTCTCCCCGTACGCGACGCCGTCCAGCCGCTGTGCCGCCACGACCTCGTCGTCGATCCGGCTGAACAGCTCGTCCTTGCAGTGGAAGCAGCGGTCAGGGCCGTTGGCCTGGTACTCGGGGCGGTCGCCCTCGAAGGTCTGGACCTCCAGGACCGGCACTCCCAGCTCGCCGGCGACCTGGTGGGCGGCCTCACGCTCCTCACGGGCGAGGCTCGGCGAGACCCCCAGCAGAGCGACCACCTGCTGGCTGCCGAGGAGGCGGACGGCGAGGGCCAGCAGCACGGAGGAGTCGACGCCCCCGGAGAAGGCGACGCCGAGGCGCCGGATACCGGTGAGCTGGTCGGCCAGCGCGGCCAGAGTGGCGTCGAGGCTGACGGCGTCGGCCCTGGACGCCGACGTCGGGGCGGTGGGGACAGCGGTCACGGGCCCAACGCTAGCTCCGCCCCCTGCCGGCTGCGGCGGCTGCCCGCGCTGCGGCCCGTCAGCCGGTGCCGGCGGCCGGCGGAGGGATTTCGCCCGAGCCCCGCACGAGCAGGGTCGTCGGCACGATCGCGGTCCGCTCCGGTCCCCGGTCCCCGTCCAACCGGCGGAACAGCTGCTCGGCGGCCAGCGTGCCGATCCTGGTCGGGTCCTGGGCGAGCACCGTCACCCCCGGCTTCAGCAGTTCGGCCAGCTGCAGGTCGTCCAGACCGACGAGGGCGACCGTGTGCTGCAGGCCGAGGCCGTGCAGCGCGCGCAGGGCACCGAGGGTGACCATGTTCTGCGACGTGAACAGGGCCGTCGGCGGCACGGCGAGGGTGAGCAGCCGCCGGACCGCCTGCTCCGCCGCCTCGACGGACCGCAGGTCGTCCACCACGACAGGCGTGGCGGCCGCCCTCTCCATGGTGCTGAGAAAGCCCTGCCGCCGCTCCCTCGCCGTGGAGATCGCCAGTTCGTCGCCCAGGTGCGCGATCCTCCGGTGGCCGGCCTGCAGCAGATGCTCGGTGGCGGTCGTCGCCGCGGCCCGGTTGTCGGTCAGCACCGCGTCCGCCAGCAGACCCACCGGCGGCCGGTCGACGAAGACGAGCGGGGTGCCCTGGTCCCGCTCGACCTGCAGGTAACCGTGGTCGGAGCTGATGGTGGTGAGGATCAGCCCGTCCACCCGGCGGCGGGTGAAGGCGTCCACGAGCTCCCGCTCGCGGTCGGGGTCGTCGTCGAAGCTGGCGGCGAACACCGCCGTGCCGCGGGCTGAGGCCACCACTTCGACGGCGCGGTTGATCGAGGCCGAGAACGGGTTGTCGACGGCGTCGAGCAGCAGCCCCAGCGTCCGGGTCCGGTGATCGCCTCGCCGGAGAGCGCCGGCGCCCTGGTTGGGTTGGAAATTGAGAGCCAGCGCGGCGCGCTCTACCCGCTCACGCGTCGGTCCGGATACGTTGGGCTCGTCATTGATCACCCGGGAGACCGTCTTGATGCCCACCCCTGCGAGTGCGGCGACGTCACGGATCGTGGCGCGGGTAGGGGCGGCGGCGTCTCTTGACATCGATGTCCCCCTCCCGCCTCAGCATGGCCGCTCTCTGACAGTCGCGAGAGCCAAGCCCTTGACGGCCCCCGGCGACAAGGTCTAGAACTACCCTATGACATCGTTGTCAACGTGATGGTGGTGTCGTCGGTCGGCTCCGGAAGGGGTCGAGATCGTGCACTCGGGTGGCTCGACCGCGAGCGACCCTGACATGTCCCAATGGAGAGGCATACATGAAGCACCACACCACATCCCCGCGACTCCTGGCCGGTCTGGCCCTGGTCGCCGCGACCTCCCTGGTCCTCAGCGCCTGCGGCGGAAGCTCGGGTGAGGCCGGCGGCTCGAGCAGTGGCGGCAGCAGCAGCGGCGGTGGCGGCGGCGACCCCCTGGCGGTCACGCTGATCACGAAGACCAGCACCAACCCGTTCTTCATCGCCATGCAGCAGGGTGCCGAGGCGGCCGGCAAGGAGAACAACGTGAAGATCACGACCGCGGCCGGCAAGGAGGACGGCGACGAGGCCACCCAGATCCAGGCCATCGAGGCCGCCATGGCGCGCGGCGACGACGGCATCCTGATCACCCCGGCCACCGACGGCGTCAACCCCGCCATCCAGCAGGCACGCGACGCGGGCCTCTACGTGATCGCCCTGGACACCCCGCCGAACCCACCCGACACCGTCGACATCACCTTCGCCACCGACAACTTCAAGGCGGGGGAGCTGATCGGGAAGTGGGCCGCCGGCACCCTGAACGGCAAGAAGGCGACCATCGCTCTGCTGGACCTGTTCAACGACAAGATCGCCAGCGTCGACTACAACCGTGACCAGGGCTTCCTGACCGGGATGGGCATCGACACCAAGAACAAGGAGAAGAACGGCGACGAGGACCCGACCGGCACGTACACCGGGGGCAAGGGAGGCGACTACGAGATCGTCTGCAACGAGCCGACCAACGGCGCGCAGGACAAGGGTCGGACGGCGATGGAGACCTGCCTGAACAGCTCCAAGGACATCAACCTCGTCTACACGATCAACGAGCCCGCCGCGGTCGGCGCCGCCGAGGCCCTGGACGCCGCCCGTCTCAAGGACGTGACGATCGTCTCGGTCGATGGTGGCTGCAGCCCGGGCATCGAAGCCGTCAAGGACGGCACGATCGGCGCAACCTCGCAGCAGTACCCGGTCAAGATGGCCCAGCTGGGCGTCGAGGCGATCGCCAAGTTCAAGGCGACCGGTGAGAAGCCGGCCGTGACGCCAGGCCTGGACTTCTTCGACACAGGTGTCGCGCTCGTCACCGACAAGCCGGTCGACGGGGTCGACAGCATCACCGTCGCCGAGGCCGAGAAGATCTGCTGGGGCAAGTAACGACGCCTACCGGCTGGCTCTGCTTCGCCGCGGAGCCAGCCGCCCCTGATCCCCACGCACTCACGGCAAGGAAGCCATCATGAGCGTAGACACCCAAGCGCCGGCATCGGCGGCCGAACAGTTCGCCATGCGACGGCAGTCGCCCGTCCAGCGCATCCAACACCTGCTGCACGCCCATCCCTCACTCAGCCCGCTGATGGTGCTGGTCGTCGCGTGCATCGTCTTCACCATCATCAACCCACGGTTCGCCGAGCCCCGCACGATCTCCATCGTCCTGCAGCAGACCGCCGTCATCGCGGCGCTGGCCATCGGTCAGACCCTCGTCATCCTGACGGCGGGCATCGACCTGGCGGTCGGGGCGATCTGCATCCTCTCCATGCTGCTGATGTCGAACCTGGCCGCCAACAACGGAGTTCCCGGGCTGCTGGCCCTGCTGATCGGCATCGCCTTCGGAACCGCCTGCGGCTTACTGAACGGCGTCCTGGTCACCCGGCTGAACCTGCCGCCGTTCATCGTCACGCTCGGCACGTTGAGCATCTTCACCGCGATCGGCTTGCTGTACTCCGGTGGCGCGAGCATCGGCAAGGCGAAGCTGCCGCCCCTGCTCAACCTCATGGGCACCCGGTTCAGCGTTGGGCCCTTCAACCTGACCCTGGGCGTGCTCGTGGTCGTCCTGCTCGCTCTGGTCGTCGGCTTCGCGCTCAGCCAGACTGCCTGGGGGCGGCACGTCTACGCTGTCGGCGACGACATGGATGCCGCCCGGCTGGCGGGCATCCAGGTCAACCGGGTGCTGCTCAGCGTCTACACCGTCGCCGGCTTGATCTACGGCTTCACCGCCTGGATCCTGATCGGCCGGGCCGGGACCGCGAGCCCCAACGCCATCGTCGGAGCCAACCTGGAGACGATCACGGCCGTGGTGATCGGCGGCACGAGCCTCTTCGGCGGCCGCGGCGGCATCCTCGGCACCATCCTCGGTGCCCTGATCGTCTACACCTTCAACACCGGTCTGGCGCTGGCCGGGGTCGACGACCAGCTCCGCGTGCTGACCATCGGCGTCCTCATCATCGTCGCCGTCTCGATCGACCAGTGGATCAGAAAGGTCAAGGGCTGAACCGATGTCCTCCACCACAGAAGAGAAGTACCGGGGACCTGCGGGCGACCTGGCCGACCCGACGACCACGGTGCTGTCCGGTCGGAAGCTGATCAAGACGTTCGGCCGGGTGATCGGCCTGGACGGGGTCGACATCGACCTCTTCCCGGGCGAGGTGCTCGCCATCATCGGGGACAACGGGGCCGGGAAGTCGACTCTGATCAAGGCTCTGACCGGGGCCATCATCCCCGACTCGGGGCAGGTCTTCGTCGACGGCCACGAGGTGCACTTCCGGTCACCGCAGGACGCCCGGGCCGCCGGGATCGAGACGGTCTACCAGACGCTCGCTGTCGCGCCGGCCCTCGACATCTCGGCCAACATGTTCCTGGGCCGGGAGCGACGCAGGTCGGGCGTGCTCGGGTCGGTGTTCCGGATGCTCGACAAGAAGGGCATGAAGGCCGACGCCGGGAAGTCGATGGCCAACCTCGGCATCGCGACGGTGCAGAACATGGACCAGGCCGTGGAGACGCTCTCGGGTGGTCAGCGCCAGGCCGTCGCGGTGGCGCGGGCGGCGACCTTCGCCTCGAAGTTCGTCGTGCTCGACGAGCCGACGGCGGCGCTCGGGGTGAAGGAGACCGGGCAGGTGCTGAACCTCATCCAGCAGATCAAGGCCCGCGGCCTGCCCGTGATCCTGATCAGCCACAACATGCCCAACGTCTTCGAGGTGGCCGACCGGATCCACATCGCCCGGCTGGGCGGCAGCGCCGGTGTGATCACCCCGAAGTCCCACACGCCCACCGAGGCCGTGGCGATCATGACGGGCGCCACCACCCTGCAGCGAGGCTGACCCAGCGCTGGCCGAGCCTGTGCACCGCCGGTGGACAGGCTCGGGCCGGCGCAGGTGCTCGCGCCGCTGGCGTTCGGCTCAGTGCAGCCGGTTCGGGTCGTACTTGGACAGCGGGAAGCCACGGATGCCGCGCCAGGCGAGCCGGCTGACCAGGGACGTCGCCTCCTCGATCGGGATCGGGGCGCCGCTGGAGACCCAGTAACGGGCGCTGACCTGCGCCGTCCCGACGAGGGAGATGGCGAGCAGCTTCGACTGCTCGGGCGGCAGCGCCGTGTCCTCGACGATGACACTCGCGATCAGGTCGGCGATCTCCTCGTTGACCCGCCACAGCCGCTCCTGGACGGCGGCGTCGGCCGTCAGGTCGGACTCGAAGACGAACCGGAACTCCCCGCTGGGGCTGGAGACGAACGCGTAGAAGGCCGCCATCGTCGCCACCACCCGATCGGCGTTGTGGTCGTTGCTGGACAGTGCGTCCCGGACCACGTCCACGAGGGAGTCGCAGCTCGCGTCCAGCAGGGCGAGATAGAGGTCCAGCTTGGACGGGAAGTGCTGGTAGAGCACCGGCTTGGACACCCCGCCCGCCTCGGCGATGTCGTCCATGGCCGCGGCGTGGTAGCCCTTGGCGGCGAAGACCAGGCTGGCCGCGTCCAGCAGCGACGCCCGCCGCTGGTCGCGCGGCATCCGCGTCGCGCGGGCCTGAGAGCTCACGCGGTCACCCTAGCGGGGGCTGCGGCAGCGGTGGCCGGTCCGCCTCGAGCAGGTCGGCCGCCAGGTCGCCGTGCTCCGCCACCCGTTGCAGCACCTGCTCCGGGGAGAAGCGCAGGTCCTCGGACGCGGAGACCGCCCCCACCTCCTCCCAGGAGACCGGGGTGGCCACCGACGGCAGCTCCCGGCCCCGCATCGAGTAGGGGGCGATGGTGTTGCGGGCCGCGAGGTTCTGGTTGTAGTCCACGTAGATCCGGCCGCGGCGCTGCTCCACCGACATGCCGGCGATGAAGAAGTCCGGGTAGGCCCTGGCCATCGCGGCGTTCAGCCGCTTCACGTAGGCCCAGGCGTCCCGGCTGCGGCAGGGAGCGACCGCGGCGTAGACCTGGATCCCCTTGCTGCCCGAGCTCTGCGGCACCGGCACCAGGCCGTCCCGGGCCATCTCGGCGGCGACGATCAGCGCGGCCCGGGCCGTCTCGACGATGGTCATGCCGGCACCGGGATCGAGGTCGACGACCACCCGGTCCGCGAGCGGTTCGCCCGGCCGGGGATCGTCGCCGGGCAGGTCGAGAACGCCGTCGGCGCCGGCGCTGCCGCTGGAGATCGTCCACTGCGGGGTGTGCAGCTCGAGCGCCGCGAGGTTGGCCAGCCACACCAGCGTGGCGGGTTCCTCCACGACCACGTAGTCGATCACGCCGTCGCTGGTCCCGATCCGCTGCCGGGGCACCCACTCGGGCGTGCCGGCGGGGGCGTTCTTCTCATAGAAGGCGCCGCCGGGCGGCGGGGTGCTGCCGCCCCGGTCCTCCCGCCGCTCCGTGAACCGGACACCGTCGGGGTAGCGCAGCCGGGTCATCGCCCGGTCCCGGATGTGCGGCAGGATCACCGGGGCGATCTGCAGGTAGTAGTGGATGACCTCCGCCTTCGTGTAGCCGGCGGCGGGGTAGAGCACCTTGTCCAGGTTGGACAGGCCGAGCACGCGGTCGCCGACGCTGGTGGTGACGTCCGAAGCCGGCGCCGCCTCGGCTGGGGTCCCGCCCGCTCCGTCGGCCACGGGCGTCATCCTTCCATCCCCTACGGTGGCCCGGTGAGGCTCGACCTGCCGCCGGTGTCCGCGGCACCGGCCGGCCGCGGTCCGGCCTGGCTCGGCTGGCGGGAGCGGCTGCCCGGGCTGGCGGCAGACGTCTGCGCTGACTGGCAGCTCACCCCGGACGGGGAGCCGACGCTCGGTGCGGCCGGCCTCCTGCTGCCGGTGCGGTCCCCGGCGGGTGCCGCGCTGCTCAAGCTCGGCTGGCCGCATTCCGAGGCCGCCCAGGAGCATCTTGCGCTGCGGGCCTGGGGCGGCAGGGGAGCGGTCACCCTGCTGCGGGCGGACCCCCACCGGGCAGCCCTGTTGCTGGAGCGGGTCGACCCGCGCGCCGACCTGTCCAGCCTTCCCGTCGACCAGGCCTGCGAGGTCATCGCCGGCCTGTACCGGCGTCTGCACCGGCCACCCGTCCCGCAGCTCGAGCGACTGTCGGAGCGTGCCCGCCACTGGTCTGAGGAGCTGAGGTCGCTCCGTGGCACCTCGCTCGCGCCGCGACGCTTCCTCGACCAGGCCGCCGGACTCGCCGCCGACTTCGGCGCCGAGCGGGGCAGTGACACGGCTCTCCTGCACGGCGACCTGCACTTCGGCACCGTGCTGCTGGCCGGCCGCGAGCCCGGCTGGCTGAGTGTCGACGCCGAGCCGCTGGCCGGGGACCCGGCGTACGAGCCGGCGCCGGTGCTGTGGCACCGCTGGGACGAGGCGGTGGCGACCCAGGACCTGCGCGGCGCCGTGCTGGACCGCTTCTACCGGGTGGTCGACGGCGCTGAGCTGGACGAGGACCGGGCGCGGGCCTGGGTGGTCGTCCGCGCGATGGTCGGCGTGCTGCTGGCCTCCAGGTCTCCCTCGCCGGACGCGGGCGCGGTGACGGTCGCGACGACCATCGTCAAGGCGGTGCAGCGCTGACCGCACGTCCGACCGGCGGAATAGGTGACCGGGCAGCGGCGTTGTCGCGCAGGATCACGCTGCACGTGCAGTGAACCGGACACAAGTGCCCTGAGCGTTGCACCAGGGCAGGACGCAGGAGGACAGACCGTGGCTCTACCGCCGCTGGTGGAACCCGCCGCCGAGCTGACCATCGACGAGGTGCGTCGTTACAGCCGCCACCTGATCATCCCGGACGTGGGGATGGATGGGCAGAAGCGGTTCAAGAACGCCAAGGTGCTGGTGATCGGTGCCGGTGGTCTGGGCAGCCCTGCCCTGCTCTATCTCGCCGCTGCCGGGGTGGGCACGCTCGGCATCGTCGAGTTCGACACCGTCGACGAGTCGAACCTGCAGCGCCAGATCATCCACGGACAGTCCGACATCGGCAAGTCCAAGGCGCAGTCGGCGAAGGAGTCCATCCTCGAGACGAACCCGTTCGTTCAGGTCGTGGTGCACGACACCCGGCTGGACAACGACAACGTCATGGAGATCTTCGCCCAGTACGACCTGATCGTCGACGGCACGGACAACTTCGCGACCCGGTACCTGGTGAACGACGCCGCGGTGCTGCTGCACAAGCCGTACGTCTGGGGCTCGATCTTCCGCTTCGACGGCCAGGTCAGCGTGTTCTGGGCGGACCAGGGCCCGTGCTACCGCGGCCTCTACCCCGAGCCGCCGCCTCCGGGCATGGTGCCGAGCTGCGCGGAAGGCGGAGTGCTCGGCGTGCTCTGCGCCTCCATCGGCGCGACCCAGGTGACGGAGGCGCTCAAGCTGCTGGCCGGGATCGGCGAGCCGCTGGTGGGCCGGCTGCAGATCTACGACGCCCTCGAGATGAGCTGGCGCCAGCTCAAGATCCGCAAGGACCCGAACTGCGCGGTCTGCGGCGAGCACCCGACCGTCACCGAGCTGATCGACTACGAGGCCTTCTGCGGGGCCATCACCGACGAGGCCGCCCAGGCCGTCGCCGGTCACACGGTGGGCGTCCAGCAGCTGGAGGAGTGGCTGGCGGCCCGCGAGTCCGGCGACAAGGACTTCGTGCTGATCGACGTCCGGGAGAAGGTCGAGCGGGACATCAACGAGATTCCCGGCTCGGTGCTGATCCCCAAGGGCGACTTCCAGACCGGTGAGGCACTGGCCCAGCTGCCCCAGGACAAGCAGGTCGTCCTTTACTGCAAGACCGGGATCCGGTCCGCCGAGGTGCTGGCCATCGTCCGCGGCGCGGGTCTGGACAACGCCGTGCACGTCGGTGGCGGGGTCAGCGCCTGGGTCAGCCAGATCGACCCGTCCCAGCCCGCGTACTGACGTCGCGCTGTCCGCCCAACCGGCGGACGGATGGTGTCGCGGCCGGGGAACCTCCCCCGGCGCGGCGCCGCGGACAGGGGATGGTGCGCAGCGGCGGTCGCGGATAGCGTGCCTCCTGCCCGTCCATCGGTTGCGTCTCGGGGCGCGCCCCCATGCTCCTGGAGCCCCGCGATGCTGATCCCCCACTTCTCCGTCCGCTGCGCGTCGATCCTCGGCCCCGAGCGCGCCGGCCCCCGCCTTACCCGGCCGCCAGTCCTCGCCCGCCTGCTGGTCGGTGTGGCACTCCTGGTCGGGCTGGTCCTCGCCAGCAGCGAAACGGCGTCGGCTGCACCCTTACCGCTGGCCGCCACGGCGGTCCCGGCGCCGCCCAAGGCGGATCAGCTGGAACGGCACCTGACGTCCTACCTGACCGCACGCAAGGTGACCGCCTCGGTCCGGGTCCGGGACCTGCTGACCGGCGAGACCTACAGCTACCGGGCCGGGTCGCGCTATGACAGCGCCAGCGTCGTCAAGGTGGCGATCATGGCCGCGGTGCTGCGCCGTCAGGAGGCGCAGAAGCGCTACCTGACCAGCCGGGAGGTCCGGCTGCTCCGGGCGATGATCCAGAACAGCGACAATGACGCAGCTTCCAGCCTGTACGCCTCTCTGGGCCGCGGACCAGCGCTGACGAAGTTCTACCAGGCGGCCGGGATGACCCACACCACGCCCGGCCCCGGTCGGTACTGGGGTCTCACGCAGATCACCGCGGCCGACCAGGTGGTGCTGCTCAACCACCTCGCCCGACCCAGCAAGCTCCTGAACGAGCGCGGCCGGTCCTATGCCCGGAAGCTGATGGCCTCGGTCCAGGCGTCCCAGTCCTGGGGCGTCTCTGCCGGCCCTCGCGCCGACGGTGCCCGCGTCGAGCTGAAGAACGGCTGGTTGTCGAGGAACGCGCACGGCTGGCGGGTGCACAGCATCGGGCACGTCTCCGGCGACGGCCGGGACTACCTCGTGGCGGTGCTCACGATGGACAACACGACCATGACTCGCGGGATCGCGGTCGTGGAGGGCGTCTCGAAGATCGTCTGGCGCGACCTCGCCCCGGCAGGCTGAGCAGCCGAGCGCCAAGTCGAGCCGGAGATGGGGGAACCCCCGCACCGAACGGTGCGGGGGCTCTCGTCAGACTCGGTGCCGGCGTCTCAGATCGCGTGGACCTGGTCTGCCTGCGGCCCCTTGGGGCCCTGGGTGGTCTGGAACTCAACACGCTGACCTTCGTCGAGCGTGCGGAAGCCCGTCGACTCGATCGCGCTGTAGTGGACGAAAACGTCCGGACCGCCGCCGTCCACGGCGATGAAGCCGTAGCCCTTCTCGGCATTGAACCACTTGACGGTTCCCTGCGCCATGACAATCTCCCTAAAGATCTGGCATTCGAAGTCGCACCTCACGGCCCCGAAAGCTGTCGGGCACCAGGGATTGGGTCTGGACGCCCACGCAATAGTTCTGGGGGCGTAGCACTTACCACGACACAGACCACTTGCAACAGCAGGTCCTAGCCTGTCACAGATTCCGCCGCCTTGTGAACCCCGGGGCCAAATCCGGTCAGGGCGCGTCCCGATCCGGCCGCACCATCGGTGGCGATAACGGCCCCCGCGCCCGGCGCATCACCACCCGGGGACCGTGCAGCGGAGTTCCCTCGGCGCGCAGCCTCTCCAGCGCCTGCTGCTCGTGCCCTCGTGCCGGCGACCCGTCAGCCCGGACCACCCGCCACCAGGGCACGGCGCCGCCGTGCAGCGCCATCACCTGGCCCACCTGCCGCGGCCCGCCGCGGCCGACGGCCTCGGCGACGTCGCCGTAGGAGGCGACCCGGCCCGCCGGAATCTGCTCCACGACCTGTAGCACGGCCTCGACGTAAGCCTCTGCGTCCGGCGCGCTCACCAGCCGCTGCTGCCCGGGCCGCCCTTGAACGGGCCGACGACGGTCGAGGTGACCCAGCCGCCGTAGAAGCCGCCGGGCTGGGGCTCGACCCGCTCACCGTCGACCAGGCAGTAGTCCATCAGCCCCGGGTAGAGCGCGACGTGACCGCGCAGCGAGGCGTAGCGCGGGCTGGGCTGGGGGTAGTACCAGCCGGCCCGTGCGGCGACCTGCGTGCCGCCCACCACGTCGAGGTAGGACGCCTCGCCCTTCCACTCGCAGAAGGAGCGGCCATGGGCGGGGACCAGGGCGCCCTCGAGGAAGGCGTGCCGGGGCAGGTAGTAGGTCGGCGGGTGCGAGGTCTCCAGCACCCGCCAGCTGGTCGAGGTCTCACAGATCTCGACGCCGCCGAGCACGACCGTGACCAGCTCGTCGCTGGGCACCAGGGCGGGCGGCCGGGGGTAGTCCCAGACCGACTCCTGACCGGGGGCGATCGCATCGGGCGCAGGTCGGGAGGCCATGCCTCGAGCCTAGACGGGACGGACCAGCGGGCTTCGCGATACTGACGGGGTGAGCGACCCTGTCCTGCGGCTGCGCCGGGCGCAGCAGCGCTTCCGCACGGCGGGGGAGGGGACGGAGACGCGGCACGTCTTCTCCTTCGGTCCTCACTACGACCCCGGAAGGGTGGGCCACGGACCGCTGATGGTGGTCAACGAGGAGAGCCTGCTGACGGGCCGGGGGTTCGACGACCACCCGCACGCCGACGCCGAGATCATCACCTGGATGCTCTCGGGCTCGCTGGTGCACAGCGACTCCCGCGGGCACTCGGGCATCATCGTCCCGGGGCTCGCCCAGCGGATGAGCGCCGGCTCCGGCATCGTCCATGCCGAGCGCAACGACGCCTTCCGGACCGACCCGCGGCGACCGGCCGGGCCCGCCCGCTTCGTCCAGATGTGGCTGCGGCCGGACGTTCCGGGCGTCCGACCGAGCTACGCACAGCGCGAGCTGGACCTGGCCGAGCTGGCGCACGGGTGGCGGCCGGTGGCGTCAGGCCGGGAGCCGGACGCCGCGGTCAGCCTCGGCAGCGCCGGCTCGACGCTGTGGGTGACGGTGCTGCCGGCGGGTGTCCGGCGGGAGCTGCCGACGGCTCCGCTCGCCCATCTCTACCTGGCCCGCGGTGAGGTGGAGGTCGAGGGCGTCGGCCGGCTGGCCGCCGGCGACTCGCTCGAGCTGACCGGGGAGGCCGCGTTGGGCGTCACCGGGCGGGCCGAGGCGGAGGTGCTGCTGTGGACGATGCAGCGGTGAGCGGGCGAGGCGTGGCGGCGGCGGAGCTCCCGCTGCTGATCCGGGTCTACGGCCAGGACCGGGCGGGTGTGACGTCGGACCTGCTGCAGCTGCTCGGCGAGGCCGGCGCGGTGCTGGAGGACATGGAGCAGCTCGTGGTCCGCGAGCGGTTGACCCTCGACGTCCTGGTACGGCTCGACAGCGCGGACGACAGCCTGCTCCGGGACATCCTCTACTGGGGGTTCACCCGGGACCTCCGGGTCGAGTTCGAGCGGGTCGCGGCCCGGTCACGCCGGGCGCAGCTCGTCCGGCACGCCGTGACGGTGCTCGGCCGGCCCTTGCCGGCGACGGCCCTCGCCGCTGTCGCCGACGCCATCTCGGCCACCGGTGGCAACATCGACCGGATCGTCCGGTTGGCCACCACGCCCGTCACGGCGTACGACCTGGTCGTCATCGCCGGCGACCTCGGCGCGATGCGGAGTGCGCTGGTGGAGGTGGCCCGGGACCACGGGATCGACGTCGCCGTGCAGGTGAACGGCCTGGAGCGACGCGCGAAACGGCTGGTCGTGATGGATGTCGACTCGACGCTGATCGTCGACGAGGTGATCGAGCTGCTGGCCGAGGAGGCCGGGAAGCGCGACGAGGTGGCGGCGATCACCGCACGGGCCATGGCCGGCGAGCTGGACTTCGAGGGGTCGCTGCGGGAGCGGGTGCGACTGCTCGCCGGGCTCGACGAGGCCGCGGTCGCGCGGGTCCGACGCCGGATCCGGCTGACGCCCGGCGCCCGCACCTTCGTCCGGACGCTCAAGCGGCTGGGGTTCACCGTGGCGATCGTCAGCGGCGGCTTCACCCCGTTCACCGACTGGCTGCGGGCCGACCTCGACCTCGACTACGCCTACGCGAACCGGCTGGCGGTGGCGGACGGGGTGCTGACCGGCGAGGTCGAGGGTCCGGTCGTGGACCGGGCCGGGAAGGCCCGGCTGCTGGCCCAGATCGCCGCTGCCGAGGGCGTGCCGCTGTCACAGAGCGTTGCGGTCGGCGACGGCGCCAACGACCTCGACATGCTGGCCGCCGCCGGGCTCGGCATCGCCTTCAACGCCAAGCCGGTGGTCCGGGCCCAGGCCGACGCCACCGTCTCGGTGCCCTACCTCGACGCGATCCTGTTCATGCTCGGCATCCGCGGCAGCGACGTCGACCGCGGTGCCGAGGACGGCGCGGGCTGAGGGGCGGACTGACCGGCGGGAGCAGCGAGATCGGGTTTTGTCGGCGCCATCTGGTCGAATGAGCACTCGACCGTTCTCCCGCCCGTCCGGGCACGACTGAGGGACTGATCCGACCGCATGTACCGTCTCGTCCGCTCTGCCGAGCCGCCCGCTGATGCCGTCGCGGCTCAGCGGCCCCAGCTGGACCCCGCTCAGCAGGCCGTCGTGGACCACCCCGGGGGGCCGCTGCTGGTGCTCGCGGGGCCAGGCACCGGCAAGACGACGACGCTGGTCGAGTCGGTCGTGGCCCGGATCGAGCGCGGCGCCGCTCCCGACAGCATCCTGGTCCTGACCTTCTCCCGACGGGCTGCGGCCGACCTGCGCACCAGGATCGCCGGACGGTTGGGGCGCACCGTGGTCACCCCGCTGGCGATGACCTTCCACGCGTTCTGCTACGCCCTGGTGCGGCGCTTCGCGGACCGGCTCGGAGCGGCGGCCGACGGCGCGGCACCCGTTCCGGCCGGCCCGCCGGTGAGGCTGCTCACCGGGCCCGAGCAGGACTTCCGGGTCCGCGAGACGCTCGAGGGCAGCCTGGAGACCCACCACACCGACTGGCCGGAGAGCCTGGCTCGAGCCTTCCCCACCCGGGCCTTCGCCGGTGAGGTGCGGGCGGTGCTGGCCAAGGCGCGCCAGCTCGGGATGGACCCCGAGGACGTGATCGCCGCCGGTCGCGCCGCCGGTCGCGCGGAGTGGGTGAGCATCGGGGAGTTCTTCGAGGAGTACCTCGACGTGATGGACGCCGAGGGGGTGATGGACTACGCCGAGCTGGTGCACCGGAGCCGCATCCTGCTCACCGACCCGGGGGTGGTGGACACGCTGCGGCGTGAGATCGGCTGCGTCTTCGTCGACGAGTACCAAGACACCGACCCGGCCCAGGTCCGGCTGCTGCAGACCATCGCCGGGTCGGGCGCCGATGTCGTGGTGGTCGGGGATCCGGACCAGTCGATCTACGCGTTCCGGGGCGCGGAGGCGCGCGGCATCCTGGACTTCCCGCATCTGTTCCCCACCGCGGCGGGCGACCCCGCCCCGGTCCTCGCCTTGCAGCGGACCCGCCGGTTCGGCCCCGCGCTGCTCGCGGCCAGCCGCAGCGTCGCGTCCCGCCTCGGCATTCCGCGCGCGCTGCCACCGGAGGTCTACGCGGCCTTCCGCCACCCGGTCCCCAGCCCGGACCGACCCCGGGGCAAGGTCGAGGTGCTCACCTGCAGCAGCGCCGGAGCCGAAGCCGAGCACATCGCCGAGATCCTCCGCGCCGCCCATCTGCGGGACGGGGTTCCCTGGAACGAGATGGCGGTTCTGGTGCGGTCGGGGCGGGCGACGATCCCGCCACTGGCCCGCGCCCTGGTTGCGGCGGGTGTGCCGGTCGAGGTGGCGGGCGACGAGATCCCGCTCGCGAGCGACCCGGCCGTTCGGCCGCTGCTGCTCGCCCTGCAGGTGGCCAGCCGCGGTCGGGTGCTCGGTCCGGAGGAGGCACAGCTGCTGCTGACCTCGCCGTTGGGCGGGCTGGACGCCATGGCGACGCGTCGCCTCGGCCGGGCGCTGCGCCAGGCCGAACGCGCGGAGCTGGCCGGCGCGGCCCTGCCTCGGCACTCTGCGGAGCTGCTCAGCCTGGCGCTGCGGCAGCCTGAGCTGTTCGAGGAGTGCCAGCAGGGTCCCGACGTCGAGGCCGCCGCGGCGCTGGCCGAGCTGCTTCGCCGCTGTGAGGGCGCCATCCGCGACGGGAGGACCGCCGAGGAGGCGCTCTGGCTGCTCTGGTCGGAGACGCCGTGGCCGGAGCGGCTGCGTCGGGACGCCGCCCTCGGTGGTGACACCGGGCGACGCGCCAACCGGGACCTCGACGCCGTCTGCGCCCTGTTCGACATCGCTGCCCGGAGCGAGGAGGTCTCCGGGTTACGAGGCGTGACGGGGTTCCTCGCCGAAGTGGAGGGCCAGCAGATCCCCGCCGACACCCTGCGGGAGTCCGAGCTCCGGGGGGCCGCGGTGCGCGTCCTCACTGCGCACCGGTCGAAGGGGCTGGAGTGGGAGCTGGTGGTGGTCGCCGGCGTGCAGGAGGGAAGCTGGCCCGACGTCCGGCGCCGTGGCTCCCTGCTGGAGGCCGACCGGCTCGGACGCCGCGGGCTGTCCGAGCCGGTACCGACAGCGCAGCGGATCGCTGAGGAGCGGCGACTGTTCTACGTCGCCTGCACCCGGGCCCGCATTCGGCTCGTGGTGACCGCGGTCGCCGGCACCGAGGGTGAGGCGGACCAGCCCTCCCGCTTCCTGAACGAGCTCGGCGTTCCGGTCCAGCAGCTCCCCGGCCGGCCCCGCCGGCCACTGTCCCTCGCCGCGCTGGTGGGGGAGCTGCGCAGCATCAGCGTCGATCCCGAGTCGCCACCGGCCCTGCGCGAGCAGGCGGCGCTCCGGCTGGCCCGGCTGGCCGACGCCATCGGTCCGGACGGTCGCCCGCTGGCCGCCGCCGCCCAGCCCAGCCACTGGTGGGGAATGCGGGGGCTCAGCGACGCGGAACAGCCGGTGGTCGCCCCTGAGGCCCCGGTGCGGCTGTCGGGCAGCCAGCTCGGCAACGTGCTGGCCTGCCCGCGGCAGTGGTTCCTGGCGCGCCAGGCCCACGGCGAGTCGGTCCGCACCACGGCCGCCAGCTTCGGCTCGTTGGTGCACGTGCTGGCCGAGCACGGGGCCCACGACGAGAATCCTGAGGACCTGGCCGCACACCTGGACTCGGTGTGGGGCCAGCTCGACTTCGACGCGAACTGGCTGTCGGCGGTGGAACGGGTGGAAGCCGAGTCCGCGCTGGAGCGGTTCGCCGCCTGGCAGGCGGCCCGAACGCACCAGCAGCTGCTCGGCACCGAGGTGCCCTTCAGCTGCCAGGTCGACCTCGGTGAGGAGCGGGTGCACCTCACCGGCAGCGCCGACCGGGTCGAGCGCGACCCCGACGGCCGGATCCGGATCATCGACTTCAAGACCTCACGGACGGCGCCCAACGCCGCCGACGTGGCGCTCCAGGACCAGCTCGGTGTCTACCAGCTCGCTGTCCAGCAGGGCGCCTTCGCGGCGGTGACCGGACCCGAGCCGAGGCCAGCCGGCGCTGAGCTGGTCTACCTCCGCCTCGCCGACGGGCCCACCGGCTTCCCCAAGGTCTTCCAGCAGGCGTCCCTGGACGACGTCCCGTTCCCGCTCGGTCCGGCGTCGCCGGACGAGGACGACCCGGGCGCCGGGCAGCCGAGCTGGGTGCACCGCCGGCTCGCCGAGGCCGCGGCGGTGATCCGGTCGGAGCGCTTCGAGGCGAGGATCGGTGCCGCCTGCCGCTACTGCCCGTTCCGGGGCAGCTGCCCGACCCAGGCGAGCGGCCGGCAGGTGGTCGCGTGAGCGTCCGGTTGCTCACCCCGCCCGCCCCCACCCGCCGGTTGCGGGACACCGACGACCTGATCGACGCGCTCGGGATCGCGTTCTCCGACCAGCAGCTGGCGGCGATCACGGCCCCGCTGGAGCCAGGGGTGATCATCGCGGGAGCAGGCTCGGGCAAGACGACGGTGATGGCGGCCCGCGTGGTCTGGCTGGTCGGGACCGGTGCCGTTCGGCCCGAGGAGGTGCTCGGCCTGACGTTCACTCGCAAGGCGGCGGCCGAGCTGTCCGCCCGGGTCCGGTCGGCGCTGCTCAGGGCCGGGGTGGTGTCCGACCGTGGGGTGGACGAGTCCGGCGAGCAGCTGATCATGACCTACGACGCCTTCGCGGCGAGGCTGGTCTCCGAGCACGGCCTGCGTCTCGGCTACGAGGCTGACCCCACGATGATCAGCGGAGCCACCCGCTACCGGCTGGCCTCGCGGGTGGTCAAGGCGGCGGCAGGCCCCTTCGAGTTCCTCTCCCGGCTGCGGCCGGCCAGCGTCACGGAGCGGGTGCTGAAGCTGGACGCGGACCTGCAGCAGCACCTGGTGGCGGCGAGCGAGCTCGACGCGCACGCCCGGGACCTGCTGATCGGCTGGAACTCCGCGCCGCTGAACCGGAACGGCAACGTCTACGCCGACGTCAAGAAGGCGGTCATCGCCGCGCAGGAGCGGCTGGAGCTGGCCAGCCTGGTGCTGGACTACCAGCAGCTGAAGCGGCGGCTCGGCCTGGTCGAGTTCGCCGACCAGATGGCGATCGCCGCCCGGCTGGCGCAGGAGGTACCCCAGGTCTCGACCGCGCTCCGGGCGGCCTTCCGGGTCGTGCTGCTGGACGAGTACCAGGACACCTCGGCCGCTCAGGCGATCATGCTCCGCCAGCTGTTCTCCGGGTCGGTGCCGAGCGACGGACTCGGGCACCCGGTGACGGCGGTCGGGGACCCCTTCCAGGCCATCTACGGTTGGCGCGGCGCCGCGGCCAGCAACATTCTCGGCTTCGCGGAGGACTTCCGCCGCGCCGACTGGTCGCCGAGTCGCCAGTTCGCGCTGACGGTCAACCGGCGCAGCGGTCAGACCGTCCTCGACGTGGCGAACGTGCTCAGCCGGCCGCTGCGCAGCACAACCTCGACCCTGGTCGGCACCTCCGAGGAAGGTCTCGGCCTGCTGCAGGCCCCCGACGGCACCCGGCCGGGCACCGTCCGGGCAGCCACCTTCGACACCTGGCCGGAGGAGGTGGCGTGGATCGGTGACCAGATCGTGGCAGCACGCAACAGCGGTCGGGCTCCGCAGTGGGCCGACATCGCCGTGCTGACCCGGCGCAACGCCGACATCGCCCCTCTGTACGCCGAGCTCAGTGCCCGCGAGGTCCCGGTCGAGATCGTGGGCCTGGGCGGGCTGCTGCACCTTCCCGAGGTGATGGACGTCACAGCCACGCTGCGGCTGCTCAACGACGTCACCGCCAACCCGGACCTGATCCGGCTGCTCACCGGGCCGCGCTGGCAGGTCGGACCGCGGGACCTCGCGCTGCTGGGTCGACGCGCACGTGAGCTGGCTCGCGTCCCGCGAGCCGAGCCGGGCGCAGATCCCGGCGCGCCGCCGGCCCCCGAGCTCGCCGCGCCCCCGGATGTGGTCGCGGCCCTCTCGGGGGCGGTGGCCGGTGTCGACCCGACCGAGGTCGTCAGCCTGCTGGACGCGCTGGAGAGCCCGGGGGAGGAGCCGTACTCCGGAGCCGCCCGAGAGCGGTTCGCCCGGCTCGCCGCCGAGCTCGCCTACCTGCGGCGGCACACCGACGAACCGCTGCTCGACCTGACCCGGCGGGTCGTCGTCACCCTGGGCCTGGACGTGGAGCTGATGGCCACCCGTGAGTTCGAGCAGACCAACCGACGAGACCAGCTCGGTGCCTTCCTGGATGCCGTGGCGGACTACGTCGATGTCGACGGGGAGGCGTCGCTGGCCGGGCTGCTGGCCTACTTCCAGGCCGAGCTCGACCAGGGCTCGGGCCTCGACCAGGCCGTGCCGTCCGACCGCGAGGCAGTGAAGCTGCTGACCGTGCACAAGGCCAAGGGCCTCGAGTGGGAGGTCGTCTTCCTGCCGGCGCTTATGAAGGGCGTCTTTCCCAGCGACCGGGTCACCGACAACTGGGTGATGAACCCCGCGGTGCTGCCCGCCGACCTGCGCGGGGACCGCGCCGCGATCCCTCAGCTCCAGGAGACCTCGAACGCCGCCCTCGCCGATTACAAGGCCGAGCTGACCCGGCAGCAGCTGCTCGCGGAGGACCGGTTGGCCTACGTGGCGGCGACCCGCGCCCGGCAGCTGCTCGTCGGCACTGGTCACTACTGGCGGGCCGACCTGACCAAGCCGAGGACGCCGTCCAGCTATCTGCAGGCGATCCTGGCCGAGGCCTCGCGACAGGGTGAGCTGGTGGCAGAGGCCACCCCGTCGGGCCCCGACAACCCGCTGGTCACCACGGCAGCACCGCAGCCCTGGCCGAAGCCGCTCGACCCGGACGCGCTCGCCCGCCGCAAGGCCGCGGCCGGAGCCGTGGAGGAGGCCCGTGAGCGGCACCGGCGGACCGGCAGCTACGAGCCCGACGGCGGCGCGGAGCAGCTGCTGCTGGACGCCGAGGAGGTGGTGGCGGGTTGGGATGCCGACATCGACCGGTTGCTGGCAGAGATGGCGGAGGCCCGCTCCGGCCAGCACCGGGTGACGTTGCCAGGCGCGCTGTCGACCACCTCCGTCCTCCGGCTGCAGGCCGACCCGGACGGCTACGCGGCCGACCTGGCCCGGCCGATGCCACGGCCGCCTTCCCGCGCCGCCCGGTTCGGGACCCGCTTCCACCAGTGGGTGGAGCGGTACTTCGGTCCGCGGCTCGGCAGCGGCGGCCTCGGCCAGCAACAGCTGGTCGACCCCGACGACCTGCCGGACCGCGTGGACGCCGGCAACGAGGACGAGTCCGACCTGCGTGAGCTGTGCGAGGCCTTCGCGGCCGGTCGTTTCGGGGCCAGCACCCCCTATGCCGTCGAGGCGCCGTTCAGCCTGCTGGTCGCCGGCCGCCTGGTCCGGGGCCGGATCGACGCCGTCTACGAGCTCCCGCCGGACGGTCCATCAGCCTCTCGCTGGCAGGTGGTGGACTGGAAGACCGGCCGCGGTGACACGGCCGACCCGCTGCAGCTGGCGATCTACCGGCTCGCCTGGGCGGAAGTCCAGCAGGTCCCGCTCCAGCAGGTCGAGGCCGCGTTCTACCATGTCCGGTCCGACCGCCTGGTGCGACCGGGGTCGCTGCCCGACCGCAGGGCGCTCGAGGTGCTGCTGGCCGGCCCTGAGGAGGGCGATCGCTAGGCTGGGCCAGTGACGATCTGGGTGACGGCCAGCGACCTCGACCGCGTCGACCACCACCGCCGCTCCACCGAGTGGGTCGCGGGGCTGTGGCGCGCGTCGGACGCGAAGCTGCTGAAGCTCACCGCGGACGGAAAGTTCACGACCAACACCGGCGGCAGCAAGCTCCGGATGACGAAGCCGTTCGTCGAGTTCGACAGCCAGCGGCACCGGCTGCTGGGACTCCTGGACGGGGCCCCGATCTTCGCAGTCGAGGCGCTCACCGAGGGGGAGGTGCACGACCTCCGGGAGGTCGGCGGCCACCTCAGTGAGAACGAGCTGGACGTTGCGGCGGCGGCGACCGCCTTGCTGAACTGGCACCGGATGGAGCCGCTCTGCCCACGCTGCGGTGGGCCGACCACCGTGATCAACGGCGGCTTCGCCCGGCACTGCACCTCCTGCGGCGAAGACCATTTCCCCCGCACCGACCCAGCAGTGATCGTCGCCGTCGTGGACGCCGACGACAGGCTGCTGCTCGGCGGCCAGGCGCACTGGGGCCAACGGGTCTCGGTGCTCGCCGGGTTCGTGGAGGCGGGGGAGTCCGCCGAGCAGGCCATCCACCGCGAGGTCGCGGAGGAGGTCGACGTGACGCTGGACGAGCTGCACTACTTCGGCAGCCAGCCCTGGCCCTTCCCCCGCTCGCTGATGCTGGGCTACTTCGCGCGGGCCAGCAGCACCGTGATCAACCTCGACACCGACGAGATCAGCCACGCCGAGTGGTACACCCGGGACGAGCTCACGGCCCGCCTCGAACGGGGAGACCTGGGTCTGCCCGGACCCAGCTCGATCGCCTCCCGGATGATCCAGGCCTGGCGTGACGGCCGGGACCCGCTGAGCGCACGCTGACCAGCAGCGCTTCGGCCCGCTTGCCGGTGCGCGTTTACGTCGGCGCAACCTGAGGCTGCCCCCTCCGAAATATGTCGCGCCTAGGGTGCGGTGACCCGGGGACGCCGCAGCGGACAGGATCCCCGACTGACGTCCCCATGCCTCGAGGGAGTTGCGATGACTGTCACCGCCACATCGGCCGTGCCCACCAAGCACCCGGTCGACCAGGTACCGCCGCTGGCCCGGCTCGCGCCGCTCGGCCTCCAGCACGTGCTGGCCATGTACGCCGGCGCCGTCGCCGTCCCGCTGGTGGTCGGCAGTGCCCTGATCTCCGCCGGCAAGCTCGCGCCCGGTGACCTGCCGTACCTGATCAGCGCCGACCTCCTGGTGGCGGGCATCGCCACCTTGATCCAGTCGCTCGGCTTCTGGCGCTTCGGCGTGCGGCTGCCACTGATGCAGGGCTGCACCTTCGCGGCCGTCTCCCCGATGATCGCCATCGGCAGCCAGTACGGCGTCACCGCGATCTACGGGTCGGTGATCGCCGCGGGACTGCTGATGATGCTACTGGCGCCGGTCTTCGCCACGCTGCTCCGGTTCTTCCCGCCGTTGGTCACCGGCACGGTGATCCTCATCATCGGTCTCTCGCTGATGGCCGTCGCTGCCGGCTGGGTCGGCGGCGGCACCGGGTCCGACGACTTCGGAGCGCCCATCAATATCGCCTTCGCGGCTCTGACCCTGCTGATCATCCTGGCCATCGAGCGGTTCGCGCCGCCGGCTCTGCAGCGGCTGTCCATCCTGCTCGGTCTGGTCCTCGGCACGCTGATCTCCATCCCCTTCGGGCTCGCCGACTTCAGCGGCGTCGCCGAGCAGAGCTGGATCGGTGTCAGCACCCCGTTCCACTTCGGGCTGCCCACCTTCCAGGTCAGCGCCATCGTGGCGATGAGCATCGTCGCGCTGGTCATCATGACCGAGACCACGGGCGACATGCTGGCCATCGGCGAGATCGTCGACAAGCCGGTCAAGCCACGGCAGCTGGCCGACGGGCTGCGGGCCGACGGGCTGTCGACGCTCCTCGGCGGCGTCTTCAACACCTTCCCCTACACCGCCTTCGCCCAGAACGTCGGTCTGGTCTCGCTGACGGGGGTCAAGTCGCGGTACGTCGCCACCTTCGCGGGTGCGGTGCTGGTCGTCCTGGGCCTGCTGCCCAAACTGGGCGGGATCGTGGAGGGGATTCCTCAGGGTGTCCTCGGTGGAGCCGGGATCGCGCTGTTCGGGATGGTCGCCGCCAGCGGCGTGCGCACCCTGGCGCGGGTGCGGTTCAACAACGCCAACGTGCTGGTGGTGGCCGTCTCCCTGGGGATCGGCCTGCTGCCCACCGTGTCGCCCGAGCTCTACGCCCAGTTCCCGACGTGGTTCCAGATCATCTTCAACTCCGGCATCTCGGCCGGGGCGATCACCGCCATCGTGCTGAACCTGGTCTTCAACTCGCGCAAGGTGCAGCGGAGCCACGGCACCGACGAGGGCGAGTTCTCCGCCCACGACGCGGTCCGGGCCGCGGCAGCCGACACGACGATGCCGCTGCCCGACAGCGGCGCCTCGCTCGAGGCCGACCCGTTCCGCGGCGAGCGAGGCTGACCGGGCTCAGGACGCCAGCCGGTGCCGCAGCCCGCTGGCCCGCAGGGCCGGTCGTCGCACAGCCTGCCGGACGGCAGCCTCGGTGCCCAGCACGAGCACCCGCTGGGTGGCGCGGGTGACCGCCGTGTAGAGCAGTTCTCGGGTCAGCAGCGGTGACTCCGGCGGGGGCACCACGAAACTGACCCGGGTGAACTGGCTGCCTTGGGCTCGGTGCACGGTCATCGCGTGCACCGTCTGCACGGCGTCGAGCCGGACGGGAGCGACCAGCGAGGGCTCGGTGCCCCGCGAGAAGGCTGCCCGTGCCCCCTGGGGCGTGTCCACCACCACGCCGGTGTCGCCGTTGTAGAGACCCATCTCGTAGTCGTTCGCCGTCACCAGCAGTGGCCGGCCGAGATACCACTCGCCGTCCTCGCCGTAGCCCGCTACCGCCTCGACCAGCCAGCGCTCGGCCTCCAGGCTCCAACGGTTCACCCCGTAGGGCCCCCTGCGGTGGGCACAGAGCAGCCGGTGCTGGTCCAGGCCCGCCAGGGCTCCGCGAACATCGCCGGCGACCGCAGCGTCTCGGGTCCGACGGCCGGCGCTGCGCACGGCTGTCGCCAGCTCGGCCAGCTCCTCGCCGCCCGGCACCCGGCCCGTGGCCGGGTCCAGCTCGAGCTCGCAGAACCCGACGTCGGGCGCGCCGGACCGGAGCACGGCGACGGCGGCGTCGTCGTCAGACTCCCGGATGGCCCGGGCCAGGTCCTCGATCGCCCCGCCGTAGCGCCAGGGGCGGGTCAGCTGCACCACGCCGTGCACCGGCGGGCGCTCCCCGTCAGCCCCCGGTACGCCGAGACCGACCAGCTCGGCGGCGAGCCCGCTGTCGCCTTCGCCCGGCGCGCGGGCGATATCGGCCAGGACGGCACCGGCTTCGACCGAGGACAGCTGGTCGGGGTCGCCGACCAGGACCAGCCGGGCGTCTGGCCGGACGGCCTCGAGCAGCCGCGCCATCATCGTGAGCGAGACCATCGACATCTCGTCGACGATCACCACGTCGTGCGGCAGATGGTTGGTGGCGTCGTGCTGGAAGCGACTGCGGCTGCCCGGTTGCCAGCCCAGCAGCCGGTGCAGGGTCGAGGCGCTGACCTCGCCCACCCGGGCCCGGTCCGCGGGCTCGAGGCCGGCCGCGGCCGACCGGACCGCCTCCTCGAGCCGGGCGGCAGCCTTGCCGGTCGGCGCCGCGAGGGCGATCCGCAGCGCGGGTCCGGGCTGGTCGCGCAGCAGCGCCAGCAGCCGCGCCACCGTGGTGGTCTTGCCCGTGCCAGGGCCACCGGCCAGGACCGTGACCCGGCTGAGCAGGCTGACCGCCGCGGCGAGCTGCTGCCGGTCCGTCTCATCCTCGGGCAGGTCGCGGCGCGGGAACAGTCGGCGCAGGGCGGCCGTGGCCCGCGCGTCGTCCACGCTGTACCTCCCGCCGCTGAAGCGCTGCTGCAGCTGCTGGCGAACCAGCTCCTCCTGCTGCCAGTACCGCTCCAGGTAGAGCTGGTCGTCGTGCCAGCGCAGCGGTCGGCTGCCGTCAGCGGCTCCGCCGACCGTGACCAGCGCGCTGGCCCGGCAGGCCTCCGTCCAGGCTGTCGGTTCCGGCCACGGCAGGCCGGCGAGGTCGACCTGCTCCTCCGCCTCGTCGAAGACGGTCTGGCTGACGCTGCCCAGGTCGACGCAGACCGAACCGTTGCGGAGCGCGCGGACGGCCAGCGCGAGAGCCAGCTGCACCCGTTCGTCCGGCTCGCCGGCCATCCGGGCGACGGCCCGGGCGGTGTGCACGTCAGCCGGTCGCAGCACGCCGGCTGTGTTGAAGGTCGCCAGCAGACCGCGGGCATGGCGGACCAGCGTCGGGTCGCCGGGACTCAGCGGCGGCCCTGTGACAGGGGGAGCGGAGGCCGAGCCGGCGGGTGGGGTGGTGGTCATCGCGCCTCCCCGGGGTTCCGGCCGTCCAGCAGGTCGGAGAGGTCGGTGACCAGGGCGGCCGGGGGTCGCCAGCTGAACACTCCGCAGGGGACGCCGTCCACCTCGGGGGTGTCCTGGCCGGCCATCCCCCGCACGAACAGGTACAGCACCCCGCCGAGGTGCGTCGCCGGGTCGTAGCCCGGCTGCCGCCAGCGCAGCATCCGGTGGACGGCGACGGCGTAGAGCAGGGCCTGCAGCGGGTAGTGCGCGGCCATCATCGCCTCGGGCAGCCGGTCCGGGGCGTAGTCGCCGACGGTCAGCGGCCGCCCGTCGAAGCTGCCCAGCCAGTTCGTCTTGTAGTCGACCACCAGGTAACGCGGGACCCCGGCGGTATCGCGGACCCGAAGCACCGCATCGATGCTGCCGTTCAGGTAGCCGCGCAGCGGCTGCTCCGCCAGCGCCGGGTGGTCGAGCAGGTCGGCGTAACGAGCCAGCGGGTCGCCAGAGTCGAGGTGCCGGCGGAGCAGCGGCGCCAGCAGAGCGACGGACACCTCGGCCCGAGCGGTGTCGCCGCCCGCGAGAGGCATCTCGAACCCCAGCTCGGCCAGCCGGTCCTGGCGGGGGATGTCGGCCAGCCGCCGCCCACCGGCCAGCGGGCCGAGCGAGGTCTGGAACGGCGCCAGCAGCGCGGTGGCCAGCTGGTCGACGTTGAGGGAGCTGGCACCGGTGCGGCTCAAAGCCACGGCGGTGGCCCGCCGCAGCTCCGCCGGCAGGTCCTCCGCGGTCGGGTCCACCAGCTCGAAGACGCTGTGCACGGCGGTGCCGAAGTCGACCCCGCTGGGGAGCTCGCCCATCGGCGAGAGCGCCGCCAACGGTCCGTGCCCCTCGACCTCCCCGGCGACCGTCGTTCCGTCCGCGGGAGCCTCGACGGGGTGCAACGACTCGTCGTCCTCGTGCAGCGGCTCGGCTTCGCTGCCGACGGCCGGGCTGGACAGGTCGACCCCGTGCACCCCGGCGGTCAGGGCGGAGTAGGAGGTGCGTCGCCACTGGAGGTCCAGGGGTCGGGTGAACATGCGGGCGCCCAAGCCGGACGGCTCGCGCTCCTCGGCCTGCCACGGTGTCACGGCACGAGCGGCCAGCCTCTCCACCGCGACGTCGGGTCCGAGCGCCCGCGCGCTGGTCGGGTCGCCGGAGAGTGGATAGCTGAGGGCGGGCACCTCACCTTCAGCCGGGGTCCGGTAGAGGAACCGGTGCAGGGCCGAGGTCGGGGTGTTGCGCGAGGCCGCCCACCAGGTGACCACCTGGCACTGGGCGCGGGTCAGCGCGACGTAGAGCAGTCGAAGGCTGTCGCCGGCGTCCTCCGCGGCGGCCGTCCGGAAGCGTTCGGCCCGACCGGTGCCCCAGCGGCCGCCGACGTCGAGCACACTGACGCCGTCCTCGTGCAGCTGCAGGGTGCGGCCGTCGTCGTTGCTCTCCACGTGCCGGTCCCAGGCTTCCGGCAGGTAGACCAGCGGGTACTCCAGTCCCTTGCTCCGGTGCACCGTGACCACGGTGACCGCTTCGGCATCGGTCTCCAGCCGGCGGGTGCCGTCGCCGACCAGCCGGGCGTGCGCCTCAGCGATCCGCTCGTGCAGCCACTCGCGGAGGGCGCCGACGCCGAGCGGACCGGCCACCATGGCGCTGTGCAGGGCCTCGGCGAGGTGTCGCAGATCCGTCAGCCGCCGCTCACCGCCGACGGTGCTCAGCAGCCGTTCGGGCAGGCCCGTGTCCGCGCTCAGCGTCTCCAGCAGCGCCGCCACCCCCCGACCGGCCAGCACCCGGCTCCACCACCGGACCTTCTGGGCCAGCTCGGTCAGCTGCTCCTCCGACGCCTCGGCCAGCCGTCGGAAGGTCCACCCGACGAAGGGTGTCAGAGCCGCCCGCCGGGCCTGCTGCTGCCGCGGCTGCTCCAGGGCGGTCAGCAGCGTCAGCCACTCCTGCGCCATCGACGAGGTGAAGACCGAGCCGGCACCGAGCATGACGGCCGGTACCCCCGCGGCGACGAGCGCCTCGCGGACAGACTCACCGCGCTCGTTGGTGCGCACCAGCACGGCGATGTCCTTCGGCTTCACCTGTCGCCAGCTGCCGTCGATCGACAGCCGGGTCCCGCCGGTGAGCGTGGCGGTCACGTCGGCGACGAGGTCGGTGAGGATCTCGGGCCGAACCGTGCCGACCGAGGGCGTCTGCGGCGCGTCGACCTCGTGGGGGCGGACCCGGAGCCGCAGGGCCGGGGGTGCGGAGCCGTCCGCGTTCTGGAGCCGGCGCGCGCGGTGGTGGGCCTCGACGGACCGCACGACGATCCGCTCGTCGCCCAGGGCGGCGCCGTCCATCAGGGCACCGAGCGCTCGGACCAGGGCGGCGTCGCTGCGCCGGTTCGTGGCGAGGGTCTGCACCGTCCCGGCTTCCTCCCGCGCTTGCAGGTAGCTGAAGACGTCCGCCCCGCGGAAGGCGTAGATGGCCTGCTTCGGGTCACCGATCAAGATCAGCGTGTGGTGCCCGTGAAATGCCCGTCGCAGGATCTCCCACTGCACCGGGTCGGTGTCCTGGAACTCGTCGACCATCACGACCCGGTAGCGGGATCGCAGCCGGCACGCGGCCGCCTCCCCCCATCGAGGGTCGGCCAGGGCGTCGCGGAGCCGGGTGAGCATGTCGTCATAGGTGAAGAGCCGGCGGGCGAGCTTGCGCCGCTCCACCTCGGCCCGTACCTCGGTGGCGAAGCCGACCCGCTCGGCCGCGTCGGTGGCCTCGTCGAGGTCCCCAGCGGCCGGCACCAGCCGGGCGTGCACCGCGCCGACGGCCCGCTGGGCCACCGCGAGGGCCTCGTCGAACGTGAAGGGCGCCCGGCCCAGGCCGGCGTAGCGGCGCAGGTACAGGTCGCTGGTGACCTCGCGGATCAGGTCGCCGAGGTGCTCGACGAAGACGGCTTGCGGCTCGCGGTCGCCGAGCACGCCGAGGCTGTCCAGCATCTGCAGGCAGAACTCGTGGGTCGTGGCGATGGTCGCGGCGTCGAACTCGGCCAGCGCTCGGGTGATCCGCGCGTGCCGGGCCTCGAGCACGTCCGTGGGGCCCGTGCACAGCAGCGCCCCGACCTCGTCCAGCGGTGGCGGCGACGTGCCCTCGCGGGTGGCGCGCAGCGCCGCCTCGGTGGTCACCAGCCGCTCGCGGACCCGCAGTCGCAGCTCGAGGCTGGCGTTGCGGCCGAACGTGACGAGCATCAGCTGGCCGAGCTCGACCTCGCCCTCGGCCAGGTAGCGGGCGGTGAGCGCCGCGATCGTGAAGGTCTTGCCCGTCCCGGCGCTCGCCTCCAGGACCGTCGTGCCGCTGGGCAGAGCGGCCCGGACGTCGAACGGCTCCAGGCCCTCCGCCGGGCGCACCCGGTCGGTGCTCGGCGCGGTGGTCACCAGGACTCCTCGTTGCTCATCAGCGGATGGAAGACCCGTCGGGCGAGTGTGCCGAACCTGCTGGGCTCCGCGAGCGAGCCGCGCTCCTCCTCGGCCCGGGAGGGCTCGTGCATCAGCGCCTCGAGACCGGTCGGCCCGGTTACGCCGGGCGGCGGGTCGAAGAACCGGACATAGAGGTTGTCGCCCTCCTCCTGCCAGGTCCGCTGCAGGTTGGCCAGCTGGGGCTGCAGCGGGCGGTCACCCATCCGGGCCTCCGCATACGCGGCGGAGGTCTTGGCCGCGAACGGCAGCGGCTCGCGGAGCCCGGTCTGCTGCAGGTCGACGAGGTCGGCGAGCACCCGTGCCGCCCAGCCCGGGTCGACCGGTCCCAGCACCGACACCCCGCGCCGGCCCACGCTGACCGCCCGCCAGGCCCGGTCGGGTCGGGCCGTGGTCAGGGCGAGCAGCTCCAGCCAGGCCCGCAGCCGCTGCTTCGCGTTGAGCCGGGAGTAGCTGACCTGGACCAGGCTGTCGCCGTGTACCCCCGTCACCGTGCCGAGGAGGGGGCGGCCGTCGAGCTGGCCGGCGAGCTCGCACCTGCCCGGCTCGCCGACCAGGAACCGGTCCGCGGCGGCCCGTACCTCGGCCACCTGATCGGTGACCTGGCTCAGCAGCTTGGTGCCGAAGGCCCGCGGCGGCAGCTCGCCACGACGCCACTCCGCCTCCCGCAGCACGTCCAGCTCGGCGCCCTGCAGATGCAGCTGGAGCATCCGTTCGCCGACCGCCCAGCGTTGCAGCCCGTCGAGGTCGACGGGGATCTCCGGCTCGGGAGCCTGGTCCTGGGGGTAGAGCGAGAGGTTGGCCCGGGCCCGCAGCAGGGCGCGGACCGGGTGCCGGAAGAAGCGGACCAGCTCGGCCAGCTCCACCGGGCCGTCGGCGGGCAGCGGCGGCAGCGGTCGCCGGGCGAAGACCACGGGCGGGGCGGAGCGCTCGGACAGGAAGGCCCGGGCCCCCCGCAAGCCGGCGGCGTCGAAGCTGAAGCCGGTCCCGGGGCGGGTCGGCTCCAAGGCTCCGGCGGCGAAGTTGGCCGGGTCGAACGGCTGCAGGCGGTGCTTGACGGTCACGTGCGCGGAGGCCGGTCTGTCATCCCGACTGCACACGGTGAGGTCGATGGCGTCCATCAGCTCCTTGACGGGAACCGCGGCCGGGATGTCGCCGCCGGTGCGCGGGTCCATCCCCGCGAACACCACCACCAGGTGCTCCTGTGCGGCCAGCACCGCGTCGAGCAGCAGCTGCCGGTCCTCGCTGCGCGGGTCCGGATCGCCGACCCGTTCGTCGACGGCGGTGAGGTCGTCGCCGTCCGGCCGGCCGCGGCGCGGGAAGACTCCGTCGTCCACGCCGAGCAGGCAGACCACCCGGTGCGGCACCGAGCGCATCGGGTGCATCGTGCAGAAGGTCAGGGTGCCGGTGCGGAAGTTGCTGCGGCCCGGTCGGCCGCGGAAGGCCTCGGCGAGCAGCGCCGTCACCTCCGGCAGCGAGAGCACCGCGTCGGCGTCGTCGCCAGCAGTCTCGGTCAACCGGCCCAGCTCGGCGTGCGCGTGCCCGACCTGCCAGGTGTCCGTCGTGCTCACCGCGGTCAACAGCTCGAGGGAGTCGCGGAACAGCGCCACCCAGGCGGCCAGCGGCTGTGGCTCCCGGCATCGGTCGGTGACCTCGGCCAGCCGGGCGAGGAGCTCGGCCAGCCGGCCCACCAGGTCGACGTCCGCGGAGTCCACGTCGTCGAGGGGCAGCGCGGTGCCGAGGAAGTGCTGGCCGGTCTCGTCCATGGTCACCCCGAGCAGCAGCCGGTCGAGGCCCGCTCGCCACGTGTTCTGGCCGAACCCGGCCATCCCGAAGGCGCTCCGGTGGCCGGCGTCGAGCCCCCAGCGCACGCCCGACTGGGTGACGAGGTCGTGCAGCCGCTCCAGGTCGTCGCTGCTGAAGCCGAAGCGGCGCGCGACCGGCGGCGTCGCGCAAAGGTCGAGCAGGGCGGCGGACTCCATCCTCGATCCGGCGAGGACGACCAGTCGGTTGAGCACCGAGAGCAGGGGGTTGACCTGTCGGAGGGACCGGTCGGCCAGCCGGACCCGCAGCCGGTGTCCAGGGTGCTCGGCGGCACCGTCCTCGGTGTCCAGCCCGAACGTCGCAGCCACCAGCGGCGCGAACGTCTCGATGTCGGGACACATCACGAGGATGTCCCGCGGTTCGAGGGTGGGGTCGTCGGCCAGCAACCCGACGAGCACGTCCCGGAGCACCTCCACCTGCCGGTCCGGCCCGTGGGAGCGGTGCAGCCGGACGCTCCGGTCGTCGGCCTCCAGCAGCGGCCGGGCGCTCTCCGGAGCCGGCGACTGGTTGGCCGCGATCCCTGCCTGCAGGCGTTCGAGCAGCGAGGTCTTGGCCGCCGGTGACGGCGGCGCCGGGTGGTGGTGGTCGCGCAGCGGCACGCCGGCCGACTGCAGCACGAGCTGGAGCTCCCGGACGTCGCGACCGAGGTAGGCGAGCAGCCGGTGGCGGGCTGCCGCGTCGCTGTGGTCGTCGGCCCGACGGGGCAGCGTCGCCATGGCCTGGTTGCTCGCGAGGGCCTGCCACAGGTCGGGGGAGGGGTGCGGCAGCCAGAGGTGGACCTCGCGGGCTTCGGCCAGGGCGGCCAGCACGGCGACGTGCTGGGGTTCCATCCGGGTGGGGCCGAAGACCGAGACCCGTTCCGGCAGGTCGCTCAGGGACGGGTCCGCCCGCAGGGCCGCGGTGGCGGCGTCGATCCGCTCGGCCGGACTGGGAGTGTCCAGCTCGGCCCGCAACCGGCGCCACAGCTCGGCCTGCCAGGCGCGGTCGGGGCTCAGCTGCGTGCCGGTGCCGTCGACGTCACGGCCCTGCGCCCATGCCTGCACCATCTGGGGCCGGGCAGCGGCGTAGCGGGCGAAGAGTCCCGCCAGGTGCCGCGCCGTGGACCAGCGCCGTCCGGCGCGCGCGGCGTCGGCCCGCGGAGCCTCGTCGCCGTCGCGGAGGCCTGCGTCCGGTCGGTCGCCCAGATAGCTCCAGAGGACGGCCGCCCACTCTTCACCGCGGCTGGCGTCCAGCACCCGCAGCAACGGCCAGACGGCACGCCCCGGACGCCAGGGGTCCTCGAGCCGCTCGGTCTCGGGCGTCCCCATCGCGCGCTCGACCAGGCGGGGCAGGGACGGGAACTCGACACCCGCGCACACTCCGTCGCCACCGGCGCTGCCGACACCCAGCTGCCCCGACAGGCGTTGGGCGAGCCACCGCTCGACGCCGGGGGTGGGGACGCTGACCACCTCGGCCGTGAAGGGGTCGGCCAGCGGATCCGCCAGCACCTCGCCGAGGGCCCGGACGAGGCGGTCCGCGCGCTCGGCGCGGTGGGTCTGCAAGCTCATGGTCCGCTCACCCTAAGACGGCGGACTGACACTTTCGTGACGCTCGCGGGTCAGGACAGCAGCGACAGCAGCTCTGCCGGGGAGCCGACCAGGTGGTCGGCCCCGGTGGCTTCGAGTTCGGCCCTGCTGCCGTAGCCCCAGGTGACGCCGACGGCGACGACCCCGCAGTCCCGGGCCGCTGCGATGTCGGAGTGCCGGTCGCCCACCATCACCACGGTGGCCGGATCCGGTTGCCCGAGCAGCTCCAGCGTGCGGGTCAACGTCTCGGTCTTGGTGTGGTGGGTGGCGTCGGTGCCGTTGACCACCGCGAAGTACCGGGCCAGGCCGTGCAGCTCCAGGATGGTGCGGGCGACCGGGGTCAGCTTGGCGGTTGCCGTCCCGAGGGGCACCCCCCGCCCGATCAGCCCGTCGAGCAGCTCTCCGACGCCGGGATAGACGCTCGCCTGGTGCTGGCCGTGCGCGGCGTAGAAGCTGCGGTACGCGGTGACCGCGTCCTCCAGGTGGGCGTCGGCCAGGCCGAGCGAGGTGAACAAGGTGCCGACCGGCGGGCCGAGGTCGGAGCGGAGCACCTGCTCGGCCGGGACCGGGAAGCCGACTCTGGCGAGGGCGTGCTGGTAACCAGCGACGATCCCGTCCGCGGAGTCCAGGAGGCAACCGTCGACGTCGAAGACGACCGCCCGGTAGCGGCTCAGCGGAGCTCCGCCAGCTTGCGGTCGACCTGCGAGGCCGAGGGGTTGGTCATCGCCGAGCCGTCGGAGAACAGCAGGGTCGGGACGGTGAGGTTTCCCTGGTTGACCGACGCCACGATGTCGGCTGCCTCGGGCTCCACCTCGATGTCGACCTCGGTGTACTCGATGCCGGACCGCTTCAGCTGCCCCTTCAGGCGGGCGCAGTAGCCGCACCAGGTCGTGGTGAACATGGTGGGCCGGTCGGGCTGGGCGACGTAGCTGCTCATGGCAGGGGAACGACCTGCCCCTGGAGGCTATTCCCGGTCCTGGCCGCCTCGCGGCTGTCGCAGTGTCGTCACGCGGACGACACGGCGTGGTGCCACGCTCGACCCGTGACCGATCGGACCGACCTCCTCGTCGCCAGTCTCGGCGAGGGGCGCTATGACTCCCCGCTGTCGGGATTCATCGGCGGCCGGCGCACCAACGAGCACTACGTGCACGAGGACGACCGGGTCGTCTTCCACGACACCGTCTCCGAGCTGGCTGACCTCGGCGGCCGGCCCGCCGACCTGCCGAGCTTCGAGCCTGGCGGGCCACGCCGACGGCTCTTCTTCCCGCCGGGCGCCACCCGGGTGGGCATCGTCACCTGCGGCGGGCTCTGCCCGGGGCTGAACGACGTCCTCCGGGGGCTCGTGATGGAGCTGGCTCGCCATTACGGCGTTCCCGAGGCGACCGGCTTCCGCTTCGGCTACGCGGGCCTGGTGCCCGACGGACCGGCGCCGGTGCTGCTCACGCCGGACTCGGTGCACGACATCCACGAGCGGGGCGGCACCGTGCTCGGCACCTCACGCGGCGCCCAGGATCCGGAGCTGATGGTCGACCGCCTGGTGGAGCTGGGCATCGACCTGCTGTTCGTCGTCGGCGGCGACGGCTCGATGCGTGGCGCGAGCGGCATCGCCGCGGTGCTGCGGGCCCGAGGCCTGCCGATCGGGGTGATCGGGGTGCCCAAGACGATCGACAACGACATCCCGTTCATCGGTCAGAGCTTCGGCTTCGTCACCGCCTTCAGCGCAGCGGCGAAGGCGATCAACGCCGCCATGGTGGAGGCGCGCGCCGGCGTCGGCGGGGTCGGGCTGGTGAAGCTGATGGGTCGCCACTCCGGCTTCATCGCCTGCTACGCCGCGCTGGCCAACCACGTCGCGGACTTCGTCCTGATCCCCGAGGTGGCCTTCCGGCTGCACGGCCCGGCCGGCTTCCTCGAGGCTCTTCAGCGGCGGGTGGCCGAGCGCGGCAGCGCGGTCGTGGTCGTGGCCGAGGGGGCGGGCCAGGACCTGCTGGCCGACGCCGCTCCGGCCGGGACGGACGCCTCCGGCAACGCCCGCCTCGCCGACATCGGCCTGCACCTCAAAGAGCAGATCAGCACATCCTTCGCCGCCCAGGACCGGCCGCTGACCCTCAAGTACTTCGACCCGGGCTACCTGATCCGCTCGGTGCCAGCCGACCCACACGACTCGGTCTACTGCGTCCGCCTGGCGCAGGCCGCGGTGCACGCCGGCATGGCCGGACGCACCGACATGGTCGTCGGCCGACGGCACAACCGGTTCGTCCACGTGCCGATCAGCCACGTCACCTCGCAGCGCTACTGCGTGGCGCCGGACGGCGACCTGTGGCTGAGCGTGCTGGAGTCCACGGCGCAGCCGACCATGACCTGACCGGCCTGTTGACGCCGGGGAGCCTTGTCAGCCAGCGCGCTTAGGCTGGCCGACGTGCCCGTCGCCCCCACCCGCCCGCCGACCCCCCACGTCGAGCCGGAGGCGCTGCTGGCCGGTCTGGATCCTGAACAGCGTGCCGTCGCCACCACCCTGACCGGCCCCGTCGCGGTGATCGCCGGCGCCGGCACGGGCAAGACCCGCGCCATCACCCACCGGATCGCCTACGGGGTCGCCACCGGCGTCTACAACCCCACCTCGGTACTTGCCGTCACCTTCACCACCCGCGCCGCGGGGGAGCTGCGCGGACGGCTGCAACAGCTCGGCGCCCGCGGCGTGCAGGCACGGACGTTCCATTCCGCGGCGCTGCGCCAGGCACAGTACTTCTGGCCCCAGGTCTACGGCGCGGACCTGCCGCAGGTCCTCGACAACCGGATGTCCCTGGTCGCCGAGGCAGCCAGCCGGCTGCGCGTCCGGGTCGACACGCCGCGGCTGCGCGACCTGGTCTCGGAGCTGGCCTGGGCCAAGGTCAGCAACGTCACGGCGGAGGACTACCCACGGCTCGCTGCGGCGGCCGGCCGTGGCGTCGCGGCCGTCGACCCGGAGACCGTGGCCCGGGTCTTTGTGGCCTACGAGGCCGCCAAGCGCGACCGGGGCCGGATCGACTTCGAGGACATCCTGCTCTGCACGGCCGCCCTGATGTCGGACCATCCCGAGGTCGCGGACACCATCCGTCGCACCTACCGACACCTGGTGGTCGATGAGTACCAGGACGTCAGCCCGCTGCAGGAGGCGCTGCTCACCTTGTGGCGGGGGGACCGGACGGACCTGTGCGTCGTCGGCGACCCGGCCCAGACGATCCATTCCTTCGCGGGCGCCCAGGCGCGGTATCTCACCGACTTCGCCCGCCGGCACTCCGGCGCGACCGTGATCAAGCTGGTCCGGGACTACCGCTCGACGCCCCAGGTCGTGGCGGCGGCCAACAAGATCATGGCGGGCGTCAAGGCCGGTGGGGTCACGGCTGTCACCCTGCAGGCGCAGCAGCCTCCGGGCCCCGAGGTCGACTACGTCGAGGCTCCGGACGAAGCGGCGGAGGCGGCCGGCATCGCCGACTGGCTGGCCCGCCGGGCGGAGGCGGGGGTGCAGTGGCGGGACATGGCCGTCCTGTTCCGGATCAACGCCCAGTCACCGGCCATCGAGCAGGCGCTGGCCGACCGGCAGGTGCCCTACCTGGTACGCGGTGGGGAGCGCTTCTACGAGCGGCCCGAGGTGCGCCAGGCCCTGCTGACGTTGCGCACCGAGGCGCGCGCGATGGGTGGGGACGAGCCCGGCACCGCCGTGGACCAGATGAAGGCCGTGCTGGGCACCCTCGGCTGGACTCCGACACCGCCGGAGGGTGCCGGCGCCGTGCGGGAGCGCTGGGAGTCGCTGGCGGCGCTGCTGACCGTGGCGGAGGACCTGGCCGCCCGGCCCGTCGACGGCACGCCCCTGAACCTGCAGGCGGTCTCGGCCGAGCTCGACGCGCGCGCGGAGGCCCAGCACGTGCCGGTCGCCCAAGGGGTGACGGTCTCCACCCTGCACTCGGCCAAGGGTCTGGAGTGGGAGTCGGTCGCGCTGCTGGGCGCGCAGGAGGGGTCGCTCCCGTTCGTGCTGGCGACCCGACCGGAGCAGGTCGAGGAGGAGCGCCGGCTGCTCTACGTGGGGGTGACCCGCGCCCGTCGGGCCCTGCGCGTCTCCTGGTCGCGGACCCGCAACGGTGGCGGCAACCCCCGCAAGCCGTCCCGCTTCCTGGATCCCGTCCTGCCGGAGAGCGTCCGGGGTGGCCAGCCTCCGGCGCCGGCCCGCCGTTCGCGCAGCCGCGGCTCCGTGCTCTCCCAGCACTGCCGCTCCTGCGGGATGGCGCTCGCGGACGCGGCCGAACGCAAGATCGGCCGGCATCTCAGCTGCCCCGCCACCTTCGACGAGCACACGATGGCCCTGCTCAAGGAGTGGCGCCGCCAGCAGTCGGCGGAGCAGAAGGTGCCCGCGTTCGTGGTCTTCACCGATGCGACGCTGATCGCCATCGCCGAGAGCCGACCTCGCAGCCGGGCGGACCTGGTCAAGGTCCAGGGCCTCGGTCCGGCAAAGGCGGACAAGTACGGCGAAGACCTGTTGGCCATTCTCGCCAGCGAGGGTGGCCGGGCGGTCGGTTGATGTGGTCGCGGACCCGTCAGAAGTTCTGCAGTAATTCGGTTGCGTCTCTTCCGGAGCCGCCCCTAGTGTGTTCTTCGATCCCGCACCGGGATTGTCCGCGCCCGGTTGAGCTCAGCCGGCCCCTCGAGAGGAGATGAGTCCCATGGAGATCTGCACCTTGACCAGCACCCCTGAGACGACCCTGCTCTCGAATGCTGTGCGACTTCCCGTCACCGCGAAGCCCTGCCCGCAGACCGCTTCCCTCCGCCTCGCGAACGCGCCGGTGACCGGCGATGCGACCGCGTGGCGAGGACGGCCTGACGCCGACGGTGACCGTGGGGTCGCGTTCGCAGCCGCTCTCCAGGGCGGAGCCATGGCCGGACTCGGCTTTGCCTTCGTCGCCGACCAGATGGTCATCGACCACAAGTACACAACCCGACTGGGATCCTCCTTCTGTAGTCCGCCGGTGTAGCAAGAGCCACCGACGCCTCCAGGCCGTGAATCCCGAAGATCCGGGAATCACGGCCTTCGTGTTTCCCGGCAGCTTTCGAGCCCGGTGTCCCCGGTGCTCATGACCAGATGAGTGGGAGACATGAACAACGCAGGAGGTGTTCTCGTGGAGGCCTGGTGGGAGTCCACGAGTTCAACGTCGGTGCCAGAGGTACTGCCGTGCCATCGGGTGGACCCCGACGCCTTCTTCGCCGAGGCCCCGGCCGACGTGGAGGCGGCCAAGGAGCTGTGCCGGGACTGCCCGGTCCGGGAGGCGTGCCTGGCCGGTGCTCTGGAGCGGCGGGAGCCCTGGGGTGTCTGGGGCGGAGAGCTGTTCATCGGTGGCGTCGTGGTGGCGCGCAAGCGTCCCCGGGGGCGGCCGAGGAAGCACCCGCTGCCCGAGCCCTACGCACCGGCCGCCGCGCTCGGTCGCGGCAAGGAGGCCGCCGCATGATCGAGGAGGAGTCCGGACTGAGCCGGCGGGAGCGTCTGTTCCACGCGCTGCGGCTCTGGCTCAGCCGGGCCCTCTGGTGACGGCCACCTCAGGTCCGGGTGGCGCCGGCGTCAGCGGAGGTCGTCGGCGCGCTCGGCCACGGCGGCGTCGTCCGCTGAGAACATCGGATGCGACGCGAGTCCTGCCGATGCACCGCCGAGCAGCCCTGCAGACCGGCGCCCTGGTGCCTGGCCTGGGCGGCACCAGGGCCTGGCCTCAGACCTGGGCGTAGCCGGGCAGGAACTCCTCGAGCACGTCGCCGAAGGCGGCGCGCACGTTGAGCTGCGAGAGCACGGCCAGCCCGCCGAGCCATACCCGGTGGATCAGCAGGTAGCTGGGCGGCAGGTTGATCTGGAAGGCCATCCCACCGGAGGCGGAGGGGTCACGGACCCGCAGGAACTGCTCCCGCATCCACTCACGGTTGAACTGGAAGACAGGCACGGCGGCAGGTTCGACGAACGGCGCCAGGTAGTCCCAGAGGTCGGCGGGGTCGACGTCCGCCGCCACGAAGCCCTCCCGGTGCAGCTCGGCCGCCACCTGCTCCGGGTTCCCGTTCCGGGCGATCCGCAGGATCGTCCCCATGGCCCGGGGGAGGCCGTCCGGCAGCCGGGCCACCAGCCCGAAGTCGACGACCCCCAGCCGGCCGTCGGGGGTGATCCGGAAGTTGCCCGGGTGCGGGTCGGCGTGCAGCAGACCCACCTCCCGGGGTCCGGCGAAAAGGAAGCGGACGTAGGAGAGACCCAGCCGGTTTCGCTCCTCTTCGCTGAGCAGGACAGCGCTGGACAGGGGCTGGCCCTCAACCCACTCGCTGACCATCACCTTCGAGGTGCTGGCCAGC
>JBJMIS010000003.1:0-3589 GCA_045806705.1 Friedmanniella sp.
CGCACCGCGCGTCGCCCCGCACCGGGCAGCGGGGCCAGAAGACACACCCGGCCGGCAGGTCCGTGGGCGGCGGCGGGAGCCCCGGCACGGTGGCCAGGTCCGGCACCTCGCCGTCCGGGCCCAGGGGCGCCGCCAGGTCGGGCAGCGAGCCCAGCAGTCCCCGCGTGTAGGGGTGCGCCGGCCGCTCGAGGACGTCGTCCACCGTGCCGTCCTCGACGCAGCGGCCGCCGTACATGACGAGCACCCGGTCGGCGATGCCGGCGACGACGCCGAGGTCGTGGGTGATCCAGATGACGCCGGTCCCGTGGTCGGCCTGCAGCCGCTCCACCAGGTCGATGATCTGCGCCTGCACCGTCACGTCCAGCGCGGTGGTGGCCTCGTCGGCGATGAGCAGGGCCGGGGAGTTGCTGAGCGCGATGGCGATGACCACCCGCTGGCGCATGCCACCGGAGAGCTCGTGCGGATAGCGGTCCAGCGCCCGCTCGGGATCGGGCAGCCCCACCTCGCCGAGCAGCTCACCCGCGCGGCGGCGGGCGACAGCCGTGCTCTGATCACTGTGCGCCCGCAGGCCCTCCACGATCTGCTTCCCCACGGTCAGGACCGGGTTGAGCGACGTCATCGGGTCCTGGAAGACCATGCCCGCGCCCGGCCCCCGCACCTGGCGGAGCCGCTCGGCCGGCATGGTCAGCAGATCCTCGCCCTGCAGCAGCGCCCGCCCGCTGACGGTGGCCACCCGCTGCGGGAGCAGACCGAGCAGGGCGAGCACCGAGACGCTCTTGCCGCTGCCGGACTCCCCGACCACGGCGACGGTCTCCCCCGCCCCGACGCTGTACGTCAGCCCGTTGACCACGTGGGCGGTGCCGCGCGGCGTGCGCAGCCGCACCCGCAGGTCCTCGACCTCCAGCAGGGCGGCGCCGCCGGCCGGGCCGCTCACCGTCCGCTCCCGGCCATGAGCGTGCGCTGGCGCGGGTCGAGGACGTCGCGCTGCCCGTCGCCGAGCAGGTTGAAGCAGAGCACGGTCAGGAAGATCGCCATCCCCGGGATGAAGGCCAGCCACCAGGCCAGGTCGATGAAGCCGCGCCCCTCGGCCAGCATGAGCCCCCACGACGGGTTCGGCGGTTGCGTGCCCAGCCCGAGGAAGGACAGCGCGGCCTCGGCCAGGACAGCGAAGGCCAGGCTGATCGAGGTCTGCACGATGATCGGCGGCGCCGCGTTGGGCAGCACGTGGCGGGTGAGCAGCCGGAGGTCCGACGCCCCCACCGACCGCGACGCCCGCACGTAGACCTCCTCCCGGACGCCGAGCACGCTGGCGCGGGTGACCCGGGCGAAGACGGGGATGTAGACGATGCCGATGGCCAGGGCGGTGTTGCCGACCCCCGGGCCGCGGACGGCGAGCACCGCGATCGCCAGCAGCACCGCGGGGAAGGCGAACAGGATGTCCATGAACCGCATCAGGACGTCGTCGACCCAGCGGCCGTAGTAGCCGGCCAGCAGGCCGATGAGGGCACCGACGACCAGCGCGACGCCGACGGCCAGGAACCCCACCCGCAACGAGACCGCCGCTCCCAGGATCACCCGGCTGAGGATGTCCCGGCCGAGGTCGTCGGTGCCGAACGGGTGCGCCAGGCTCGGCGGCTGCAGGCGGTCCTCGACCGCGATCTCGTTGGGGCCGTACGGCGCGATGGCCTCGTCGAACACGGCCATGAGGACGATGAGCAGCAGCACCGTCGCCGCGACCGCCGCGGTGGGGTTGCGGGCGAGCAGCCCCAGGGTCTCCCGCCACCGCGGGCGGGGCGGGCGTGCCGTGGAGGGGACCCCGGCGTCGGTGGCGGTGGGCGACGGGGCGGCCTCGGGCAGCGGCTGACCGGTCATCGCAGCAGGCCTCGGCTGGAGTGTCATCGTCGGATCCGCGGGTCGATGGCGGTGTAGAGCAGGTCGACCACCAGGTTGATCAGCAGGAACACCACGGCGAACAGCAGGATCGCCCCCTGGAGGACCGGGTAGTCCCGGGACTGGACCGCCTGCAGGGCCAGCTGGCCGAGCCCCGGCCAGGCGAAGACGATCTCCACCACCACCACGCCGGAGAGCAGGTAGGCCAGCTGCACCCCGGTGACGGTCACCAGGGGCAGCAGCGCGTTGCGGAACACGTGCCACCCGAAGACCTGCCGCGTGGGCAGTCCCTTGGCCTGCGCGGTCCGGACGTGGTCGGCGCCGCGCGCCTCCAGCACGCTGGACCGGACGAACCGGGTGATCACCGAACCGGACACCACGCCGGTCACGATCGCCGGCATCAGCAGCCGCTGGGCCCACCCGGCCGGGTCCTCGCTCAGCGGGACGTAACCGCCCGAGGGCAGCCAGCCCAGCGTCCCGGCGAAGACCAGGATCAGCACGATCGCCATCCAGAACTCGGGCACCGAGATGCCGAACTGGCTGAACACGGTGGCGATGCGGTCGACGGCCGACCGGGGCCGCAGCGCCGAGAGCGTGCCCAGCGGGACGGCGATGGCCAGCGCCACCAGGATCGACGCGAACGCGAGCGACAGCGTGGCCGGCAGCCGCTCGGCGATCTGCGAGGTCACCGTCTCCCCGCTGCGGAAGCTGACGCCGAGGTCGCCGGTGAGGGCCCGGCCCGCCCAGCCGAAGAACTGCTGCACCAGTGGCTGGTCGAGGCCGGACCGCTCCCGGAGTGCGTCGTAGGTCTCCTGGTCGAACCGGGTGCCGAGGGCCAGCCGGATCGGGTCGCCGGGCACCAGGTGGACCAGGGCGAAGACGATCACGCTCACCCCCGCCAGGACGACGAGCGACTGGCCGACCCGGCGGAGGAGGTAGCCGCTCAGGGCAGCTCCACGGTCTCGAAGTTGATCGCCTTGTCCGCCCGGATCTGGTAGCCCGACAGGCCGGGCGCCCAGGCCTGCACCACGTCGGGGTTGTAGAGGAACAGGTAGGAGACGTCGTCGACGATGAGCTGCGCGGCCTCGTCGTAGATCTGCTTGCGGGCGGCCTCGTCGGTCTCGGTGGCCCCCTGCTGGAGCAGCTGGTCGACCTGCGGGTTGCTGTAGACCTGGTAGTTGTTCGCCGCGCCGGTCTGGTGCTGCTCCTGGTAGTAGGCGGCGGGGTCGAGGTTGCCGAGCCAGCCGAGGTAGAAGGCGTCGAAGTCGCCCTGGCCCTGCCGGTCCAGCCAGGTGGCGAAGTCCAGCGTCTGGATGTCCACGTTGATCCCGATCGGCTCCAGCTGGCTGGCGATCACCTGCGCGGCGGTGACCGTCTCCGGGAACTCGTCGGTGACCATCAGGCCCATCGTCAGCGGCGTCTGCACCCCGGCCTGCTGCAGCAACTGGCGGGCCTGGTCGGGGTCGGGCTGGAACGGCGCGTAGTCGAAGTAGAAGGAACTGCCCTCCGGGATGGCCGTCTGGTTCGGCTGAGCCGCCCCGAACCACGCCGCCTCGGCCACCGCCTCGCGGTCGATGGCGAAGGAGATCGCGCGCCGCACGTCGCGGTTGTCGAAGGGCGGCCGCCCGTAGTTCATGGACATGTACCAGTAGTCCACGCTGGGCGTCGTCTGGAGCTCGACGGTGTCGTCGCCCCGCAG
>JBJMIS010000004.1:0-3175 GCA_045806705.1 Friedmanniella sp.
CGGTCCTCGACCTCGGCGGGGCGCTCGCGGATCGACACGGCGTCCTTGATCTGCGAGCGCCACTGGCCGGTCACGGTGTTGTGGATGTTGCGGCGGGTCGGACGCCCGCTGCGCAGGTGTTTCTGCAGCTCTTTGGCCAGCACGCCGCGGGATTGCACGAACAGCGACTTGTAGATCGTCTCGTGCGACACCCGGACTCCGGTCCCGATCGGGGCGGCCTTGGCGAGTGCGCCGGCGATCTGCTCAGGCGACCAGTCCTCGTCGAGTCTGGCAGCGACGTAGGCCCGTAACAGGGGATGGCGCGCCAGCAGGCACGCCCTCGGCCGGCGGGCCCGCCGCCATGCCCGGTCATCGGCGTCCACCGCCCAGTACGTGCGCCGGCCGCGGTTGCGCGTGATCTCGCGACCGACCGTTGAGGCCGCCCGCCCGAGCGTGCGGGCGATCTGACGCACCGACTCCTTCCGGGCCAGCCCGCGGGAGATCTCCTCGCGCTCGGCCAACGTCAACCCATCCGACCGGCGCTTACGCGGCGGCCGAACATAGCCCCCGGTCTGTTCGATCACCGTGAAGACCGAGCCGGGCGGATAAACCGATCACCCTCGAGATCTCGCTGAACGACTTCCCTGCCCACATCGCCCATAACTGCGCGCGAGACGCGTCGCTCATGCCCGGCCGACCCAACTTCGCCACCGCACACCTCCAAGATCCGGAAGGTGTTGCGCTGACCGGTTGACTCCACCAGCAGGAAATTCAGAAAATCCCTTCTCGGCATTCCCTGACGCACGTCAGGAGGGGAGCATCAACTGACGTTGACGGCACACCGGGTCAGTCGATCTTCCTCGCGTCGGTGACTCCTGTTCCCGAAAACACGACCCCTGGATCGGTCTGGAGGAACGTGACCTGGCTGCCGGAGGGCAAGCTGTACATGTCGTTGTGTACAACGGTGCCGGTGATATCGGTAGCCATGTGAGTCCCGGTGCAGTCCGGGTTGAGGGTGTAGGTGGCGGTGAAGCTGACCCGACTGGAAATCTTCCCGTCCATGCTTTGGGAGTAGAAGCCGTGCGCGTGGCCGCGGCCGTCGAACACTTGGATACCCGCCACGGCGAACGGATCCTTAGTGCTCCCAGTGGACTGGACCTCGCCGTGGGCGGACCAGACATACACCCCGTTCAGCGTGGCCAGCGAACAGGTCACCGACCCGGGAGGGCTTGCCGCCTGAGCAGGGGCGAAAGAGCCAAACTGAGCGACGGCGAGGATGCCTGCCAGCATGACCACGGCCGCGACCGCGAGCGGGAGGAACAGTCTCCGCTTGCGCATACCCATCATGACATGTCCTTCTTCCGAGGCCGAGAGCGGGTTCTGGAGGGACAATACGGACCTAGTGGTCCGTAAAAGCGCATCTTTGATGCAATGCCGGTTACTTAGTGAAATGGCTGGTCAGGGGCTGTTTCTCGGTCACGGTGAGGGTGTAGTCGACGCGGCTGCACGCCCGGAGGTGGTCGGGCTTCTTGGTCGCGAAGGTGTTCTTGGCTGGGCGCTTGATCCGCTCGTAGAAGCGGTTCCGTCGCGCGGACAAGGTCTCGGTGATCAGGTCGGTGATGGTCTGCTCCAGCGCGGTGGCCAGGGTGCAGGGATCAGCACCGGCCTGGTTGCAGGCCTGATCTCGGGCCAGGCGCACGGCAATCGTGAAGGAGATCCTGGCTGGCTCGAGGTCGGCGGCCTGCGCGGTGCGAGTGCGTAGGTCGGCGAGGGCCTGGTAGACGACGAGGAAGGCGTGCATCTCCTGGTGGACCAGTTCCGGTGAGCGCGAGCGCAGGATGAACTCCGCGCCGCGCAGCCGGCACTTGAACTCGGCGTAGCCCAGTTCGATCTCCCACCGCTGGTGATACAGCGCGGCGAGCTGGTCTGCCGGGGCGGTCTGGTGATCGAGGAGGCTGGTGACCAGCCGGAACGGCTCGACCCGGGTACCGCCGTCGGCACCAGAGACGGTGACGGTGTACTCGACGATCCGCACGGTATGGCCAGTCGGTGGGCCCGCCAGCGGCCGGCCGGCTGCCCGGGCTTGGCCGTAGCGGACGTTCTCGGCCGGGGTGCCCATCACCGACAGAAACGACCCGTCGGGCAGTACCGCGGTAGGTATGAACACGATGTTCTTCTTCAGCCGCCAGGCAAGGTCGGCGCCGGTCGCGAGCGCCTCGCCCCACAGCTGGTGGCCGGGGAAGTTCCGGTCGGCCAGCAGCAGCATTCCCGGCCGTAGGGAGGACAGCACCCGACGGGCGAGCACGTGTTCGCTGGCGGCGTGGAAGCCGTCGAATACCGCGTCGATCAGCGCGTGCGTGCCGCACTCGATCAGCGCCAGCAGCCGCAGCTGCGGATGACCGGCGGTGCCGGCCCGACCGAAGGCAGCTTCGTTGAGTGGGGTGTCGGCGACGTCGATACCGGTCCCGTCCCAGGCCACCACCTGCCGGCCGAACGCGGCCACGCCGCGGGTGTCGGCGCGGCCGGCCGGGCCGCGGACCCGGTCGAACAGCGCGGCCATCGGCGCCGATCCCAGGCGTCTGCGTGCCTTGGTCAGCGCTGGGCTGGTCGGCACGACGATCCCGGGCAGGTGCCGAAGCCCATTGGTCAGCCAGCGCATCACCGTCCGGTAGCCCGGCGGCGCCATGCTGTCCGCGCCGCTGAACAGGCACAACCCGAGAACGAAGTACATCACCGCACGGTCAGGCAGCAGCCGGCAGCGGCGCTTCCCGGTAGCCGCAGAGGCGACCACCTCGTCAACGAGCGCCACGGGCAGCTGCTCGGTCAGCACTCCCAGCCGCAGTGGCAACCCGTGCCGTGCAGCTGAGGCAGGCGTGCCCGGTGCAGACAGTGGAACAGCAGCCGATTCCGGCAGCAAGGTGGCAGACTCCGGCATCGAAGCTCCCGGCAGGGACGAACTGATCTTGGTCGATCTCCGTCCTACCGGGAGCTTCGCTCAGCTCCGCGAAGACGCGCTCAAGCCTCCTCCGCAGGCGCCTACCGCCAGCGCGTCCTTCCCCCTTTGACCTGCATAAACGCGCTAAGTAACCGGCATTGCTGGTCAGGAGCACTTTTCAGTTCATCAACACCCGCTCACGCCGCTCCGCCGTGAAATCCGCGGGCTAGTGAATGACCAGCGAACAGATTGGCAGCGGTC
>JBJMIS010000005.1:0-7180 GCA_045806705.1 Friedmanniella sp.
GCGAACAGAACCCTTGAGTCGCATTCGGCCGGTGCCGAGCACCAGCCCGTGGCGAGCACCGCCACCACCGCCCACCACACGCCGCCCACGACACGTGCAGCCACCGCCGGACGGGAACCACCGATGACCGACCCCACCACCCCCGCCGAGAACCCGCCCCCGGCTCAACCCGATGAGCCGATTGCTCCGTCGGTGGACCCGGCCGGGGCGCTGAGCCAGATGAGCGGCCTGCTGCTGTCCCGGGAGACCGTGGACACCGCCCTGGAGCTGGTCACCACGCTGGCCGCGACCGCCACCGCCGGCACGCTCGGGGCGGCGGTCACCGTCGTCGACGAGCACGGCAAACGCTCGAAGGCGGCCTCCAACTCCGCTGTCGAGCAGGCCGACGCCCTGCAGTACGAGCTCGACGAGGGCCCGTGCCTGACCGCCTGGCGCACCCGGGAGCTGGTGCGCATCGACGACACCACCACCGACGGGCGCTGGCCCAGATGGAATCAGGCGGTCAGCCCGCTGGGCGTGCGCTCGGTGCTCAGCGCGCCCCTGCTGGTGGGCGAGGAGTCGATCGGTGCCATGAAGGTCTACTGCGAGCGCCCGATGAACTACGGCCCGCATGACGAGCAGGTCATGCGGCTGCTCGCCGGGCAGGCCGCGATCCTGCTGGCCAACTCCCAGAGCCTGGCCGAAGCCCGCCGGCTCAGCCGCCAGCTCACCGACGCGCTCGCCAGCCGGGACGCCATCGCCCAGGCCACCGGTGTGCTGCTGGCCCAGGGTGCGGCCAGCCGGCAGGACGCGTTCGCCATCCTCGCCGCCACCGCCCGCCAGTCCGAGCGCCCCGTCGAGGACGTGGCCCGCGCCCTGCTCGCCGCGGTGACCGCCCGCAACAGCGGCACTGCCGCCACCTGAGCGGCCCGCGACCATGACCAGCGATGAGCGCTACCGAGGCATGGACGCCGCCCGGGTGCACGCCCAGCTGCGCGTCCCGGACCTGTGGCTGCGCTACCTCGCGCTGGGCGGCACCGGGGATGCCTTCGACCTCGACGGCTACCTGCAGGGCCTGGTGCCCCTGGATCCCTTTCAGCAGGACGTCCTGGCCCAGGCCCTCAACGAAGCACTTCGAGACCTCTACGAGAGCTATCTCATCCCGCTGCCCACCCCAGCAGCGGTGGACGGCGGGAACGACGACCGTCTCCGCGAGCTCGTCGAACAGCTCCTCGACCACCGGTCGCAGACATGGGACCCCGACCACGAGTCGCGCGGGGACGAACCCTCGTGAGATGGCTACCAGGCCGGGCCGAGGAGGCCTCGCGCGACGCCGAGCCCGGATCGCCGCCCAGCCGGGACCGACGGAGCTGGCCGCGCCGCAGCACGGGCGGCCCGGCGGCCACGGATTGGACCGCCGGGCCTCGGTCGTCAACGCTGCCGGCATCAATGACGACCGTGCTGAAGGGGCTGCCCCGGGTTCACTTTTTCGAAACGGTTGCTATCCGGTAGGCCTGCCGGCCGGGGACACGATCACCTGCCGTCCGGCACCCTGTTCGGCGTTCCCCACCGTCCTGAGCCGCGGCCGGTCCGGCCTGGCCCTACGTGGCTAGGGCAGCATGCGGTGCTCCTCGCCGGTGCGCCATTCCAGCACGACGATGGTGGCGTCGTCTTGGAGCTGGTCGGCCTGGTGGGCGAGCAGCCGGCGCATGAGGCGCCGCACCATCTCCGGGGCCGGATCACCGGCGGCGACGGCGGCGGCGATGAAATCGGCCAGCCGCTGCTCGCCGAAGAACTCCCCATCCGGGGACCGGGCCTCGGTGATGCCGTCGGTGTACAGCAGCAGCCGGTCGCCGGGCTCCAGCCGGGTCTCGCAGTAGTCCGGCTTGGCGTCCTGCAGGCCCAGCGGCCGACTGGGTGGGCAGGGCGGCGGTCGGACGAGGGAGGATCCCCGCAGGATCAGTGGTGCGGGATGCCCGGCGTTGATCCAGCGCAGCCGCCCGGTGTCCAGGTCCAGGCGGGCGAGGACGGCGGTGGCGAACTGGCTGGCGCCGAACTGGCCGGCGATCGCGTCGTTGACCTGCTGGGCGATGTCGGGCAGGTCGAGCATGGTGCGCCGGGCGTGCCGGTAGGCGCCGACGGCGACGCTGGCCAACACGGCCGCGGGCAGCCCGTGCCCGACCGAGTCGAGGATCAGCAGGTCGGCGGTGTCGCCGTTGACCGCGTAGTCGAAGGTGTCCCCGCCGATGTCGTAGGCCGGCTCCAGGCCGCCGGTGATGACGATCCGCTCGGTGCCGAAGGTCAACGGCGGCAACAGCTCCCACTGGATCTCCGCGGCGAGGCTGAAGGTCCTGCGCCGCCGCAGCCGGGTGAAGACATCGCCGTAGGCGCCGTGGGTCACGACCAGCTCGGCGACCAGCGACATCAACGCCCGGAAGTCCTCCTGGAGTTCGGCGTCCGGCTCGGCGGGCAGCACCAGCTCGACCACGCCGAGGCGCTCCACGCCATCGAGCAGCGGCAGCCACAGCCGATGCAAGCCTGCCGTGGCCGAGCTGGTGACCACCTCGACTCGGCGAAACGCCCGCCCGGCCAGGGTGGCCTCGATCGCCAGCTCCTGACGTTCGGGTACTCCGGCGCCGGGCAGCGGCACCAGGGTCGCCTGCTCGTAGTCGGCCAGATAGAGCACGGTCTCCCGGGCGCCCATCGACCGGGCGTGGGCGGCCACCGTGGAGGCGAGGTCGTCGGGAGCCAGCAGATGCGAGGCGTGCAGCAGCGAGCGCAACGAGTCGACCACAGGCCAGCACTCCCGCCTTCCAACCGTTACGCGACACCGACAGCATGGGCCAACGCCCCCCGCTGGGACGACTCCTATCCAACCACCCAAACGATCACCGGGCGGACGTCCCATCGAGTAGAGGACGGCGCAGTCACTCGTCGCTCGTGAGCGAAGTGGCGAGCAGGTAGTTGGGGGAGCGGTCGAGGTTGTGGCGGCTGCGGGCGTAGCGCCTTGTCGTGCGGGGGTCGGCGTGGCCGAGCGCATCTTGAACGTCTTGGAGCGCGGCGCCCAGGCGCAGGGCTTCGGTTGCGTAGGAGTGGCGCAGGCTGTGTGGCGTGACGCCGGCGGGCAGGCCGGCGGAGCGGCAGAGTCGGCCGAGCTGCTCGTAGGCGAGCTGGTAGCCGTAGCGGTGACCGTCGGGGCCAGCCACGAAGATCGGGCCGGTGGTGCGTTCTGCGATGTAGTCGTCGAGCGCGCGCACGACCGGGGGAGCGAGCGGCACGCGTGCTGGCTTGCCGCCCTTGCGGGTCACCTTGAGCACTCGGTGGCCGTGGTCGTGTCCGTAGTCGCGGATGTCGGCGCCGAGCGCCTCGGAGATGCGCAGCCCGCAGAAGGTCAGCAGCGTGACGAGTGCAGCGCAGCGCGGGGAGTGCGCGGCCGCGGTGGTGAGCAGGCGGCGCAGCTCGTCGGCGGTCAGGCCCACCGCCTGGGAGTCGTCGGCAACCCGGGGACGTCGGACGGAGGCGACGGGGGAGTGGGTCAACACGTGGGCGTCGTGCACGCCGTAGTCGTAGAAGCTCGAGAGCGCCGACAGCTTGCGCGCGACGGTGGCCGGCGCAGCCGGGCGGCCGGTACGCGGTTGCGGTGTCGTCGTCAGGTGGCGCACCCAGGCATCGACGTGGTGTCGCTCCGCGGCGAGCGGATGGATGCCGAGGCGCGCGCACCACTTGGCCCACGCTTCGAGGTCGCGCCGGTAGGCCGTGGCTGTCTTGTCGGGATGACCGACCAACCAGCCCGCAGCGAGGCGCAGGAACGGATCGTCGTCCGATGTGCCCGGAAGCCGATCTAGTGGAGCGGGTCGGACCGCCGGCACGGGGGCCGCGATCGCAGTTGTCAGCGGCACGAGGGTCACGGTGCTTCCTCCTTGAAGAGGGGCACACCGAGGTCGCGGAGCGCATCGGGCCAGGTGGCCATCCAGTCGCTCATCGCCTCAGCCAGCGTCTTGAGTCCGTCGGATGCTTCTTGAACGAGTTGCTTGGTGTCCGGTGGCTGATGCTGGCTGGTGGCGTACATCGTCAGCTTGTGGCTCCCGTCGGTGGCCTGTTCCCAGGGGTTGAAGGTTGCTACGCCCCCGGCGACGCTTTGGGGCCGCCAGCGGTGGAAGTCGACGTGACGCCGGCTCGTCAGGGCCACCCACCGTGGGTCTTTGGTCAAGGCCACAACGCGGTCGGCCATCCGATCGGCCGTCGGCTGCCCAGCAACCGCAGCGGCGGTCCGCAGCAGCGTCGCCACCGTCTTATTGAGCGGCACCCAGGCGGCGGGGATGGTGCTGAACGGCTCGAAGCCCTTGGCTCGCTTGAGGTCCTTGTCTTGGTTGATGACGGCAGTTGCAGCGGGGTGGACCAAGAGCGTCCTCAGTGTGACGTTGGCCAGGCCATGGCCAGCGCTGATCGCGTAGTACCCCGTGATCTCAGCCAGTGCCCGTGCCGAGACGGACCAGCGGTCTCCCTTCGGGGCGTTCGGGTGCAGCCAGAGGCGCATGTCTTGCTCGCAGGTCCAAGCAAGCCCGAGCTGCTCGCCGGTTGCGGCGATCCGGCCGATGAGTTCGGACAGCCGCCCCTTCGCCAGGCGGTGGGTAGCTCCGTGCATCTCCGACCACGTCGCATGCGCGCCGGCGTTCTGCCACTCAAGGGCCGTCTCGACTGTCGGCGGGAGAGGTTGCGGCCAAGGTCCCGGATCGACTCCGGAGGACAGGGTGCGCAGGACGAGGGCGGAGACCTCTCCGGTCCCGTCGTCGGCTGGCTCAGTCACGTCCCCGACGCTAGCTCCCCGGTGCGACAGGACCCTAAGATAATGTCCTTTATCTAAGGGCCGCGCTGGCTGTGTCTACACGGGGGCGGTCGGCCGCGCTGGGGTTGAACCCCGGCCCGCGTTAACTGTGAGTTGCCAACAAGCTTTGCTGACAGTCAACAGTGGCCGTTATCCTGGGTGGCGAGCCTGGAGGTACTTCGTGACTGTCGAGCCGTTGGCCAGTCTGGACCGCAGCACGTTGCGGGAGCGTGCCCTCGAAGCGCTCCGGGCCGCGATCACCTCCGGCCAGTATCGCCCGGGGGATCACCTGGGGGAGGTCGAGCTCGCACGTCACCTGGGGATCAGTCGGGGGACGGTGCGGGAGGCATTGCGGCACCTTCAACAGGAGGGGCTGGTCACGGCCGGCAACCGGGGCATGCTCCGGGTCAACAGCCTCACCCCGGCGGAGGTCCGGGAGCTGTTCAGGGTGCGCGCGGCGTTAGAAGGGCTCGCGGTCGCAGAGATCACCGCCTCGTCCGAACGGGAGGCAGCGGTGGTCAGGCTGCGGAAGGCGCTGTCGCAATTGGCCGACGCGGACGGCGACTTTGCCGCCAGGGTCGAGGCCGACCTCGGCTTCCACCTGCTGCTGTGCCAGCTGGCCAGAAACTCCATGCTCGTCGAGGTGTGGCGTCACCTCGAAGGCCGAATCCGGGTCGCGATCATGAACGGCGAGCCCGACAACGCGCCGCCGATGATGTCGCGGGACCGGCACTCGCCGATCGTCGACGCCATCGAGAAGGGTGACGTGTCTGCGGCGGTGGCCGTCGTCGAGGAGCACATGGCTGCGGCCGCGGAGCACTTCGCGGATACCCGCGACGCCAGCTGAGCCGCAGAAGCCGGTCGACTCCGGGCCGGCATCAATCCGTTTCTCACCACTTGTTGCAGACGTGACCTGCGTCACACAATTTGTCTGCTGGGGACCTCCGGTCTAAGCCCGGCCGCGGGCGGCGCGGCCGGGCCGCCTGCAGTTTCACCGCGTACGCCTTGCTGCTGCCGCGATGTGTCAGAAGTCAATGCACCCGTCCGCTCGGTTGGGGTCGCCCCGATGTCCGAGGTGAGCCTTGACACATGTGATGCATGCCTCCACCCTCAACTCTCAACAGGTGGCTGTTAACAGTCAGCTGTTGGGGACGCCGCTCTGGTTTGTCCTCTTTCCTCTCCCTCACCATGACCCGCGGAGGTCACCATGACCGAGCGTCACCCGCCGCTCCGGGACCCTCACCTCGAGGAGGTCGCCCAGTGGCACCCGATCGAAGGCACGCCGACCAAGAAGAAGGTGGCCGTCGGCTGCTCGATCGGGGCGACGATCGAGACGTACGACTTCATCGGCTTCGGCACCGCCGCGGCCCTCTATTTCAACGACGCCTTTTTCCCGGCGAGCGACCCGCTGTCGGGCACGCTGTTCTCCTTCGCGACGCTGGGCGTCGGCTTCGCTGTCCGCCCGCTCGGCGGGATCATCGGCGGATACCTGGGTGACCGGATCGGCCGCAAGCCGGTCCTCGTCGGATCCTTGCTGTTGATGGGCATCGCGACAGTGCTCATCGGCTGCCTGCCCACCTACCAGCAGGTCGGAGTCTGGGCCCCGATCCTGCTCGTCGCCGTCCGGGTGGTGCAGGGCCTGGCATTCGGCGCCGAATGGGGTGGCGCGATCCTGATGTGCTTCGAACACGCTCCGTGGCGGAAGAAGGGCCTCTACACCGGCATCACCCAGGCCGGCTTCCCGGTCGGGCTGCTGCTGGCGAACCTGGCCTTCCTGGTCAGCGTGCCGCTGGGGGGCAACTGGGCGTGGCGGGTGCCGTTCCTGCTCAGCGCCGTCCTCATCGTCGTGGGCATCCTCATCCGGCTCAAGATCGAGGAGTCCCCCGAGTTCGAGGAGCTCAAGGAAGAGGGCGAGATCTCCAAGAACCCGCTGCTGGAGGTCCTCCGCAACGACTGGCGCAACGTGCTGCGCGCGTTCTGCCTGCGCACTGCCGAGACCGCCGGCTACGCCGTCTCCGTCACCTTCGTGCTGTCCTACCTGGCCGGCCAGAAGCTCGCCGATCGTCCCGTCATCCTGACCGGCACCATGATCGCCGCCGGCCTCGGCATCTTCGCCACCACCGGCTGGGGTGCCCTGACCGACCGGATCGGGCGGCGCCCGGTGTATCTGTTCGGCACCGCGATCACCGTTCTCTGGGGGATCCCGCTGTTCCTGGTGGTCAACACCGGTGTGGCGACGGCGATCGTCGTGGCCTTCGTCGTCAGCTACGCCGTCTGCCAGAACTCCCTCGCCGGCGTGCAGGGCGCGTGGTTCTCCGAGCTGTTCGCGGCCAAGACCCGCACGACCGGCGCGTCGCTGGCCTACCAGCTCTCCGC
>JBJMIS010000006.1:0-6621 GCA_045806705.1 Friedmanniella sp.
GGGGTTACCGGCCTTGGTGCTGACGTTCTACGGAACCACAAGTCTGCTGCCGCTCGACCTGGGACGGCGTGGCCTCGCCTTTCTTCCCGTCGCACTTTCGCTGGTCATTGCGTTGGCGATGGTCTGGTCACCGCCCCTGAAGAAGGCGCTGGGAGGGATCCGGACCCCCCTCGGGGGAGTCGCACTCGTCTTCCTGGTCCTGCTCTGGGCCGGCCTCTACCCGCCAGGCCTCTGAATCGGTCGAAAGGGACGCGTCAGCGGCGGCGTCCCACCCCCAGGATGACGACCAAGGCCGCGATGAACATGACCCCCAGCACGGTGCCCTCCACCCCGTGGCCGCTGGCGATCAGGTAGACACACGCGAAGAGGAAGGCGAGGGTCACGACGACCCCGTAGTTGAGCCCACGCGCATTCAGCTGGGCGTCGCGCCGGTCGAGCGTGTCGATCCGGTCCAGCTCTTTCTCGATCACCGCTCGCGTCTGGGGATCGGCCTCGGAGTACACCTGCAGCGGGTCCTTGTAGGAGTCCTGGCCGGTGGGGCGTTCGGTCATCGTGGATCTCTCGGGTGCTCGGGGGACGTCGTGGGGCGGGTAGTTGACGAGGGGGACGCGGCAGGAGGGTCCACCAGACCGGCCTGCACCAGCGCCTCACCGACGCGGCGGGGGGTGGCGTGCGGGTCCACGGCGTCGATCCGGGCGAAGGCGCGAGCCAACCGCTCCTGCACGCCCGGGGAGCGCCCGACCGACCGGGACGTCAGCTGCAGGTAGCCGAAGCCACGGGCCAACGAGTCAGAGGACGAAGGGGTCTCCGCTCGAGGTTCCGTCGGGGTCGATTCGCCTCGACCGAAGGGGACGACGAACACGACGAGGGCGATCACGATCAACGCGACCGCCACGGCCACCATGACCCACGCTGCACTGCCCACGGCGCTCTCCCTCCCGCGCACCACCCTAGCCAGCCGGCGCTCGTGGGACGGGAGGTGGGCGACGACCACCGCCGTCGTGCCGACGCGGCATCCTCCGGGTTCCCGGAGAGAATGGGCGCCATGTCCGTGTCCTCGCCACCGCCCCAGCGTTCCCTGGCCGCACCCCCCCGCCTCGCCGGACGCGCACGGCTGGCCGGGGCGATCTGGGCGGGCCGGCTGGCCTCGGTCGCCTCACGGATGGCCGGCCGGGGGTCGGGAGCCTCGATCCGGGGTCAGGTGATGATGCGGCTCGACCCGGGCGCGCTCGCCAAGCTCCTGCAGGGTCGACGTGTCGCGATGGTCTCCGGGACGAACGGCAAGACCACGACCACCCACTTCCTCGCCGCCGCTGTTCGGGCCCACCTCGGCGACGAGGCCGGCCGGCTGGTGCACAACGCTGACGGCGCCAACTTGCACCACGGCATCGCGTCCGCCCTGAGCTCGCACCCGCACGCCGACATCGCGGTCCTCGAGACCGACGAGCGGGTCGTCGCGGACATGGTCCGGCTGGGCAAGCCGGAAGTGCTGGTTCTCCTCAACTTCAGCCGGGACCAGCTGGACCGGCACCACGAGATCAAGGGACTCGGGCGTGGCTGGCGAAACGCCCTGGCGGCTGCCGGGGAGGACGGCCCCGTCGTCGTCGCCAACGCGTCCGAACCCCTGATCGTGTGGGCGGCTGAGACGGCCAAAAGGGTCGTCTGGGTCGACACGGCAACCACCTGGACCCAGGACGCGTCGCTCTGCCCGAACTGCGGCTCCGGCCTGGTCCGCGAGCAGCCCGACCACACCGGTGGCACCGGCGGACACTGGCACTGCTCGGGCTGCGAGCTGCGTCAGCCGGCCGCCGACTACCGAGTGCATGACGGCCGCATCCTCGACCGGTCCGGGCAGGTGTGGCTCCCCGAGCTGAACGTGCCGGGCGCCTTCAACGTGAGCAATGCGGCGTGCGCACTCGCGGCCGCTGAGCTGTTGGGGATCGCGCCCGCCGTCGCACTCGCCGGAATGCGTACGGTGACCGCACCGGCGGGACGCTTCGCCACGATGCAGGTCGGCGGCACCACCGCACGGCTGCTGCTGGCCAAGAACCCGGCAGGTTGGGCGGAGGCCCTGCCGCTGGCCCAGACGCCCACCGTGGTGCTGGCCATCGACTCGGCCGCCGCCGACGGCCGGGACGTCTCCTGGCTCTGGGACGTCGAGTACGAGCAGTTGGCCGGCCGACGGGTGGTGGCCACCGGGCCGCGCGCCCAGGATCTCGCCGTACGGCTGTCCTACGCCGAGGTGGAGTTCCAGACGGTCCCCGACCTGGCCGAGGCGCTGGCCGGTCATGCAGAGCCGGTTGACGTCATCGCGACCTACACGCCGTTCCAGCGGCTGCGGAAGATGGGAGGGGTCTGATGGCTGCCGAGCACGGGCAGGGCGAGGGTCGCCGGGTCGAGGTGGTGCTGGTCTACCAGTCCCTGCTGGGCATCTACGGCGACCGCGGCAACGCCACCGTCCTCGCGAAACGACTGGCCTGGCGCGGCTTCGATGCCCTGCTGACGACGGTCGAACCCGGGGACCCCCTGCCTGACACGGGCGACGTCTACCTGCTGGGCGGCGGGGAGGACGCGGCCCAGATCTCCGCCGTCAACGCACTCCGCGCCGACGGCGGACTGCACCGCGCGGTCGACCGCGGAGCCGCCGTGCTCGCCGTCTGCGCGGGCTACCAGATCGTCGGCCGCTCCTTCACCGTTGGCGACGACGACCGGGTAATCGAGGGGCTCGGTCTCCTCGACGTCACCACCACCCGAGGACCGGTCCGCGCGGTCGGTGAGATCCTCACCCGCTGGACCGACCGGGGCGGCGAGGACCAGTGGCTGACCGGGTTCGAGAACCACGGCGGCTACACCGTCCTCGGTCCGGGGGTCCAGCCGCTGGCCAGTGTTGAGGTCGGGGTCGGCAACTGCGGCGACGGCACCGAGGGCGCTGTGGCGGGCACAGTCATCGGTACCTATCCGCACGGTCCGCTGCTCGCCCGCAACCCGGCCCTCGCCGACCACGTGCTGGAGGTCGGGGTCGGCGAGCCCCTGGCACCACTCGACCTTCCCGAGGTGGCTGAGCTGCGCCGCCAGCGGCTTGCTGCCGTCCGGCGCTGACTCCCCGGCGGACCCGGCCTCTCGAGAGACGCCGTCACCCCTTCGTTAGCCTCGTGTCCCATGCAGACCAGAAAACTTGGACCGTTCGTCGTCTCCGCAATCGGCCTCGGCGCGATGCCCGTGTCGATGAACTCCGACAACCAGTTCCCTGACGAGGACCAAGCCATCAGGACCGTTCACGCCGCGCTCGACGCCGGTGTGACCTTCATCGACACCGCCGACATCTACGCCCCGAGCTGGGACACGATGGGGCACAACGAGCAGATCGTCGGCAAGGCGGTCCGCTCCTACGGCGGCGACACCGGTGACGTCGTCATCGGCACCAAGGGCGGGATCACCCGCAGCGAAGGCGAGCAGTGGGGCCGGGACGGCTCGCTGGAGTACCTCCGCTCGGCCGTGCAGAAGTCCCTGACCAACCTCGGCGTGGACGTCATCGATCTCTACCAGTGGCACCGCCCCGACCGCTGGAAGGTCTACGGCGAGGTGATCGGTCACTTCAAGACCCTGCAGGAGGAGGGGTTGATCAAGGCCATCGGCATCTCCAACGCCAACGTCGAGGAGATCCAGGTGGCCATCGACGTCCTGGGTGAGGACGGGCTGGTCAGCGTGCAGAACGAGTTCTCCCCGCGGTTCCGCTGCAGCCAGGACGAGCTGGAGTTCTGCAACCAGCACGGCATCGCGTTCCTGCCCTGGAGCCCGCTGGGCGGCACTGGCGGCGGTGCTCGTGAGGTGGGCAACCGGTTCGCGGCCTTCGCTGAGATCGCTGCCGACCATGGCGTCAGCCCGCAGCAGGTCGTGCTCGCGTGGGAGCTCTCACTGGGCGAGCACGTCGTCCCCATCCCCGGCGCACGTCGGCCCGAGTCCATCACCGACTCGGCGAAGGCTGCCGACCTCGTGCTGAGCGAGGACGAGCTGGCCCGCTGCAACGCCAGCGGCGCCGCCTGAGACCGGCTGGCCAGCGGTCACGTCGGGCAGGGGAACCGGTGCGAAGGCTTCCGGGCCGGCTCGACGTGGCCATCGTCGGTGGCGGCCACAACGGGCTCGTTGCCGCTGCCTACCTCGCCCGTGCCGGCCGCCGGGTAGTGGTCCTCGAGGCGGCTGACCGGTTCGGCGGTGCGGTTGCCAGTGCGTCGCCCTTCCCGGGGGTGGACGCGAACCTGTCGCGCTTCTCCTACCTGGTCTCCGTGCTGCCCGAGCGGCTGGTTCGCGAGCTCGGGCTGGACCTCCAGCTGGCGTCGCGGCGGATCGCCTCCTACACCCCGGTGGCCGATCGCGGACTTCTGATCGAACGGGTTCCCGGGGCTGCGACGGCGGCGTCCTTTGCCGACTGGGCTGGTCAGGACCAGCTGCCGTGGCGATGGCTCGAGGAGCGGCTGACGGCCTTCGCCCGAGTGGTGGCCCCCACCTTGATGGAGCCACTCCCCCACGCCGCCGAGCTCGAGGACCAGGTGGGGCAGGAGCTGTGGCACGACCTGGTCGAACGGCCGATCGGTGAGCTGCTCGAGGCGACCTTCGCTGACGACACGATCCGTGGTCTGGTGCTCACCGACGCGCTGATCGGCACCTTCGCCGACGCCCACGACCCGGACCTGCGCCAGAACCGGTGCTTCCTCTACCACGTCATCGGCAACGGCAGCGGCGAGTGGAGGGTCCCCGTGGGCGGCATGGGCCGCGTGGCCGACGAGCTGACCCGGGTCGCGCGAGCAGCGGGCGCGGATCTGCGGACGGGCGCCGTGGTGGAGCGCCTGACGCCGCAGCCGGGGGGCGGAGCCGAGGTGGAGCTCGTCGACGGGGACACCCTTCAAGCCCCGGTCGTGCTGGTCGGCTGCGCACCGGCCGTGCTCAACCGGCTGTTGGGGAAGGATTCCCAACCACCGGAGGGAAGCCAGACCAAGATCAATCTCGTGCTGCGTCGGCTGCCACGCTTCCGCTCCGGAATCGACCCCGCGACGGGCTTCGCCGGGACGCTGCACCTGGCGCAGGGTTACCGCCGGTTGGCGGCAGCGAAGGCTGAGGCCGAGACCGGGCGGGTCCCGGACCCACTGCCGGTGGAGGCGTACTGCCACAGCCTCACCGACCCGAGCATCCTGGCCCCGACTCTGCGGGCGACCGGTGCCCACAGCCTCACCCTCTTCGCCCTGCACACCCCTGCCCGGCTGTTCCGAGAGGACCCGGAGCGCCGACGGGCCGAAGTCCGCGACGCCGCTCTGCGCGCTCTGCAGTCGGTGCTGGCCGAGCCGCTGGACGACTGTCTGGCGCTCGACCGCGACGGGCGCCCTTGTATCGAGGTGATGAGCCCGCTCGACGTCGAGGCCGAGCTCGGCATGCCCGGCGGCCACATCTTCCACGGCGACCTGAGCTGGCCCTGGCTCGACGACAATCTCTCGCCTCGTACGCCGGCGGAGCGCTGGGGGGTCGCCACCGCTGACCCCGGAATCCTGCTGTGCGGCTCGGGCGCGGTCCGCGGCGGCGCCGTGAGCGGGCTCGGCGGCCATAACGCGGCCATGGCTGTCCTCTCGGAGGGTCAGGCCTGACGGCGCAGATTTCGCCCGGTCGGAAGGGTTTGGTAGTGTTTCGGCTCGCGCGCCGCTAGCTCAATAGGCAGAGCAGCTGACTCTTAATCAGCGGGTTGGGGGTTCGATTCCCTCGCGGCGCACCATTTAGCCTGACCAGAGCGTCTCTGGCGTCCGGTTGCGGTACGGGTTTCCGAAGAGTGGGGACGAATGCGGGTCACTCCTCCTCCCCGCGCTGCTCGTCCGTAGCCGATGCTGGGTCGTACGTCTCCAACGCCGCCACGTTCCCGGCGTTGGCCGCGCGACGCCCGAGGTAGACGTCCTGAGTCATGGAGACCCGCGAGTGTCCCTGAAGCCCGATCCCGTCGAGGACAGCGGTGTAACCAGGCGTACCTCGACGTCGATCTGCCGTACGGGGAGCGGTCCGAGCGGCTCGGGCTGCGTCGGGCCGGCGCGATGATCTCTAGGTACCTTGCCGGTCCCAGCGCCAGCAGATTGTTGTGTGTGCCTTGACCCAACTCACCCTTGACACCAGGGGCAACCCGAAGTGCCCGACGCTAGCCCTCAGACCCGCGCGCTGTAGAGCCCGTCATCCGGTGAGAGGACGCAGTGTCCCTTCGAGGGGTACAGGCCGCCTTGTGACGCTGTGGGGGTTGCGGCAAACGGCGGCGGGAGCCTTTGTGGCGTCAGATGCGGCCGGTCTCGTGAGCCCACATGGCGACCTCGACGCGGTTTCGGGCGCCGAGCTTTCGCATGAGGCTGGCGAGGTGGGCTTTGACGGTGCTTGGGGTGATGTAGAGCTCGCTGGCGATCTCATCGTTGGTGCGGCCTTGGGCTACAGGCAAAAGGACCTCCTCCTCGCGAGCGGAGAGCGGTTCTATCGGCTGCCTCGGTGGTGAGGTCTGTGCGTGGGCGAACGCTGCGAGCAGTCGGACAGTCACGCTGGGTGCGATCAGTGCGTCTCCGTCGGCGGCGGCGTGGATGGCCTGGGTCAGCAGGGCGGGTCCGG
>JBJMIS010000007.1:0-26306 GCA_045806705.1 Friedmanniella sp.
AAGGCCATCGCGACCCGGGGCACCGAGCTCGTCATGAAGTACTCCGAGAGCTACCTGGACAAGACCGTCATCGGCTACGAGTACTCACCCGAGATCTTCACCGGCACCGAGCTGCCGTTCTCGGTCGAGGTCTGCGAGGCGGTCTCCGACGTGTGGCAGCCCGAGGACGGCCGGGAGATCATCCTCAACCTGCCGGCCACCGTCGAGATGGCCACGCCGAACGTCTACGCCGACCAGATCGAGTGGTTCTCGAGGGCGCTGACCCGTCGCGAGAACACCACGATCTCGCTGCACCCGCACAACGACCGCGGCACCGCGGTGGCGGCCACCGAGCTGGCGATGATGGCCGGCGCCGACCGGGTCGAGGGCTGCCTGTTCGGGCACGGCGAGCGGACCGGCAACGTCTGCCTGGTCACCCTCGGCATGAACCTGTTCAGCCAGGGCATCGACCCGATGATCGACTTCTCCGACATCGACGAGATCCGTCGCACGGTGGAGTACTGCACGCAGCTGCCGGTCCACCCGCGCCACCCCTACGCGGGCGACCTGGTCTACACGGCCTTCTCCGGCTCCCACCAGGACGCCATCAAGAAGGGCCTGGAGGCGCTGGACAAGCAGGCCGCCGCCGAGGGCAAGCCGGTCAGCGCGATGCCCTGGGAGGCGCCGTACCTGCCGATCGACCCGCACGACGTGGGCCGCTCGTACGAGGCGGTGATCCGGGTCAACTCCCAGTCCGGCAAGGGCGGGGTGGCCTACATCATGAAGTCCGAGCACAACCTCGAGCTGCCGCGCCGGCTGCAGATCGAGTTCAGCCGGGTCGTCCAGTCCCACACCGACACGGCCGGCGGCGAGGTCAACGCCGGCCGGCTGTGGGAGATCTTCACCGCCGAGTACCTGACCGCGGACAGCCCGCTCAAGCTCGTCGCGGCCAACTCGGCATCGGCCAGCGGCCAGCACGACTCCGTCGCCGCCACGGTGGTCGACCGCGGCCGTGAGCGCCAGATCACCGGCGAAGGCAACGGTCCCGTGTCGGCGTTCGTGGATGCCATCTCCGTCCTCGGCTACCACGTGCGGGTGCTGGACTACGCCGAGCACGCGCTCTCCGCCGGTGGTGACGCCTATGCCGCGGCCTACGTGGAGTGTGAGGTCGGCGACGGCGAGTCCAGCGAGGTCGCGTGGGGCGTGGGCATGGACGCGAACATCGTCACCGCCTCCCTCCGCGCCGTCACCTCGGCCGTCAACCGCGTCGTGGGCTGATCCAGCGGAGACGTTGCTGCGCAGTGCCGTGAGTACCCGGCACTTGGCAGCAACGTCCTGGCGGCATCCACAGATCGTGACCGTGGTCGGTCCCGGGAAGGCGGGCGTGGGCAGGCTGGTCGGGTGCGTGCGCGGGTGGACCCAGGGCCGGAGCTGCTGGCGCTGGCCGCCGCGCAGTCGGGGGTCCTCAGTGCGCAGCAGGCGGAGAGCCTGGGCGTCGGCCGCCACTCACGGCAGCGGTTGCTGCGCAGCGGTCAGTGGCAGCGGCTGGCCGGGAACGTCTATTGCGTCCAGCCGTTCCCGGTCGACTGGCAGGGCCAGGCCTGGGCGGGTGTCCTGCTCGGCGGCAGCGCGTCCCGGCTGGGCGGGCTCTCGGCCGCCTTCCTGCACGGTCAGGTCCCCGAGCCGCCGAGCGCCGTGCAGGTGCTCGTACCGCCCACCTCCCGGGCCCTCGACCGGCCCCCGTGGTCCTTCACCCGGGAACGGCCGGGGTTCCGTGACCGACGCTCGCCGGGGGAGCCGCCACGGCTGACGCTGGAGGACACCGTGCTGGACCTCTGCGAGGGCGCCGACGCGCGGGAGGTGGTGCACTGGGTGACCCAGGCGGTGCAGACACGGCGGACCAGTCCGGTCCGCCTGCAGCGGGCGCGCGACGCCCCGGGCCGGCACGGTCGCCGGGCCCTGCTCGCCGAACTGCCCGGCGACGACGGGCAGGGCGCCGACTCCCCACTGGAGCTGAGGTATCTCCGGGACGTCGAGCGACCGCACGGTCTGCCTCAGCCCGAGCGGCAGAACCGGTCGCGCCACCGGCATCGGCGTGACGTGGTCTACCTCGCCTACCGCCTGGTGGTCGAGCTGGACGGTCGGCTCGGGCACGAGGGCGTCGGGCGCTTCCGGGACATGACCCGCGACAACCACGCGACCCTGGACGGCGAGGCGACGCTGCGGTATGGCTTCGGTGACGTGGCCGGCTCACCGTGCCTGGTCGCCCTGCAGGTCGCGGAGGTGCTGCTGACTCGCGGCTGGCCCGGCCCCTTCCGCCGCTGCCCCGACTGCCTGTTCTGAGGAGGTTGCTGCAGAGTGCCGTGAGTACCCGGCACTGTGCAGCAACGTCTTCGCCCGGAGGGCCTCGGGTCAGCGCTCGACGTGCACCAGTGACCGGAGGTTGCGGTCGAGGTGCCAGGTGGCGAACGCCGCCGTGATACCGCTCGCCTCCCGCGCCGTCTGCGCGGGCACGTCGCGGGTGTCGACCCAGCTGCCCGCCAGCAGCGAACCGAGCAGCGCCAGCGTCTCCGGCGAGGGACGGGACGAGCCGGCTGGACGGCAGCGCTCGCAGACCACGCCGCCGGCGACGGGGGAGAAGGCCGAGTGCGGCCCGACCAGCCCGCAGCGGGCGCAGTCGGTGAACGAGGGCGCGTACCCCGCCACGGCGAGCGCGCGCAGCAGGTAGGAGTCCAGGATCAGCGAAGCCGGCCGGGGCCCGTCGGAAGTCCCGCGGTCCAGCACGCGCAGGGCGCCGACCAGCAGCTGGTACTGCTGGATCGCGGGCTCACCCTCCTCGACCACCAGCCGGTCGGCGGTCTCCAGCATCACCTGGCCGGCGGTGTAGCGAGGGTAGTCCTCGGTCAGGGCCGGCCCGAAGGCGTCGAGGGACTCGACCTGGGTCACTACGTCGAGAGTCCGTCCGACGGCGAACTGCAGGTCGACGTGGGAGAACGGCTCGAGCCGGGCACCGAACTTGGACGAGGTGCGCCGCACCCCCTTTGCGACGGCCCGGATCTTCCCGTGGCGCCGGCTCAGCAGGGTGATGATCCGGTCGGCCTCACCCAGCTTGTGCGTACGGAGCACCAGCGCTTCGTCACGGTAGGTGGGCACCTCGATAGTGTCCCGCACGTGCCCAAGATGCAGCGGAGATCGCAGTCCGGCGCGGCCCGGCCGGCGCCGCGGCCTCCGGCCCCGCACGTCAGCGGCGCTCGGGCGCCGGTCGTGCCCAGCGCCAGGCTCCCGAAGCACGTGGCGATCGTGATGGACGGCAACGGCCGCTGGGCCAAGGCCCGCTCGCTGCCTCGCACCGAGGGCCACGCCAGGGGCGAGGAGTCACTGTTCGACGTCATCGAGGGCGCCATCGAGGTCGGGGTGCAGTACCTCTCCGCCTACGCGTTCTCGACCGAGAACTGGAGCCGCTCACCCGATGAGGTGCGTTGGCTGATGGGCTTCAACCGGGACGTGATCCGCCGTCGCCGGGACCAGCTGGACGCGCTCGGCGTCCGGGTGCGCTGGGCCGGCCGCCGACCGCGCCTGTGGCGGAGCGTGATCAGCGAGCTGGAGGACGCCGAGCGCCGCACGGTCGACAACGACGTGCTGACCCTGCAGTTCTGCGTCAACTACGGGGGGCGCGCCGAGATCGTCGACGCCACCCGACGGATCGCGGAGCTGGCGGCCGCGGGCCAGCTCGACCCGCGGAAGCTCACCGAGGCGCGGTTCCGCCGATTCCTGGACGAACCCGAGATCCCCGACGTCGACCTCTTCGTCCGCTCCTCCGGTGAGCAACGGACCTCGAACTTCCTCCTCTGGCAGTCCGCGTACGCCGAGATGGTCTTCCTCGACCGGCTCTGGCCCGACTTCGACCGACGCGACCTGTGGCGGGCGATCGAGCTCTACGCCGGCCGCGACCGGCGCTACGGCGGGGCTGTCCCCAACCAGGTGGGGCCTGATGAGGAGTGGACGGGCCCGTCCGCGACGGACCACGGGCCCGGTCTTGCGTGAGATAGTTGACCGGTTCGAGGTGAGGACGATTCGACGGTCGCACCAGGTGGTGCGAGGCGCGCAAGGGTGAGGGTACGGACATGAGTGGCAACGCAACGTATCGACTGAGGAACACGAGTGTCCTGTCGGTCTGCGCGGTCGAGGCGCCCATCGTGGCGACGTCGGCCGCGTTCGACGAGCGGTTGGCCGAGACCTATCGGCGCACCGGGATGCAGCCCGGCATGCTCGAGCGGCTCGCCGGCGTGCAGGAGCGGCGCTGGTTCCCCGACGACGTGAGCATCGCCGACGCCGCCGCAATGGCCGGTGCCAAGGCGCTGGCCGAGGCCGGGATCAACCCGACGCAGGTCGGCCTGATCATCAACACCTCGGTCTGCCGGGACAACCTGGAGCCGTCGGTCGCCGTCGCGGTGCACCACCAGCTCGGGCTGCCCACCCGCTGCCTCAACTTCGACATCACCAACGCCTGCCTCGGCTTCGTCAACGGCATCCAGATCGCGGGCACCATGATCGACGCGGGCCAGGTGGACTACGCCCTGCTGGTCGACGCCGAGAGCATTCGGGGGTTGCACGAGGCGACCCTGCAGCGGCTGAGCCAGGCCGACGCCACCGCCGCCGATCTCAAGGCCCAGTTCGCCAGCCTCACCATCGGGTCCGGCGCGGCCGCCATGGTGCTGGGCCGCAGCGACCGGCACCCGGAGGGTCACCAGGTGCTGGGCGGCGCCAGTCGCGCCGGCACCGAGCACCACGAGCTGTGCGTCGGGGACCTGAACGGCATGACCACCGACAGCCGCGCGCTCTTCGAGGCCGGGATCGCCTTGGCGATCGAGACCTGGCAGGACGCCCAGCACGAGTTCGACTGGGCCGAGGCCGACTACTTCATGTGCCACCAGACCTCGACCAAACACATCGCGACGATGGCCGCCGCCGTGGGGCTGAGCGGGGACCGGTTCCCCATGACGGTCCAGACCTACGGGAACCTGGGGCCGGCAGCCGTGCCGTTCACCCTGGCTCAGAACGTGGACCTGCTGCAGCCGGCGATGCGCGTCATCCTGCTCGGGATCGGCTCGGGACTGAACACGTCCTTCGCCGAGATCGTCTGGTGACGGCCGCTCCTGCCACCGACCTCTCAGGACGCGCGGTGCTCAGCACGCCGCCGGACCTCAGCGCGCTGCCGGATGTGGACCCTCGCTGGTCGCGTCTGGTCGAGGTGGTCGACGCCGACGGCGTCCCCCACCAGTGGCACCTGCTCGACAACGGGGCTGAGCCGACGGTCGGGACCCTGCTCTGCGTGCACGGCAACCCGACCTGGTCGTTCCTGTGGCGTCGCTTCCTCGCCACGGCCCCGCCCGGCTGGCGCGTCGTCGCCGTCGACCAGCTGGGGATGGGGTTCTCCGAGCGGCTGGCCGAGCCGCGCCGGTTCAGCCAGCGGGTCGCCGACCTCGGGGACCTGACGGCAGCGCTCGGCATCGCCGGGCCGGTGGTCACGGTGGCGCACGACTGGGGCGGGCCGATCTCGCTCGGCTGGGCGCTCGGGCACCGGGCCCAGCTGCTCGGGCTCGTGCTCACCAACACCGGCGTCGACCTCCCCCTGGGGGATGACCTGCCGGCGCTGATCCGGCTGGCCCGCCAACCGGCGCTGCGCCAGGCGGTCTGCGCCCGGACCCCGACGTTCGTCCGGGGCGGGGCCCTGCTGTCACGGCCGGCGCTGCCCGAGGCGGTTCGGACCGGGCTGGTCCTTCCCTATCGGGGAGCCGACCGGCGCCAGGCAGTCAGCGACTTCGTGGCCGACATCCCGCTGGAAGCCGACCACCCGAGCAGAGCGAGCTGGGACGCGATGGTGGCCCGGGTGGCCGAGCTGGCCGACGTCCCGGCGCTGCTCCTGTGGGGGCCGCGGGACCCGGTCTTCTCCGAGCGATACCTCCACGACCTGCTCCACCGGCTGCCGAACGCCGACGTCCAGCGCTACCCCCGGGCGTCGCACCTGGTCACCGAGGACGCGCCGGAGACGGCCGAGCACCTGTGGCGCTGGGTCGGTGAGCGGGTGGTCGGCCCGGGGGATCGACCCCCGGTGAGGCAGCGACCGTCCCTCGCCCCGGCCGACCTCCCCTGGGCGGCGCTGCTGCAACGGGCGGACGACTCCGCCGGCGCGGTGGCCGAGGTCCACGACCACGTGGTCAGCACGACCTCCTTCGCCGAGCTCGGGCGCCGGATCCGCGACCTGGCCGCCGGCCTTGTCAGTTCGGGAGTCCGACCGGGGGACCGCGTCGCGCTGCTGGTCCCACCCGGCATCGAGCTGACCGTGGCGGTCTACGCCTGCTGGCGGGCCGGCGCGGCGATCGTCGTCGCGGACGCCGGTCTGGGCCTGCGGGGGATGGGACACGCCCTCCGCAGCGCAGCGCCCGACCACCTGATCGGCATCCCCAAGGCGCTGGTGGCGATGGCCGCGCTGAGGGTTCCCGGACGCAGGATCGTCGTCGGCGGCCCGGCCACGGCCGGGAAAGTGTTCGGCTGGGCCGATGAGCTGATGGCGCTCGAGCAGCGGGGTCGTGGGCTGGACCTGCCCGAGCCGGGACTCGAGGACGTCGAGGGGGCGGTGCTCTTCACCTCGGGTGCGACGGGCCCGGCCAAGGGTGTGGTCTACCACCTGTCCCAGCTGCGGGCGCAGATCACCCAGGTCGCCGCCGTGCTGCGGCTCGGCCCTGAGGACCGGCTGGTGGCCGCCTTCGCGCCCTTCGCGCTCTATGGGCCGGCGATCGGCATCGGTGCCGTCGTTCCGGACATGGACGTCACCGCGCCCGGCACGCTGACGGCCGAGGCGCTGGCCACCGCCGTCGCCGCCATCGACGCCACCTCGGTGTTCGCGTCGCCCGCCGCTCTGCGCAACGTCGTGGCCACCGCCGACCGGCTCACCTCCGAGCAGCGCGTCGCCCTGGACGGGATCCGCACCGTCCTGTCAGCCGGCGCTCCGGTTCCTGTCTCGCTGCTGCGCGCGGTGCAGCGGCTACTGCCGAACGCCGAGCTGCACACCCCGTACGGAATGACGGAGGTGCTGCCCGCCACCGACATCTCCCTCCCCGAGATCGAGGCCGCCGGTGCCGGCAACGGCGTCTGCGTCGGCCGCACGCTGCCGGGAGTGAGCGTCCGGGTCAGTCCCCTGGACCGGCTGGGGCGGGCGGACGGCGAGCTGACCGACACCCCCGGCGTCACGGGTGAGATCTGTATCGCCGCTGCCCACCGCAAGGAGCGGTATGACCGGCTGTGGGCGGTGGAGCAGCAGAGCTCGCGCAACCCCGGCTGGCACCGGAGCGGGGACGTCGGCCACCTCGACGAGGAGGGCCGGCTCTGGGTCGAGGGACGCCTGGTGCACGTCGTCGCCACCGCCGGGGGTCCGGTGACCCCGGTCGGGCTGGAGCAGCGGATCGAGAGCCTGGAAGCGGTCACCGCCGCCGCGGTCGTCGGGGTCGGACCGGCGGGCACCCAGCAGGTGGTGGCGATCGTCGTACCGGCAGCGGGACGCCGGCGCCGTCGGCCGATCGCGGAGCCGGCCCTGGCCGAAGCCGTCCGGGCAGCCTCCCCGGTCGGTCTGGCCGCCGTGCTCGTCGTCGACACCCTGCCCGTGGACATCAGGCACGCCTCGAAGGTGGACCGGGCGCGGCTGGCGCGCTGGGCCGGCCGACTGCTCGCGGGCGAGCGACCCGGACGGGTCTGAGACCGCCGTGAGCGCGCCGGGATGAAGGTGCTGGTGACCGGGGCGAGCGGGATGCTCGGCGGGGCGACCGCCCTCGCCCTCGCCGCCCGGGGCGACGACGTCACGGTCCTGCAGCGACGGCCGTCCCGGCTGGGGCTGCGCGAGGTGCTGGCCGACGTGTCGGACCCCGGCGCCGTCCGGCAGGCGGTCGACGGCCACCAGGCCGTCGTGCACCTGGCCGCCAAGGTGAACATCACCGGGGCCGAGGCGGACTACCGACGGGTGAACGTCGAGGGCACCCGCGCGGTCGTCGACGCCTGCCGGCGCAGCGGGGTCGAGCGGCTGGTGAACGTGTCGTCACCGTCGGTGGCGCACGCCGGGACGTCCCTGGTGGGGGCGGGGGCCGGAACCGCCGACCCGGCGGCGGCGCGCGGACCCTACGCCCGGAGCAAGGCCGAGGCCGAGCAGCTGGCGATGGCGGCCGACTCTCCGAGGCTGGCGGTGCTGAGCATCCGCCCGCACCTGGTCTGGGGGCCGGGGGACACCCAGCTCGTCGCCAGGATCGTCGAGCGGGGTCGTCGCGGACGGCTGCCGCTGATCGGCGCCGGTGCGGTCCTGGTCGACACGACCTACGTGGACAACGCCGTGGACGCCCTGGTCGCCGCGGTGGACCGGTGCAGCCCGGGCGGCGTGCACGGTGAGGCGCTCGTGGTCAGCAACGGGGAGCCGCGGCCGATCGCGGAGATACTGTCGGCGATCTGCCGCGCCGGCGGGGCGCCGGAGCCGAGACGGCATATCCCGGTCCGGCTCGCGAGGGTCGGCGGACTGGCGATGGAAGGTCTGTGGGCACTGCGGCCCGGAGACGACGAGGACCCGCCGTTCACCCGCTTCCTCGTCGAGCAGCTCTCCACCGCCCACTGGTTCGACCAGCGGCGCACCCGCGAGGCCCTGCAGTGGACGCCGCGGGTCAGCCTCGACCAGGGATTCGCCGCCCTCACCCGCTGGTACGCGTCCGAGGAGGAAGCGTCACGCCCGCGGACCCGGTAGGTCAGCAGGAGCTGCAGGTCCCGAAGATCTCGAGGTCGTGGCTGACGTCGCGGAAGCCGTGCTCGTCGGCGACCGCGCTGGCCCAGCGTTCGACCGCCGGCCCCGACACCTCGACGGTCCGTCCGCAGCTGCGGCAGACGAGGTGGTGGTGGTGGCCGTTGGAGCAGCGCCGGTAGGCGGCCTCGCCCTCGTTGGTCCGCAGCACGTCGAGCTCGCCGGAGTCGACCATGGACTGCAGGGTCCGGTAGACGGTGGTCAACCCCACGCTGTCGCCCTGCTGGCGCAGCACGTCGTGGATCTGCTGGGCCGTCCGGAACTCTTCGAGGTGGGAGAGGATCTGGTCCACGGCCGCGCGCTGGCGCGTCCGGCGCTGGGGGTTGACGGCGGGATCGGTCATCGCTTCCTCGCTCAGGTCGTCAGTGCTCGTCGTAGTGGTCGGCGTGGGCCGCGTGCCGGTGGCCTTCGTGCAGGTAGTCGGTGTGGTCGCCGTGCCGGACGGCCCGGTGGCCGCATGCGGGGTCATGCCGGTGCGGGTGGGCGTCCTCGGCCACCACGTGCGGGCTCGCCACCTCGTCCAGGGCTCCGGCCGGCGAGGCGTCCGGCAGCTCGGGCGCGGCTCGGCGGCGGCGCAGCAGCAGCGGGACCGGCCAGCTCAGGGCGAACACGGCGATGGCCAGCACGACGATGAGCGCGCCCGGCGCCGTGTCGGCGAAGTAGGACCCGGTGGCACCGCCCACCGCCACCAGCACGCCGATCACCATGGCGCACCCCAGCGCGGCGTAGAAGCCGCGGACCAGGTTCTGCGCGGCAGCCACCGGTACCACCATCAGCGCGCTGACCAGCAGCAGGCCGACGGTGCGCATCGCGAGAGTGACCGTGACGGCCGCCAGCACGACGATCAGCACGTTGTAGAACCGAACCGGCAGCCCCTGGGTCCGGGCGTGCTGCTCATCGGTGCAGACCGCGAACAGCTGGGGCGCCAGCCCCACCGTCGGCACCAGCACGAGCACGGCGAGCACCGCCACGAGCCGCAGGTCTGCGGCGGTGACCGTGGTCAGGGAGCCGAAGAGGTACTGGGACAGGGCGCCGGCACCCGCGCCGGCCACCCCGGACATCAGCACGCCGGCCGCCAGCCCGCCGTAGAAGAGGATCGCCAGCCCGACGTCACCGGTGGCCTTGCCCAGCTGACGGAGCAGCTCGACGGCCACGGCACCGACGACGCAGACGACGACGGCGACGGGGATCGGTGCCGACCCGGTCAGCAGGGCCAGGCCCACGCCGGCGATGGCGACGTGGCCGAGACCGTCGCCGAGCAGGCTGAGCCGGCGCTGCACGATGTAGATCCCGATCGCCGGGGCGATCAGGCCGGTGAGCAGTGCGGCCAGCAGGGCCCGCTGCATGAAGGGGAAGCCGAGCAGCTCGGTCATCGGCCGACCGTCCCGTCCAGCCAGCGGGAGTCGGTGCGCTCGGGCTCGTGGTGGCCGAGGTCCCCGCCGGCGCGGTGCTGCAGCTCGTGCAGTGGGCCGTCGAGGGCGACCCGCCCCTCCCGCAGCACGACGCCGCGGTCGATGAGGTCGCCGAGCGTGCCGATCTCGTGCAGCACGACGAGCACCGCGGTGCCCTGCGAGACGAGGTCGGCCAGCACGGAGGTGAGCACTTGCTGGTGGGCCAGGTCGACCCCCGCGGTCGGCTCGTCCAGGACCAGCAGCTCCGGCTCAGCGGCCAGAGCCCGGGCGATCAGCACCCGTTGCTGCTGGCCCCCGGAGAGGACGGCCAGGTCCTCGCCCGCCCGGTCGGTCAGGTCGACGGCCCGGAGCGCCTGCGCCACCGCGGCCCGGTCGCTGGCGCGGGGTGGGACGAACGGCCGGCGGTGGGCGAGCCGTCCGGTCGCGACCACTTCCCGCACCTTGGCGCCGTTGAAGCCTGTGGTGGAGCGCTGCGGGACGTAGCCCACCTTCGCCCAGCGGTGGAAGCGTCCCAGCGGCGTCCCGAACAGCTCGACCGACCCGCGGGACAGTGGCGTCAGCCCGAGCAGTGCCCGGACCAGGGTCGACTTGCCCGAGCCATTACCGCCCAGCAGGGCCACCGTCTCCCCGGGTCGGACGGCGAGGTCGACCCCGCGCAGGACAGGCAGACCGCCGAGTTCGACGGAGAGGTCGGTGGCGCGGAGCACCGGCCCCGATGCAGCAGGATCGGTCACGAGCATCCGTTGGCCTTCTCGAGAGCGGAGAGGTTGGAGCGCATCACGGCGAGGTAGTCCTGGCCGCGTGACGCGCTGGTGATGCCCTCGACGGGGTCCAGCACATCGGTGACCAGCCCGAGGTCGCCGGCGATGGACCGAGCGATGGCGGGGGAGATGAGCGTCTCGGTGAAGATGGTCGTCACCCCGCGGCTGGTGGCCTCCCGCTGGATCTGGGCAATCCGGGACGGGGAGGGCTCGGTGTCGGGGTTGAGCCCGGTGATGCCGACCTGGGTCAGCGCGTACCGCCGGGCCAGGTAGCCGAACGCGGCGTGGGTGGTGATGAACTCGGTCCGGCTGCAGTGGGCCAGGCCCCGCCGGAACTCAGCGTCCAGGCCGCCGAGGTCGCGGCCGAGCCTGGCGGCGTTGGCCCGATAGTCGGCCGCATGCTCCCCGTCCATGGCCGAGAGCCGTCCGGCCAGGTCCGTCGCGATCCGCGCCAGGTTGGTCGGGTCCAGCCAGATGTGGGGGTCGAGCGCGCCGTCATCGTGCTCGTGCCCGTGCTCCTCCTCGTGAGGGTCCGCGGTCGTGCCGAGCGGCTCGAGCGGGACGACCGTCGCAGTGTCGAGGACGGCTGAGGCGCCGCTCTGGTCCACCGCCTGGTCCACCGCCGGCTGGAAGCCGCGCTCGTAGACGACCAGATCCGCGACGGACAGCGAGCCGACCTGCCGCGGGGTCAGCTCGACGTCATGCGGTTCGGCTCCCGGCTGGGTCAGCGTCGTCACGAGGGCGTGGCTGCCGGCCACGCGCTCCGCCACGAACGCGAAAGGGTAGAACGCGGTCACGATGCTGAGCTGGCCGGGCTGCTTGGCGGACGAGCCGGTAGCCGTCCCAGCCCCGCCGCAGCCGGCTACCAGCAGCAGCGCCGAGGTCGTGAGTAGGGCACTCAGCCGCCGCCACTTCCCCGTCATGACAACCATTTTCATCTAGCCGGGCGCGGTCGTCAAGCCGGGACTTCCGGGGGACACTCCCCGGGCCGGAGCGAACCTCGCCCAGCATCGGCTTCACGGGCGCCGCCCAGAACGGCCCAGCCGGGCTCATCCGCTGTGCAGCGGAACGGACCAGCAGAGCCTGGTCCCACCGCCGGCGGGGACGTCGAGGGTCAGGCTCCCGCCCAGCTGGACGGCCCGCTGCTTCAGGTTGTCCAGCCCGCTCCGTCGGGTCGCCCCTCCGAGACCGACACCGTCGTCCTGCACGAGAAGGGTCAGCCGGCCGGCCGCGACCTGCACCGCGACCAGCAGGCGGCTGGCCCTCGCGTGCTTCCCGCAGTTGGTCGCCGCCTCGCGCACGACGGCCACCACCTCGTCCACCAGTGCGCTGTCGGCGGCAGTGTCCACCGGGCCGTCGAACTCGACCTCCGGCTCGAACGGGAGCACGGGGGCCACGTCCTGCAGGACGTCGAGCACGGCTGACCGTAGCCCGCAACCCGGTGCCACCCGGTCGCCGAGCTGGAAGATCGTCGTCCGCAGCTGCCGGATCGTGCCGTCGATGTCCTGCACCACCTCGGCCAGGCGCGGTCGGACGGCCTCCTCCTGGCTCAGCCGCTCCGCACACTGCACCTTCAGCCCGGTCGCGAACAGCGACTGGATGACGTGGTCGTGCAGGTCGCGCGCGATCCGCTCCCGGTCCTCCAGCAGGCTCACCCGCTGTTGGGCGGTCCGGGCGGCGATCCGGTCCAGCGCGATCCCCATATGGCTTGCGAAGGTCTCCGCCATGTCCACGTCACTCGCGGAGTAGGCGGGTCGGCCATGCCGCCGGCCGGCGAGCAGCAGGCCGCGTGAGCCTCCGGCGCCCGAGAAGGGGACGACCATCACCGGCCCGATCCCGGCACGGTCGATAGCGGCCATCCAGGCACAGTCGGGACGGTCGGTCGAGCAGAGCTGCTGACCGCACCCACTGCCGAGGATCTCGGTCGCGAGACTGTCCTCCCGGCTGATCCGGCAGCCCACGAACTCCTCGCTGCCGTCTCCCATCACGACGGTGCCCAGCAGCAGGTCGTGTGACGGGCCTGGCGTCCAGGCGGTGACGAGCTCGGCGTCGGCGAGCTTCTGGACACTCTGGGCGATGAGTCCGACGGCCTCCCGTTCGGTGGCCAGCGCGAGCATGCTGTTACCGACCTCCGCAGCCTCCTGCAGCCACTGCTGGCGACGGCGTGCCTCGTCGTAGAGCCGGGCGTTCTCGATCGCCGTGCCGGCGGCGACCGCCAGGCTCAGCAGGACGTCCTCGTCCTCGGCGTCCAGTCCGGTAGGTGGCGGAGCCAGCAGCAGCACCGCCAGCACGTCCCGCCGGAAGTGCACGGGCACGGCGAGGAAGTCCTCGCGCCAGGGTTCCGGCAGGACCGGTCCCGGTGCCTGGATCCGGAACACCTGACCGGGCCGCAGCGGCCCGAGCAGCTGCGTCAGCAGCTCCAGGCCGGGGGTGGGGACCAGCACGGCGACCGCGCAGTCCTCGGCGGCACGACGCTGGACGAGCTGGCGCACCTGGCCCTCGGGGGTCAGCACGGCCAAGGCGGCCGCCCGGGTCGGCACCAGGTGGGAGGCGGCCTCGGCGATCCGGCAGTGCAGGGAGGGAAGCGCGAGCTCCTCCGCGAGGGCCTCGTTCTCCCTCAGCAGCAGCCGGAGCCGCTCAGACGTACGGGAGACCTCCGCGCACCGGTCGACGAGCTGGACGATCGGGTTGTCGCCGCCGAGGTCGGCCAAGCCTCGTACCGCTTGCCGGTAGACAACCCCGGTGGTCATGTCCTGGTCCATCACGGGGCTCCTTACCCTGGCACGGACCCCCGGTGCAGACAGCATAGGTTCCCTTCCCGTCCGGTGACGCTGATCACAGACCGGAAATCCGGGATGCGGACGGGGGGACGCGCCGCCGGGTACGCGCTCCGGGTCCGCCGCAGGCTCAGAGCCGGCTCAGCGCCAGGACCACGACCAGGCCCACCATCGCCACCCGGAGCACCCGTCCGGACGCGGAGACCGCGGGCCAGGAGAGGTAGCCGATCCAGGCGACGAACAGCGCGACGACGGCGAGGGCCAGCAGCCCGAGGATCGGCGGGGCGAGCACCCCAACCAGCACCAACACCACCGTGATCACCGGCAGGACGGGGCGCGGCCAGCTGTGCAGCCGCAGCAGCAGCGGGCGGCTGGCCCGTTCGACCTGGTGGCGAAGCGTCGGGGTGGCGGAGGTTCCGGCAGGCATGGCACCAGTGTGGCAGCGCTGGACGCCGTACCCGCCGGCTCAGGGTGCGGTGAGCGCTCGGATCGAGCTCGGGGAGCTGCTCAACCGGGCCATCAGCAGCTCGAAGACCCGGCCCCGGTCGAACTGGAGCGCGTGGTCCCGGGCGCGCAGCTCCATCGCCTCGCGCTCGTGCTCCGGCATGCTGAGGGCTTCGTCCAGGGCCGCCGCGATGCCGACGGGATCCTCGACCGCGATGATCAGCGCGTTGTCCCCGACCGCCTCGCCGATGCCGCCGGTCTCGGTGGTGATCACCGGCCCACCACCGGCGAGCATCTTCTCCACCAGGGCGATCCCGAAGGTCTCCACGAACTCCGGCCGCGGCTTGCTGGGCAGCACGAAGGCGGCACAGCCGGCCATCAGGAACGGCTTCTCGTCGTCGTCCACGTCGTCGAAGAAGACGATCCGCTCCGCCGCCGACGACGCCGCCGCCACCTCGTGCAGATGTGCCGCCTCCGGGCCGTCGCCCGCGACGACCAGGGTGAGGCCCCGGGCTCGCTCGCTCTGGGCGAAGCCCTCGATCAGCTCGTCCACCCCCTTGGCGCGCGCCAGCCGGGAGAGGAAGAGCACGTAGCCGTTGCGATGCAGCCCGCGTCGGGCCAGCGTCCCGGCGAACCGGTCGAGGTCCTGGTGCAGGAAGTCGGCGGTGTTGATGGCCGGGTAGGAGACGGCGACCCGCTCGCGGCACTGGCCGGCGAAGCGGGTGCCGTGCCGCGCGTCGACCTCCTCGGCGGCGGTGACCACCAGCTGTCGGGTGTACTCCGACACCGCGACGGGAACGTCGCTGCCCAGGTAGGCGGTCAGCACCTGGGCGGCGGCGCCGAACCGCCCCTCGGCCACGCAGGACCGGACGACGTTGGTGACGTCGGAGCCGACCGCCTCGGCGATCGTCGTCACGTCGACCGGAAGGCCGGTGGCCTGCGCCACCCGCAGGGCGTCGGCCACGGCCAGGGTGTGCGGGCTCAGGTAGAGCGACATCGCGACCGTCGGCACGCCGTCGGTGAACAGCTCGACCAACCGGCCGACGAGCCCCGACAGGTACCGACCGTCGGGCACCTTGTAGTCCCCGACCGGAGCGGGCCGCTCGACCTCGATGCCCACGCTGTAGGGAGTCACCCGGTCCAGCGGCTTGAGCGGCAGCCCGGTCGCGACCAGCCGCTCGATCGGCCAGGTGACGATGCGAACCTCGGTGAAGCCCCGTTCGAGCGCGGCTTCGGCCAGGTTCCGGGCCTCCCCGGAATGGCCGCAGATCACCGGATCGGCTCGGACCACGAGCACCAGGCGGCGTCGTGGCTGGGTCACGTGGTGGTCGCGTCGGTTCATGCTGGGCCTTTCTGGCGGGGTCGGCGCGTGGAGGGACGGTCGGGCAGGACGGGCGTCAGGCAGGGCTGGGGTCGGCGCAGGCAGAGACTGACGGGGGTCTGCTGCTGGTGCCCCAGGCCGACGGTTGCGGCCCGAGCTCGATCAGCAGCCGGCCTCCCCGGTGCAGCTCCCGGGCGGGCAGCCAGCTGTGCTCCAGCGGTCGGCTGTTGAAGCGGACGGACTGCACGTACTGCACGGGTCCGCCGGCGAAGGGCTCGACGAAACCCGACGTCTCGATGGCCAGCTCCTCGTCGCCGAGGGCGATCCGGGACTGGGAGAAGGACGGTGCGTTCACCAGGTAGAGGGACTGGCCGGCGATCGGGAACAGCCCGAGGGACGCCCAGACGTACCAGGAGCTGAGGCCGCCCGAGTCGTCGTTCCCGGGCAGGCCGCCGCGGCCCAGACCGAACTGGCAGTGCACCGCGGCGTGCACGATCTCCGCCGTGCGGTCGGGCCGGCCCACGTAGTGGTAGGCCCAGGGGACCTCCATGTCGGGCTCGTTGTTCAGCCCCTCGAACCGGTTGAGCTGGTAGCCGCTCAGCAGCTCGGCCGCCGTCGGCCGCTCCCCGACTTGGCGGACTGGTTCCGCCCCGTAGCCGAAGAAGGCGTCGAGCATCGCCAGGTACGCGTCCTCGCCCCCGGCGAGGTCGATCCTCGCCCGCATGTCGTGCAGCACCCGGAACGAGTAGTTCCACTTGCCGCCCTCGTAGTAGGAGGAGTCCACCAGCAGGCCGGACTCGGGGTCGAAGGCGTTGACCCACTGCCGGGCGAGGGCGTCGCACTGGGCGGCCAGCTGGTGGTCACCCACGTAGCGCGCGACCTGCGCCGTGCAGTGGTAGCCGAACGCGAGGTCCAGGGTGTGGGTGATCGGATGGGCGACGCCGCGGAGCAGGAACTCCTCGCCGTAGGCCCGACGCAGGTCGGTGTCCATGTGCACCAGCGCCCAGTCCCAGTCCACCTCCGTGATGCCCAGCTGGCAGAGGTCCGCCAGGAAGGTCTGGGCCAGCGCACTGCCCTGTCGGGAGAACCGGTCGGTGCCCTTGGCCATCCGGTATCCGATCGGCAGGTTGCCCTCCTCCTCGCAGACGTAGAGCAGGGCGTTCGCGAGCTCCACCGCCCGGTCGGGGAACAGTGCGGTGATCAGCGGCAGCTGGGTCCGGTAGATGTCCCACATGGTGCAGAGGTCGAAGACGAAGGGACCATCGGTGGGCCAGAAGGGGCTCTCGTCGTGGGCGAAGCAAGGCTTGATCAGCGAGTGGTAGAGCGCGGTGGAGAACACCCGCTGGCGTTCGCTGGACGGGGTCTCGATGCGGATCCGGCCCAGATGGCGGCGCCAGGTGGCCGCCGTCTCGGCGTGCCGGCCGTCGAAGCGTCCGGCCGGGGTGCTCGCCGCGGCGCCTGTGTCGCCGCCGCCGCAGTCGGCCAGCAGGTTGGCCCGCGCCTGCTCGACGCCGCGCAGCGAGAAGCCCAACCGAAGCTCGATCACCTGGCCGGGTTCCGCGTCGCCCCGCCACATCAGGCCGAACGGACGCAGCGTGGTGGGGCGGATGCGGTCGAAGTCCAGCCGGGTGCCGCCGGGCATCAGCCGCCGGTCGTACCAGAGCAGCTGGCGCCAGTTCCCGACGTCGGCCTCCAGGTGCACCGCCAGCGGTGCGCCCTCGACGACGATCTCGGCCTGCGCCACGCCCGGCGCCAGCGCCTGCAGGTGGGCCCGCAGCGGCACCGTGGCGCCGTAGGGGATGCCGAGCCCTCCGGCGGAGAAGTCGATCACCAGCCGGGCGTCCTTGTGCGCGGGGAAGGTGTAGCGGTGCACCGCGCTCTTGGGACCGACGGTGAGCTCCGCCCGGATCCCCGAGCTGAGGGTGGCGGCGTAGTACCCGGGCTCGGCCCGCTCCTCGCGGAGCTCCCAGGCCTGGCCGAGAGTGTCCAGCGGGTCCAGGGTCGGGGTGACCTTGACGTAGTTGTAGTACTTGCGGATCGCTCCGGTGCCGGACTGCTGGAAGTGGGTGAAGCCGGACGCCTGCTGCTGCTCGAACAGCTTCGGCGGGACCCCCTCGGTGTTCAGGTCATAGAGGCCGTAGCCCGTGGGGTAGGCCCCGGAGTAGGCGCAGGTCGAGACCATGCCGAAGGGATACGTGGCTCCGGGATGGGTGTTGCCCACCTGCGGTTTGGGCCACCACCAGGTGGCGGCCAGACCGGCCGGCGACGGCAGCGCGGTCGCCGACGTCCCGATGAAGGGGTCGACGTGCTCGATCACCGGTGCCTCCGAACGACTTGTCAGAGCTGGGCGAACCAGAGCACAACTTCCGGCTGACAACTCGGCTCGGAGTGAACCGTAGAAGCGGGAGGTTTCGCGCGTGTGTCGTCGAGATGAGAACTACCTGAGACTTCGGCGGCCTGCTGCCCCGTAGCCTGGGCCGGTGATCGTGCTCAGCCGTTTCCGGGTCGGACCCGACGCCCAGGCTTCGTTCGTGGCCCAGGCGGAGGCAGCGATCGCCGTGCTGCGGCAACGCGCCGGCCTGCTCTCACTCGACTTCGGTCGCAACCTCGACGAGCCCGACCTGTGGACCCTGACCACCCGCTGGGCCGACGTCGGCTCCTACCGCCGGGCTCTCAGCGGGATCGAGTCGAAGAGCGTCGTCGTGCCGATGCTCTCGCTGGCTCTGGACGAGCCGTCGGCGTACGAGAGCCCGGAGCTGGTGGGGGAGAACTGGGCGCGTGGCGGTCCGGAGAACCGCTGAGGCGTCCTTCGGTAGGCTGTGACGTCCGTGCCGCGCGGTTTCCGCGCCCGGAAGCCCGCCATCCCAGCCGGGGGTGGCGCCCGCAATGCAGCTTGGAGTACCGCAGTGGCCCCGACCAACCGCCTCGACAGTGTCATCAGCCTGTGCAAGCGCCGGGGGTTCGTCTTCCCCTCCGGCGAGATCTACGGCGGAACCCGCTCCGCCTGGGACTACGGTCCGCTCGGCGTGGAGCTGAAGGAGAACATCAAGCGACAGTGGTGGAAGACGGTCGTCACGGGCCGTGACGACATCGTCGGACTCGACTCCTCGGTGATCCTGCCGCGTCAGGTGTGGGTCGCTTCTGGCCACGTCGGCGTCTTCACCGACCCGCTGACCGAGTGCCAGCACTGCCACAAGCGCTTCCGGGCGGACCACCTCGAGGAGGAGTTCGCCGAGCGCAAGGGCCGCCAGCCCAGCGGTCCCGAGGAGATCGCCTGCCCGAACTGCGGGACGCGCGGCCAGTGGACCGAGCCCCGCGACTTCAACATGATGCTGAAGACCTACCTCGGGGTGATCGAGGACGAGTCGGGGCTGCACTACCTGCGCCCCGAGACCGCGCAGGGCATCTTCGTCAACTTCGCCAACGTGGTGCAGGTGACCCGGAAGAAGCCGCCGTTCGGTATCGGCCAGGTCGGCAAGTCGTTCCGCAACGAGATCACCCCGGGCAACTTCATCTTCCGCACCCGTGAGTTCGAGCAGATGGAGATGGAGTTCTTCGTCCAGCCGGGCACCGACGAGGAGTGGCACCAGTACTGGATCGACGAGCGCACGAGCTGGTACACCGACCTCGGGATCGCCCGCGACAACCTGCGGCACTACGAGCACCCGCAGGAGAAGCTGTCGCACTACTCGAAGCGGACGGTCGACATCGAGTACCGGTTCGGCTTCGCCGGCAGCGAGTGGGGTGAGCTCGAGGGCATCGCGAACCGCACCGACTTCGACCTCGGCACCCACAGCCAGCACTCCGGCACCGACCTGTCCTACTTCGACCAGGCCAGCGGGGAGCGCTATCTGCCCTACGTGATCGAGCCGGCGGCCGGCCTGACCCGGTCGCTGATGGCGTTCCTCGTCGAGGCCTACACCGAGGACGAGGCGCCGAACACCAAGGGCGGGGTCGACAAGCGCACGGTGCTGAGACTCGACCCTCGGCTGGCTCCGGTGAAGGTGGCGGTGCTGCCGCTGTCGCGGAACGAGGCCCTCTCGCCGAAGGCCCGCGACCTCGCCGCGGCGCTGCGGAAGTACTGGAACGTCGACTTCGACGACGCTCAGGCCATCGGACGTCGCTACCGCCGTCAGGACGAGATCGGCACCCCCTTCTGCGTCACCGTCGACTTCGACACCCTCGAGGACGACGCGGTCACCATCCGGGAGCGCGACAGCATGAGCCAGGACCGGGTCTCGCTGGACAAGGTCGAGTCCTACCTCGGGGCCCGGCTCCTCGGATGCTGACCACCGCCCCCCGCTCCGCCCTCGCCGGGTTGAGGATCGGGCGGATCCAGGTCGACACCCCTGTGGTGCTGGCCCCGATGGCCGGGGTCACCAACGCCGCCTACCGACAGCTCTGCCGCGAGCAGGGCGCCGGGCTGTACGTCTGCGAGATGATCACCAGCCGGGGGATCGTGGCACGGGACCGGAAAACCCTGCAGATGCTGCAGTTCGACCCCGGCGAGGCGGTCCGTTCGGTGCAGCTGTACGGGGTGGATCCGATGATCATGGCCAGGGCCACCGAGATCTTGTGCAACGAGCACGGCGTGGGGCACGTCGACCTCAACTTCGGCTGCCCGGTGCCGAAGGTGACCCGCAAGGGCGGCGGCGCTGCGCTGCCCTACAAGCGAGACCGGCTGAAGATGATCTTGACGGCAACGGTCGCCGCGGCTGCCCGGTACGACGTCCCGGTGACGATCAAGACCCGGATCGGCATCGACGACGAGCACCGGACCTTCCTGGACGCCGGCCGGATCGCCGAGGACACCGGCGTCGCGGCGATCGCCCTGCACGGCCGGACGGCGCAGCAGTCCTACTCGGGCCAGGCCGACTGGACGGCCATCGCGGCGCTCAAGGCCCACGTCGGCATCCCGGTCCTGGGCAACGGCGACATCTGGGAGGCCTCCGACGCCCTGCGGATGGTGGCCGAGACCGGCGTCGACGGCGTGGTCATCGGCCGCGGCTGCCTGGGCCGACCCTGGCTGTTCCGGGACCTCGCGGACGCGTTCGCCGGCCGGCCCGGCAGAACCCTGCCCACCCTCGGCGAGGTGGCGACGATGATCCGCCGGCATGCGCAGCTGTTGGTCGGGCTGACCGACGAGCGGCACGGCTGCACCGAGCTGCGGAAGCACATGGCCTGGTACCTCAAGGGTTTCCCGGTCGGCAGCGACATCCGTCGCAGCCTGGGTCTGGTGAGCTCCCTCGCGGACCTCGACGCCCAGCTGGCCCGCCTGGACCCTGAGCAGCCGTTCCCGGTCAGCGAGCTCGGCAGTCCCCGCGGCCGCCAGGGCGCGCCCCGGGACAAGGTGGCGCTCCCCGAGCACTGGCTCGACGACACCTCCGGCCTCGACCTGGAGCTGGCGGACGCCGAGCTCGGCGTCTCCGGTGGCTGAGTCCGGCCGACCGGGGGAGCCCTCGCCCCGGGCTCGCGCCTGGGCCGACACGATGGCGGGGCACGCCGACGGAGCCCTCGTCCGTGCGCACGCCGGCTCCCGTGCCGAGGTCGGTCCGGGTCCGGTGGTCGATCGGGAGCTGCGGGAGCAGCGTGAACGCGACACCCTGCGCCCCGGTGCCACCCTCGCCCAGGGTGCGGGGCGGCGAGCCGTCCCGGAAGCGCCGGACCCCGAGCGCACCTGCTTCGAGCGCGACCGTGACCGGATCGTGCACTCCACCGCCTTCCGGCGATTGGCAGGCAAGACCCAGGTGGTGGTGTACCCGAGTGACCACCAGCGCACCCGGCTGACCCACGCGCTCGAGGTGGCGCAGGTCGCAACCTCGATCGCCCGCGCCGCCGGCGTGAACGTGGCGCTGGTGGACGCCATCGCCCTCGGTCACGACTGCGGCCACGGCCCGGGCGGGCACGCGAGCGAGGACGCCTTCGACCCCTTCGTGCCCGGGGGCTACGACCACGGACCCTGGGGTGCCGACGTGGTGCTGAGCGGCCAGAACCTGTGCGCCGAGACCCTCGACGGGATCCGCAACCACTCCTGGTCACGCCCGGCGCCCCAGACGGTGGAAGGCGAGATCGTCTCCTGGGCCGACCGGATCGCCTACTGCGCGCACGACCTGGAGGATGCCGTCCACGCCGGCATCGTGGACCTGCGCGACCTGCCCACCGAGGTGGTCGAGGTCGCCGGGCGGACCCGACATGAGCAGCTGGGCAGCTTCGTGCGGGCGGTCATCCGCGGGGTCGCCGAGCACGGCGCGGTCGGCATGCCGGCGGCCGAGGCCGCGGCGCTCGCAGCCCTCCGGGAGTTCAACTACGAGCGGATCTACATCCGGCCTGAGTCGTTGGCGCAGTCGCGCGCCGTCGTGGCGGTCCTGCAGGCCCTCGTCAGCTTCTACGCCGAGCATCCCGAGGCGCTGCCGCCGACCCTGCCCTCGCCGGGGTGGCGGGACCCGGCGGAGTGCCGGGACTCGGCGGACCCGGTTCGGGCGGCCGTCAGCTACGTCGCCGGGATGACCGACCGCTACGCCTTCGACATGGCGGTCCGCCACCTGGGCTGGCGCAGCGACCGCCTTCCCCGGGGGATCGACCACCAGGACTGACGGCCGGCCGTCCCAGCGGATCTAGGATGGGCTGGCCGAGGGCGGCCGGCGCCCGGGTGGGAAGGGGGCATCAGTCTGATGAGCACGGTCACGGTCCCCGACAGCCGCCAGGTGGAGCTCGCCTTCGGCAGAGGACGTTTGCCGCTTGTCCTGCCGGAGGGCTGCGACGCCACGGTGATCCGGCAGCAGCCGCTGCCACCGCTCGCCGACCCGGCGGCCGCCGTGGCGTCGGCGCTGGCGTCGCCCGTCGGCTGCCCACCGCTGGAGATCCTGGCCCGGGGCCGCCGCAGCGCCTGCATCCTCATCTGCGACATCACCCGGCCGGTGCCGAACGGGCTGTTCCTCCGACCGTTGATCGAGCGGGTCGCGGCAGCCGGCGTGCCGCTCGCGGAGATCACCGTCCTGGTGGCCACCGGCCTGCACCGGGCCAACGTGGGCGCGGAGCTCGAGGAGCTGGTCGGCGATCCCTGGGTACTCGCGCACGTTCGCGTCGAGAAACACGACGCGCGCGACGACGCGGCGCACCGTTGGCTGGGCCGGACCGCCACCCGGGACACCCCGGTCGCTCTCGACCGGCGCTTCGTCGACGCCGACCTGAGGATCGTGACCGGTCTCGTCGAGCCGCACTTCATGGCCGGCTGGTCCGGGGGCCGCAAGGTCATCGCGCCCGGCGTCGCGCACCACACGACCATCCGGACCTTTCATTCCGCGCGCTTCATGGAGGACCCGTCGGCGGTGCAGTGTCGGCTCGAGGGCAACCCGCTGCACGAGGAGCAGCTGGAGATCGTCCGGATGCTCGGCGCGGTCTACGGTCTCAACACGGTGGTGGACGAGGATCGGCGCCTGGTGCACGTCAGCTTCGGCGAGGTGGCGGCCAGCCACCGCGTCACCGTCGACCACGTCGCCCAGGCGGTCCAGGTGCCGGTCGGGCGCCGGTTCGCCACCGTCGTCACCTCGGCCGCCGGCTACCCGCTCGACAAGACCTACTACCAGACCGTGAAGGGGATGGTGACCCCGCTCGAGGTGCTCGAGCCCGGGGGCACGCTGATCATCGCCTCCGAGTGTTCGGAGGGCTTCGGGTCAGCGGAGTTCCGGGCCGCACAGCAGCGGCTGGCCGAGCTCGGTCCGGATGCCTTCCTCGCGACGCTGACCGGGAAGTCACTTGCCGACGTCGACGAGTGGCAGACCGAGATGCAGCTGAAGCCCCTGCGGCAGGGTCGGGTCGAGCTCTACAGCCCAGGGCTGTCAGCGGCGGACCGGGCGCTCACGGTGGTGCACCACGTGGACGACCTGGCCGAAGCGATCCGAGCCAGCATGGAGCGCAGCGGCGACGCAGCCGTCGCCATCATCCCGGACGGCCCGTACGTCGTCCCCGTGCTCGGCACCGGGAGCCGGGTGTGAGTTCGGGGCTGGAGCCCCGTGTGCGTCGCATCGCCCGGGTGGCGCTCGGCTGGCGGGTGCTGGTGTCGTTGCTGGGCATCGGCCTGCTGCTGAACGGCTCGCTGCGGATGAGCGACGACGTCTGGCCGTTCGGACCGCTCTCCCAGTACGCGTTCTCCCCACCCGACGACGCGCGGATCGTGATCACCCGGGTGGAAGGACGGCTCGCGGACGGGCGCCGGATCGATCTGCCGCTGAGAGTGCGGGCCGCCGGGATCAGCCGAGCCGAGATCGAGGCGCGGATCCCGGCCATCGAGGCCGACCCGTCCCTGCTGCGCTCGGTGGCCGAGGGCTGGAGCCGACGACACCCCGACGCACCTCCCCTGCACCAGCTCTGGCTGGTGCAGGACGAGACCCGGCTGTCCGCGGGGCGACCGACTCCCGCCCGTCTCATCGAGCTGGCGACCTGGACGGTGCCTGGGTGAGCGGCACACGCACGGCGACCGTCCGGCCTTCCACGGACGGTGTCGGGCCTCCCTCGGCTCCCGGCTGGGCCGCTCGCGTCGTCGGCTGGTTCGCTCCGGTGCTCCCGGAGGCGCGGATCGCGATCCTGCGGACGATTCTCTACCTCTTCGTGCTGCTCGACATCCACCTCATCGTCGCCGACCCCATCCCGCTCAGTCGGCACCCGGAGCTCTACCAGCCCCTCCTGGTCGAGCGGCTGTTCGGCCTGCCGCCGCCCTCTGTGGCGGTGACCATCACCCTCTACGTGGCTCTGGTGCTGGGCTCGCTAGCCGCTGCCGCGAACCGGCTGCCCAGGCTCGCCGGCTGGGTGGTGGCGGCGGCCTTCACGTGGTGGACGGCGATCGGGATGAGCTACGGCAAGGTCGACCACGACCATCTGGCCCTCGTGGTGGCGCTCTGGGTGCTGCCGACGGTGGGGGTGGTCCGGGCCCGCTGGGGCAGCCGCGACGCCTCGGCGCAGGCCGGCTGGGCCTTGAAGTGCATCCAGATCGCCGTCGTCGCGACCTACTTCCTGTCCGCGCTGACCAAGATCCGCAGCGGCGGCTGGAGCATCACGTCCTGGCCCGAGAGCGCGATCCTCACCTGGGCGATCGTCCGGCGTCCGCACGGCGTGGGCCAGGTCCTGCTGGGCTCGCCTGCGCTGCTCAGAGGCATGCAGTGGTTCGCGTTCCTCGCCGAGCTGACCTCGGTCGTCGTCCTGTGGCTCCGCGGCCGGGCGCTGCTGGCGGCCGCCGTGTTCTGGCTCGGGTTCCACGTCTTCACCGTCGCCATCCTCTACATCCACTTCGCGCCCACCCTGATCTGCTGGCTGGCTTTCGCGCCGCTGGAACGGCTAGGGCCCTGGCTCCGTCGTCGCCGGGGCTGAGCGGGCGGGGAGAGCGGCACAGCCTGCGACGGGTGGAGGGGAGGCTCCGGCAGCGTAAACTTCCCGCGTGCCCGGCCGGATCAACGACGACGACATCGCCGTCGTCCGGGAACGGGCCCGGATCGATGAGGTGGTCGGCTCCTACCTGGCGCTGCGGAACGCGGGCGGCGGGTCGCTGAAGGGCCTCTGTCCCTTCCACGACGAGAAGACACCCAGCTTCCAGGTCACGCCGTCCCGGGGCTTCTACTACTGCTTCGGCTGCGGCGAGGGCGGCGACGTCATCTCCTTCGTCCAGAAGATCGACAACCTGTCGTTCACCGAGACGGTTGAGCGTCTCGCCGACCGGGTCGGGATCCAGCTGCGCTACACCGACGGGGGAGCGACCCAGCCCGAGCGGGGGCACCGGCTGCGACTGATGGAGGCGCACCAGGCGGCGGCCGAGTTCTACGCCGAGCAGCTGTCGGGGACCGAGGCCGCCATCGGCCGCCAGTTCCTCAGCGAGCGGGGGTTCGACCGAGCGACGGCGGAGCACTTCGGGGTCGGGTACGCCCCGCAGGACGGTCGCGCGCTCCGGCGCCACCTGAATGGTCGGGGGTTCCGCGACGCCGAGCTGGTGACCGGTGGGCTGATCAGGGAGGCGGGCTGGGACTACTTCCAGGGCCGCCTGCTGTGGCCGATCCGGGACTCGGGTCGCCAGGTGCTCGGTTTCGGGGCGCGACGGCTCCGCGAGGACGACCGGATGCCGGCCAAGTACCTGAACACCCCCGAGACACCGCTCTACAAGAAGTCGCACGTCCTCTACGGGCTCGACCTGGCGCGCAAGCAGATCAGCGCCAAGAGCCAAGCCGTCGTCGTCGAGGGCTACACCGACGTGATGGCCGCCCACCTCTCCGGCGTGGACACCGCCGTCGCCGTCTGCGGCACCGCGTTCGGCGACGACCACGCCCGGCTGCTGCGGCGCCTGATGGGCAACCACGACGCGTTCCACGGCGAGGTCATCTTCACCTTCGACGGCGACCAGGCCGGGCAGAACGCGGCGCTCAAGGTGTTCGCCGGCGACCAGAACTTCATCACCCAGACCTACGTCGCGGTCGAACCCACCGGCCTCGACCCGTGCGACCTGCGGCTGCAGCACGGCGACGCGGCGGTCCGCGAGCTGGTGGCCCGACGGATGCCGCTCTACCGGTTCGTGATGAGCAACATGCTGTCGCAGCACGACCTTGACCGCGCCGACGGCCGGCTCGCGGCGCTGCGGGCGGCCGCGCCGCTGGTGGGCAGCATCCGCGACTCCGGGCTCGTCAACGGCTACGCCCGTGACCTGGCCGGGTTGCTCGGGATGGACGTGGAGGAGGTCCGGGCGGAGGTGAGCCGGGCCGCGTCCCGGTCCAACCGGCGCACCCCCGTGGCCGAGGCCGC
>JBJMIS010000008.1:0-74023 GCA_045806705.1 Friedmanniella sp.
TCGTTGTCCCGCTTGATGTTGCCGCGCTCGTCGAGCGCCACCCCGAGCTGGGAGACGACGGTGTCCTTCTCCGGGCCCACGAAGCCCATGGCCAGCAGCACCAGCTCGGCGGGGATCTCCTGTTCGGTGCCTTCGACCGGCACGAGCTTGCCGGCTTCGAACCTGACCTCGGACCTGGTCAGGGACCGCACGTTGCCGTCCTCGTCGCCGTTGAAGCGCGACGTCGAGACCGAGTAGATCCGCTCCCCCGCCTCCTCGTGCGCCGACGACACCCGGTAGGTCATCGGATAGGTCGGCCACGGCTGGTGCGCCGGCCGCTCCTCCGGCGGGGTGGGCATGATCTCCAGCTGGCGGATCGACTTCGCGCCCTGCCGGATAGCCGTGCCGAGGCAGTCGGCGCCGGTGTCACCACCGCCGATGATGACGACGTGCTTGCCCTCGGCGGTGATCTGGTTCTCCACCGTCCGGCCGCGCGCCACCCGGTTCGCCTGCGGCAGGTACTCCATCGCCTGGTGGATGCCGTGCAGCTCGCGTCCGGGCACCGGCAGCTCGCGACCGATGGTGGAGCCGATCGCGAGGACGACGGCGTCGTAGCGCTCCTTGAGCTGCCGGCCGGTGATCTTGACGCCGACCTCAACGCCGCAGCGGAAGTTGGTGCCCTCGTCCTTCATCTGCTGGATCCGGCGGTCGAGGACGTACTTCTCCATCTTGAACTCCGGGATGCCGAACCTCAGCAGCCCGCCCGGCTCCTCCGAGCGCTCCAGCACCGCGACGGTGTGACCGGCCCGCGTCAGCTGCTGCGCGGCCGCCAGACCGGCCGGCCCCGAACCGACCACCGCGACGGTGCGTCCGGTGTGCCACTCGGGGGGTTGCGGCAGCACCCGGTGCTCGTCCCAGGCCTTGTCCGGGATCGTCACCTCGACGTTCTTGATGGTCACCGGGTCGCGGTTGATCCCCACGACGCAGGCCGTCTCGCACGGCGCCGGGCACAGCCGTCCCGTGAACTCGGGGAAGTTGTTGGTGGCGTGCAGCCGGTCCAGCGCCCGGTCCCAGTCGTTGCGCCAGACCAGGTCGTTCCACTCCGGGATCAGGTTGCCCAGCGGGCACCCGGTGTGGCAGAAGGGGATGCCGCAGTCCATGCACCGTCCCGCCTGCTCGGAGATGATCGGCAGCAGGGCCCGCCCCGGCGTGCCGGGGTAGACCTCCTTCCAGTCGTGGATCCGCTCCGCCACCGGTCGCCGCTCGGCGACCTTGCGGGGCGTGGTGATGAACCCCCGGGGGTCAGCCATGGTCAGAACCCTTCATTCGACAACATCAGAGGAGCGGCCGAGCCCGAGGGCCGTCCGACCAGCTCGGGGCCGCGGGAGCGCTCGCGCGGCCCGGGCGAGGCGGTGCGCCGGACACGAGCGGCCCAGAAGGAACCGCCGGCCCGGGACGTGGATGGGCCTGGCGGGAGCCCGGAGCCTGCGGAGGGCGGATGGTTGTCCCGGGCCGGCGGGTCCTGGAGGGCCGCGAAGCCCCAGCCGCGTACCACCGTGGAGCCGCTAGGCACGTGCGGCCTCCATCATCTTCACCGTCGTACCGGCGTCGTCGAGGCCCTCGGACTCGGCCTGCTCCCGCGCCGCCATGACCCGGGCGTAGTCCCGCGGCAGCACCTTGGTGAAGCGCGCGGGCACGTCGGCCCAGTCGCCGATCAAGGCGCCGGCGACGTCGGACCCGGTCTCCTCGTGGTGCCGGGTGACGACCCCGCGCAGCAGCTCGGCGTCGGCATCGCCCAGCGGCAGCGCGTCGACCATCTCGGTGTTCAGCAGGGACTCGTCGAGGTCCAGGATGTAGCCGATGCCGCCCGACATCCCGGCCGCGACATTCCGCCCGGTGGGGCCGAGGACGACGGCGAGCCCGCCGGTCATGTACTCGCACGCGTGGTCGCCGGTGCCCTCCACCACCGCGGTCGCCCCGGAGTTGCGGACACAGAACCGCTCCCCCACCTGGCCGCGGATGAAGATCTCCCCCGAGGTCGCGCCGTAGCCGATGACGTTGCCGGCGATGATGTTGTCCGCCGCGACGAAGGTCGCCGAGCGGTCGGGCCGCACCACCAGCCGGCCGCCCGACAGGCCCTTGCCGAGATAGTCGTTGCTGTCGCCCTCGAGCCGCAGCGTGATGCCGGCGGGCAGGAAGGCGCCGAAGCTCTGACCGGCCGAGCCGGAGAAGGTCAGGTCGATGGTGCCGTCGGGCAGCCCCTCACCGCGGGTGGCCTTGGTCACCTCGTGGCCGAGGATGGTGCCGACGGTCCGGTTGACGTTGCGGATCTTCAGCGAGCCGCGAACGGCCTCCCCGGTCTCCAGGGCGGGTCGGCACATGTTGATCAGCATCTGGTCCAGGGCGAACTCGAGGGCGTGGTCCTGCTGGGTCACGTTGTGCAGCGGGGTGCCCTCGGGCAGCTCCGGCTTGTGCAGGATCGGCCGCAGGTCCAGCCCGTGCGCCTGCCAGTGCTGCTCGGCGGGAGTGGTGTCGAGGACCTCGACGTGACCCACCGCCTCGGCGATGCTGCGGAAGCCGAGGGCGGCGAGGTGCTCGCGCACCTCCTCGGCGATGAACTCGAAGAAGTTGATCACGAACTCCGGCTTGCCGGTGAACTTCGAGCGCAGCTCCTGGTTCTGGGTGGCCACCCCCACCGGGCAGGTGTCGAGGTGGCAGACGCGCATCATGATGCAGCCGCTGACCACCAGCGGCGCGGTCGCGAAGCCGAACTCCTCCGCGCCGAGCAGGGCGCCGATGACCACGTCACGGCCGGTCTTGAGCTGGCCGTCCACCTGCACCACGATCCGGTCCCGCAGGCCGTTGAGCAGCAGCGTCTGCTGGGTCTCGGCCAGGCCGAGCTCCCACGGCCCGCCCGAGTGCTTCAGCGAGGTCAGCGGCGCGGCACCGGTGCCGCCGTCGTGACCGGAGATCAGCACGACGTCGGCCTTCGCCTTGGACACGCCGGCCGCCACCGTCCCGACGCCCACCTCGGCCACGAGCTTGACGTGCACCCGTGCGGACGGGTTGGCGCACTTCAGGTCGTGGATCAGCTGCTTGAGGTCCTCGATGGAGTAGATGTCGTGGTGCGGCGGCGGCGAGATCAGGCCGACACCCGGGGTGGAGTGCCGGGTCTTCGCCACCCAGGGGTAGACCTTCTGGCCGGGCAGCTGCCCGCCCTCGCCGGGCTTGGCGCCCTGGGCCATCTTGATCTGCAGGTCGTCGGCGTTGGTCAGGTAGTCGGAGGTGACGCCGAACCGGCCGGAGGCCACCTGCTTGACGGCGCTGCGGCGCTCCGGGTCGTAGAGCCGCTCCTTGTCCTCCCCGCCCTCACCGGTGTTCGACTTGCCGCCCAGCCGGTTCATGGCGATGGCCAGGGTCTGGTGCGCCTCGAGGCTGATCGAGCCGTAGGACATCGCCCCGGTGGAGAAGCGTCGAACGATCTCGCTGACCGGCTCGACCTCCTCGATCGGGACCGGTGGCCGGTCGCTGTTGAACTTCAGCAGGCCCCGCAGCGTCATCAGCCGCTCTGCCTGGGAGTCGACGTGGGAGGTGTACTGCTTGAAGATGTCGTAGCGGCCGGAACGGGTGGAGTGCTGCAGCCGGAACACCGTCTCGGGGTCGAACAGGTGCGGCTCGCCCTCACGGCGCCACTGGTACTCCCCGCCGACGGGCAGCAGGCGGTGCGCCAGCGGGATGCCGTCGGCCGGGTAGGCACGCAGGTGCCGCTCGTGCACGGCATGCGCGAGCTGGTCGAGGGTGATCCCGCCCAGCTTGGAGGTGGTGCCGGTGAAGTACCGGTCGACGACCTCCGACGAGAGGCCCAGCGCCTCGAAGATCTGCGCTCCGGTGTAGGAGGCGACGGTGGAGACGCCCATCTTGCTCATCACCTTGAGCACGCCCTTGCCGAGCGCCTTCACCACGTTGGTGACGGCCTTCTCCGGCGGCACGGAGGTGTAGACGCCGTGCCGGGCCAGGTCCTCCACGCTCTCGATGGCGAGATAGGGGTTGACCGCGCCGGCGCCGTAGCCGATCAGCAGCGCGACATGGTGCACCTCGCGGACGTCGCCGGCCTCGACGACCAGGCCGACGTGGGTCCGGGTCTTCTCCCGGACGAGGTGGTGGTGCACGGCCGCGGTGAACAGCAGCGACGGGATCGGCGCCAGCTCGGCGTTGGAGTGGCGGTCGGACAGCAGGATGATCTTGGCCCCGGCGGCGATCGCCGCGGAGATCTCCGCGCAGAGCTCGTCGAGCTTCGCCGCGAGCGCTTCCGCCCCGCCGTGCACCGGGTAGAGGCCGCGGGCCACGTAGGTGGCGTAGCCGGGCAGCTCGTCGTCGCGGAGCTTGACGATCTTGGCCAGGCTGTCGTTGTCCAGCACCGGGAACGGCAGCACCAGTCGGTGGCAGGACTCGGGACCGGGCTCGAGCAGGTTCTGCTCGGGACCGATGGTGTTGTACAGGGAGGTGACGAGCTCCTCGCGGATGGCGTCCAGCGGCGGGTTGGTCACCTGCGCGAACAGCTGGGAGAAGTAGTCGAACAGCAGCCGGGGCTTGTCGCTCAGCGCGGCGATCGGGGTGTCGGTGCCCATCGAGCCGATCGGCTCGGCACCGCCGGAGGCCATCGGCGCGAGGATCAGCCGCAGTTCCTCCTCGGTGTAGCCGAAGACCTGCTGACGCCGGGTGACGGAGGCGTGGGTGTGCACGACGTGGTCCCGCTCGGGCAGGTCGGTCAGCAGCGTGCGCCCTTCGGCCAGCCACTTCCCGTACGGGGCGGCGGCCGCGAGCTCGCTCTTCACCTCCTCGTCGGAGACCAGCCGGTGCTGGTCGAGGTCGACCAGGAACATCCGGCCCGGCTGCAGCCGACCCTTCTGCACGATCGTGGCCGGGTCGATGTCGAGCACCCCGGCCTCGGAGGCCAGCACGACCAGCCCGTCGTCGGTCACCCAGTAGCGGCCCGGGCGCAGACCGTTGCGGTCCAGCACGGCGCCGACCTGGGTGCCGTCGGTGAACACGACGCCGGCCGGGCCGTCCCAGGGCTCCATCAGGCAGGAGTGGAAGGCGTAGAAGTCCCGCCGGGCCTGGTCCATCACCGGGTTGTTCTCCCAGGCCTCCGGGATCATCATCAGCATCGCGTGCGGCAGCGACCGGCCGCCGAGCTGCAGCAGCTCCACGACCTCGTCGAACGAGGCCGAGTCGGACGCGTCCGGCGTGCAGATGGGGAAGAGCCGCTCGAGGTCGCCCGGGATCAGGTCGGACCGCAGCAGCGCCTCCCTCGCGCGCATCCAGTTGCGGTTGCCCTTGACCGTGTTGATCTCGCCGTTGTGGGCGATCATCCGGAACGGGTGCGCGAGCTCCCAGGCCGGGAAGGTGTTCGTGGAGAAGCGGGAGTGCACCACGACCAGGGCGCTCTCCATCCGCTCGTCCAGCAGCTCGGGGAAGACCAGCTCGAGCTGCTCGGTGGTGAGCATCCCCTTCCACACCAGGGTGCGGCCGGAGAGGGAGGCGAAGTAGACCCCCGTCTCGTGCTGGGCCCGGCGACGCAGGCAGTAGACCATCCGGTCCAGCTCGAGGCCCCGCTTCGGCTCCCCGGCCGCGCAGACGACCAGCTGCTCGAAGTAGGGCATGTTCGAGCGGGTGAGGTTGCTCAGGGACGCGTCGTCGGTGCGCACCCGGCGCCAGCCGAGGACCGTCAGCTGCTCCTCGGCCGCGATCTCCTCGATCGCCGCCTTCGCCTTGGCGGCGGCCTCGGGGTCGGTGGGCAGGAACGCGTTGCCGACGGCGTAGGTGCCGGCTTCCGGCAGCTCGAAGCCCGCCTCGGCCCGCAGGAACCGGTCGGGGATCTGCATCAGGATGCCCGCCCCGTCACCGGTCAGCGGGTCGGAGCCGGTCGCGCCGCGGTGGTCGAGGTTGCGGAGTGCCTCCAGGCCCTGCCGGACGATGCCGTGGCTGGCGATCCCGGTGAGCGTGGCCACGAAGGCGACACCGCAGGCGTCGTGCTCGAACGCGGGGTCGTAGAGACCCTCGCCTGCGCGAGACGTCGGCTGAGCAGGCGCAGCTGACATGATCGGAACTCCCGTCGTCGAGGCCGGTGATCAGAGGGGTCTGTCACTGGGTGTGGCTGAGCGGCATCGGCGCGGCCCCAAGGCCCATCAGGGGCACGAGCTGAAGGGGACGGCGCTGGCCCTGTGGTGGGGAAAGGTTAACCCACGGTCTTGCCCGCGGCATGGGCAAAAACCAAGCGTGCGGACGGGCCGCCGGTAGGGGCGACCGGGCACCCGAGGACATCCGGTCAGACCCTTGAATGTTGCTGCAGAACCCGCTGTGATCGGCTGCAGGACGACGCATCTTCGCGTGAGGCGATGGGCTGGGCGCGGTGGCGCTGCCCTGTCGAGGCGAAAGCCTAGTGGGAACCGCGCAAACGTGGTAACCGGCGCCGCAGCCGCGGACCGCCCGGCCGCCCGGCCAGGTGTGCAGCTAGGAGGGGTCGGGAACGTCGCCCGCCCTGCCCGAGCGGGTCCCGGCCTCGGCCGGCGGGACGTCGTCCGCATCGTCCGCTGGTCCCTCTGGTCCCTCCTCGGGCTCGGCGGGGCGCGTCCCCGGCCGTGCCCGCTCGACCACCTCCTCGCGGCCTGGACGGTTCCTCATCAGCCAGAGCAGGACGAGCACGGCCACGAGGAAGGCGACGGCTGCGGTGTAGTTGTTCAGCCGGAACCCTGCGATCTGGTTCACGGTGTCCACCCGCAGGGCCTCGATCCAGAAGCGGCCCGCGGAGTACAGGGCCACGTAGAGCGCGAAGACCTTGCCGTGTCCCAGCCGGAACCGCCGGTCCAGCACCACCAGCAGCCCGGCGACCAGCAGGTTCCAGAGCAGCTCGTAGAGGAAGGTGGGATGGAAGGTCGCGGCGTCGGCATAGCCCGCAGGTCGGTACTGGGGCGCGATCTCCAGCCCCCAGGGCAGGGTGGTGGGCCGGCCGAAGAGCTCGGAGTTGAACCAGTTGCCCAGCCGGCCGATCGCCTGCGCCACCAGGATGGCCGGCGCGAGGGCGTCCAGCAAGGCCGGGAAATGGATCCCGCGGCGCCGGGCGACGAGATAGGCCCCGAGGGCGCCGCCCGCGACGGCACCCCAGATGCCGAGCCCGCCGTTCCAGATCTTCAGCGCGTCGATGGGATGCCGGCCGGCGCCGAAGTAGAGCTCGTAGTCGGTGGCCACGTGGTAGATCCGCGCCCCGACGATGCCGAACGGGATGGCCAGCACGAGGACGCTCTCCAGGCTGTCGGCGGACCCGCCGCGGGCCTGCCAGCGGCGGTTGGCGATCACCATGGCGACGAGGATCCCGGCGATGATGCAGAGCGCGTACGCCCGGAGCGGGAAGCCGGCGACGTACCAGATGTTCTGGCTCGGGCTGGGGATGGACAGCAGCACGGGTCTACCTCTTCGCGTCGATCATGCTCTGCAGGCTCTCCGGGGTCAGGCCGGCGATGTCGACCGGTGCCCCGTCGAGGACCATGGTCGGGGTCTGGGTGACGCCCGCCCGGTCAGCGGCGGCGTTGATGGAGTCCACCCAACCCGCCTTGGCGTCGGAGGTGACACAGCGGGTGAAACCCGCGTCGGCGTCCGCGCCGACCTTGCCCGCGAGGTCCAGCAGCTGCGCGTCGCTCCACTGCAGCGTGGGGTTGGCGAACAGTCCCGCGTGGTAGCGCACTCCGAAGCCGGCTTCGGTGGCGCAGGCCATCGCGTTGGCGGCAGGAGCCGAGCCGGCGTCGACGAAGGCCATCGGGTAGAGGTCGGTCCGCACCCGGCCCGCGGCCTCGGCAGCCCGCAGCGTCGGGCCCAGCTCCTCCTCGAAGTCCACGCAGTGCGGGCAGTGGAAGTCGGCATACAGCTGGACGGTCAGTGGGGCGTCCGAGGCCCCGAGCCGGATCGGCTGGCCGTCCCGCAGCGGCTGGGGGGCGTCGGTGACGGCCACCTCGGGGCCGGCGGTTGGGAGCCGGTGGGTCCGCCAGGCCTGCAGCCCGACCCCGCCGCCGACGACCAGGACCACGAGGGCGGTCAGCACTCCCAGCAGGACCCTTCGGTCGTGCCGTCGGCGAGCCGCCTGCTCGGCCGCCAGCCGTGCCGCCTGCTGCGCTTGGGCACTCGGCCGACTCGTCGTCCGCACCCGCCGGCTGCTCACGCTGCCTCCTCCAGCTCTCGACGGCCGCTCGGTTCGGTGTCCAGAGCGAGCCGGCTGCGGGGCTGCCAGACCAGCCAGAGGGCCGCCAGCAGCAGCAGCGAGTCGCGGAGGATCTCCGTGGTGTAGTCGCTCTGCCCCCGCGCCACGGTACCGCCGCCGCCGAAGCAGCCGCAGTCGATGCTCAGCCCGCGCGCCGAGGCGGAGACGACCGCAACGAGGAAGGCCGTCAGCACCAGGGCGCTGACCATGGCGAGCAACCGGGTGAAGACTCCGATCACCAGCAGCAGGCCGAGCGCGATCTCGGCGAACGGCAGGCCCCACCCGACGACGGTCTCCGCCGAGGCGGGCAACAGCTGGTAGGCCCGGACGGCGTTCACCGAGGCCCGCGGGTCCATCGCCTTCATCGCCCCGGCGGTGAGGAAGACGCCGGCCAGCAGCAGCCGGACGAGGGTCGAGACCCAGGGCGAGATCCGGGCGAGCCGCGACGGCTGCGAGGCCACCGCGATCACCGGGGACCCCGCCGACGACCGACCCAGCCGATGCCTCTGGTCACATCCCCGCTCAACGGGCCGCGGTCGGGGAAGTTCCCGCGCGGACGCCGTCCGCGAGGTCCGCGACGACCTCCCGCAGCCGGCCGAGGTCTTCCGGTGTCCCGGCCGCCTCGGCCTCCAGCAGCGCCTTGACCAGCGCCGACCCGACGATGACCGCGTCGGCGAAGCTGGTCACCTCCCGCGCCTGGGCCCCGTTGGACACTCCCAGCCCCACGCCGACGGCGGCGGTCGGGTCGGCCGCACGGATCCGGCGGACCAGCTCCGGGGCCGCGGAGGAGGTGCGAGCCCGGGCGCCCGTGACGCCCATCACCGAGGTGGCGTAGACCCAGCCCCGGCAGGCCGCGACCGTAGCCGCCAGCCGCTCGTCGGTGGAGGACGGCGAGACCAGGAAGATCCGGTCCAGCCCGTGCGCGTCGGAGACCCGCAGCCACTCCTCGGCCTCGTCCGGCGTCAGGTCGGGAGTGATCGCGCCAGCCCCACCAGCGGCGGCCAGGTCCCGGGCGAAGCGGTCCGGTCCGTAGCGTTCCACCAGGTTCCAGTAGGTCATCACCACGGCCGGGGTGCCGGTGGCGGCGACGGCCTCGACCGCGGCGAAGGCGTCCCGGGTCCGCACCCCGCGCTCCAGAGCGCGGGTGCCGGCCTGCTGGATCGTCACCCCGTCCATCATCGGGTCGCTGTAGGGCATCCCGACCTCGACGAGGTCCACACCCGGCCCGAAACCCTCGCCGGTCAGCGCCCGCAACGCCTTGAGCGACTGCGGCACGTCCGGATACCCGACGTGCAGGAAGCCGACGAGGGCCCCGCGGCCCTGCGCCCGCAGGTCCGCGAAGACCCTGCCGGTGTGGCCCAGATCGGCGCTCACAGCTCGACGCCGGAACCGCTGGCGGCGCCGTCCTGCTGCAGGCCGAGGTCGAGCTCCTGCTCGGCACTGAGGTCGGTGCCGACCGGCTCACCGCTCTGCGACCCGGTGCCGCGCGTGTCGAGGTCGAACCACTGGATCGCGGTGTCCACGTCCTTGTCCCCCCGCCCCGAGAGGCTGACCAGGATCAGCGGCGGCTGACCGTCCGGACCGGCGGGCAGCCGGCGGCCGAGCCTGATGGCGCCCGCCAGCGCGTGCGCGGACTCGATCGCGGGCAGGATCCCCTCGGTTCGCGTCAGCAGCCGGAACGCCTCCATCGCCTCCCGGTCCGTGACGGCCTCGTAGTGCGCCCGCCCGGTCGAGGCCAGCCAGGAGTGCTCCGGTCCGACTCCCGGGTAGTCCAGCCCAGCCGAGATCGAGTGCGACTCCCGGGTCTGGCCGTCCTCGTCCTGCAGCACGAAGGTGCGCATCCCGTGCAGCACCCCGACCTCACCGGAGGAGATCGTCGCCGCGTGCCGGCCCGTCTCCAGCCCGTCGCCGCCCGCCTCGAAGCCGTACAGGCCGACCTCGGCGTCGGGGAGGAAGTCGGCGAAGATGCCGAGCGCGTTCGAGCCGCCGCCCACGCAGGCCGCGATCGCGTCGGGAAGCCGGCCGTAGCGCTGCAGCACCTGCGCCCGCGCCTCGGTGCTGATCACCCGCTGGAACTCGCGGACCAGCAGCGGGAAGGGATGCGGGCCCGCCACGGTGCCGATCAGGTAGTGGGTCGTGTCGACCGAGGCCACCCAGTCCCGCATGGCGTCGTTCATCGCGTCCTTGAGCGTCTGGGTGCCCGACTCGACGGCGATCACCTCGGCCCCCAGCAGGCGCATCCTGGCTACGTTCAGCGCCTGCCGCTCGGTGTCGACCTTGCCCATGTAGATGGTGCAGTCGAGGCCGAAGAGTGCTGCGGCCGTCGCCGTCGCGACCCCGTGCTGGCCGGCCCCGGTCTCCGCGATCACCCGTGTCTTGCCCATCCGCCGGGTCAGCAGGGCCTGACCGAGGACGTTGTTGATCTTGTGCGAGCCGGTGTGGTTCAGGTCCTCACGCTTCAGCAGCACCCGGGGGGCCGGTCCGGTCTCGGGGGCGCAGGCGGCGCTGAAGCGCCGCGCCTCGGTGATCGGCGTCGGACGGCCGGTGTAGTCGGCCAGCAACCCGGAGAGCTCGGCGAGGAAGGCCGGGTCCACCATCGCGGCCCGGAACTCGTGGTCCAGCTGGTCCAGAGCGGCGTAGAGCGCCTCGGGGACGAACTTCCCTCCGAACTGCTCGAAGTGCCCGCGTGCGTCCGGCGTGGGGAACTGACGTTCGACGGCTGGTCGGCCGACGGGGCCGGTGGCAGGGTCTGGCGGGGCAGCGGTGGTCACAGACATTCCTTCTCGGTTCTCATGCCGACCGGACGCCCCACGTGGGGCGGGGCGGCGCAGGTGGCATCCCCGGCCGGGCCGGGCTTCAGGACTTGTTGAGAGCCGGGTGCGCGCCGGCGGCGACGAGGTCGGCCACTCCCCGGCGGGGGTCGCGTCCGGTGACGAGGGCTTCACCGACCAGCACGACGTCAGCGCCCGACCGGGCCAGCTCGATGACGTCGTGCGGACCGCGGACCCCGGACTCGGCCACCCGGATGATCCCGTCGGGGATGGTCGGAACGATCCGGGCGAAGGTCGTCGGGTCCACCTCCAGCGTCTTGAGGTTGCGGGCGTTGACCCCGATCAGCCGCGCACCGGCGTCCACCGCGCGCTTGACCTCCTCCGGGTCGTGCACCTCCACCAGCGGCGTCAGCCCGATGGACTGCGCCCGCTCGACCAGGCAGACCAGCTCGTCGTCGCTCAGGGCGGCAACGATCAGCAGCACGAGGTCGGCACCGGCCGCCCGCGCCTCGAAGAGCTGGTAGGCGGTGACGATGAAGTCCTTCCGCAGCACGGGGACGTCGACGGCCAGCCGCACCCGGACGAGGTCGTCGAGCGACCCGGAGAAGCGGCGGCCCTCCGTGAGCACCGAGATGGCGGCGGCACCGCCGGCGGCGTACTCCCCGGCCAGCCAGGCCGGGTCGCCGATCTCGGCCAGCGCTCCCCTGCTCGGGCTGGAACGCTTGACCTCGGCGATCACCGAGACGCCGGGTCCGTTCAGCACGGGTAGTGGGTCGAGAGCTGGGTCGATGTGCTGCACCCGCTCTTTGAGCCGGTGCAGCGGCATCTGCTCCTGGCGGACGGCGAGATCCTCTCGCACGCCGGCCAGGATGTCGTCCAGAGCTGACATCGTGATCAGCCGATCAATGCGCGCCCCGCCCCATCGCCTGCAGAACCTTGGTGGCGACGAGAGCGGCGACGATCAGCACGACGGCGACGGCGAACAGGACCCAGTTCTGCATCGCTACCGCGATACCGCCCACGACGAACGCGACCATCGCGAGCATGCTGCCGACCCAGGCAGCCTGCGTCCGCCCGTGGTGGACGTGCTTGGGCTCGTGGCTGTCGGACCGGGTGTCGGTGTGCTGTGCCATGCGTCCTCATTCGGCCGGGGATGGTGGTGGGGCCTGATCGGTCGTTCCCATTGTGTCGCTGAAGCCGCCCTTCTGCACATCGGGAGCCACTCCGGTGACGTTACCGCCGTCCTGCGGCGGGCCGGGACCGAGCGTCGGGTCGAGACCGGCATCGAGGGCCCGCCAGACGTCCGCCGGGTCGTTCCCGCCCGCCGGGGCGGCGCTGGGGTCCCGGCGGAACCGGTCCGTCCGCTGCGGCCAGCGGGCGGCCGTGAGCAGCACCAGCACTGCCCCGGCGACCACCAGCAGGCCGCCGGCGGCGTAGCCGTAGCACCAGCCGGTCGAGCCGACCCCGAACTGGTCGGCCAGGCTCACCTCCCGCACCTGGGTGCGGACGGCCGCTGCCGAGGGCCGCGGCCGGAGCACCCCGACGACGACGATGCCCGCGCCGGCCAGGGCGAGCAGCACGGCCACCAGCTGCCGGCCCCGGGTCCGCAGCACCAGCACGAGGAGCCAGCCGGCGAGCGCCACCACGCCCAGCGCCTGGGCCAGACCGGCCGTGGTCTCGGTGCCGCTGAAGGAGACGGTGACCCCCTCGCCGGTGGCCCGCCACCACGGCTGAGCGCCCGCGACGAGAGCGAGAGCCGCGCCGAGCAGCCCGGGGACCAGGGCCCGCCCCCGCAACCGGGCGCCGGCGGTGTCGTCGCTCATCCGGCCACGGCGTCCTCGGGCCTCAGCGGGGTGAAGCTCTGGGCGACCGAGATCGCCCGGACCACGGCGGCGGCCTTGTTCTGGGACTCCTGGTCCTCACTCGGCGGGTCGGAGTCCGCCACGATGCCGCCACCGGCCTGCACGTACGCGACGCCGTCCTTGAGCAGCGCCGTCCTGATGGCGATGGCGGCGTCGGCGTCACCGGCGAAGTCGAGGTAGCCGACGACCCCGCCGTAGAGGGCCCGCCGCGACACCTCGAGGGAGTCGATGATCTCCATGGCCCGCACCTTGGGGGCGCCGGACAGCGTGCCGGCCGGGAACGCCGCGAGCACGACGTCGAGGGCCGTCCGGTCGCCACCGATCCGGCCGGTCACCGTCGACTCCAGATGCATGATGTGGCTGTAGCGCCGCACGTCCATGAACTCCACGACCTCCACCGAGCCGGGTTCGCAGACCCGGCCCAGGTCGTTGCGGCCGAGGTCGACGAGCATCACGTGCTCGGCCCGTTCCTTGGGGTCGGCCAGCAGCTCCGCCTCCAGCGCGGCGTCCTCGGCCGGGGTGGCGCCCCGCGGCTTCGAGCCGGCGATCGGGTGGGTGACGGCGGTCCGGCCCTTGACGGTGACGAGCGCCTCCGGACTGGAGCCGACGATGTCGAAGGGTCGCCCCTCGACGTCCTCGAGCCGCAGCAGATACATGTACGGGCTGGGGTTGGTGAGCCGGAGCACCCGGTAGACCTCGAGCGCGTCCGCCGTCGTGTCGACCTCGAACCGCTGGCTCACCACCACCTGGAAGGCCTCGCCGGCCTTGATCTCCTCCACCGCCGCCCGCACCGCGCTCTGGAACTCGGCCGCGCTGCGCTGACGGCGGATCGGCAGCGTCTGGTCGAAGCGTGCCTGCACCACCGCGGAGGGGGTCGGCTGGGCGAGCAGCGCCGCCATCGCGTGGATCCGAGCCACGGCGTCGGCGTAGGCCTCGTCCACCCGAGCGTCGGTGCCGTCGAAGTTGATCGCGTTCGCCACCAGCCAGACCTCGCTGGTGTGGTGGTCGAGCACCGCCAGGTCGGAGACCAGCAGGAAGCCGAGCTCTGGGATGTCGATGTCGCGCGGGTTGCTGTCCGGCAGCTGCTCCACCCGCCGGACCGCGTCGTAGCCGAGATAGCCGACAAGTCCCGAGGTGAACGGCGGCAGACCTTCGGCGGCCGGGGTGTGCAGCAGCCGGAGCGTCTCCCGAAGGGCGGCCAGCGGGTCGCCGCCACTGGGCATGCCGGCCGGCGTGTGACCGGTCCAGACCGCCTGCCCGTCCCGCTCGGTCAACGTGGCCACGGACCGCACCCCGATGAAGGAGTAACGCGACCAGACCCCCTGCTCGGCCGACTCCAGCAGGTAGCTGCCGGGCCGGCTCTGCGCCAGCTTGGCGTACAGCCCGACCGCCGTCTCGGTGTCGGCGAGGTAGCGGGTGTAGACGGGGACCACCCGCCGTTCGGCTGCCTGGCGGCGGAAGCCCTCGAGGTCGGGGCTGACCGTCACGCGGGCACCCCTGCCGTCGCGGTGCTGAGCGCCACGGGCAGCACCCGGGCGTCGAAGCAGGTGTGGTCGCCCGTGTGGCAGGCCGCCCCTTCCTGCTGGACGGTGACCAGCACGGTGTCCCCGTCACAGTCGAGCCGCACCTCCCGGACCCGCTGGACGTGGCCGCTGGTCTCACCCTTCACCCAGTACTGCTGCCGGCTGCGGGACCAGAAGGTCGAGCGCCCCGTGGTCAGCGTCCGGTGCAGCGCCTCGTCATCCATCCAGCCCACCATCAGCACGTCCCGGCTCGCCTCCTCCTGCACCACAGCCGTCACGAGGCCCGCGGGGTCCCGCTTGAGCAGCGCGGCGACCGCCGGGTCGAGGGAGGAGGCCGGAGTGCCGGCGGGGGTTGCAGCCGGGGTGGGGGCGGCAGGGGGCTGATCGGCGGGCAGGTCGGTCACGCGCCCATTGTTCACGGCGGCCGGGCACCGCGCGAACGCGTTCTGTGCCCAGTTGACCCGACAACCGAGCACGCCGACCGGGTCTAGCATGGTCGTCCGTGACCTTCGCCAAGGCCGAGCGCGCCGAGCTCTGCGACCTGTTCGACCAGGTCGGGCCGGACGCCCCCACGCTCTGCGAGGGCTGGGACGCCCACGACCTCGCGGTCCACCTGTGGATTCGCGAGACCGATCCGGTGGGGGCCTCCGGGCTGGTGGCCAAGCCGCTGTCCGGCCTGCTGGACCGCCGGATGGCCGAGGTGCGGCAGCGATGGTCCTACGCCGACCTGGTCGACCGGGTGCGTCGAGGTCCCGCCCGGCTCTCGGTCTTCGCCATTCCCGGGGTCGACGAGGGAGCGAACACCACCGAGTACTTCATCCACCACGAGGACGTCCGGCGGGCCGGGAACGCCCCGCAGCCCTCCCGGACCCTGAGTCCTGAGGTCGAGGAGTGGATGTGGCGCCGGCTCAAGCTGCTGGCCCGGGCCTGGTTCCGCCGGGTTCCCGTCGGCGTGGTGCTGGAGCGGCTCGGCTCGGTGGACGCCGACGGTGAGCCGGAGACGATCCGGGCCACCGGCGGCTCTCCGATCGTCACCCTGGTCGGCACGCCGAGCGAGCTGATGGTCTTCGCGCACGGCCGCACCGGGGTCGCCGAGGTCAAGCTGGTCGGCGAACCGGACGCCCTGGAGGCGCTGAACCGCACCGACCTGCGGATCTGAGCGCACTCGCCACCGCGGCCCGCTCGGGGCAGACTGGGCTGATGAGGGCTTGGCTGAGCGTCGGCGTCGGTGTGGTGGCGGCGCTGCTCGGCCTGCTCTGGATGGGCCAGGGGCTGGGTTTCGTGCCCGGCAGCTTCATGACCGGTGCCCGGATGTGGTTCTGGATCGGTCTCGTGGTCGCGCTGCTGGGCGTGGTCCTGCTCGTGCGGGGGCTCCGGCGCCCGCGTCACCCGCGCTGACACCCGTGCCGCGAAGCCCCGCCGGAAGCCTCGCGACGGTCACGCGTATGTAACACGGCCTGACTAGATTGACTTCGGATGAGCGCGGAACTGACGCTGGGTGCCGAGGAAGAGCTGCACCTGATCGACCTGGAGAGCTGGAAGCTGTCGGCGCGAGCGCCGCAGCTGCTCAACCGGCTGCCCCGTCAGAACTACTCGGCCGAGATCCAGCGGACCACGGTCGAGACCAACACGGCCGTGGTCGACAGCCTGGCAGGGCTCCGGGCCGAGCTGATCCGGCTGCGTCAGGGTCTGGTCGAGGTGGCCGCCGAGGACAACATCGGGATCGCCGCCGTCGGCACGGCGCCGACCGCCGCCTTCGCCGACTTCGAGCTGACCAGCACGGGACGCTACGGCCGGATGCAGGAGCAGTACCGGATGCTCGTCGACGAGCAGCTGATCTGCGGGCTGCAGGTGCACGTCGGCGTCAGCAACCGGGACCTCGCCGTGCAGATCATGCAGCGGCTGGCCCCGGACCTGCCGGTGCTGCTGGCCCTGGCGGCCAGCTCGCCCTACTGGAACGAGCAGGACACGGGGTACTCGAGCATCCGCTCGATCATCTGGCAGCGATGGCCGAGCGCGGGTGCCACCGGTCCGCTGCGCTCCGCCGCCGAGTACGACGACCTCGTCGCGGACCTGATCAACACCGGCGTGATCGCCGACGCGAAGATGGCCTACTTCGACGTGCGGCCGTCCTCGCACGCACCCACGCTCGAGCTGCGGGTCTGCGACGCCACCCCGATCGTCGATGACGCCATCCTGATTGCCGGTCTGTTCCGGGCCGCCGTGCTGGCGGCCGAGCGGGACATCGCGGACTGCCGGCCCTTCTCCCCCGTCCCCGCCCCGTTGCACCGGGCCTCGGTCTGGCAGGCGGCGCGGGCCGGGCTGACCGGGGAGCTGCTCGACCATCTCCGGCACCCCAAGCCGCACCCGGCGAGCCACGTCGTCCGTGCCCTGGTGCGCCGGCTCCGGCCGCAGCTGGAGGAGCTGGGCGACTGGGACGAGGTGGACGAGCTCGCGGAGAACGTGCTGGCCCGCGGCAACAGCGCGGACCGGCAGCGGGCGGTGTTCGCCGAGCGCGGCCGGCTCAGCGACGTCGTCGAGCTGATCGTCTCCGAGACCCACGGCCCCTCGGGTGGTCCGCCGCCGGCCGTGCCCGCGTTGCGCCGCTACCGCTCCCGGGCCGGGGACGAGGCCGTCGGCCCCGGCATGCGGCCCCGGGTGGCGTACCACGAGCTGGTGGACTTCTACCGAAGCTTCCAGAACGGGCAGGTCGAGGAGCGGCAGGAGCGGCGGAACGCCTGGGTGGACGCGGCCGGTCTGACGTTCGGGGTGGAGGGCGAGCAGCGCCGCTTCGAGGTGGACCTCGTGCCCCGGGTGATCAGCCCGCACGAATGGCAGGCCCTTGCCGAGGGCCTGGGCCAGCGGGCCCGCGCCATCGAGTGCTTCCTGCAGGACATCTACGGCGAGCAGCGGCTGCTGACCGACGGGGTGCTGGCCCGCGAGCTGGTCGAGGACTCACCGGGCTGGCGACCCGAGGCCCGGCGACTGCCGCGCGGCGTGGTGCGGGCTCCGATCATGGGCTTCGACCTGGTCCGGAACGAGTTCGGGGGCTGGCGGGTGCTGGAGGACAACCTCCGCAACCCCAGCGGTGCGGCGTATGCGCTGGCCATCCGGGACCTGCTGGACGCGGTGATGCCCGACCTGCCGCGCCCCGCCGGCCTGCTCGACCCGCGGGCGGCACTGCAGGAGCTCCGCGGCTGCCTGCTGGACGGGGTCGGGCCGGACGGCACGGCCGCCCTGCTCTCCAGCGGCCCGACCAGCTCGGCGTGGTTCGAGCACCAGCTGCTGGCGCGGGAGGCCGGGCTGCTGCTGTGCGAGGCCGAGGACCTCGAGGTGGTGGCGGGCGAGGTCCGTCACCGCAGGACCGGTGTCCGCGTCGACACGCTCTACCTACGGCTCGACGTGGAGCTGGTCGACCTGGTCGGGGCGGACGGCAGCGACGTCGGGGCGCAGCTGTTCGAGGTCGCGGCGGCCGGCCGCGTGCGGCTGGCGAACGCGCCGGGCAACGGCGTGGCCGACGACAAGTCGATGTACTGCTACCTCCCGGAGCTGATCGCCTACTACCTGGACGAGCATCCGACCCTGGAGTCGGTGCCCACCTACCGCACCAGTGACGAGGCTGAGTACCGGATCGTGCTCGACCGGGTGGGCGAGCTGGTGACCAAGCCGGTCGACGGGCACGGCGGGGTCGGCGTCCTGATCGGCCCGGACGCGGCAGCCTCCGCGGTCGCCGAGCGGCGGGCCGAGATCGTCGCCAACCCGGCCGGCTGGGTCGCACAGGAAGTGGTGGCGCTGTCCTCGCACCCGACGCTGGACGGCGGTCTGCTGCAGCCCCGGCACGTCGACCTGCGGGCGTTCGTCTACGTCCGCGGGACGGGTCCGGACGACAACCGGCTGGCCGGCCTGGCCCTGACCCGGATGGCCCCCGAAGGCAGCCTGGTCGTCAACTCCTCGCGCGGTGGCGGGGCGAAGGACACCTGGATCATCAGCGACGAGGACTCAAAGGAAGGCCAGCCATGACCACACCTCTGCGAGCACCCGGGGACCGCGAGCGGGGACTTCCTCCGCGAGCGTCGGGTAGGCGTCGCCCCGATGCTGTCTGGACGACGAGCGAGGGCAGACACGCTTTTCGTCTGCCCGAGCGAGGAGGAAGACAGCATCTCCAGGGCGACGCCGAGCGCGAGCGGAGACTTCCTCCGCGAGCGTCGGGTAGGCCGTGCCGGATGCTGTCTGGACGACGAGTGAAGGCCGACACGCTTTTCGTCGGCCTGAACGAGGAGGAAGACAGCATCGTGAAGGCACGGCCGAGCGCGAGCGGAGAATAAGATGTGCGGACTTGCCGGTGAGATCCGGTTCGACGGGCGCAGCGCCGACGTGGCTGCCTGCTCCCGGGTCGGCAGCTGCATGCAGCATCGGGGTCCCGACGGCGACGGGGTCTGGGCTCACGGACCGGTCGCGCTGGCGCACCGCCGGCTGTCGATCATCGACCTCAGCGTGGCCGGCTCCCAGCCGATGGTGGACTCCGCGCTCGGGCTGACGCTGGTCTTCAACGGCTGCATCTACAACTACAAGCAGCTGCGGGCCGAGCTCGAGGGCCACGGCTTCCGCTTCTTCTCCACCTCCGACACCGAGGTGATCGGCAAGGCCTACGTGCAGTGGGGGCTCGACTGTGTCGAGCACTTCCTCGGCATGTTCGCCTTCGCCATCTACGAGCACGTCAGCGGCCGGCTGGTGCTCGGCCGGGACCGGCTCGGCATCAAGCCCCTGTACCTGGACCACACGCCGGACAGGCTGCGGTTCGCCTCCACCCTGCCGGCGCTGCTGGCCGGCGGCGGCACCGACACCTCGATCGACCAGACCGCGCTGGCCCACTACATGACCTTCCACAGCGTGGTGCCCGCGCCGCGGACCATCCTCAACGGGATCAAGAAGCTGCCGCCGGCGACGATCCGGGTGGTCGAGCCCGACGGCCGTGTGGTGGACCGGCTCTACTGGGAGCCGGAGTTCGGTCGCGACCCGGGCCGTGCGGACTGGACGGAGCGGGACTGGGAGGACGCCCTGCTGGAGAGCCTCCGGGTGGCCGTCGACCGCCGGATGGTCTCTGACGTGCCGGTCGGCGTGCTGCTCTCCGGGGGCATCGACTCATCCCTGGTCGTCGCGCTGCTGGCCGAGGCCGGGCAGACCGGCCTGCAGACGTTCAGCATCGGCTTCGACTCCGCCGGCGGCGAGTCGGGCGACGAGTTCGAGTACTCCAGCCTCGTCGCCGAGCGGTTCGGCACCGACCACCACCGGATCAAGATCGACAGCGCGCGGCTGCTGCCCGGCATCGACGCGACCGTGGGGGCGATGAGCGAGCCGATGGTCAGCCACGACTGCGTCGCGTTCTACCTGCTTAGCGAGGACGTGTCCAAGAGCGTCAAGGTGGTGCAGTCCGGCCAGGGTGCCGACGAGGTGCTGGGCGGCTACGACTGGTACCCGCCGCTGGCGGCGGTACCCCGGCAGCAGGCGGTGGAGGCGTACGCCTCGGTCTTCTTCGACCGGCGCTGGGACGCGATGAGCTCGTTGCTGAACCCCGAGTGGCTGGTGGCCGAGGATGCGCCGACCGCGTTCATCACCGAGCGGTTCGGCCGGCCCGGGGCCGAGACGTCGGTGGACGCCGCCCTGCGGAACGACACCACCGTGATGCTCGTCGACGACCCGGTGAAACGGGTCGACAACATGACCATGGCCTGGGGTCTGGAGGCGCGGGTGCCCTTCCTGGACCACCAGGTGGTCGAGCTCGCGGGTCGCATCCCGCCGGAGCTCAAGCTGGCCGACGGCGGCAAGGGCGTGCTGAAGCGCGCGAGCCGCGGCGTGGTCCCCGACGAGGTGATCGACCGCACCAAGGGCTATTTCCCCGTACCGGCCATCCGGCAGTTGGACGGGCCGTATCTTGAGCGCGTGCGTGACGCCCTGACCGACCCCCGCGCCAAGCAGCGGGGACTCTTCGACGACGACGCCGTCGCGGATCTGCTGGCGGAACCGAACCGCACCCGCACCACGCTGGGCTCCAACGCCCTGTGGCAGCTTGCCCTGCTCGAGATGTGGTTGCAGCACCACGATGTGGGCTGACCTCGGAGCACTCCGGGGGTCGGTGACGCAGCAGCCGCGTGAGCTCGCGGCAGCCGCGCTCGCGGACGCCCTGGTCGACGGCTGGGGCAGCTGGGGGCCGACCCTGGACCCCGACTGTTCCCGGGTGGCCTTCATCAGCGACCGGAGCGGAGTGCCGCGCGTCTGGGTGGACGAGCTCCGCCGGAGCGGGGACGGGTCGCCGTTCGGCCCGAGCATGATCGCGTTGTCCGACGACCCGGTGGTCTCGGTCAACTGGTCGGCGGACGGGGCCTGGCTGGCCTGCTGCGTGGCCACCGACGGCGGCGTCCGGACCCAGGTCTGGGTCGTCCGACCGGACGGCAGCGACGCCCGTCGGATCGCCGGCTCGCGGGAGCAGCACGCCGAGCTCGGGCCGTGGACGCGCAGCGGGCACCGGGTGGTCGTCGTGCTGCCGAGCGAGGAGGCGGGAGAGCCGACGGTCTGCCACCTGGCCGACCCCGCCACCGGGCTGCTGACCGAGCTGGCGGTCGGCGACCTGATCACCGTGCTCGACCTGTCCTCCGACGAGGAGTACGTGATCATCAAGGACGGCCAGCGGGGCAAGCAGTTCTGCGTGGTCGTCGACCGCAACGCCGACCAGGACCACCCACTGCTCCCGTACCCGGCCCTGGGCTCGACCGACCGGGCCATCATCCGTCCCGCACCGCCCGGTGAGGAGAGCGACTGGATCTCCTACGTCGCCACCGACGCCGGCCTCCCCCGCCGTCAGCTCCTCGCCGTCCCGCTCGGTCCGCTCGGGTGGCGCGGCCAGTCCGGGGTGGTCGCCCCCCGGCAGGACGCCGAGCTGGAGGGGCTGGACGCCGACGACCTCGGCCGGCTGCTGCTGCTGGTCTGGAACGTCGCGGGCGGCAGCGAGGTCGAGCTCGTCGACGCCTGGACCGGCCGCTCCCGGGTGGTGCCGGACCTGCCCGGGCTGGTCGTCACCAGTGCCCTGCTCAGCCGCGACGGCTCGACCGCCCTGATGAGCGTCGAGGGACCGCAGCGGCCACGCGAGCTGTGGAGCCTCGACACCGCCACCCTGCGCTGGTGCCGGGCCACCGACGTGCCGACGCTGCCGGACGTCCCCCTGGTCGTGCCGACCCTGGAGACCTACACCGCGCGCGACGGCCTGACCCTGACGGGCTGGCTGTACCGGCCCCCGGGCCAGCTCGGTCCGGGCCCGGCCATGCTCAGCCTGCACGGCGGCCCGGAGGCCCAGGAGCGCCCCACCTTCAACCCGCAGCACCAGGCGATGGCGGCCGCCGGCATCGCCGTCTTCGCCCCCAACATCCGGGGCTCGTCGGGCTTCGGCCGCGCGTTCGTGCACGCCGACGACGTGCACGGCCGCCGGGACGCCTTCGACGACGTGCTGGCCTCCCGGGACTATCTGCTGGAGATCGGCGTCGCCGAGAAGGAACGGGTGGCCGTCACCGGCCGGTCGTACGGCGGCTACCTGACCCTGGCCATGCTCGCCTTCTCCCCCGGCATCTTCGCTGCCGGCGTCGACATCTGCGGCATGTCCGACCTGCACACCTTCTACCGGGACAGCGAGCCCTGGATCGCCGCCGCGGCCGTCAGCAAGTACGGCGACCCTGAGCACGACTGGGCGCTGCTGCGGGCGATCTCACCGCTGCACCACGCCGAGAACATCGACGTGCCGCTGCTCGTCGTGCACGGCGAGCTCGACACCAACGTGCCCCTCGGCGAGGCGCTGCAGATCGTCGCTGCGCTGCGGGCCCTCGACCGACCGGTGGACTACCTGCAGCTCGAGGGCGAGGGCCATGAGTACCGTCGGGCCTCCTCCCGCAAGCTCCTGATCAACCGCATGCTCGGCTTCCTCAGCCGAACCCTCAGCTGACTGCGCCCTCCAGCACCTCGAAGCCGTGGGACAACCTGCGGGCGCGCGCACTCGGCGCGAAGAGTGCGCACCACTCCGCCGAGAAGGCCGGGTCCGGACCGCGGTATCCCGCGACCCGCAGCGCCTGCAGCACGCGCCCGACCACCGCACGCGGGTGGCGCATCCGCTCCGCCGTGATGCGGACGACCACCCAACCGTCCGCCGCCAGCTGTTCGTGCCGCTCGATGTCCCGGTTCCACTGGCTCCGCACCGTTCGATGCTGGTCACCCTCGTACTCCAGGACCAGGCGCCACGCCCGGTAGCGCAGATCGACCCGTCCGATGGCCTCCGCCGAGCCGACGAGGGGGTTGCACTCGGGTTCCGGCAGTCCCGCCAACACCAGGCACAGCCGAAGCTCAGTCTCCTGGGCGGAGTCGACCCGCTCCCGCACCAGGAGGGCTGCGCGCCGGGCGGTCCGGATGTCTCGACCTCGGGAGTGCGCGCTGCACCTGACGAGGTCATCGCGCGTCGTCATGCCCGTCCGCACCAGCTGGTCCCCGGCCGACACGAGCTCCACGAGGTCGAGAGTGGTCCCGCTGGCGACGAAGGCGTACGGGGCCGCGGCCACGCCGCTCAGGGCCGGCGGCAGCACCTGCGTCCGGGAGACGAGCAGCCCGGGCCTGCGCACCTGACGCGGATGAGTCGTGACGAAGCGCAGGGGATGGAGTGGCCCCGCCGGAACGCCGAGCAGGCGGAGGGCCGTCGTACCCGTCGTGACCGCATCGGGTGGCAGCAGCAGCCGCGCACCCGCCACGAGCAACGGCAGCGTCAGCTCGAAGGACCGGTCGGCGTGCACGCCGGGGAACAGCCGCCGGACCCGGGGCCCGCGAAGCTGGCCCCGGGTGAAACCTCGCTCCGCCGCGTCAGCGCTGAGGAAGGGGTCGCTCGACACCCGCCCAGCGTGGTTCACGCCCCGCCGCCCGGACCCGGTCGCCAACGATCTGTGGAGAACCGGCATCGGCTGCGCGCTCCAGCACCAGATCTGGGGACCTCACGGTGCTGGGACGCGCAGTGGAGTCAGCTCAGCCGCTCCAGGATCAGCTCGCGGACGCGGGCGGCGTCGGCCTGGCCGCGCATCTCCTTCATCACCGAGCCGATCAGGGCCCCCGCGGCCTGCACCTTGCCGGAGCGGACCTTGTCGGCCACGGCCGGGTTGGCCGCGATCGCCGCGTCCACGGCGGTGCCGAGAGCCCCCTCGTCCGAGACGACAGCGAGCCCCCGTGCCGTGACCACGTCGGCTGGTGACCCCTCACCGGCGATGACACCGTCGAACACCTGCCGGGCGAGCTTGTCGTTGATGGTGCCGGCCTCCACCAGGGCCTGGATCTCGGCGACCTGCTGGGGACTGACGCCGGTCTCCTCCAGGTCAACTCCCTGCTCGTTGGCCCGGCGGGCCAGCTCGGTCAGCCACCACTTCCGCGCCGACTGCGGGGAGGCACCGGCGGCCACCGTGGCCTCGATGGCGTTCACGGCGCCGGCGTTGACGACGTCACGCAGCTCGAGCTCGCTGAAGCCCCACTCCGCGCTGACCCGCTTCAGCCGGTCGGCCGGCGGCTCGGGCAGCGTGCCGCGCAGCTGCTCCACCCAGTCCCGGGACGGCGCCACCGGCACCAGGTCCGGCTCCGGGAAGTAGCGGTAGTCCTCCGCGGTCTCCTTGCTCCGGCCGGGAGAGGTGATCCCGGAACCCTCCTGCCAGTGCCGCGTCTCCTGCTTGACGCTGCCGCCGCCCGCCAGCACGGCCGCCTGTCGGCTGATCTCGTACCGGACGGCTCGCTCCACGCTGCGGAGCGAGTTCACGTTCTTGGTCTCCGTCCGGGTGCCCAGCGGTGCGTTGGCGGCCGGGCGCAGCGAGACGTTGGCGTCGCAGCGCAACGAGCCCTGCTCCATCCGGACGTCGGAGACGCCCAGCGCCCGGAGCAGGTCGCGCAGCATCCCGACGTACGCCCGCGCCACCTCCGGCGCCTTCGCGCCCGCGCCCTCGATCGGCTTGGTGACGATCTCGATCAGTGGCACACCGGCCCGGTTGTAGTCCAGCAGCGAGTGGTCCGCCCCGTGGATGCGACCGGTCGCACCGCCCACGTGCAGCGACTTGCCGGTGTCCTCCTCCATGTGGGCGCGCTCGATCTCGATCCGGTAGGTCCGACCCTCCACCTCGACCTCGGCGTAGCCGCCGTACGCAATGGGCTCGTCGTACTGCGAGATCTGGTAGTTCTTCGGCTGGTCGGGGTAGAAGTAGTTCTTCCGCGCGAACCGGCACCAGTCGGCGATCGAGCAGTTGAGGGCCAGCCCGATCCGGATGGCGGACTCGATGGCCTTCGCGTTCACCACCGGCAGCGAGCCGGGCAGCCCCAGGCAGGTGGGGCAGGTCTGGGTGTTCGGGTCCGCGCCGAAGGCGGTCGAGCAGCCGCAGAACATCTTGGACGCGGTGTTGAGCTCGACGTGCACCTCCAGCCCGAGCACCGGGTCGTAGGAGGCCACCGCCTCGTCGTAGGGCAGCAGGGCGTCCTGAGCCGACCGGAGGGTCGTCATGCCCGCACCCCGCTGTCGACGAGCTCAGCCGACCCCAACACTGGGACGCGGTCCAGCAGCGAACCACCCCACTGGGCGGTCAGCGCCCGCTCGAGGGCCGCGCCGACCCGGTAGAGCCGGTCGTCGGCGAGCGGCGGCGCCATCACCTGCAGGCCCACCGGCAGGCCGTCCTCCGGGGCGAGCCCGACCGGGAAGGAGGCGCTGGCGTTGCCCGCGAGGTTGGACGGAATGGTGCAGAGGTCGTTCCGGTACATGGCCAGCGGGTCGTCGACCTTCTCGCCCAGCTTGAAGGCGGTCGTGGGGGTGGACGGGGAGACCAGCACGTCGGCGGCCTCGAACGCGGCGGCGAAGTCGCGGCTGATCAGGGTGCGGACCTTCTGCGCCTGGCCGTAGTAGGCGTCGTAGTAGCCGCTGGACAGTGCGTAGGTGCCGATGATGATGCGGCGCTTGACCTCGGCGCCGAAGCCAGCCTCCCGGGTGGCGGCCATCACCTGCTCGGCGTCCAGCGTCCCGTCGTCCCCGACCCGCAGCCCGAAACGCATGGCGTCGAACTTCGCCAGGTTGGAGGAGACCTCGCTCGGCATGATCAGGTAGTAGGCCGGCAGAGCGTAGACGAAGTGCGGACAGGACACCTCGACGATCTCGGCGCCCAGCGAGGCCAGCAGCTCCACCGACTCCTGGAACCGCTGCTCGACGCCGGGTGCGTAACCCTCGCCGCTCAGCTCCTTCACCACCCCCACCCGCATCCCGGCGACATCACCGGAGCGCGCGGCGGCCACCACATCGGGGACCGGCGCGTCGATGGAGGTGGAGTCCAGCGGGTCGTGGCCGGCGATCACGGCGTGCAGCAGGGCCGCGTCCAGCACGGTCCGGGCACACGGCCCCGGCTGGTCGAGGCTGGAGGCCATGGCGACCAGCCCGTAGCGGGAGGTGCCGCCGTAGGTCGGCTTCACCCCTACCGTGCCGGTCACCGACGCGGGCTGGCGGATCGAGCCGCCGGTGTCGGTGCCGATGGCCAGCGGCGCCTCGAACGCGGCCAGGGCCGCGGAGGAGCCACCGCCCGAGCCGCCGGGGATGCGGTCCAGGTCCCAGGGGTTGCGGGTCGGGCCGTAGGCCGAGTTCTCGGTCGAGGACCCCATCGCGAACTCGTCCATGTTCGTCTTGCCCAGCAGGACGATGTCGGCGTCCAGCAGCCGCCGGGTGACCGTCGCGTTGTACGGCGGCACCCAGTGCTCGAGGATCTTGGAGCCGCAGGTCGTCGGGGCTCCCGTCCAGGTCAGCACGTCCTTGAGCGCGAGCGGGACGCCGGCCAGAGGCCCGAGCTGCTCCCCGGTCGCGACCTTGGCGTCGACGGCTGCCGCGGCGACCAGCGCGCCGGCCCGGTCGACGTGCAGGAAGGCGTGCACGGCGGGGTCCACGGCCTCGATCCGGTCCAGGTGCGCCTCGGCGACCTCCACCGCGCTGAGCTCCCGGGCGGCGATCCTGCCGGCGAGCTCCGCGGCCGTCGCGCGCACGATGTCGGCGGTGCTCACGCGTCCTCCCCCAGGATCCGGGGGACGCGGAAGCGGTCCAGCTCGGCGGCCGGGGCGCCGGCCAGCACGTCGGCGAGCGGCAGGGAGGGACGGACGACGTCCTCGCGGAAGACGTTGGTCAACGGCAGGGCGTGCGAGGACGGCGGGATGTCGTCCGCCGCCACGTCGGCGACGTGCGCTACCGACTCGAGGATCACGTCCAGCTGCGGGGCGAGCTGCGCCAGCTCCTCCTCCGTCAGCCGGATGCGCGCCAGCCGCGCCAGGTCGGCCACGTCGTTCGGGGTGAGTGCCACCGCGGGAAGTCTCCTACTCATGGGGTCGGGACCGGAGAAGGTCGCTGCTCATCCTAGGCGGGACGGCGACGGGCCTGCCGCCTCAGCCGAGCGGGCGGAGCACGAACCCCGTTTTGAGCTTGGGCGTGAAGAACGTCGACTTCGGCGGCATCAGCAGCCCTTCCCGTGCGGTCCGCTCGATCTCCGCGACGCTCACCGGGCGGATCAGCACCGCGGCCGAGGCGGCACCCTCGGTCACCGCCGCCACCACCTCGTCGAGACCGTGCTGGTAGGTGGGAGTGACGGGCAGGCCCGCCAGGGCGGTCTCCAGCCAGGCCCCGTCCAGGTCCCGGACGCCGGCGAACACCCCCTCCCGCGCGGTCAGCCGCCAGGCGGCGTCCGGCCCGACCAGCACCAGGAAACCCCCGGCCTCCATCGCCGCCAGCGTCTCGGGCCCCGGCCAGTCGGTCGGCTCGACGGTGAACCACTGCTGCAGGGCCTGCCGCAGCTCGGGCAGCGGCACGCCCGCGTAGAGCCGATGGATGGCGGCGACGCTGAGCTGGTCGGGCACCAGCTCGCTGACGAACGTCAGGGTCTCCTCCGCAGGGGTGTCGGTGCGACCGGTGGCCGCCCGCACCTCGTCCCGGTAGGTCCGGCTGACCGAGTAGCGGTGATGGCCGTCGGCGATCAACACGTCGTCGGCGGCCACGACGGCGGCGATGGCGGCCACCCGCTCCGGGTCCCGGACGCGTTCCACACTGTGCTGCACTCCCCCGTCCTGGACCGAGCCGAGCGGCTCGCCCGGCTCCCGCAGCAGCTCGGTCAGCCCGCGGGCCAGTGACAGCCCCCAGACGGGCGACAGGTTCGTGCGGGTGGCCCGGGTCAGGTCCAGCCGGTCCGTGGACGCTTTGGGGGTCGTCCGCTCGTGCGGGAGAACGCCTCCGGCGCCCTCGTCCACCACCTCCAAGCCGCCCATGACACCGGCCAGGTCCCGGGCAGCCCCGGTGGCGTCGGTGAAGCGCATCCGGTAGACCGTGAACGAGGGCTCCTCGTCCCGGACCAGCACCCCCTCGTCCTGCCAGCGCCGAAGCAGCGCCGCGGAGCGGGCGTAGCGGTCGTCCCCGTGCAGCGGCACGTCGACGCGGACGATGTTGTGCGGTGACCGGTCGGCCAGGGCGTGGACCTCCGCCTCGCTGAGCACGTCGTAGGGCGGCGCCACCACCTCGGCAAGGTCGTCGACGGCGTAGCGCAGGGCACGGAAGGGGCGGAAGGCAGGCACGCGGACCACAATGGCACCTCTGTCACCGGAGACACGAGAGACGCCGACACCGGGGCGAAACGCCTCAGTAACGCCGATGGACAAAGATGGGCGCGTGTTCTTGATGCGCGTACGCCTGCCCGACCGCCCCGGACAGCTCGGGGCCGTCGCGACCGCCATGGGCGGCGTCGGCGGCGACATCAACGCGGTGGAGATCGTGGAGAAGGGTGAGGGGGTCGTCGTCGACGACTTCATCGTCGACCTGCCGCCCGGCGCGCTGCCGGAGAACATCGTCACCGCCTGCCAGAACCTGGAGGGCGTCCGAGTCGAGTGGATCTCCCGCTATCCCGAGGGTGGCGGGCTGCAGTCCGACCTCGAGGCCCTCGAGCGGATGACGGCCGACCCCGCGCACGCGGCGGAGACCCTCGTCTCGCTCTGCCCCGTCGTCTTCCGCTCCCACTGGGCCACGCTGCTGCAGACCGCCGGCCCGCTGCCCGAGCTGATCTACTCGACAACGCTCGCCCCGGACCTGACGCCGGAGATCGCCGCCACCTTCGGTCCCTTCGACGCCACCCACCGGACGGACCTCCCCGCCGGTTGGAGCCCCGGCTGGGGCGACACCACGCTGGTGGTCACGCCGATCACGCGTGACCGGGTGATCGTCATCGGCCGACTCGGCGGCCCCGCCTTTCTCGAGTCCGAGATCGCCCGGCTGCACCACCTCGCCGCCCTCGTCAAATAGGGCCGACCGGACGCCCCACCGGCTGGGCGCGGCGGGTACGGTCGTGCGATGGGGGTCATCGGGTGGACCGACGTCGCCGCCCTGTTGACATCGGTCGGCTACGGCGCGCTGTCGGCGGTGCTCCCCATCGCGAGCGCTGAGGCCTATGTGGTGGCCTCGCAGATGTCCCGCGCCGCCGGCCCGGTGGCCGTGGCCCTCGGCCTCGCGCTGGGGCAGACCGTCGGCAAGGTCCTGCTCTTCTATGGCGTGCGCCGCGGCAAGGACAGCCCGGCCGTGCAGCATCGACGGGAGGCCCTGAAGGTCCGTCCCGTCGGCCCCGTCCGGACCCGGCTGCGCCAGCTCGTCCGCGTCCTGCTCGCCCTGGTGGGTCAGAAGCGGTGGGGGCTGCCCATCACGGGGGTCGCGGCGGTCCTCGGGCTGCCGCCCCTGTACGCCGTTGCCCTGCTGGCCGGCGCCACCCGGATGCGGCTGGGCTTCTTCGCCGTCGTCGTGCTGGCCGGACGCGCCGTCCGCTTCGTGCTGATGGCGTACGGGGTGGGCGGCATCGAGCTCTGGTCGCACTAGTCACGGCGCCCGCCTTGCTGCACTCGCCGACTAGAGTGGCCGCGTGGTGCGCGTCTTCAGCAACTTGAACCTCAACGGGGGCACGCCGCCACGCGTGCAGCCGGTGCTGGGCGAATGGGGACCGCTGCAGGTGCCGAGTACCCGAGCCAAGAAGCGGATGCGGATCTGGGTGGGACTCGCCCTGCTGGCCGCGATGCTCGCCATCTTCCTGCTGGGTTGGTACGTGTACCACGCCATGACGGGCAGCTGGGGTTTCGGCATCGGCCGGTGACCCCGCCCCGTCCCGCCCTCGGCGCCGTCGGCGCCGTGGTCTCGGTCGGCGCCCTCGCCGCCGGCTACCAGGCCGGCTTCGGGCCGCGCTCCCAGCTCTTCGGTCCGTTCCCGTACCGTCGCGCCACCGCGGACAAGGTGGTGGCCCTGACCTTCGACGACGGGCCGAACGAGCCCTGGACCAGCCGGCTGCTCGACGTCCTCGCCGGCCGGCAGGTGCCCGCCACCTTCTTCCAGGTGGGCCGATGCGCTCAGCGCCATCCCGAGATCACCCGCCGCGTCCTCGCCGAGGGTCACGTGCTGGGAAACCACAGCCTCAGCCACGCCTTCCACCGGTACGCCACCCAGCCGCGCCAGCAGGAGGAGATCCGCCGCGGCCAGGAGGTCCTGCACGAGATCGCCGGCGTCGCGCCGCTGCTCTACCGACCGCCCTGGCTCTGCCACTGGCCCTGGGTGCTGGCCAGTGTTGCGCGGTCGGGGTCCACCGTCGTCTCGGGGACCTTCGCCCACCCGCTGGAGGTCCTGCAGCCGGCAGCACACCGGCTGACCGCCGGAGCCGTCCGCCGCGCACGGCCCGGCAGCATGCTGATCCTGCACGACGGCCGTGAGGCCCGGGGTGGCCGGCGCGCGCAGACCGTCGCCGCCGTGGGTCCGCTGGTGGACGCGTTGCGCACTCAGGGCTACACCTTCACCACGGTCGACCGGCTGCTCGACGTCCCGCCGTACGGCTGAGGGCGGTACCAGAGGGCACGTACGGTGGCCGCGTGACGTCGGACCAGCTGCGCGCCCTGAACCGGGTCCAGCGCCCGCCGGCACCGCCCGTTCCCCGGCGACGGCTGTTGTTCACGGGGCTGGCGCTGGCGCTGCTGCTGTCCGAGCTGGACCAGACCGTCTTCGCCACCGCCCTGCCCACGGTCGTCGGCGAGCTGTCCGGCGTCCAGGACATGCTCTGGGTCAACACCGCCTACATCCTGACCGGCACCGTGACCATGCCGGTCTACGGGCACCTCAGCGACCGGCTCGGGCGCAAGCCGCTGCTGGTCACCGGGCTGCTGGTGTTCCTCGTCGGCTCCGTGCTGGGCGGTCTGGCGGGCAGCATGACCACGCTGATCGTGGCCCGGGCCGTCCAGGGCATCGGCGCCGGCAGCATGATCATCCTGGTCCAGGCCGTGGTGGCGGACGTGGTCCCGGCCCGCGACCGCGCGCCCTACCTGAGTGCCATCGGGGCCGTCTTCGCCGTGTCCGCCCTCGCCGGTCCGCTCGTCGGCGGCTGGCTCACCGAGGGTGTGGGCTGGCGATGGGCCTTCTGGCTGAACCTGCCCTTGGGCGCTCTGGCGCTGCTGGCGGTGGTGGTGCTGCTTCCCGAGCCGCCGGCCCGGACCCCGGACCGGTCGCCGCTGGACGTCGCCGGCTTCGGCACGCTGTCCCTCGCGGTCACCGCCGTCGTCCTGCTCGCCGCCTGGGGCGGCACCCGCTACGCCTGGGGCTCACCGGTCGCGCTCGGGCTGGCGGCCGCCGCGCTCGCCGCCGGGGTCGCCTTCGTTCTCGTGGAAGCGCGGGCCGCGGCACCCCTTCTCCCGCTCGCCCTGTTCGCCGACCGCACCTTCGCCGCGGCCGTGGTGGCCGGGCTCGTGCTGGCGGTCGCCATGTTCGGCACGGTCGGCTATCTGCCCACCTACCTGCAGATGGTCACTGGGCTGAGCCCCATGGCGGCCGGTCTGGCGATGCTCACGCTCGTCGCGGGCCTCGCCCTGAGCACGGTGGGCTCGGCCCAGCTGGTCCGTCGGACGGGCCGCTACCGCACCCTGCCCCTGGTCGGCTCGGGACTCACCGCGCTGGCGCTCGGTCTGCTCGCGACCATGACGCCGGCCACTCCGCTCTGGCTCTCCGGCGGCTTCCTGTTCCTGCTCGGTCTGGGCATCGGCTGCGCCTGGGAGGTGCTCGTGGTCGCGGTCCAGAACAGCGCCCCCGAGGCGGTGGTGGGGACGGCGACGGCGGCCAACAGCTTCTTCCGCGAGATCGGCGTCTGCCTCGGCTCCGCCCTGGTCGGCGCCCTCTTCACCGCCCGGCTCGGCAGCCTGCTCGCCGAGCGGCTGCCCCGGTCCGGTCCGGGTCTGGACAGCCAGACCCTGACGCCGGCACTCGTGCAGCAGCTGCCCGACGGGCTGCGCCAGGCCGTGGCGGGTGCCTACAACGACGCGCTCACGCCGGTGTTCGCGCTGCTGGTGCCGGTGGTGCTCGTCGCGGTCGTGGCGCTGCTGCAGCTGCGGGAGGTGCCGCTGGCCACCACGGTCCGCGACAGCCGGGACTGAGCTCAGGTCCCCCGGGTGGCGACCGCCGCGGCCGCCTCGGGACCTTCGTCGAGCAGCACCCGGAACGCCTCCACGCCGGACAGCACCGGCACCTTGAGCTCGACCGCCCTGTCCGCCTTGGAGCCGGGCGACTCCCCGACCACGACGAACGAGGTCTTCTTGGAGACCGAGCTGGAGACCTTGCCCCCACGGGAGGCGATGGCCTCCGCGGCCGAGTCGCGGGTGAAGCCCTCGAGCGCCCCCGTGACGACGACGGAGACGCCCGCCAGGGTCTGCTCACCGTGCTCCTGGGGCTCCTCCCGCATCACGCAGCCGGCCGCGCGCCACTTGGCGACGATCTCGCGGTGCCAGTCCACCGCGAACCACTCGGCGATGGTGCTGGCCATGGTCGGCCCGACGCCGTCGACCGCCGCCAGCTCCTCGGCGGTGGCCTCGGCGATCCGGTCGATGTCGCCGAAGGCCCGGGCCAGGTCGGGCGCGGTGGAGGGTCCGACGTGCCGGATGCTGAGGGCGACCAGGAACCGCGACAGCGGCCGCTGCTTCGCGACCTCCAGGTTGGCCAGCAGCTTGGCCCCGTTCGCGCTCAGCCGGCCACTCGCCGTGGTGAAGAACGGGACCCCGGTCAGGACCTCCTCCGTCAGCCCGAACAGGTCACCCTCGTCCCGCAGCAGCCCGTTCTCCAGCAGCGCGTTCGCTGACTGGTAGCCCAGGTTCTCGATGTCCAGCGCACTCCGGCCGGCCACGTGGAACAGCCGCTCCCGCAGCTGCGCCGGGCACGAGCGGTGGTTGGGGCAGCGCAGGTCCGCGTCGCCCTCCCGCTCGTGCCGCAGCTCCGTACCGCAGGCCGGGCAGTGCGTCGGCATCACGAACGGATACTCGTCCCCGGTGCGCAGCTCCACCACCGGCCCGACGATCTCGGGAATCACGTCACCGGCCTTGCGGAGCACCACCGTGTCCCCGATCAGCACCCCCTTGCGTTCCAGCTCGGACGCGTTGTGCAGCGTGGCCATCGACACCGTGGACCCCGAGACCAGTACGGGCTCCATCACGCCGAAGGGTGTGACCCGGCCCGTCCGGCCGACGTTGACGTCGATCGAGAGCAGCTTGGTGGTGACCTCCTCCGGCGGGTACTTGAAGGCGATCGCCCACCGCGGGGCCTTGGCCGTCGAGCCCAGCTGGTCCTGCACCTCCCGCTCGTCGAGCTTGACCACCACGCCGTCGATCTCGTGCGCCACCGAGTGCCGGTGCTCACCGAAGTACTCGATGTAGCGCCAGACCTCGTCCAGGGTGGGCGCCAGTGCCCGCTGCGGGCTGACCGGCAGCCCCCAGGCCTCCAGCGCCTCGTACGCCTCCGACAGCCTGTCCCGGCTCTGTCCGTGCCAGACCCCGATGCCGTGGCTGACGAAGCCGAGCCGACGCGACGCCGTGACCTTCGGGTCCTTCTGCCGCAGCGACCCGGCGGCGGCGTTGCGGGGGTTGGCGAACGGCGCCTTGCCCTCGGCCACCAGCGACTCGTTCAGCGCGGCGAAGTCCGCGACGGCGAAGAACACCTCGCCCCGCACCTCCAGCAGCTCCGGCGGCTGGTCGGTGCGCAGCACGCGCGGGATGTCGGCGATGGTGCGGACGTTCGCGGTCACGTCCTCACCGACGGTCCCGTCACCGCGGGTCGCCGCCCGCGTCAGCCGGCCGTGGTCATAGACCAGGTCCAGCGCGAGCCCGTCGACCTTCAGCTCGCACAGGTACCCCGAGCGGGCGATCCGCTTCTCTCCCAGCTCGCGGACTGCCCGCGCCGCCCACCGCTCCAGCTCCTCACGGGAGAACACGTTGTCCAGGCTCATCAGCCGCTGCAGGTGCTCCACCGGGGTGAAGGTGGTCGACGGCGGCCCGCCGACCTGCTGCGTCGGCGAGTCCGGGGTCCGGAGCGCGGGGAACCGGTCCTCCAGATCGTTCAGCTCGCGCATCAGCCGGTCGAACTCGCCGTCCGAGATCGTCGGCGCGTCCAGCACGTGGTAGCGCCAGCGCGCCTCGTTGAGCACGTCGCTCAGCTCGGCATGGTGGCGACGGGCGGCGTCATCGGGCCCGGCCTGGTCGTTCAGCGGCGGCACCGGGGGGTCGTCAGCGGCCCGCCCGGAGGCGGCGTCGAGCGGCGTCTGGAGGTCGGTCGGATCGGCCACGTTCTGCACACTAACGTCCGGCTCCGACAGTTCTCCGGCCTTCCGGCGCCTCGACGGCCACCGTCAGCCGGGGCTAGGCCGAGCGGCTCGCCGCCGGCACCCGGCTCCGGTCCGCGGGCAGCAGCCGGTAGGTGTAGGAGCAGTAGGTGGTGACGCCGCAGAGGTAGAGCACGCCCCAGAACACGTGGAAGCCGAGTACCCCGGCGAAGCCCAGCCCGAGCTGGACCACCACGGCGACGAGCAGCGCGAGCGGTAGGTAGAACACCCAGGACGACCCACCCGAGCGTCGGTAGGCGAAGCCGAAGACGGTGGCGAGCACCGTGAGCACCAGCACGGCGAAGGCGTTGGTGGCGTGCGCGATGAGCAGACCGGGGCCGCCGTCGAGATAGCCGGACCCGAGGCCGGCCTGCGCCACGGCGAAGGCCAGGAGCAGGGTGGACAGAATCCGGAGCTGCTTGGTCTGCACGGGCTCATTGTGCCCTAGCGACCCGGCGGCTCCGCCGCTCAGTCCGCGAGCTGCTCGGTCAGCACGGCGGCCGCCTTCCGCAGCGTCCGCAGCGCCTGGACGGCCGCGGCGGTCGTGGTCGAGGCGAAGCCGCACGCCGCGGTCAGCACCAGCTGGCCGGCCAGCGTCGCCGGCTCCAGGCCCAGCTCGCGCAGCGGGGCGAGGGCGCGCCGCGCCACCTCGTCCGGGGTCAGCAGCCGGTCGGTCGGCAGCGCGCCGAGGCCCAGCCCCAGGCCCTGCTCCATCCCGGTCCCGATCGCGTCCCAGTCAGCCGGTCGGAGCTGGTCCAGGTCGAGCGACAGGGCCCGGACGCCGGCACGTCGGAGCAGCTCGATCGGCACCCCCGCCGCGCACGAGTGCACCGCAACGGGGACGGCCGGCTCCTCACTCAGCCGGTCGACCAGGTAGCTCACCGCGCCGCTGATCTCGGGCAGGTCCACCGCGCGGTGCCGGGAGAACCCACTGGCCGTGGGCACCGAGCCCGCCAGCACCGCGGGCAGCAGCGGCTCGTCGAGCTGCAGCATGAGATGGAGCCGCGGGAGCCGGCGCTGCAGCTCGGTCATCAGGTCCGCCAGGCCCTCGGCGAGCGACTGGTCCAGATCCCGGCGGGCCCCGGAGTCGGCCAGCACCCGGTCGCCGCGGGGCCGCTCCATCGTCGCGGCGAGCGTCCAGGGCCCGGCGAAGGACAGCTTGAAGCGGCCCTCGTAGTCCTGGGCCTGCTCCTCGAGCAGGTCGAGGTCGGACCGCAGCGTCGCACGGGCGGCCCGCTGGTCCCGGCCCGGCGCGTCCGTGAGCCGCCAACCCGCCGGCTGCAGATCCACCGACAGCCCCGCGAGCACGGCGGTCGTCCGGCCGACCAGCTGCGCGTGGGAGCCGCGGGCGGGGAGCTCGGGCAGGTACGGCAGGTCCGGGCACTCGGCGAACGCGATCTTGATCGCGTCGGCCATGTCGGTGCCCGGCCAGGACCCCACCCCGGTGCTCGGCACCGTGGGGATGTCGTCGGTCATCCGGCGGTCGCCGTGATGGTGGCGCCGGCGACGACCCGGCTCCCGTCGTAGAGCACGACCGCCTGACCGGGTGCGATCCCGACCGCCGGCTCGTCGAGGGTCACCTCGACCCGGTCGCGTTCCAGCAGCGCCGACGCGGGGAGCGGCGTGCCGTGCGCCCGCAGCTGCACGTTGCCGCGCCAGGGGCCCAGCACGGCCGGCCCAGCCCAGGTCGGGCGGCCGGCGTCGATCCGACGCACCGCCAGAGCCTGCTGCGGGCCGACGGTCACGGTGTTGGTGACGGGAGAGATGTCGAGCACGTACCGCGGCCGCCCGTCGGCAGCCGGCACCCCCAGCCGCAGCCCGCGGCGCTGACCGATGGTGAAGTGGTGGCTGCCCTCGTGCCGCCCCACCGTGGCACCGGTCTCGTCCACGATCTCGCCGGCCCGGCTGCCGAGGCGCCGGTCCAGGAAGCCGGCCGTGTCGCCGTCGGGGATGAAGCAGATGTCGTGGCTGTCGGGCTTGTCCGCCACAGCGAGCCCGCGTCGCTCGGCTTCCCGGCGGACCTCGGGCTTGCGGGTGCCGCCGAGCGGGAAGTAGGAGCGGCTCAGCTGGTCGCGGTCGAGGACCCCGAGCACGTAGGACTGGTCCTTGTCCTCGTCGACGGCCCGGTGCAGCTGGACGCCGTCCTCGCTGCCGACCAGACGGGCGTAGTGCCCGGTGCAGACGGCGTCGAAGCCCAGCGCCACCCCGCGGGCCAGCACCGCGGAGAACTTGATCTTCTCGTTGCACCGCAGGCAGGGGTTGGGCGTCCGGCCGGCCGCGTACTCGGCGACGAAGTCGTCCACCACGTCGGCGGCGAACCGGTCGGAGAGGTCCCAGACGTAGAACGGGATGCCGAGCACGTCGGCGGCCCGGCGTGCGTCGTGGGCGTCCTCCTTCGAGCAGCAGCCGCGGGCGCCGGAGCGGAAGGACTGCGGGTTCTTCGACAGGGCCAGATGGACCCCGGTGACGTCGTGTCCAGCGTCGACCGCGCGCGCGGCGGCGACGGCCGAGTCGACCCCGCCCGACATGGCGGCCAAGACCTTCATGGGTTCCCTTCCGGCCCCGTTCCGGCGCGGGGCGCCGACCATTCTTCCAGGGCCGGCGGGCTCAGACGAACGCCGCGGCAGCGCGGGCCCGGGCGACCGCCTCGGGCAGCGCCGCGACCAACGCGTGCACGTCGGCCCGGGTCGAGCTGCGGCCGAGGGAGAAGCGCAGCGACGAGCGGGCGTCGGCCTCGGCCACCCCCATCGCCGTCAGCACGTGGCTGGCCTGGGAGACGCCGGCGGAGCAGGCGGACCCGGCCGAGCAGTCGATCCCGGCGGCGTCCAGCAGCATCAGCACCGAGTCCGCGGAACACCCGGCGAAGCCGAGGTTGGTGATGCCCGGCAGCGCGTCCTCTGCCGCGGTCGCCCCGTGCAGAGTGACGTCGGGAACGGCAGCCGTGACCGCCGCGATCAGCTCGGCGCGCAGCTCCCGCAGGCGGGTCTCCTCCGCCACGACGTCGGCGACAGCGACCTCGACCGCAGCCGCGAAGCCGGCGACCGCCGCCACGTCGAGCGTCCCCGACCGCACGTCGCGCTCCTGGCCGCCGCCGTGCTGCACCGAGGTCAGCGCCGTCTCCCGCCGGGCCACCAGGGCACCGACACCGTACGGTCCGCCGAGCTTGTGCGCGGTGAAGGTCATCAGGTCCAGCCCGCTGGCGGCGAAGTCGACCGGGACGTGGCCGACGGCCTGCACGGCATCGCTGTGCGACACCGCGCCGACCGCTGCGGCGAGCAGCGCGATCTGCCGCACCGGCTGGCGGGTGCCGACCTCGTTGTTCGCGGCCATCACCGAGACGACAGCCGTGCGCCGGTCAACGAGCCGCTCGGCCGCGGCCAGGTCGACCCGACCCTGCCCGTCCACCGGGACGAGGTCCATCTCGGCACCTTCGGCGGCGGCCAGCCAGGCGACCGAGTCCAGGACGGCGTGGTGTTCGACCACGGAGGTCACGACCCGTCGCCGGTCGGGGTCGCGGCGCCCCCAGTAAGCCCCCTTGACCGCCAGGTTGTCGCTCTCGGTGCCGCCCGAGGTGAAGATCACCTCACCGGGCCGGGCGCCCACCCGGGCGGCGATCAGCTCGCGGGAGTCCTCCACGACCCGTCGAGCGGCCCGGCCCGACCCGTGCAGCGCCGAGGCGTTACCGACCCGGGTCAGCTCCTCGGTCATCGCCACGACCGCCTCCGGCACCATCGGGGTGGTGGCCGCGTGGTCCAGGTAGATCCGGGTCATGGCAGTCCTCCTTCGGTCCGCCTGGCAGCGTACGCGCCGGTCACCCTTTGCGGCGGTTCACCTCCGCCGCGACGGCGGGGAGCACGCTGTGCAGGTCACCGACGACCCCGAGGTCGGCGAGGGCGAAGATCGGCGCCTCGCTGTCCTTGTTCACCGCGACGATGGCTTTGGAGGTCTGCATCCCGGCGCGGTGCTGGATCGCGCCGGAGATGCCGGCCGCCACGTAAAGCTGCGGGGAGACGGTGCTGCCGGTCTGACCCACCTGGTAGGCGTGCGGGTACCAGCCGGAGTCGACCGCCGCCCGGGAGGCGCCGACGGCTGCGCCGAGAGCGTCCGCGAGCTGTTCCACCGGGCCGAAGTCACCACCGGTGCCGCGTCCACCGGAGACGACGACGGCAGCCTCGGTCAGGCCGGGACGGCCGCTGGCACGCTTCGGCTGCACCGAGACGACGCGGGCCGTCTTCGCCCCGTCCGAGATACTGACCGCCACCGGCTCGACGACGGCGCGGGTGGGCGCCGGCTCCGGCGCCACGGCGTTCGGCTTGACCGTGATGACGGGTATCCCGTGGGTGACGGCCGCCCGGACCCGGTAGCCGCCGGCGAAGACGTTCTGGGTCGTGGAGGCGTCCGACGCGACGTCCACGGCATCCGTGATCAGCCCCGAGCCCAGCTTGACGGCCAGCCGCGCCGCCACCTCCTTGCCCTCGAAGGTGGACGTCAGCAGGACCGCGGCCGGCTGCTCGGCCGCGACCACCTGGGCCAGCGCCTCGGCCTGCGGCGCCACCAGGTACTCCCCGATCGCCGGGTCGGTGACCGACAGCACCCGGCCGGCGCCGTACTCAGCCAGCCGGTCCGCGGCTCCCTCCGCCCCCTCACCGAGAACGACGGCGACCGGGTCGCCGATCCGCCGCGCCAGGGTGAGCAGCTCACATGTCGGCTTGCTGACGACGCCGTCGACCAGCTCGGCGACCACCAGGACCAGGGCCATCGGGACTTCCTCTCCTCTGCAGCGGGATCAGACGTACTTGCCGGCGACGAGGAACTCCACGAGGGCCGCAGCGCCCGCCCCGTCCTCGTCGGGAACGACGCGGCCGGGTTCCCTCGGCGGCCGTGGCGCCGTCTCGAGCACGGTGCTCCACGCGGCGCTCAGTCCGACCTCGGCCGGGTCGACCCCGAGATCACCCAGGGACCAGGTCTCGACGGGCTTCTTCTTCGCGGCGAGGATCCCCTTCATCGACGGGTAGCGCGCCTCGCCCGCCTGGTCGGTGACGCTGACCACGGCCGGCAGCGGGGCTTCCACGGTGAGGCTGGCGGTGTCGGTGTCGCGTCGGATCCGGACCGCTCCCTCGACGAGCTCGAGCGTGGCGCCGAAGGTCGCGGCCGGCCAGCCCAACCGCTCCGCCACCATCGCCGGCACCACACCCATGCTGCCGTCGGTGGAAGCCATCCCGCAGAGCACCAGGTCGGGGTCGGCCCGCCGGATCGCGGCGGCCAGGATGCTGCTGGTGCCCAACGAGTCGGTGCCGTGCACGGCGTCGTCGAGGACGTGGATGCCGGCGGCGGCGCCCATCTGCAGGGCACGCTTCACGGCGGCCGCGGCGTCCTCCGGGCCGAGGGTCAGCGCGACCACCTCGACGTCGTCCCCCTCGTCGGCGATCCGCAGCGCCTGCTCCAGCGCGTACTCGTCCAGCTCGGAGAGCAGCCCGTCCGCCGCGCCCCGGTCGACGGTGCCGTCGGCCGCGAAGGTGCGCTCACCCGTCGCATCGGGGACGTGCTTGACCAGGACGACGATCTTCATCCGCCTCACCTTCCGCAGCTGGGCCACCACGCCGGGGCCCGGAGCACAACATTACCCACCGGTAACCGGCTGGCTGCGCGCTCGGGACGGACCGCCGCCGGCGCCTCAGCGGCCACGGAACTGCGCCCGGCCCGGGCCGTGCTCCCGGAAGGACCGCATGCCGATGGCGCGGTCCTCGGTGGCGAAGAGGGCCGCGAACTGCACCCGCTCGAGCTCCAGGCCCGTGTCCAGGTCGACCTCGCCGCCACGGTCCACGCACTCCTTCGCCGCACGCAGCGCGAGCCGCGGCCCGCCCACGAACTGCCCCGCCCAGGCGAGGGCTGCGGGGAGCACCTCGGCCGGTGGGACCACCTGGTCGACGAGCCCGATGGCGAGCGCCTCCGGGGCACTGACGGAGCGTCCGGTGAAGATCAGCTCCTTGGCGCGGCTCGGACCGACGAGGCGCGCCAGCCGCTGGGTGCCGCCGGCACCCGGGATGATGCCCAGCTTGATCTCGGGCTGCCCCAGCGTCGCGTCCTCGGCGGCGATCCGGAGGTCGGCGCACAGCGCGAGCTCGCAACCACCGCCGAGCGCGTAGCCGTTGACGGCCGCGACGACGGGTTTGGGGATCTGCGCGACGGCGCGAAACGCGCCCTGCAGCACGCCCGCGTGGGCCGCCATGTCGGCGTAGCCGAGCCGCTCCATCTCGAGGATGTCGGCCCCGGCCGCGAAGACCCGCTCACCGCCGGTGATCACCACCGCTGCCACGTCGTCCCGCTCGCCGCACTCCAGCGCCAGCGCCCCGATCCGGCGCTGCATGGCCGCGTTCAACGCGTTCATCTTGGGCCGGTCCAGCCGTAGCACCGCGACCCCGTCCCCGACCTCCAGCCGTACGTGCTCCTCCGGGCCAGCAGCTCCGCTCATGCGCGGCACCCTATGCCGCCACGTCCACAGGGTTCGGCGGAGTCGCCAAAAGGGCGGCTTGGACCGCGTACGCTTCCACCGCCGGATAGTCTCGAACCAAGAGACACCGGTGTCAGGGGTAGCACACGTGGCGGTCGGGGTCTGCTGGTACCAGCAGCCACGACCGAGTCCCTCCGCGGGGTCCCCTGCAGGACCACTGCCGAGTCGAAAGTCTCAGATGATCTCCACCACCGCTCTGCCCGTGCCGGGAGACACCTCCCTGCTCGGCGCGCACGTACGCGACGGCGGCACGACCTTCGGTCTCTGGGCTCCCCGGGCAACCCGGGTCGAGCTCGCCCTCGTCGACGAGAGCCGCAACCAGACCAACCACGACCTGCAGCTCGGCGCGAACGGAGTCTGGTCGGTCCATCTGCCGGGAGTCGGCGCCGAGCAGCGGTACGGCTACCGGGTGCACGGCCCCTGGGACCCGACCTCCGGCATGCGGTTCAACCCGGCCAAGCTGCTGCTCGACCCCTACGCCCGAGCCATCACCGGCGGCGTCGACTACTCCGGGCCGATCCACGACCACGTCCCGGAGTCGGACTACCTCCCCGACCGCGCCGACTCCCTGGCGGCGGTCCCGCTCAGCGTGGTCGTGCCGGACTCGCCCCCGCCGACCCCCATCGCGACACCGGTGCCGATCGAGAAGTCCGTGATCTATGAGCTGCACGTCAAGGGCTACACACGCCTGCACCCGGCGGTGCCGGAGCACCTGCGCGGCAGCTACGCCGGGCTGGCCTATCCCGCCGTCGTGCAGCACCTGGTCGACCTCGGCGTCACCGCCGTCGAGCTGCTGCCCGTGCACCAGTACGTCTCCGAACCGTTCCTGATCCGCCGCGGGCTGTCGAACTACTGGGGCTACAACACCCTCGGCTACTTCGCGCCGCACTCGGCGTACGGGTCGGTCGGCACCCTGGGTCAGCAGGTGCGCGAGTTCAAGGAGATGGTCTCCGCCCTGCACGCCGCGGGGATCGAGGTCATCCTCGACGTCGTCTTCAACCACACCGGGGAGGGCGGCCACGAAGGCCCCACGCTCGCCTTCCGCGGGCTGGACCACCTCGGCTACTACCGGCTGACCGACGACCACCGCAACGACTACGACGTGACCGGCTGCGGCAACTCCGTGGACACCTCCGAGCCGGGCGTGCTGCAGCTGGTCCTGGACTCGCTGCGCTACTGGGTGACCGAGATGGGCGTCGACGGTTTCCGCTTCGACCTGGTGACGACACTGCTCCGCGACGAGCGGCACCATGTCGACCAGGAGCACCCGTTCAAGCGCGCCCTCCGTGAGGACCCCGTGCTGAGCAAGGTCAAGATGATCGCGGAGCCGTGGGACATGGGGCCCTACGGCTACCAGGTCGGCGCCTTCGGCCCGGGGTGGAGTGAGTGGAACGACCGCTTCCGCAACTTCGTCCGGGACTTCTGGCGCGGCAACACCCACGGGGTCGCCGAGCTGGCGCAACGGCTGGCGGGCTCCCCCGACGTCTTCAGCAACCGGGCGCCCGAGGCGAGCATCAACTTCATCACCGCCCACGACGGGTTCACCCTGCGCGACCTGGTGAGCTATGACGTCAAGCACAACGAGGCGAACGGGGAGTCCAACCGCGACGGCACCGATGACAACCGCTCCTGGAACTGCGGCGCCGAAGGCGAGACCTCGGACCCGCAGGTCAACCTGCTGCGCCGTCGGCAGGCGGAGAACCTGATGGCGACGCTGCTGCTCGCGTCGGGCGTCCCGATGCTGACCGCCGGCGACGAGCTGGGTCGCACCCAGCAGGGCAACAACAACGCGTACTGCCAGGACTCCCCCATCTCCTGGGTGCACTGGGACACCCAGGAGGCCTGGTCGGATCTCACGGAGCTGAGCCGGCGACTGTTGCAGCTGCGCGCGGAGCACCCCGTCTTCCGGCGGACCGGCTTCCGGCACGGCGAGCCGCTGCTGGACCCGGCCGGTCAGCCCACCGGCCGTAAGAACCTCGGCTGGTTCGGCTTCTCCGGACACGAGATGACCGCGGACGACTGGCACGACGGCACCCGGCGGACCCTCGGCATGTATCTGGCCGACGACAGCCCCGGCCGCAGCCAGGACGACGCCTATCTGGTCTGGTTCCACGCAGGCACCGACCCGGTCCGGGTGAACCTGCCCGCCGGGGCCTGGGCGCACACGTACACCGTTGTCGCGCACTCGGGTGGCGAGGGTGAGCTGCCTTCGGACAAAATGCGCGCCGGCTCCCACCTCGAGCTGCCCGGACGCACTGTCGTGGTGCTGCAGGTCGACTGAGGTCGCGCGGATGAACCGGCGGACGCGGCTGCTGGTGGGTGCCGTCGGCCGGCTGCCCAAGCCGGAGCCGCCGACGACGGCCTACCTGGCGGGTGTCCGGCGCGAGCTGCCCCGAGCGCTGGCTCGGGTGGTGCTGGGGCCGATCGGCCGGAACGTCGATGTCGACGACGTCTCGGTGCCGGTCGACGGTGTCCGGCTGCGCGTCCGGTTCTACCGACGGCAGGGCGCTCCGGCGCCGGCGCCCCTGGTCGTCAACTTCCACGGCGGCGGCTTCGTCTACGGCAACCTCACCGCTGCCGACTGGATCTGCGGGAACCTCGCGGGGCGGACGGGCGTGATGGTGGCCTCGGTGGAGTACCGGCTGGCCCCGGAGCACCCGGCGCCGATCCCGTTCCAGGACTGCTGGGCGGTCACCCGCTGGCTGGTCGAGCACGCGGACCGGCTGGGCGCCGACCGTGGGCAGGTCTCGGTGATGGGTGAGAGCGCCGGCGGCAACCTCGCCGCCCTGGTGGCGTTGGCCAGCCGCGACCGACACCGGGCTGACCCGGAGTGGCCGGCGCTCGCGCACCAGCTGCTGCTCTACCCGATCACCGACCTGACCCTGGCCTCACCCTCGATCGAGGAGCTGCCGCACGCCCCGATCCTGCCCCGCACCTCGCTGGACTGGTTCGGCCGCCGCTACGTGCCGCAGGACCTGCCCACCAGCCTCGCACCCGACGACCCCTGGGTCAGCCCGCTGCACGCACCGGACAAGACGGACCTGCCGCCGACGCTCGTGCTGGCCGCGGGCCAGGACCCGCTGCGCGACGACGCGCTGCGCTACGCCGACGCGCTGGAGGCTGTCGGCGTCCCCGTCCGGCGGGTCGTCTACCCCGAGGCCATCCACGGGTTCGTCTCGATCCCCCTCTTCGAGCCGGCCGCCCGGGCGGCGCTCGACGAGGTGGTCAGGGAGCTGACCGCGCCCTGAGCTCGGCCGCGTGACCCGCGGCCGAGCCCAGCGTGGCCGGTGCTACGGCACGTAGTTCGCCGAGGGCGGGACGGGCAGGTCGGCAGGCAGGGTGGCGAGGCCCATCTCGGCCTGGTTGGCGAGCTGGGGGTGGTGCGGCACCACCCGGACGGTGTAGCCGATGGCACCCGCGCGCCGGGCCTCGACCCAGCCCTCGTAGCGGCGCAGGCCATCCCCCACGTCCGCGCCGGTCGGGAACGGGTTGACCCGGGGCTCCCGCAGCTGGTCGTCGGAGTCCAGCCGGCCGGTGACGAGCTGCACCTCGATGTCGTTCGGGGACAGCTCGCCGAGCCGGACCAGGGCACTGACGTGCAGCTTGGCCCCGATCTCGAGCTGGTCGCCGTCCAGGCTCTCGACGTGGTCGACCTTGACGCCCTCCCAGGCCGAGCGGACCCGACGCTTCCAGGCGGCCAGACCCGCGGCGCCCCCGGCAGCGGCCTCCAGCGAGTGGGTCGACGCCGCGGCCGGCCCGTAGAGCCGGGTGACGTAGTCACGGACCATCCGGGAGGCGAGCACCTTGGGGCCGAGTCCCGCGATGGTGTCGCGGATCATCTGCACCCAGCGCTCCGGCAGGCCGTCCGCATCGGTGTCGTAGAAGCGCGGCACGATCTCGTTCTCGATGATGTCGTAGAGCGCAGCCGCCTCGAGGTCGTCGCGGTGGTCGGGGTCGTCGACCCCCTCGGCGGAGGGGATCTCCCAGCCGAAGGCCGGGTCGTACCACTCGTCCCACCAGCCGTCCCGGATCGAGAGGTTGGCGGCGCCGTTCAGGGCAGCCTTCATGCCCGAAGTCCCGCAGGCCTCGTACGGCCGCAGCGGGTTGTTCATCCAGACGTCACAGCCGGGGTAGAGGGGCTTGGCCATCGAGATGTCGTAGTCAGGCAGGAAGACGATCCGGTGCCGGACGTCGGCGCTGTCAGCGAACTGCACCATCTGCTGGATCAGGCCCTTGCCACCCTCGTCCGCGGGATGGGACTTGCCGGCGATGACGATCTGGATCGGCCGCTTCGGGTCGGTCAGCAGCGCCTTCAGCCGCTCCGGGTCACGCAGCATCAGCGTCAGCCTCTTGTACGACGGCACCCGTCGGGCGAAGCCGAAGGTGACGACGTCGGGGTCCAGGACCTCGTCCACCCACTCCGTGCCGAGGTTCCGGTTCAGGCTGCTCTCCGCCAGCCGCGCCCGGGTCATCGCGACGAGCTCGCCGCGCATCTTCCGCTTCAGCGCCCAGATGGTGTGGCTGTCCACCGCGGCCAGGCCGTTCCAGTCGTAGCCGTCCACGATGGTGTCCGAGGTGCTGCCCGAGGGCGCCTCGAGCAGCTCGAGCAGGTCACGGTGCACCCAGGTGGGGTGGTGCACGCCGTTGGTGATCGAGGTGATGGGCACCTCGGTGGTGTCGAAGGCGCTCCACAGGCCCTGGAACATGTCGCGCGAGACGACGCCGTGCAACAGCGAGACGCCGTTGGCCCGCTGGCCCAGCCGGAAGCCCATCACCGCCATGTTGAACATGGCGGGGTCACCGCCCTCGTAGTCCTCCGCACCGAGCGCGAGCACCCGGTCCAGCGGGACGGGGTCGAAGCTCGCGAACTGGTCCACCACCAGCGGGTGCGGGAAGCGGTCGATGCCGGCGGGGACCGGGGTGTGGGTGGTGAACACGGTCCCGGCCCGGCAGCGTTCGAGGGCGGTGTCGAAGTCCATCCCGTCCGTCATGTACTCCCGGATGCGCTCCAGGCCGAGGAAGCCGGCGTGGCCTTCGTTGGTGTGGAAGACCTCGGGCGCCGGCGCGCCGGTGATCCGGCAGTAGGCGCGGATGGCCCGGACCCCGCCGATACCCAGCAGCACTTCCTGGGCGAGGCGGTGGTCGGTGCCGCCACCGTAGAGGCGGTCGGTGGTCTCGCGCTCGGGCCCGGCGTTGCTCTCGACGTCGGAGTCCATCAGCAGCAGCGGGACGCGGCCGACCTGGGCCAGCCAGACCTGCGCGTGCAGCGTCCGGCCGCCCAGCGGCACCTCGATCCGGACCGGACCCTCGTCGTCGTGCAGCAGGGTGAGCGGCAGCGCGTTCGGGTCCAGCAGCGGGTAGCGCTCCTGCTGCCAGCCGGCGTTGTTCAGGGACTGACGGAAGTAGCCCTGCCGGTAGAGCAGGCCGACGCCGATGATGGGCACCCCGAGGTCGGATGCGGTCTTGAGGTGGTCGCCGGCGAGGATTCCCAGGCCGCCGGAGTACTGCGGCAGCACCTCGGTGATGCCGAACTCCGGTGAGAAGTAGCCGATCCCCTTCGGCGCGGTGGGGTGCTCGGCGGCGTAGGACTGGTACCAGAGGTCGCCCGACAGGTACTCGGCGAGGTCGGCCTGCACCACTCGCAGGCTCTTGAGGAACTTCTTGTCCCGCGAGAGCTGCTGCAGCCGCTCGACCGGCACGTCGGCGAGCAGCCGGATCGGGTCGCCGCCGGTCGATGCCCAGAGCAGCGGATCAACGGACCGGAACAGGTCCTCGGTGTCCGCGTGCCAGGCCCAGCGCAGGTTGCGGGCCAGGTCGCCCAGCGGCTTCAGCACATCAGGCAGCACAGGACGGACGTTGAATCGACGGATAGCGCGCACCCGCAAACCCTAACGGCGAAACAGGCATGCTTCGCGCAGGCGGTCCGCACCGTGGAGCGGGGGCTGACCCAGCGGCGGTGGGCTGCCTCTGCAGGCGGAGCCGGCGCCCCGCTAGGTTGATCCCGTGACCACTGTCAGCCCTGGAACCAGCGCCCCCTCTGCCGTCGGCGGCGACCCGTCCGGCGTGGTGACCCCCCCACCCGTCTCGGGTAGCGGCTTCGGCCGGATCCCGGTCACCAAGGTGTCACCGGTGATCGAGGATGGGGCCTACCCGGCCAAGGCCACGGTCGGTGAGGCGATCCCGATCCGCGCCACCGTGTTCCGGGAGGGCCACGACGCCGTCAACGCCTCGGTGGTGCTGACCGACCCGCAGGGAAACGAGCGGGTCGAGCCGATGCACCGGAGCACGCCGGCCGGCTTCGACTGGTGGGCCGCCGAGGTGACGCTGGAGAGCGAGGGGCCCTGGACCTTCCGGGTCGAGGGCTGGGACGACCCGTGGGAGACCTGGGTGCACAACGCGGAGATCAAGATCCCCGCCGGCATCGACGTCACCCTGGTCTGCACCGAGGGGAAGGCCCTTTTCGACGGAGCCGCTGAGCGGGCCGAGGCCGCCGGGGCCACCGAGGACGCGGGGCTGCTGCGGCGGGCCAGCGACGACCTGGACTCCGCGCAGCAGGTCGAGGACCGGCTGGCCGACGTCCTCGGCACTGAGGTCCGGGCCGCGATGAAGCGCTTCGGCCCTCGTGAGCTGGTCACGCCCAGCCCGAACTACCCGATCTTCGTCGACCGCCGGGCCGCGCTCTTCGCGTCCTGGTACGAGTTCTTCCCCCGCTCCCAGGGAGCCCGCTGGGACCCTGACGCCGAGCGGTGGATCTCGGGCACCTTCGACTCCTCCCACGAGCGGCTGGAGGCCGCGGCGGCGATGGGCTTCGACATCGTCTACCTGCCGCCGATCCACCCGATCGGCACCTCCTTCCGGAAGGGCCCGAACAACACGCTGACCCCGGGTCCGGCCGACCCCGGCTCACCCTGGGCGATCGGCAACGTCGAGGGCGGTCACGACGCCATCCACCCCGACCTCGGCGACTTCGAGGCCTTCGACCGCTTCGTCGCCAAGGCGAGGTCGCTCGGACTGGAGGTGGCGCTGGACTTCGCGCTGCAGGCGTCGCCGGACCACCCCTGGGTCACCGCACACCCGGAGTGGTTCTCCCAGCGGGCGGACGGCTCGATCGCCTACGCGGAGAACCCGCCGAAGAAGTACCAGGACATCTACCCGATCAACTTCGACCGGGACCGGGACGGCATCTACGCCGAGTGCCTGCGGATCCTGAAGCTGTGGATGTCGCACGGCGTCCGCGTCTTCCGGGTCGACAACCCGCACACGAAGCCGGTGAACTTCTGGGCCTGGCTGATGGCCGAGGTGCGCAAGACCGACCCGGACGTGATCTTCCTGGCCGAGGCGTTCACCAAGCCGGCGATGATGCACGCGCTGGGCAAGGCCGGCTTCCACCAGGGGTACACCTACTTCACCTGGCGCAACGAGAAGTGGGAGCTCGAGGAGTACCTGACCGAGCTGTGCACCGAGACGGACAGCTTCTTCCGGCCCAACTTCTTCGTCAACACCCCCGACATCCTGCCGATGTTCCTGCAGTGGGGCGGCCACACCGCCTTCACCATCCGCGCCATCCTCGGCGCCACCCTGGCCCCCACCTGGGGTGTCTACTCCGGCTTCGAGCTGTTCGAGAACGCGGCGCTGGGCCAGGGCCGCGAGGAGTACCTGGACTCGGAGAAGTTCCAGTACCGGCCCCGCGACTGGGCGGCCGCCGAGGCGAGCGGGCAGAACCTGAATTTGCTGATCGGCACCCTCAACGCGATCCGCCGCGAGCACCCCGCGTTGCAGCAGCTGCGCAACCTCCACTTCCACCACGCCCCCCACCACGACGTTCTCGCTTACTCCAAGCGCACCGGCGACGACGTCGTGCTGGTCATCTGCAGTCTCGACCCGCTGAACACCGTGGAGTCGGAGGTCTATCTCGACATGGAGGCCCTCGGGCTGGACACCGCCGACGTCTACCTCGTGCACGACGAGCTGACCGGCCAGACGTGGCGCTGGGGACAGCGGGCCTTCGTCCGGCTGACCGTGGACGACCCCGCCCACATCCTGACGCTCGTCCGCTTCGACAGCCGCGGCGCGCGCTCGGCCACCCCGGTGACCGAGAAGGCCGAGGTGAGCAGCACACCCGAGCCGGACGCCGGCGGGCCCGCCCCGGCCGCGACGACCACGCCGGGACGCTGAGCGTGCCGTCACCGACCCCTGAGGTCGCCGACCAGATCCTCGCCCATGTCACCGCTTCCCGCTGGTTCGGCGGCAAGGGCCGCCGGGCGACGGTCGTGGGAGTCACGCCGCTGCCCTGGTTGACCCCGCTGCCGGAGTACTTCGACAGCTCGGCCGGCCCCGCCGTCCGGCTGGAGGTGGTCGAGCTCGCCTACCCCGACGGCCCGGACGCGGACGAGCCGTCGTCGGGCCGGCCGGACGAGGACCTACCGGACGACGACCGGGACGTCGTGGCCGCCAGCACCCCGGACGGCCCCCTCGACCAGAGCCCCCGGGAGCTCTACCAGCTCGCCCTCGCTTACCGACCCGCGCCACATCCGGACCTGCAGCGGGCCGAGATCGGGCGCTGGACCGACGCCGACCTCGGGACGGTGGTGGTCTACGACGCCACCCAGGATCCGCAGTCCTCCGCCGTCCTGCTGCGCTCGCTGCTCGCCGAGGAACACCTCCGGGCGCCGGACGCCGAGCTCGGCTTCCACCTGAGCGCGGCGCAGGGTCTGACCGCGGACCTCCAGCCCTCGGTCTTCCGGGGCCAGCAGAGCAACACCTCGGTGATGTTCGGGGACGTCGCGATGCTCAAGCTCTTCCGGCGGCTCGAGCTCGGCCGCAACCTGGACATCGAGGTGCACGACGCACTCTCCCGCAGCGGGATGGCCGACGTCGCCCGGCTGTTCGGCTGGGCCGAGGCCAGCTGGAGTCGGACCGACCCCGTCACCGGGGACACCGGCACGGTCAGCGCGGACCTCGCCATGGTGGTCGAGAAGCTGGCGGAGGCCACCGACGGCTGGGAGCTCGCCCTCGACGTGCTGCGCAGCGGCAAGAGCTTCGCCGGCCAGGCGCAGGCCCTGGGGGCGGCCCTGGCCGAGACCCACGCCGCGCTCCGGACCGCCTTCCCCACCGGCCGCCAGCCGGGCGCCGACGTGGCGGCGGTGATGCGTCAGCGGCTGGCCTCGGCCCGGACGGTCGCCCCGCAGCTCGACCCCTACGCCGAGCCTCTGGACCGGGTCTTCGACGCCCTGGCGGGCGCCGAGCTCGACGTGCAGCGGGTGCACGGCGACTTCCACCTCGGCCAGACCCTGCACACCCCGGGCGGCTGGAAGATCATCGACTTCGAGGGCGAACCCGCCAAGACCTTGGCCGAACGCTCCGCTCCCGACAGCGTGTGGCGCGACATCGCGGGCATGCTCCGCTCGTTCGGCTACGCTGCGGCGAGCGTGCCCGGGCCCGACAGCGAAGGCTGGGCGGCGAAGTGCCGGCAGGCGTTCCTCGCCGGGTACGCCGGGGGCGAGCTGTCGGAGAAGGACGCGGCGACGCTCCGCGCGTACGAGGCGGACAAGGCGATCTATGAGGTCGTCTACGAGGTCCGCAACCGTCCGGAGTGGATCGCGATCCCGATCGCTGCGATCGCCGATCTCGCCGGTTCCAGCAAGCAGACGAAGGAGTAGCACGACATGGCGTTCGATCTCAGCGGGGGGCTCACCGGTTGGGACCTCACCGGTTTCCACCAGGGGCACGACACCGAGTGCTGGCGTCGCCTCGGGGCCGTCGAGACCAGCGTGCACGACTCCGAGCGCGGGCAGCTGCACGGCACCCGGTTCGCGGTCTGGGCACCCAACGCCCAGACGGTCCGGCTGGTCGGTGACTTCAACCACTGGAACGGCGACAACGGCCAGATGCACCTGGTGCCGGGGTCCGGTGTCTGGGCCCTGTTCGTCGAGGGCGTCGGCACCGGCTCGCTGTACAAGTTCGAGGTGCTGGGCTCCGACGGCGTCTGGCGGCTGAAGGCCGACCCGATGGCCCGCTTCTGCGAGGCCGCCCCGCACACCGCCTCCATCGTCTACAACAGCCAGTACACCTGGGGCGACGACGACTGGCTGTGGTACCGCGGCCTGAAGAAGCAGCACCAGGAGCCGGTCAGCGTCTACGAGGTGCACCTCGGCTCGTGGCGGCGCGGGCTGACCTACACCGAGCTGGCCGAGCAGCTGGTCGAGTACGTGACCTGGCAGGGCTACACCCACGTCGAGCTGATGCCGGTGGCCGAGCACCCGTTCGAGGGCTCCTGGGGCTACCACACCACCGGCTACTTCGCCCCGATCTCCCGCTTCGGGTCTCCTGATGAGTTCCGCCACCTGGTGGACTCCCTGCACCGCGCCGGGGTGGGCGTCATCGTGGACTGGGTTCCCGGACACTTCGCGACCGACCCGTGGGCACTGCAGCGCTTCGACGGCACCGCGCTGTACGAGCACGAGGACCCGCGGCTCGGCTGGCACCCGGACTGGGGTTCCTACATCTTCAACTTCGGTCGCAACGAGGTGCAGAGCTTCCTCATCTCCAACGCCTACTACTGGTTGGACGAGTTCCACATCGACGGCCTGCGGATCGACGCGGTCGCCTCGATGCTCTACCTCGACTACTCCCGCAGCGCCGGCCAGTGGGTGCCGAACAGGTACGGCGGCAACGAGAACCTCGAAGCCGTCTCGCTGCTGCAGCGGGTCAACGAGCACAACTACCGGCGCAAGCCCGGGATCATGATGATCGCCGAGGAGTCCACCTCCTGGCCGGGCGTCACCCGGAGCGTCGACCACGGCGGCCTCGGCTTCGGCTTCAAGTGGAACATGGGCTGGATGAACGACTCGCTGCGCTACATGGGCCGCGAGCCGGTGTACCGGCAGTACCACCACCACGAGATGACGTTCGCGATGGCCTACGCCTACTCGGAGAACTTCATCCTGCCGATCAGCCACGACGAGGTCGTGCACGGCAAGGGCTCGATGTTCGAGCGGGTGCCGGAGGACGAGTGGCGGAGGTTCGCCACCCTCCGGGCGTTCTACTCGTTCATGTGGTCCCACCCGGGCAAGCAGCTGCTCTTCATGGGCACCGAGTTCGGCCAGCGGCGGGAGTTCTCCGAGCAGCGCAGCATCGACTGGGGACAGAGCGCGGACTGGGGGCACCGAGGCGTCCAGCGGCTGGTCAAGGACATGAACGGGATCTACCGCGAGCACCCGGCGCTGTACAAGCTGGACACCGACCCGTCAGGGTTCTCCTGGATCAGCGCCGACGACCACGGCGGCAACGTCTTCTCCTTCCTCCGTTACGACGGCGAGGGCCAGATGATCGCCTGCCTCAGCAACTTCTCGGCGGAGCCGCGGGCCGACTACCGGATCGGGCTGCCGTCCCAGGGTGTCTGGCAGGAGATCCTCAACACCGACGCCGAGGTCTACGACGGCAGTGGCAAGTTCGGCAACCTCGGTCAGGTGGTGGCGACCTCCGTGCCGTCCCACGGCTACCCGGCCTCCGCTGCGGTGACCATCCCGCCGCTCGGCTCGGTCTGGCTGCGGTACCTGCCCGTCACCGACGAGGAGCAGCCGGACGAGGAGAAGGTCGACGCCGGCGTCCGCGCCGCCGCCAAGCAGGCCTCGCCGGCTCGCCGGAGGAGCAAGGCGGCGCTGGCCGAGGAGGCCGAGGAGGCCGAAGGCTCGTCGACGCCGCCCGCGAAGACGGCTCCGGCCAAGACGGCCAAGGCCGCACCCGCCAAGACGGCGAAAGCCGCACCGGCCAAGGCTGCGAAGGCCGCACCCGCCAAGACGGCCAAGGCCGCACCGGCCAAGGCGGCGAAGGCCACACCTGCCAAGGCGGCGAAGGCAGCACCGGCCAAGGCGGCTCCCGCCAAGGCGGCCGAGGCCGCACCCGCCGAGACGGCGGACGCCCCACCCGCCAAGACGGCCAAGGCTGCACCCGCCAAGGCTGCTCCTGCGAAGGCCCCGAAGGCCAGCAAGGCTGCCGAGACCAAGCCGAAGGACGGCTGATCCCTGGCCTCCGCGGGCCCGGCCGACGTGGCTGACCTCACCGTCACCGTCACGGTCGAGGGTGACGTCGGGCTGCTGGCGTGGACCGGCGGCGACGCGGATCCAGACGGCGCCGAGCTCATCGGGGCGGTCGCGGCTGCTGCGGAAGCGGCCTGGGCCGACCCGGTGCTGCGGCGGCTGCAGGCCGCCGTGCCCGCCCACGACAGCGCCGGCCGGCGAGCCCTGCTGCGGGCAGGTTTCCGGCTGGAGGGTGTCCGCCGCCAGGTGCTGCCTCGCTCCGACGGCGGTCACGACGACGAGTGGCTGCTCGCTCGGCTACGCACGGATACGGTAGCCGGCGCGCACGGGTTCTCGGCCGTGATGAGCTCGGCGCTGCCGCGCAAGCGGCTGATCGCGCATGTCCTGCTGCGGGATGCGAGCGGCCGTGTCCTGCTGTGCGAGACCCGGTTCAAGACCGACTGGGAGCTGCCCGGCGGCATCGTCGAGCCGGGCGAGCCGCCCCGGGTCGGGGCCCTGCGCGAGCTGCGGGAGGAGCTCGGCGTCGACTGGCCGGTGGGCCGACTGCTGCTGGTCGACTGGATGCCGCCGTACCTGGGCTGGGAGGACGCCCTGGAGCTGATCTACGACGGCGGTCTGGTCACCGAGGCCGACCTGGCCCGCTTCGTCCTGCAGCCCACCGAGATCATCCAGGCGCGGCTCTGCACCCTGGCCCAGGCCGCCGAGCTGGTCACCCCGCTCTCGCACCGCCGCCTCACCCTGGCCGCCACCCTCGCCCCGGCCGAGACCGCCTACCTCGAGAACGGCTTCCGCCCGGGCTGATGGGGGTGTCAGATCCCCAGGTAAACCTGGGAATTGCACGCCTTACCCAGGTTGCAACCTGGGTAAGGCGCGCACAACCTGGGCCGAGTACGGCCGCGGGGGGCGGCGCCGAGGCTCAGAACAGCGCGGCCATCAGGTCGCGGCGGCCCTTGAGCACCCGCTCGTCGCCGTTGCCGAGGGTCTCGAACAGGTCGAGCAGCCGGACCCGGGCAGCGTCACGGTCCGCGCCCGCTCGGGTCCGCACCACCGTGAGCAGCCGGGAGAAGGCCGCTTCCGCGTTGCCCGTCAGCATCTCGACGTCGGCCGCAGCCAGCTGGTCCTCCACCTCGTCAGACTCGGCGGCCTTCGCCAGGGCGGCGGTCGGGTCCAGCGCCGCCCCCCGGGCGAAGAGCCCGGCCTGGGCGCGTCCGGCCTTCACCTCCGGGTCGTTCGGGTAGGTCTGCAGCAGCCGGTCGAACTCCTCGACGGCCGCATCGAAGTCGCCCCGCTCGATCGCCTCGTCGGCGGCGGCGAAGCGCGGGTCGGGTCCGGCACCATCGCCCTCGTCGTCCCCTGCCACGTCGCCGACCGGATCGGCCCGGCCCACGATGCCGTTGGCCACCGCGGCCTTGAGCAGCTGGTCCAGGTAGGCCTGGACCTGGTCCTTCGGCAGAACGCCCTGGAACAGCGGCGCGATCTGACCGCCGATCAGCGCGATCACCGTCGGCACCGCCTGCAGCTGGAGCGCCTGGACGATGCCCGGTGCCGTGTCGACGTTCAGCCGCGCCAGCAGGAACTTGCCGTCCGAGGCGTTGGCGAGCTCGGCGAGCGCGTCGGAGAGCTGCTGGCCGGAGGCGACCCGCGGCGAGTACAGCTCCAGCACGACGGGGTGCTTGAGCGAGCGGCGGATCGTCTCGGCCTCGAACGTCTGCTCGGTCACCTCGAGCACATAGCTGACCCCGGGCCGTCCCGCCCCACCTGCGCCCGGCGTCCCCGCAGGGGGCTGAGCCCGGGCGGCGAGCTGGGAGAGGTCGATGGCACCGGCACGGCTGAAGCTGGACGAGCTCATGGGTCCATCCTGCCGCACCAGCCTCCTGCGCCCGTCGAGGTCTCACCCCACCCGACGCCACAGCACCCGGCTGCCGGGGTGCCCCTCCCCAACACCGCCTGGGGGTGGGCAGAATGGCGGCCATGGCTCACCCTCGCGCCGGGAAACCGGCCCTCCCCGAAGACCTCATCGACGTCGATGCCGTCGTCTCGGCCTACTACGACCTCACCCCCGACCCGGAGAACCCCGACCAGCAGGTCGTCTTCGGCACGTCGGGGCATCGGGGATCGAGCCTGGACACCGCCTTCAACGACGCCCACATCGCCGCAACGACCCAGGCGATCGTCGAGTACCGCGCCGCCCAGGGCATCTCCGGCCCGCTCTACCTGGGCAAGGACACCCACGCCCTGTCCGGCCCCGCCTGGCGGACCGCGATCGAGGTGCTGCGAGCCAACGACGTGACCGTGCGCTGCGAGGGGGACGACGACTACACCCCCACGCCGGCCGTCTCCCGCGCGATCGTCGTGCACAACGCCAGCGGTCCCGACGCCCAGGCCGACGGGATCGTCGTCACGCCGTCCCACAACCCGCCCCGGGACGGCGGCTTCAAGTACAACCCGCCGCACGGCGGCCCGGCCGACTCCGACGCGACGAGCGTGATCGCCGCCCGCGCCAACGACCTGCTGGCCGACCCCTCGCCGATCAAGCGCCGGCCGTTCGCGGAGGTCAGCGGCGACCTGCACCGTTTCGACTACCTCAGCGCGTACTGCGAGGACCTGAAGAACGCGCTCGACCTCGACGCCATCCGCGAGGCCGGCGTGCGGATCGGCGCCGACCCGATGGGTGGGGCCAGCGTCCAGTACTGGGACTACATCGCCGACCGGCTGGGCCTCGACCTCACGGTGGTGAACGACAAGGTCGACCCGCAGTGGGCGTTCATGACCCTCGACACCGACGGCAAGATCCGGATGGACTGCTCCTCGCCCAACGCGATGGCGAGTCTGATCGGCAACAAGGACGCCTACACGATCTCCACGGGCAACGACGCGGACGCCGACCGGCACGGCATCGTCACCCCTGACGCCGGGCTGATGAACCCGAACCACTACCTGGCCGTGGCGATCCAGTACCTGTACGGCCACCGCGACGGCTGGCGCCCGGACGCGGCCATCGGCAAGACCCTCGTCTCGTCCTCGATGATCGACCGGGTCGCCGCGGACCTCGGCCGGACCCTGATCGAGGTCCCCGTCGGCTTCAAGTGGTTCGTGCCGGGTCTGCGCAGCGGAGAGGTCGCCTTCGGCGGCGAGGAGTCGGCAGGTGCGTCCTTCCTGTCCCGCGACGGCAGCACCTGGACCACCGACAAGGACGGCATCCTGCTCGCGCTGCTCGCCAGCGAGATCACCGCCGTGACGGGCAAGACGCCGAGCGAGCACTACGCCGCCCTCGAGGCCGAGCACGGCTCGCCCGCCTACGCCCGGGTCGACGCACCGGCCAACCGGGACCAGAAGGCCAAGCTGGGCAAGCTCGACCCGTCGGCCGTCACGGCGACCGAGCTGGCCGGGGAGCCGATCACCGCGAAGCTGACCAAGGCGCCCGGCAACGGGGCGGCGATCGGCGGCCTCAAGGTCACCACCGAGTCCGCCTGGTTCGCCGCGCGGCCCTCCGGCACCGAGGACGTCTACAAGATCTACGCCGAGTCGTTCAAGGGCGTGGACCACCTGAAGCAGGTGCAGGAGGAAGCCCGCGCTGTCGTCTCGGCCACGCTCGGCGGCTGACCTCGCCGACCCTGAGCCGGAGTGACGAGGAGCACCTTCGGCGGCCGGCAGCCACCGGAAGATCGGCCCCGGCCGAGGTGTTGAGACAGCGTGCCTGCTGCACTCGCGGTTTCGCCGGAACTGCTTTCGGACCCCCCGGCGCCGTCCCGTACCTGGACGCCCAGGCGTGTCCTCGTCACCCGCTCGGCCGCCGACCTGCCGCACACCGCGGAGATCCTCCGCCGCTGCGAGGCGGCCGGCGTCCCCGAGGTCGTGCTGCTGCCGAACGACCGGCTGGTCGGCCTGCGCGGCGAGAACGAGCGCCGGACGTACGCCCTCGCCAAGTCGACCCTGGCCGTGGTGGTGGCGCCGCCCAGCGCGCTGAAGCCGCAGCCCATCCCGCCCAGCGCGGACTGGCGGATCGACCTCGCCAAGGGCTGCCCCGCGCACTGCCAGTACTGCTACCTGGCGGGCTCGCTGTCCGGGCCGCCGGTGACCCGGGTCTACGCCAACCTCGATGCGGTGCTCGACGGGATCCGCACCCACGCCGGTCGCGGCACCGTCACCACCGGCACCGCCGAGCGTGGCCACGAGGGCACCACCTTCGAGCTCTCCTGCTACACCGACCCGCTGGGGATCGAGCACCTCACCGGGTCGGTCTCCGAAGCGGTCCGCCGGGTCGGCTCCGGTGAGCTGGGCGAGGAGGTGTCGCTGCGCTTCACGACCAAGTTCGACGACGTGGCCGACCTGCTGCGGATCGACCACCAGCGCCGGACCCGGGTCCGGTTCTCGGTCAACGCGCCCGACCTGGCGCGCCGCTTCGACGGCGGCACCGCCCCGCTCGCCGCTCGGCTGACCGCGCTGCGCGCCGTGGCGCTGGCCGGCTACCCGGTGGGGCTGACCATCGCCCCGGTGATGGCCGTCCCCGGCTGGCGTGAGGGCTACGGGACGCTCCTGGACGACGTGGCCGCCGCGCTGGCGGAGGTGCCGGACCTCGACCTGACCGCCGAGGTGATCACGCACCGCTTCACGCCCGCGAGCAAGGACGTGCTGTTGGGCTGGTACCCGCAGACGAGGCTGGAGATGGACGAGGACGTCCGCAGCCAGAAACGGTCCAAGTTCGGTGGCGTCAAGTACGTCTACCCCCGGTCCACGATGGCGGAGCTGCGCTTGTGGTTCGCCGGCGAGCTGCCGCGACGTCTGCCGTCGGCACGCCTCCTTTACTGGACCTGACCGGTTTCGGTCCCGCCAGCCAACGGCAGATGAACTCTTGGTGAACCTGGGCGCGCCGAGGCGCTGTTGATTTCACCTTCCATCCTGAGAGGAAAGAAGATTTTCCCGTGACCGAACCCTTGTTCATCCTCGGCATCGTCATCGTGACGGCGCTGGTCTTCGACTTCACGAACGGCTTTCACGACACGGCGAACGCGATGGCGACGTCGGTCGCCACCGGAGCCCTGAGGCCGAAGGTGGCGGTGGCCCTCTCGGCGGTGCTCAACCTCGTCGGAGCCTTCCTCTCGATCGAGGTCGCGCTGACGGTCAGCAACAAGGTCGTCAACATCCAGGGCGCGAACGGAGTTCCGGTGGCCTCCCTGATGGGGACGCCGATCCTGACCATCGTGCTCGCCGGGCTGGTCGGCGGGATCCTCTGGAACCTCGTCACCTGGCTGCTCGGGCTCCCCTCGTCGTCCTCGCACGCCTTGTTCGGCGGGCTGATCGGTGCGGCCATCGCCGCCCTGGGCCTCGGCGGCGTCAAGTGGGACGGGGTGCTCTCCGCGATCGTCATCCCGGCCGTCGCGGCACCACTCGTGGCCGGTCTGGTGGCCGCCACCGGCACCCGCGTCATCTACGCTCTGGTCGCCCGGGTTCCGGAGGAGCGGCACGACCAGGCCTTCCGCTGGGGCCAGGTGGGCTCCGCCTCACTGGTCTCCCTCGCCCACGGCACCAACGACGCGCAGAAGACGATGGGGGTGATCACCCTCGGCCTGATCGCCTACGGCAGCTGGACCGACGTGCACGCCATCCCGTTCTGGGTCAAGGCGGCCTGCGCGCTGGCCATCGCGGCCGGTACCTACGCAGGCGGTTGGCGGGTCATTCGGACCCTGGGCAAGGGCCTGGTCGAGATCGCCTCGCCGCAGGGCATGGCGGCCGAGACGTCGTCCGCGGTGATCATCCTGTCCTCCAGCCACCTCGGCATGGCCCTCTCCACCACCCACGTCGCCACCGGCTCGATCCTCGGCACCGGGCTGGGCCGGAAGGGCGCCGCGGTGCGCTGGGCCGTCGCCGGTCGGATGGTGATCGCCTGGCTGATCACGCTGCCCGCGGCCGGCCTGGTCGGCGCGCTCTGCTGGGGACTCGCCCACGTGGTCGGCGGGGCAGCGGGGGTGGCCGTCGTGTTCGCCGTCCTCGTGGTGGCGGCCACGGCGATCTACCGGCACTCCCGCAAGACGACGATCACCGCGACCAACGTCAACGCCGACTGGCAGGGCGGTCTGGTCCCGGTGACCGACGAGCCCGCCCGCGACCGCGTTTCCGCCTGAGGAGCTGTTCATGGACATCCTGGTCAAGTCGTTCGAAGCGCTGTGGCAGGTGCTGGCCGTCGGCCTCCTGCTCGGCGTCGGTCTGCCGGCCCTCTTCGCCCTGGGCGTGCGCTCGCTGCACACCTCCCGGGTGCTGCTGGCCGACGGACCGGAGATCATCAGCAAGGCCTCGGTCGCCGGGAAGGTGGGCGCCGCCATCTGCTTCGGCCTCACCGGTCTGGCCGTCGCTTTCGGCATCGTGGTGATCATCTTCGGCAAGCAGCTCTTCGGGAGCTGACGTGCCGCTGCCGAGCGTCCTCGCCGCGGTGGTCGGCTGGCTGCGGGCCGGCTACCCCGACGGCGTGCCGGAGTCGGACTACATCCCGCTGGTGGCCGTGCTCGCCCGGCGGCTGTCACCCGAGGAGGTGCGGGCCGTGGCGGCCGAGCTGAGCAGGACGGGACAGCTGCCGATCGACAACGTCGACATCGGCACCACGATCATGAGGGTCACCAACGAGCTGCCCCGCGAGGCCGACGTGAACCGGGTGCGCTCCCGGCTGGCCCTCGGCGGCTGGCCGCTCGCCGACCCGCGGCCCGCTGCCTGACCTGAGGAAAAATTCCTCGACGCCGCTGTAACGTCGCCCGCCCCACGAGCGATGTGACACTCGAACCCGGACGCGTACCTGAACCCCCGAGCAGGCACTCGTCCGGGTTCACTCATGTCCGGACCCCCGCCGGCCGGCAGCGGAGGCTCCCGGTAGCGTCGTGCCCCGCCACATCCGCACGACCGAGGAGTTTTGCATGACCAGCGTCCCCGACCTGACGATGAATGACGGCCACACGATCCCCCAGCTCGGGTTCGGCGTCTTCCAGATCCCTCAGGACGAGACCGAGGTAGCCGTCAGCACCGCGCTCCAGGAGGGCTACCGGCTGATCGACACGGCCCAGGGCTACCAGAACGAGGAGGGCGTCGGTGCGGCCCTCAAGGCGTCCGACGTGCCCCGCGAGGAGGTCTTCGTCACCACGAAGCTGACCAACAGCGAGCAGGGCTACGACAAGGCCATGGCGGCCTTCGACGCGAGCATGGACAAGCTCGGCCTCGACGTCCTCGACCTCTTCCTCATCCACTGGCCGCAGCCGATGTTCGACCAGTACGTGGACACCTGGCGGGCTTTCGAGAAGCTGCAGGCCGACGGCCGGATCCGCTCCATCGGCGTCTCCAACTTCGAGATCGAGCACCTCGAGCGGCTCTTCGAGGAGACCGGCGTGGTGCCTGCCGTCAACCAGGTCGAGCTGCATCCCCAGTTCCCGCAGGCGGAGCTGCGCGCCTTCCACGCCGAGCACGGCATCCTCACCGAGTCCTGGGGGCCGATCGGCCAGGGCAAGGGGCTGCTGGAGAACGAGCACGTGCTGAAGGTCGCCAGGGCCAAGGACCGGACCCCGGCCCAGGTGGTGCTCCGCTGGCACATCCAGCTGGGACTGGTGGTGATCCCCAAGTCGGTCACTCCGAGCCGGATCGCCGAGAACTTCGCACTGTTCGACTTCGAGCTGGACGAGGCCGACATGGCCGAGATCGCGGCCGTCGAGACCGGCGAGCGACTGGGGCCCGACCCCAAGACCTTCGACCGGCGCTGACCGGCACCGACCCGGCTCCGGACCGGAGCCGGGTCGGCACCGGCGCCGCACACCGCTCAGAAGTCCCCGGCCGCCGTCCGGGGCCCCGTCAGCAGCGCCGTCAGCTGTTCGCACTCGGCCTCGGTCAGGGCACCGAGCCCGAAACGGGCAGCCACGATCGCGTCCGTGGCCTGCTGCATGACGGCCCGGCCCTTGGGGGTGATGGCGGCGAGCACCGCCCGGCCGTCCTCCGGGTGTCGGCTGCGCTCCAGCAGCTCCGCGGCCTCCAGCCGCTTCACCAGCGGCGTCACCGACGTGGCGTGCACCTGCAGCCGCTCCCCGATCTTGCCCAGCGGCAGCGATCCCCGGCGCGAGAACGACAGCAGCACCAGCACCTCGTACCGGGCGAAGGTCAGGCCGAGGGGACGCAGCAGGTCGTCCAGCTGACCGAGCACGAGCTGATGCACCCGCATCAGCGACGTGACCGCACGCATCCGTGGCGTCTCACCCCACTGCTGGGCCCAGAGCCGGGAAGCCTCGTCGATCGGGTCGAAAGGCAGCGACCGTCGTGCCGGGCTCATGTCCCGTCGTCATCCAGCTGGGGCGCGGTCGCGCGGAGGCCGGCGCGCTGCATCGTCTCCTGCAGCGTGCGGTCCCGCGCGTCGACGTCCCGGACGAAGGTCACCTCGCTGAGACCCTGGACCTGGGCCGCCGACTCGAACACGAAGTGACCGTAGTTGAACAGCCGCCCGACCAGGGGCTTCTTCACGGTGATGTCGAGGATCCGGCCGAGCGGCACGCTGGCCCGCTGGACGGAGAACGTCCCGTGCACGCGGAACACCCGCTGGTTGGTGATCACGAACCGGTCCCGGTACTTGTCGGCGATCGCGTACAGGGCCTGCGCGGCGACGAGGAACGCGAGCACGAACAGGATCCAGAACAGCGGAGGCTCGAAGGCCCAGGCGCTGACGAGCACCGGCACCGCGATGACGAGCCGGGCCCAGGCCGCAACGCTGGCCATCCAGTGCTTGTACACCTCGAGGACGATGTACTCCTGCTCGCTGAGCAGCAGGTACCGCTCGACATGCGGGTCGAGCCACTCGACCAGGCCGGGCACGGGCTAGGCGGTGAGGCTGGTGAAGAAGGTGACGATCGCCTGGAACGCCCGGGCCAGGGCGCCGAAGACGGTGCGGACGGCCGCGGCGGCGCCCTCCGGCTGCTGGATCAGGTAGAACAGGCAGAAGCCCACGACGAGGACGAAGATGATCTTCTTGGTCCACTTCACGGTGACGCTTCCCTCTTCCCGCACTTCGGCGAGCCCGAAGTTCTCGGAGCCCTGTCTACCCCAAACGCCCAGGATGCGAACGGGCGCCACGCCGTCAGCCGGCCGGCAACCGGCCGAGCAGTGCGGCTGCGGCGGCGTAGGGGTCGAGTCGCCCATCGCGCACGTCCCGGCCGAGCTCGTCGAGGACGTCCGCCTGCTGCTCGCGGAGCCGGCGGCGCAGCACCGCCAGCGCCAGCGCCTCGACCTCCCGCCGGGCCCGTCCGAGCCGGCGTAGCCCAGTCCCACCGGTGAGCTCCTGGTGCGCCCGGAACCGGTCCACCGCGGCCAGCAGCTCCTCGATCCCGGTGCCCTCGCTCGCCACGGTGGTGAGCACCGGCGGCTTCCAGGCGCCGACCGGATGCTCGGCCAGCGCGACCATCGACCGCAGGTCCCGGACGAGGGGCTGGGTGCCCTCCCGGTCGGCCTTGTTGACGACGAAGATGTCGCCGATCTCCAGGATGCCGGCCTTCGCGGCCTGCACGCCGTCCCCCATCCCGGGGGCCATCAGCACGAGCGTGGCGTCGGCCGTCGCCGCGACGTCGACCTCGCTCTGGCCCACGCCGACGGTCTCGACGACCACGGTGGCGCAGCCGGCGGCGTCGAAGACCCGCAGCGCCTGCGGCGCGGCGACGGCGAGCCCGCCCAGGTGCCCGCGGGTGGCCATCGAGCGGATCAGGACCTCGGGGTCCAGCGCGTGCTCCTGCATCCGCACCCGGTCGCCGAGCAGGGCGCCCCCGGTGAACGGCGACGTCGGGTCCACCGCGAGGACGCCGACGCGCTCGCCCCGCGCCCGCAGCGCCCGCACCAGCGCGGCGGTGGTCGTCGACTTGCCCGCGCCCGGCGGACCGGTCAGACCGACGACGAACGCACGGCCGGTGTCCACGGCGAGCGCCGCCATGATCTCGGGCAGCGCGGTCGAGCCGTCCTCGATCAGGCTGATCAGCCGACCGACCGCCCGCGGCCGCGCGGCGCGGACGCCGGCCACCAGCTCGGCCAGCGCCGTCGAGCCGCTCAGCGGGGCGTGCTTCCGGCGTGCCGGGGCACGGTCAGGATCAGCGCTTCGCCCTGGCCGCCGCCGCCGCAGAGCGCCGCGACCCCCGTCCCGCCACCTCGTCGGTTCAGCTCCAGCGCCAGGGTGAGCGCGAGCCGAGCGCCGGACGCGCCGATCGGATGACCCAGGGCCACCGCTCCCCCGTTGACGTTGACCCGCGCGTCGATCTCGTCCTCAGTGAGCCCGAGTGCCCGGGCGCTGGCCACCCCGACGGCGGCAAAGGCCTCGTTGATCTCGATCAGGTCCAGGTCCCCCGCGGCCAGCCGCTGCTTGGCACAGGCCAGGGTGATGGCGTTCGCCGGCTGCAGCTGCAGCGACGAGTCCGGGCCCGCGACGCTGCCATGGGCGCCGATCTCGGCGAGCACCGGCAGGCCGAGCCGCTCGGCTGCCTCCCGGCTCGCGACCACCACGGCGGCGGCCCCGTCGGAGAGGGGGCTGGCGGAGCCGGCGGTGATCGTGCCGTCGGCAGCGAAGGCGGGCCGCAGGCTGGCCAGGGACTCGACGGTGACGTCCTCGCGGACGCCCTCGTCCAGCGCGACCACGACGTCAGGACCGCGGCGCTGCGGCCGGCGGACCTCGACGATCTCCTCCGCCAGCCGGCCGGCCCTGGTGGCCGCCAGGGCACGCCGGTGGGAACGGGCCGCGAAGGCGTCCCCCTCACCCCTGCTGACGGCGACCTCGCCCTTGTTGTGGTCCTCGGTCAGCGCTCCCATCGACTGCTCGGTGAACGCGTCCTCGAGCCCGTCGTGCGCCAGATGGTCCAGCATCGTCACCGGGCCGTAGCGGAAGCCGGTGCGGGAGCCGGTCAGCAGGTGCGGCGCCTGGCTCATCGACTCCATGCCGCCCGCCACCACGACCTCGCACTCGCCGGCGCGGATCAGCTGGTCGGCCAGCGCGATCGCGTCCAGCCCGGAGAGGCAGACCTTGTTGACGGTGAGGGCCGGCACCGTCATCGGGATGCCGGCGCGTACCGCCGCCTGCCGGGCCGGGATCTGGCCGCTGCCCGCCTGCAGCACCTGCCCCATGATCACGTAGTCGACCTGGTCGGGTGCCACGCCCGCCCGCGCCACCGCCGCGCCGATGGCGATGCCGCCGAGCTCCACCGCGCTCAGCCCGGCCAGTCCGCCCAGCAGCCTGCCGACCGGCGTCCGTGCGCCTGCCACGATGACCGAACTCATCCGTCCTCCCACCTCTCGCCCCGGCCGCACCTTCCCGCCGGGAAGAACCCAGTCTGGCACCCTGAGGTGGTGGAGCAGCAGCGCAGCGACCTTCCGGGTCTGATCGCCGTCGACCACGTCGGCGTCGCCGTGGCTGATCTCGACGCGGCGATCGCGTTCCACACCGAGGTGCTCGGACTGGTGCTGCTGCACCGCGAGGAGAACCCGGAGGCGGACGTGCTCGAGGCGATGCTGGGCACCGGGACCGAGGGGGAGACCCAGGTCCAGCTCCTCGCACCGATGTCGCCGCAGTCACCCATCGCCCGGTTCCTGGAGCGCTCCGGCCCGGGCCTGCAGCAGCTCGCGTACCGGGTCGCCGACGTCGAGGCCTCCGCTGCGGTGCTCCGCGCCCGCGGCCTGAGGCTGCTCTATGATGCAGCAAGGCCCGGCACCCGCGGGTCGCTGATCAACTTCGTCCACCCGCACGACACGGGTGGGGTGCTGATCGAGCTGGTGCAGGCCGCCCCCGAACCCTCGGCGCACCGGGTGGACCCGGGTGAGCGGCAGCAGCCGCTCCACGAGGCGTTGCACGAGAGGAACCGGACGTGAACTCAGCCGACGACAACGGCCTCGGCCTGTTCGACGACACCGCGAGCGCGGCGGGCAGCTTCCCGACCGCCCTGCGCGGCTACGACAGGGCGGCGGTGGACGAGTACGTGCGCAGCCTGGAGCGGAGCGTCGTCGCCACCCGCCGGCACGCACAGGAGCTGCTCGACCAGGTCGAACGCTTCCAGCAGCAGGCGGAGGAGGACCGCGCCAACGCCCAGCAGGTGGACTACGCCGACCTCGGCGGGCGCGCCAGCGACATCCTGCGGCTGGCACAGGAGCAGGCCCGGGACCTGACCGACCACGCCGCAGCCGAGGCCGAGCGGACCAAGGAACTGGCACGCCGCGAGGCCGACGGCATCCGGCGGGACGCCGCCCGGCAGAGCGAGGAGCTGAAGAGCGGCGGGCTCGCCCAGATCGACCAGCTCCGCGCCCGGCTGCAGGAGGACGTCCAGGGCCAGGTGGAGCATGCCAAGGCCGAGGCCGCGGCGATCGTCGGCGCCGCCCGCCGGCAGGCCGAGGCCCTCGCCCGGCAGTCCGAGCACGAGGCCCAGACGACCAGGCAGGCGGCGTACCTGGACAGCGAGGGCCTTCGTCGCGGGGTCGAGCGCGAGGTCGCCGAAGCCCGGCAGGAGATCGCGGCGGCCCGCGAGCGTGCGGTCGCCGAGCTCGGCGCGGTGCACGAGCAGGCCGACGCTGAGACGGCCAGGCTGTTGAGCGAGGCGACCGCCTTCCACACCGAGGCGGCCGCCCGGCTCGAGACCGACATCGCCGACGCCGCCAGGATCCGGGCGGAAGCCCTGGCCGAGGCCGAGTCCATGAAGCAGGCTGCTGCCGAGGAGGCCCAACGACGGGTGGCGGCGGCGAAGGAGGAGATGGCCGCCCTCCGCGAGCGGACCCAGCAGGAGATCTCGTGGCGCAAGCAGCAGCTGCGGCGTGAGACCGAGCTGCTCAGCCAGCGTAAGCAGGCCGTGCTGGGACAGCTGGCCAGCCTGTCGGCCCTGGCCCAGCAGACCGCGCAGACCTTCCCTGAGCTGGACGACGACGAGGCCGACGACCAGGCGTTCGGGGACGACGAGCCGAGCGGTGACACGACGCAGGAGCGGCCCGCGGTGCAGGCCCAGCGCGACACCGAGCCGGGCCAGGACACTGGGAGGGCCGACCAGGCTGAGGACGGCGGCCGGGGTGCGGACCAGCGCGGCGCCGTGGAGGACGACGCCACCGTGATGATCCCGATGGCCGAGCCGGAGGTCGACGGCGACGCGACCATCCTCATCTCCTCCGCCGACCTGCCGGCCGGTACCGAACACCTGCCCCGGCAGTCGTCACCGGCGGACGACGCGCACTAGGCTTGCGCGCTGCCGGCAGGACCCCTCGTCGGTACAACAGCTGGATCGGGAGCGAACGTGAGCGGTGGGCACGACGACGACGGTGTGACGGACAAGTACGGGTTCCGGGTGGTCCGCCGGGGCTACGACCGGGCAGCGGTGGACGCGTTCGCGCACCAGGCGCATGCCGAGATCACTGACCTGCGCCGTCGGTACGAGACGTTGGCAGCGCACTACGCCGAACTGCAGTCCGCGAAGCCGGCCCCGCCGCCGGCCGAGACGGACTTCTCGAGCCTGGGCGGCCGCGCCCAGGAGATCCTCCGGATCGCCGAGGAGCAGGCCCGCGAGCTGACGGCGGAGGCGGCCGCCGACGCCGACCGGCTGGCCGAGCAGACCGAGGTGGAGCTGCGGATGCTGCGCGAACACGCGGAGTCCGAGCTCGAACAGGTTCGCGCGGCAGAGCTCGACCGGCTCGCGGGGTTGCGCCGTCAGGCCGAGCACGAGGCTGGTGTCCGGCTCGGCGCGGCCGAGGCCGAGGCCGAGCAGCTGCAGGCCGCCGCCCGGCTGGCGGCCGCCGCGGTTCGCACGGAGGCCGAGGGCGACGCCCGGGCGACGCTGGAGTCCGCGCAGCTGCGGGCGAGCGGCGTACTGGCGGACGCCGAGCGGGAGGCCCTGGTCCTCCGCCAGTCCGCAGCCGAGCAGCGTGACCGCGTGCTGGCCGAGCTGAAGGCCGAGGCCGACGAGCTGCGCGGCCGGATCGAGCAGACCCTGGCCGAAGCGACCCGGATGCAGCGGGAGTCCGCGGAGCACCTGGCCGCCGAGGCGGCCGAGGCGGCCCGGGTCCGGGCAGCGGCCGTCGCGGAGGCCGATCGGATCCGGTTGGCAGCCACCGAGGAGGCCGAGCAGGTGGTCGCGCGGGCGCAGCAGCAGGCCGCAACCGTCGAGGAGCGCTCCCGCCAGGAGTTCGCCTGGCGTCGGCGTCAGCTGCGCACCGAGCAGGACCTGCTGACCCGGCGCAAGCAGGCGATGCTCGGTCAGCTCGCCTCGTTGTCGGCGCTGGCCGTGGAGACGGCCGACAGCCTGCCGGAGGTGCCGGACCTCGCGCTCAGCGACGTGGCGGGCGAGACCGGGGTGAGCGACGACCGTCCGGAGGTCCAGGGGGCCGGGAGCGAGGATCAGAACAACCGGTCGTCCACGTTGTCCATCCCACGCAGCACGTCATAGTCGACGGTCACGCAGCTGATCCCGCGGTCCGTGGCCAGCACCCGGGCCTGCGGCTTGATCTGCTGGGCCGCGAAGACGCCCCGGACCTCCCCGAGCAGCGGGTCGCGGCGCATCAGCTCCAGATACCGCGTGAGCTGCTCGACGCCGTCGATCTCCCCACGCCGCTTCACCTCCACCGCCACGTAGCCGCCGCTGCCGTCGCGGCAGAGCAGGTCCACCGGCCCGATGGGTGTCATGTACTCCCGACGGACCAGGGACCAGCCGGCGCCGAAGGTCTCGGGATGTTCGGCCAGCAGTGCCTGCAGGTGAGCCTCGACCCCGTCCTTCTGCAGACCGGGGTCGACGCCGAGGTCATGCCGCAGGTCGTGCAGCACCTCGGCGATGGCGATCTGCAGGGTGTCCCCGTCGCGGCCGCGGACCTCCCAGAGGGCGGTCAGCGGTTCGGTCCCCGGGACGCTATCGGCCTCGGCGGGCGGCGGGGGCAGCTCGACCAGGGCGCACGGCGGGCTCATCCAGTTCAGTGGCTTGTAGGCACGGTCGTCGGCGTGGATCGAGACCGACCCGTCCGCCTTGACCAGGATCAGCCGCGTCGCCATCGGCAGATGAGCGGTCAGCCGACCGGCGTAGTCCACCTGGCACCGAGCGATCACCACACGCACCCGGACAACCTACCGGCGCCGGGCGTCCCGGCCCGCCGGAGGACGCGTGGCAGACTTCCCGCTGTGGCGGCGCGCGGACAGGCAGGGCTGGTCGGCCTGGCTGCGACGGGACGGCCGGTCTGATGGCGCGCCGGCCGAGCAAGCACACCCGGCCGCCGCGACCACTCGGCGCGGGCCATGCCGCCGCGGAGGTCAAGAGCGACGGCCGCTGGGTGGTCCGTAGCGTGCCGGGCGCCGCGGCGACGAAGACCTACCGCTGCCCGGGCTGCGACCAGCTGATCACCGCCGGCGTGCCGCACATCGTCGCCTGGCCCGCCGAGCCCTCCTGGACCGCCTCCAGCGGCCTGGAGGAACGTCGGCACTGGCACACCAGCTGCTGGCAGCGCCGACGGTGACCCAGCCCGCCCCTGCCGGCGACCGGCGGCTGCACACCACCGCCCTCGGGACCAGCGGACCTCGTGTTGCTTTCTTGCACGGGCTCTTCGGTCAAGGAAAGAACTGGACAACCCTGGCCCGAGGGCTCAGCACCAGCGCCCGGGTGACGTTGCTCGACCTGCCCCACCACGGCCGCTCGCCCTGGTCGACCGAGCTCTCCTACCCGGCGCTGGCGCAGGCGGTGGCACAGACCCTCGCCGAGGAGGGAGGGGATGAGCCGTACGCGCTGGTCGGCCACTCGATGGGCGGCAAGGTCGCGATGGCCCTGGCGCTGCTCCGGCCCGAGCTGGTGGACCGGCTCTGCGTGGTCGACGTCGCCCCCGTCCCGACCGCCGGTCTCAGCGCCTTCGCCCCCTATCTGGAAGGGATGCGGGCCGTGGACCTGACGCGGCTGCCCGACCGGGCGAGCGCCGAGGCCGTCCTGGCGCCGTACGTCCCCGACCCCGTCGTCCGCAGCTTCCTGCTCCAGAACCTGCGCCGCGACGGCAGCGGCTGGCGCTGGCAGATGAACCTGCAGCTGCTCGGCGACGAGCTCGACGCGGTGGCCGGCTGGCCCGACCTGACCGCCCCGCCCTACGACGCCTCCCCCTTCGACGGAGCGGTGCTGTGGGTGCGCGGCTCCGAGTCGGACTACATCCGACCGGAACACGCGGCCGCCATGCGTGCCCTCTTCCCCCGGGTGCAGACCGTCACCGTGAAGGGAGCCGGCCACTGGGTGCACGCCGACCAGCCCGAGGTCTTCGCCGGGGTCCTTCGTCGGTTCCTGCATCTGTGACCTGAACCGCTGTGGAACACTGGGTAGCCGGGCCGCCGGCGGGGCGGCCGTCACGCCGGCCTCGACCCGGCGTCGAGGCTCCCACGCCTCTCGTGCACTGCGCAGCCAACGACCCTGCTCACCCCCCAGGAGCCCGCGATGATCGCTCTGCTGGACGCCGGCCGCAGGCCCGGTGACGACGAGAATGACGACTGGCTGCTGCTCCTGGCCCTCGCCGCCCTCACCATGGCCGCCCTCCTTGCCGTCCGGCACCTCTCGGGCCGAGCGCCCCGGTGACCGGCGGGGCCCTGGTGGTCGGGACCCTGCTGCCGCTCCTGGTTCCGCTGGCCTCACCGACCCCGATGCCCGTCCACCCCACCGAGAGCGCCGGCTTCGCCTACGCCACCATCCTCGGCGGCTTCTTCGGCCTGGGTCTGATCGTCCTGCTCTGGGTGCTGCTGAACCTCAAGCCGCGACGTCGGCAGCCCTACACCGGTCCTCACGACTGAGGGCCGGCCTCAGCCCTGGGTGACCTTGGTGATCTCGGAGGGGTTGTTCGGCTTGCCGGTGCCGTCGGGATTGCTGCCGTCCTGGCCCTCGCCGGCCATCTGCGCCACGACATCCCGGGAGGCGGCGTCCATCTGGCCGAAGATGGTGTAGTTGGGCTGCCGGTCCAGCGAGGTCGAGTCGTCCCAGACCAGGAAGAACTGCGAGCCGTTGGTGCCCGGCCCGGCGTTGGCCATGGCGACGACACCCCGCTTGTAGCTCTCGGAGCCGCTCAGCTCGTCCGGGAACGCGTAGCCCGGGCCGCCCGTCCCGGTGCCCGTCGGGTCACCGCACTGCAGCACGAAGATGCCGGAGTCGGCCAACCGGTGGCAGCGGGTTCCGTCGAAGTAGCCCTGCTTCGCCAGCGAGGCGAACGAGTTCACGGTGCAGGGCGTCTTGCTGCGGTCCATCGTGATCTTCACCGGCCCGCCCGTCATGGCCAGAGTGAAGGTCACCGTCCCGCTGGTGGGCACGTCGGTGGTCGGGGGCGGGTCCACGGGCTTCGCAGCCTTGCCGGTCGGGGTGTAGGTGCAGCCGCCGGGCGTCGAGGCGCTCGCGCTGGGGCCGGCGGTGCTGGGTGCCGCGGCGGACCCCGCTGGTGACGGGGACTGCCCGCAGCCGGCGAGGGCCAGCGCGCCGACCGCCAGGCAGCCGAGAACGGGACGGGGACGACGGCGGGGAGCGGGTCCGAACACGTCCCCCACTGTGGCACAGGGCCCGCCCTGCACCCGGTTCCCACACGCCTGCGTAGGGTGTGGCCATGGTCCGCCTCACCCGCATCTACACGCGCACGGGGGACGGCGGCAGCACCCGGTTGTCCGACATGTCGACCGCCCGGAAGAGCGACCCTCGGGTCGAGGCGTACGGGGATGTGGACGAGGCGAACTCGGCGATCGGGGTCGCGCTCGCCACCGGCCAGCTGCCCCAGAACGTGGCCGCCGTCCTCCGTTCGCTGCAGAACGAGCTGTTCGACCTCGGCGCGGACCTGTCCAACCCCGTCCGGCCGGACCCACCCTGGGAGCCGCTGCGGATCACCCAGGACTACGTCGACCGGCTGGAGCGCTGGTGCGACGAGTTCGGCGAGCCGCTGCCCGCGCTGACCTCCTTCATCCTGCCGGGCGGCTCGCCGGCGGCGGCGCAGCTGCACGTCGCCCGCACCGTGACCCGCCGCGCCGAGCGCCGCGCCTGGGCGGCGGTGGAGCTCTACGGCACCGAGCCGGTCGCGGACGGCGCTGTGCCCGGCGGCGTCAACCCGCTCGCCCTCACCTACCTGAACCGGCTGTCGGACCTGCTCTTCATCCTCATCCGGGTGGTGAACGGCCGCGACGGCGACGTGCTCTGGGTGCCGGGCGGCGAACGGCAGCACGAGAGCGGCAGGACCTCGACCACCAACCCCCGCAGACGACCGACACCTTCTCAGGAGGACCAGGCATGACCGACGACGCTCGAAGCTCCCACGACCAGGCCCCGCTGCGCGAGGCCACCGGCCGCAAGCAGCCGCTGCAGGACCGGCCGGTGACGCTGTTCACCGGCCAGTGGGCGGACCTGCCCTTCGAGGAGGTGTGCCGGCTCGCGTCCCAGTGGGGCTACGACGGGCTGGAGATCGCCTGTTGGGGCGACCACTTCGACGTGGCACGGGCGGCGGAGGACGAGGCGTACGTGCAGGCCAAGAAGGACACGCTCGCCGAGCACGGGCTGGGCTGCTGGGTGATCAGCAACCACCTGAACGGCCAGGCGGTGTGCGAGGCGATCATCGACCAGCGGTACCAGAACATGGTGAACCCCCGGGTCTGGGGCGACGGCGACCCCGAAGGGGTGCGCCAGCGGGCCGCCGAGGAGATGAAGCTCACGGCGCGGGCCGCCGCCAACTTCGGCGTCGACACCGTCGTCGGGTTCACCGGGTCGGCGATCTGGCACTACGTCGCCATGTTCCCGCCGGTCAGCGACGACGTCATCCAGGCCGGCTATGCGGACTTCGCCACCCGCTGGCACCCGATCCTCGACGTCTTCGAGGAGGTCGGCGTTCGCTTCGCGCACGAGGTGCACCCCAGCGAGATCGCCTACGACTACTGGTCGACGAAGGCCACCCTGGAGGCCATCGGCCACCGGCGGAGCTTCGGGCTCAACTTCGACCCCTCCCACATGGTCTGGCAGGGGCTGGACTACGTCGGGTTCCTCGACGACTTCTCCGACCTCATCTACCACGTGGACTGCAAGGACACGAAGATCCGGATGCACAACGGCCGCAACGGCGTCCTGGGCAGCCACCTGCCCTGGGCCGACCCCCGGCGTGGCTGGGACTTCATCTCCACCGGGCACGGCGACACCCGGTGGGAGGACATCTTCCGGATGCTCAACCACATCGGCTACGCCGGACCGATCTCCATCGAGTGGGAGGACGCCGGGATGGACCGGCTGGACGGGGCGCCGGAGGCGCTCCAGTTCATCCGGACCCTGAACGCCATCACCCCGCCGACCGCGGCGTTCGACGCGGCGTTCGCGACGAAGTAGGTCCAGCCCGTTCCCGGTCCCGCACCCCGGCGGTGCGGGGCCGGGGTCAGGGCAGCCGGCTCAGCCCGGGCGGCGCGGCCTCCAGCCAGCTCAGCAGTCCGGTCAGCGAGTCGGGGCTCATCGCCAGCTCCCACCGCTCGGGTCCGCCGCGCAGCGCGATCTCGAACCGCACGATCCGCTGCTCCGCGTAGAGCGCGACCGCCTCCACGGGGTCGGGGTCGCGGGTCTCGAGGACGCGCACCTCCTGGCGGGGGAAGGACTTGCGGGGTCGCCAGGAGTAGGAGAAGAAGCGGAACCACTCCAGCTGCCCGTCGTTGTACCGGGCCACGCCGAGCGCCCAGCCGCTACCCGGCGTGGTCGTGTGCAGCCGAAGGCTGCACTCGAAGGTGCCCCCCTGCCGGGCGAGCCAGCGCCGACGCAGTGCCAGGAGCAGCAGGGCCAGGACCAGCAGGAGGACGAGAACTGCGAGCAGCTCGACGACCCCCAGCCAGCCATGCATCATCGAACCTGTAGCACCTCACACTCGTCGCCCCCGCGTAGTGCGACCCTACTGCGCTTTCTGAGCCGCACGAAGCTGGGCGGCCGCGCGGTCGTAACGCCGGTGGTCCTCATCCGTGGCGTCCCCGGTGTCCAGCGCCTGCTGGGCGGCGGCGAGCTCGTGCTCGGCCTCGGTGATGCCCATCTCGCTGGACAGCCGGGCGTACTCGCTGAGGATGGAGACCCGGCCGCGGGAGACGGAGATGAAGCCGCCGTCCACCGCGATGATCTCCCGGCGGCCGTCCTCGCAGAAGATCACCACGGCACTGGGCTCCAGCACGCCCAGCACCGGCGCGTGGCCGGGGAGGATGCCGATCTCCCCGTCCACGGTCTTGGCGATGATGCTCGAGGACTCCCCCGACCAGACCACCCGGTCGGCCGAGACGACCTCGACCCGCATGGGATCAGCCACGGCTACTGCTCCTTCTGGAGCTCAGACCAGCGACGCTCCACGTCCTCCATGCCACCCACGTTGAAGAAGGCCTGCTCGGCGATGTGGTCGACATCGCCTCGGCAGATCATCTGGAACGACTCGATCGTCTCGCTGAGCGGCACGGTCGAGCCCGGGATGTTGGTGAACTTCTCGGCCATGTAGGTGTTCTGGCTGAGGAACTGCTGGATCCGGCGAGCCCGGTTGACGACGACCTTGTCCTCCTCGGACAGCTCGTCCACACCGAGGATGGCGATGATGTCCTGGAGCTCCTTGTTGCGCTGCAGGATCCCCTTGACCTCGGTCGCGGTGTCGTAGTGGGTCTGGCCGATGTACTGAGGGTCGAGGATCCGCGACGTCGAGGTCAGCGGGTCCACGGCCGGGTACAGACCGCGGGAGGCGATGTCGCGGGACAGCTCCGTGGTGGCGTCGAGGTGGGCGAACGTGGTGGCCGGTGCCGGGTCGGTGTAGTCGTCGGCGGGCACGTAGATCGCCTGCATCGAGGTGATCGAGTGGCCTCGGGTCGAGGTGATGCGCTCCTGCAGCTGACCCATCTCGTCCGCCAGGTTGGGCTGGTAGCCCACGGCAGAGGGCATCCGGCCGAGCAGGGTCGACACCTCAGAGCCGGCCTGGGTGAACCGGAAGATGTTGTCGATGAAGAGCAGCACGTCCTGGTTCTGCACGTCCCGGAAGTACTCGGCCATGGTCAGCGCCGACAGCGCCACCCGCAGCCGGGTGCCCGGCGGCTCGTCCATCTGGCCGAAGACCAGCGCGGTCTGCCCGAGCACGCCGGACTCGTCCATCTCGACGATCAGGTCGTTGCCCTCGCGGGTGCGCTCGCCGACGCCGGCGAACACCGAGACGCCACCGTGGTCCTTGGCGACCCGGGCGATCATCTCCTGGATCAGCACGGTCTTGCCGACGCCGGCCCCGCCGAACAGGCCGATCTTGCCACCCTGCACGTACGGGGTGAGCAGGTCGATGACCTTGATGCCGGTCTCGAACATCTGGGTCTTCGACTCCAGCTGGTCGAAGGCCGGCGCCTTGCGGTGGATGCCCCACCGCTCCTGGACGTCGAGGGTCTCGCCCTCTTCCA
>JBJMIS010000009.1:0-94564 GCA_045806705.1 Friedmanniella sp.
ACCTCCCGGGGTCCGGCGAAAAGGAAGCGGACGTAGGAGAGACCCAGCCGGTTTCGCTCCTCTTCGCTGAGCAGGACAGCGCTGGACAGGGGCTGGCCCTCAACCCACTCGCTGACCATCACCTTCGAGGTGCTGGCCAGCACCGCCGGGACGAGAAACTCGGCACTTCCGGCGAAACCTTCCGCGGCCTGCTGCTGCGACGCGGCCTCGACCGTGTAGTCCAGCTCCTCCCCGATCCGCTCGACGAGCTCGTCCACCAGCGGCGCCACCTCCATTCCCGCCGCCAGCGGGGCGAAGACCTTGGACAGCCGCCGGATCTGCCGCAGGTCGGAGCGCAGCGCCTCGTCCGCGCCGGGATACTGCACCTTCACGGCGACGGCGCGGCCGTCGCGCCAGGTGGCGCGGTGCACCTGACCGATGGAGGCGGCCGCCGCGGGCTGCGGGTCGAAAGAGGCGAACAGGTCCCGCCAGCTCACGCCCAGCTCGCGACGCAGCACGGCATGGACCCGGGAGACCGGCATGGGCGGCGCGTCGGCCTGCAGCCGGGTCAGCTGTTCCCGGTAGGGGGCCGCGATCTCCTCCGGCAGCACGGACTCGAACAGGCTCAAGGCCTGGCCGAACTTCATCGCGCCGCCCTTGAGGTCGCCGAGGACCCGGAACAGCTGTTCGGCGGCTGCCTGCTGCAGCTGGGCGCCGACCTGCTCCGCGGAGGCCCCGCCGATCCGCCTGCCCAGTCCCACGGTGGCGCGGCCGGCGAAGCCGAGGGGGAGCGAGGCCAGCCGGGCACCCCGCCGGAAGGACGTCCGGACCAGCGGATCACGGTCGTCGGTCATGGCGCCCATTCTGTCGTGCCCGACCAACTGCAGCCGCAGGCCGGATGCCGGGGCCACGCGCGCCACCGCATCAGGTGGTCGGAGCTGCTCAGCTCGAGTGTCGCTCCAGCCGACTCCGGCACCTCGCCGGCGAGGAACGCGTGCGCCTGAGCGGCGCCGACGGCTCCCGCCCAGGCGGCCAGCAGCGGACTGGGGGGTCGCCGGAGGCGGATCAGCTGCGGAAGCAGCTGGGGCCAGGCCCGGTCGCGGTCACGCCGCTCGAGATCGGCGCAGCGCAGGCAGGCGGTGCGCCCCGGGACGACCAAGGGGCCCACCGTGACCGTCGATCCGGTGCTGCGCAGCAGCAGGTGCGGCTGGTCGGTGCGGAGCAGGTGGTCGGTGACGAGCCGGTCGACCTCGGGGGCGTCCACCGCCAGCACGGTCAGGACCAGCTCCCGGTCCGGCTTGGACCAGTGGTTGACCAGGGTGATGCGTCCAGGGGCGGCTGGACCCGCGGGCCTTCCCTCGCCGGTCAGCGCGAGCCCGGGCGGCACGCCCTGCCCGTCCAGGTCGGCGGCGTACAGGTCGAGCCCCGCTGCCACCAGCAGGGCGGCCAGCTGCTGACCCATCCGGCCCAGCCCCACGAGCCGCAGCGCACGGTCCGCAGAGCGGGACCCGACGGCTCCGGTCAGGAGCCCGGCTCGACGAAGGGCGTCCACGACGCCGTCGACCTGGTCCGTGGTCAGCCCTGCCGCCGCTGCCCACTCGTGCAGCTCCCGGAGCGAGCTGCGACCGTCGAGGCGCGAGACCAGCAACCGCGGCCCCGTGCCCCGCAGCAGCACGGCCCGTCCCGGTTCCAGCCCGACCTGTACCTCCTCCGGCCCGCGTCGCAGCACTGGCGTGCCCGGCAGCAGCTGAGGCCGCTCCGGCAAGGCGGTCGACGCAGGCACCGGGTCAGTCTCGGCGGCCGCGGGTCGCCGGGTCGCGGTTGTCCACAGCCTTGGCGGGACACGCCGGCCGGACATGCAACAGGGGCGGTCGTGGGACCGCCCCTGTCGGGATGCTAGGGAGTCGGCGGTGTGGGCACCGCGCCTGCGGGAGCCTCCTGCTCAGGCCTTACCGAGAATGCGGTTGAGGTTGGTCCCGCACACGGGGCACTTGGCCTTGGCCATCCGGGTGCCCTTGTCGTTGACGTGCACCTCTCCTGAAGCCTCTCGCTTCTCCTTGCACTTCACGCAGTAGAACTCGCCGCTGTAAGTCTCCGCCATGCTCTCTCCTCGCTGGGTGGTCGTGAACGGGGTCGTGTCCACGAGACGGCGCTGCTCGCCTCGAGGCTGCAGCCGCCTGGACTGCCTCGCCACGACCGCGGCTGCATCGCTTGGTCGCCGGTAACAATACGGCAGCCGCGCTCGGTGGACGCCCGACCACGCCGGAAGTGGGGGTCGGCGAGAGCGACGGTTGCGGACCGGGACAGACGAAACCTCCAGGAACATCGGCGCCGCTTGCCTTCCCCTGCGAACGTGCCGACCGTCTGGAGGTTTCGTGCCGCGAACGCTAGCCCTCCGCGCAGAGCCGCGTCAAACGGCCCGACCACCCCTTGTCCACCGCTTGTGGACAACCGTGTGGAGAAGGTGTGCACCGGTGGCACCTACCCTGTGGAGGCCCGCCGGTCGCCCGCTCGATGCCGTGTGGACACCGCCTGTTCACCTGATGTGCCCGATCTGACCGGGCTGCGGCACCGTCGGCTGCCGAACCCTGGCCGTGGCCCGGCCGGGTAGCGTGTGCCCTGCTGCTCGGCACCCCGGCAGCCCAGCGTCGCCGGTCGGAGAGAGGTGTCCGTGGCCCAGTCACCCGGCTCGGTCGGCACCCGGGTGGAGGTCCGGCGCAGCAGCCGCCGCAAGCGCACCGTGACGGCCTTCCGGGAGCGGGACGCGATCGTGGTGCTGATCCCAGAGCGCATGTCCAAGGCGGACGAACGCCGCTTCGTCGAGTCGATGGTGCAGAAGGTCCTCGCGCGGGAGGCCAAGGTCCAGCCGCCCCGGGGGGACGCAGCGCTGATGGCCCGGGCCGCCGAGCTGGCGGAACGGCATCTGGACCCGTTCCTGGAGGCCCCGGTCCGGCCGAGCGACGTCCGCTGGGTCTCCAACCAGCGCCACCGCTGGGGCTCGTGCACGCCCAGCACCGGAGTCATCCGGCTGTCCGACCGGCTGCAGGCGATGCCGTCCTGGGTGGTCGACTACGTGCTCGTGCACGAGCTCGCCCACCTGGTCGAGGCCAGCCACTCGGCGGCCTTCTGGCGGCTGGTGGCGCGCTACCCGGACGCCGAGCGCGGGAAGGGCTACCTCGAGGGCTACCTCGCTGGGCAGGGTCAGCCGGCGACGGCCGAGGACCAGAACGATGTGGACTGAGCCTGCCGATGCCCGCTGAGCAGGGGAGGCGGCGGGCCGTCCTCGTGCTGGCCCGCTACAGCGCGGCCGCGGCGGCGCCGTCCGGGGTCGATCCGCTCGCCCTGGCCGAGGCCGCGCTCGCCGACAGCTACGAGGTGGTCGCGGACCTGGTGGGCGTGGCCAGCGGGATCGCGGGGGACGACGCCGTCCAGGCGCTGTTGTGGCCGGGCGCCCTGCATCTGCCGGATGAGCCGCTGGTGGACCTCGCCCAGCGGCTGGCTCCTGACGCCGACGAGCTCGTGCTCGTCCCGGGGGACGTCCCCGACCTGCCCGGCCTCGTGCTCGCGAAGGTCTTCAAGGTGCTGCACCGGGCAGACGTCGTCGTCGCGCCGGAGCGGGGTGGCCCCGGGTGCGTCGCCCTGGGTCTGCGGCTCCCGCTGGCCACGTGGCTGCGGTCGGAGATGCTGGATCTCGACGACGACCCCTTCGACCGGCTGCTGAGCCGGGCGCCTCGCCGTACGGCCTGCCTGCGCGCCCCGGACTGGCACCGGTTGCGCAGCCCGGCGGACCTGCGCCGCCTCGACCCGCGGCTGGAGGGCTGGGAGCAGACCCGGGAACTGTTGGGGGACGGCGGGCCCTGAGCGTGTGCGTGCAGGGTTCGACCTGACAGCCGCCCCGACCGCGGCGAAGGCCGCGGCTGTCAGGCCTGGCGCTCGGGACCGTCGTCCTCGTCAGGCGCCTCCTGGTCCAGCAGCTGGGCCAGTGCGGTGTCGAAGTCGTCCGTCGACTCCTGCGCCGTCGACTCCCCGCCGGCGAAGCCGAGCGGGTCGTCCAGGTCGGCGGAGGTGGGCACCAGGTCGGGGTGCGCCCAGACGGCGTCGCGGCCCTCGGGGCCGCGAGCATCGCGGACGGCCGCCCAGAGGTTCGCCGCGTCCCGCATCCGCCGCGGCCGCAGCTCCAGCCCGACCAGCGTCGCGAAGGTGGCCTCCGCCGGGCCGCCGGTCGCCCGCGCGCGCCGGACGGTCTCGGCGAGCGCAGCCGCCGAGGGCATCCACTCCGAGGTGGCCTGCGTCACCACGTCGTCGACCCAGCCCTCGACCAGCGCCAGCATGGTCTCCAGCCGCTCCAGGGTCGCCAGCTGCTCCGGCGTCTTCCGGGGTTCGAACAGCCCGCCCTCCAGGGAGGCCGTCAGCTCCTCGAGGTTGGTCGGGTCGAGCTGGCCGACCGCCTGCTCCAGGGCCGAGGTGTCGATCGTGATGCCGGCGGCGTACTGCTCCACCAGTACCAGCACCTGCTCCCGCAGCCAGCCGGCCGAGGCGAACAGCCGTTGCCGCGCACACTCGCGCAGGGCGAGGTAGAGGGTGACGTCGGTGCTGCTCTGCTCCAGGCCCTCGCCGAAGGCGGCCACGTTGGTGGGCAGCAGGGCGACCTGGCCCGGCTCGCTCAGCGGCAGCCCGACATCGGTCGCCCCGACCACCTCCGCCGCGAGCTGGCCGAGACCCTGCCCCAGCTGCAGCCCGAACATGGACGCGCCGGAGGTCCGCAGCATCGGTCGGAGCAGCTGCTCCATGCCCGCCATGCCCGGGATGGCCCCGGCCTCGTCGCCGCCGAAGCTGAGGGCGTTCTCCATGGCGTCGGCGATGTGGCTGGCCACCGGCTCGACGAGCCGTCGCCAGACCCCCATCGTGTTCTCGATCCACTCGGCGCGGCTCCACGCCGCCACCGTGGTGCTGACCCGGGGGAAGGAGGTGGCCTGGTCGAGCCAGACCTCGGCGATCGAGACGGCCTCGTTGATGGCCCGCTGCTGCGCCGCCGTCGGCGTCGGGTCGGCTCCCAGCGAGGCCACCGTCTTGCGGGCGGTGTCCTTGGTGACGTCCCAGTTGACACCGGAACCGGAGGAGGTCGTGCCCTGGCCGAACATGGAGCCGGCTCCGCCGAGCATGGAGAAGGCGTTCTGCAGCTGCTGCACGAGGGCGTTCATGTCGCCCCCGCCGCCGAAGGAGGAGAACAGCGCCTCGAAGGGGTTCTCCGGCTGCGGGTCGTTGCCGCCCGGCTTCTTCGGCGTCCCACCGAGCTGCCAGCCGCTGTTGGCCGAGCCGCCCTTGGCCGGCGGCGTCGAACCACCCGCGGGCGTGTCGCCGCCGGTCTGGCCCGGCTCGTCGTCCGGCTGGTCCGCCGGTCCTGGCTGGGGGTCGTCGGCCATTCCCACTCCTGATGTCTGGCGGCCCGGGTCTCATCGAGCCGGGGCCTCGTGCTGCGTCGACTTGACCTCCCACCGTACGCGTCCAGGCTGACGGCGGGAGATCCCGTCGGCCAGATGCGCTCGGTGATCGCTCACGGCGCAACCTCCGGCGGCGGCACTTCCGGGGCCGAGCCCTCTCTGTGTCCTCGGCTAAGGTCGGGGCATGGCATCTGCGGTGCGCGAGGCGAGCATCGGCGAGGCTCCCATCAGTGTCGACCGCCTCCTCGGGCAGGTGCGGGACCCGGCGGTCGGCGGCATCGCGCTGTTCGTCGGCGTCGTCCGCGACCACGACGAGGGTCAGGGCGTGAGGTCCCTGGACTACACCGCCCACCCCAGCGCCGAAGCCGTGCTGGCCGCCTGCGCGGAACGGACCGCCGCGGCCCACGATGTGGTCGCGCTGGCCGTCGAGCACCGCGTGGGGCACCTCGAGGTGGGCGACCTGGCGGTGGTGGTGGCCGCCGGCGCGGTCCACCGTGCGGAGGCGCTGGCCGCCTGTCGGCAGCTGATCGACGACCTCAAGGTCGAGGTGCCGATCTGGAAGGAACAGCTCTTCAGCACCGGAGCCGCTGAGTGGGTCGGCCTGCCGGGGCCGGACGAGCCGTGACCCGGCAGACCTGGACAGCCGTGGTCTCGGCTGTGGTGTTCGTCACGCTTGCGCTCCTCCTCGTCGTCATCCCGGTCCCGTTCGTCACCTGGGGGCCCGGCCGGACCCACGACACCCTCGGCCTCGCCGACCAGGCGCCGGTGATCACGGTGGCCGGCATCCAGACCTATCCGACGTCGGGGCGGCTCGACATGACCGTCGTCTCCGTCACGGAGGCCGACGCCCGGCTGAGCCTGCTCCAGGCCCTGCTGGCGTACTGGTTGCCGCACCGTGACGCCCTGCCCCGGGACGCGGTGTACGAGCGCGGCAAGTCGGCGCAACAGGTCGAGAGTGAGGACGCCGACCTGATGTCGACGGCCCAGGACGACGCGGTCGTGGCGGCCCTCCGGGCCGATGGCCAGCCGGTGACCGAGCTGCCGGCCATCTACTCCGTGACGGTGGGGGGGCCGGCTCACCAGCTGCTGCAGCCCGGCGACCTGGTGGTGTCCGTCGACGGTGTCCCGACCAAGGACGAGGCTGCGGTCCGGCAGCAGATCCAAGCCCGGAGACCGGGCGACCAGCTCAGCTTCGTCGTGCTGCGGCAGCGGCGGAAGACCACCGTCCGGGTGCCGACGGTGGAGTCGGCCACCCAGGAGAACGTGCCGATGGTCGGGGTGACGCTGGGGACCGGCTACCGCTATACGCCGCAGATCTCCTTCGACATCGGTCAGCGGATCGGCGGCCCCAGCGCGGGTCTGGTGTTCGCGCTCGCCATCTACGACAAGATCACGCCCGGTTCGCTGCTCGCCGGCCGGCACGTCGCCGGAACCGGCTCGATCACCCCGAGTGGTGACGTGGGCAGCATCGGCGGCATCCAGGAGAAGATCGCCGGTGCCGAGGATGCCGGCGCCCAGGTCTTCTTGGTTCCGGCGGTCAACTGCGCCGACCTTGCCGGTGTCCGCACGAGCATGACCCTGGTCAAGGTGGCAACGCTGCAGGATGCCATCGTCGCGCTGCAGACCCTCGACCAGCCGGGCGGCGCCGACCGCCTGTCCCACTGCTGATCGCCCGCCCATGACCGAGCCGAGGATCCCGGTGCCGCCGGAGGAGCAGCGTGACGCCCTGGTGGCGGCGCTCGTCGACCTGGAGCGACACGTCGGTGCCGCCGGCTGGGACCAGCCGCCCCGGCTGTTCGCGCTGGTGTTGACAGACGTCTTCGCGGCTGCTGAGCCTGCCCTCGCCGCGGAGCTGGGCCTGCGGACCACCGCGGACGGCGCCGCCCCCGGCGCGCTGACCGCCGTCGAGCAGGAGTCCTTCGCCTCCTCCGGCGACCTGGTCGCCGACCTCGACCAGCTCGAGTGGCCGGAGACGGTGTTCGGCTGCGCGCTGAGTGCGGAGCGCACCTTCCTCCCGGCGGCGGCGGAGGAGGGGATTCCGGAGGACGCCGAGGCCGCTGCGGCCTACGTCGCGGCCCACCCGGACCGGCAGGAGATCCGGGTCGTCGTGGGCGCCGATCGAGCGGGCAACCGCCACGGGGTGGCCCGGCTCGTCTCCCGACCGGAGGAGCTGCTGGGCGGAGAGGACCTCGTCCCGGGGCTCGGCGAGGCTCTGGCGCATACCCTGGGGTGAGCTCGGGCGCGACGGGGGAACCTCCACCGTCCGCCGGCGGTTGGAAAAGCAGCACCGAGCGCGTGGATGTCGCGTTCGTGCTCGAACGAGCAGAATCTGAGGAGAGTCGAGTTTGAGTACCGTACGGATCGGTGGGCGCCGCAGTGCCATCCTGCCCACCCTGGTGATCGCGGCCGTCCTGGTCGTCCTGTTCGCCATCTTCACCAGCGTGTGGACCGACCGGCTCTGGTACCGCTCGTTCGACTTCGGCTCCGTCTTCAACAAGATGTTGCTGGTCCGGGTGGGCCTGTTCGTCGTCTTCGGTCTGCTGATGGCGGGCGCGGTGGCGGCGAGTGCGACCATCGCCTACCGCTGCCGGCCGCGCATCCGCAGCGGAGCGGCCAGCAGCCCCCTGCTGGAGCGGTACCGGGAGCTGCTGGAGTCCCGCTTCGTCTGGGTCGTCGCCGCGGTGTCGGTGCTGATCGGCCTCTTCGCCGGCGGCGCGGCCAGTGGCCACGTGTTCACGTTCCTCGCCTGGCGCAACAGCACCCCGTTCGGCACGACCGACCCCCAGTTCCACCTCGACCTGTCGTTCTTCGTCTTCAGCTACCCCTGGTGGCGCTTCGTCCTGTCCTTTCTCTTCACCCTGCTGAGCTTCGCCACGATCGCCGCCGCGATCGTCCACTACGTGATGGGCGGGCTGCGCTTCTCCGGTCCGCGCCGTGGGGGTACCGCCGCCGCCCAGGCGCAGCTGTCGATCCTGATCGGCCTGGCCATCGTGGTGAAGGGGGTCGGCTACTGGTTCGACCGGTACGGGCTGGAGATCCAGAACCAGCAGCTGCTCACCGGCATCAACTACACCGGTGCCAACGCCACCGTCACCGCCAAGTCCATCCTGGCCGTGATCGCGCTGATCTGCGCGCTGCTGTTCTTCGCCAACGCGGTGCTCCGCCGCTGGGTCGTGCCCACCATCGGGCTGATCCTGATGGTGCTGTCGGCGATCGTGCTCGGCGTCGTCTACCCCGGTGCCGTGCAGTACTTCAGCGTCCGGCCCAGCGAGGCCGTCAAGGAGCGGCTCTACATCGAGCGCAACATCGCGGCCACCCGGACGGCCTACGGCGTCGACGACGTGGAGATCACCGGTTACTCCGCCAAGACCACCGCGACCGCCGGGCAGCTGCAGTCCGACGCCGAGGCCCTGCCCGGCATCCGGCTGATCGACCCGAGCGTGGTCGGGCCGGCCTACGAGCAGCTGCAGCAGGTCCGCGGCTACTACGCCTTCCCCGAGACGCTCGACGTCGACCGCTACACGGTCAACGGCGCCGAGACCGATGTGGTCGTCGGCGTCCGTGAGATGAACCTCACGGGCGTCCCGGGCCAGAACTGGAACAACCTGAAGACTGTCTACACCCACGGCTACGGCCTGGTCGCCGCCTACGGGAACCGCCGCCAGTCCGGCGGCGAGCCCGAGTGGATCGCGAAGGACATCCCGCCGACCGGCGAGCTGACCGAGGCCGAGCCGCGGATCTACTTCGGCGAGTCGGAGACGATGGGGTACTCCATCGTCGGGGCCCCGCAGGGCGCCACTCCCATCGAGCTCGACACGCCGGGCGGCGGTGAGGGCGGCAACCCGAAGACGTTCACCTACGACGGCAAGGGTGGCGTGCCGATCGGCAGCCTGTGGCACCGGGTGTTGTACGCCGCGAAGTTCGCCGACGTGAACATCCTGCTGTCCAGCCGGGTCAACGCGTCGTCGAAGGTCATCTACGACCGCGCCCCGCGCGACCGGGTGATGAAGGCCGCACCGTGGCTGAAGGTCGACGGTGACGCCTACCCGGCGGTCGTCGACGGCCGGATCGTCTGGATCGTCGACGGCTACACGACGTCGAACTCCTACCCCTACAGCCAGCGGGTCGCGCTCAACCAGGTGACCGCTGACGCCCAGACCGCGGCCGGCGGCACGGTGGTGGCGCAGCCGAACGACGACATCAACTACATGCGGAACTCGGTCAAGGCGGTGGTCGACGCCTACGACGGCACCGTGAAGCTCTACCAGTGGGACGAGTCGGACCCGGTGCTCAAGACCTGGCAGAAGGCGTTCCCGGGCGTCGTGCAGCCGAAGACGAGCATCCCGACCGAGCTCCTGGACCACCTGCGGTACCCGCAGGACTACTTCAAGGTGCAGCGGCAGATCCTGGCCCGCTACCACATGACCGACCCCAACAACTGGTATCAGCAGTCGGCGCTGTGGGAGATCCCCAACGACCCGGTCAAGACCAGCGGGCAGGCCAAGGAGTCGCCGTTCTACCTGTCGGTGAAGTGGCCGAAGGACCAGTCGGCGACGTTCTCGCTGACCAGCGCCTATGTGCCGAAGGGCCGGTCCAACCTGGCCGCCTACATGGCGGTCAACGCGGACGCGAGCAGTCCGGACTACGGGCGGATGCGGATCCTCACCATGTCCGACACCTCCCAGATCGACGGTCCCGGGCAGTCGTTCAACGCCATGACGACGAACGAGAATGTCGCGAGCCGGCTGCGGCCCTACGTCAACCAGGGATCCGCGACGGCGAGCTTCGGCAACCTCCTCACGCTGCCCGTGGGTGGCGGCCTGCTCTATGTCACCCCGGTCTACACCCAGCGGCAGGGTGGTAACGGCTCCTACCCGGCCCTCACCTTCGTCGTGGTCCGCTTCGGTCAGTCCGTCGGCATCGGTGACACGCTGCAGCAGGCGCTGGACCAGGTGTTCAAGGGCAACTCCGGGGCCAGCACCGGTGAGGGCGACGAGCCGGCGAAGCCGACCCAGCCCACGGGGCAGACGGACAGCTCGGCGGCGACCCAGGCGCTCAACGAGGCCCAGGCTGCGTTCGAGGCGGCACAGAAGGCCTTGACCGCGGGCGACCTGGGCACCTACCAGAGCCGGATCGAGGATGCGCAGACGGCGACGGAGCGGGCCCTCCGGGCGATGGGCCGCTGAGTCGGGGCTCCGGGCTCAGCGGCTGGGCCGCACCTCCAGGTCGGCGAAGCCGACGGCCCGGAGGGGGTCGGCGATCACCGAGGCGTCGCCGACCACCACGAGGCTGAGCTCGTCGAGGTGGACCAGTTCGGCGTACGCGGCCGTCGCGGACTCGGGGGTGACCTCGCGCAGCGCGGCCAGCGAGCGGTCGACGTAGTCCTCCGGCAGCTCCGCCAGGACGTTGTTGGCCGCCTGGTCGGTGACCCCGTCCGCTGTCGCGTAGCGGAGCGGTGAGACGCCGACGAAGTAGGCGACCGCCTCGCGCACCTCCTCGGCGGTGAAGGGCCGGTCCCCGGTCTGCAGCAGGTCGCCGGTGAGGGCGAGCGCGTCGGCGACCACCTCCGTCCGGAACGATCCCTGCACCGCGAACGAGCCGGCCGACCGCAGCGGGGCGAACTGCATCCGGACACCGTAGGTGTAGCCCTTGTCCTCGCGGAGGACGGCGTTGAGCCGGGACAGGAAGGCTCCCCCCATCGCGTAGCTGGCGACGGTGATGTCGGCCCAGCGCGGGTCACGGCGGTCGACGCTGAAGCCGCCGAGCCGCACGTCGGCCTGGACGGCGCCGGGGCGGTCGATGACGAGCAGCTGCCGAGGCGCGGGCGCCGGGTCCTGGTACGCCGTGCGCTGCTGCTCGTCATTCCGCCAGCCGCCGAGCTGGGCCTCGGCAAGGGCCACCGGGTCCTCCGCGAAGTCCCCGGCCAGGATCAGTGTCGCCCCGGCCGGGCCGTAGTGGCGCCGATGGAACTCCCGCACCGCCTCCGGGGTGACCGCGGCGACCGTCGCCGCCTCCCCGCCGTTCATCCGGGAGGCGCGGCTGGTCCGGTCGAAGACCGTGGCCCGGAACGCGGTGGTCGCGGTCTGGGCGGAGTTGGCCTGCACCTGCTCGATCTCGGCGAGCCGCAGCGTGACGTGGCGGCGGATGTCCTCGTCGGCGAGCGCCGGCTCGGTGACGGCCTCGGCGAACAGCTCGAGCGCCCGATCCAGCCGGGAGGCCGGCACATCGAGCACCGCCTGGGTGCCGGCCAGGGTCAGGTCGACCCCGAAGCCCGCGCCTTCGGTCTCCATCAGCTCGGCGAACTCCTCGCCGGGGTGCCGACGGCTGCCCTCGTCGAGCACCCGCGCGCAGATCGTCGCCACCCCTTCCAGCTCGGGGTCCTCCGCGTTCAGCGGCAGGTCCAGGACCAGGTGGGCCGACACCACATGCTGCCCCGGCAGCCGGTAGCTGAGAGTGCGAATGCCGTTGCTCAGCCGACCCCGGGTGGGGACGGGGAAGGTCCAGTCAACCGGGGGCCCTACCGGTGGCTGGGGTCGGTAGCCCGTCACGCCTGCTCCTGCCGGTAGACCAGGGTCGCGCGCTGGTCGCTGCGCAACCTCGACCGGACGGCGTCCATCACGTCGTCCCGGCCCAGGGCGGTGACCTCGGCGATCCTGGTGTTCACCAGCGCCGGGTTGCGGTGCAGCGTCGCGAACTCCCCGAACGCGTCGGCCCGGGAGTCCACCCGCGCGAGCTCGTGCAACCAGTGCCGTTCGAACTGCGCCTGCGCACGGCGGAGCTCCTGCTCGCTCGGCGGCGAGCTGAGCAACCCGTCCACCTGCTCGACGAGCGCCTCCTCGACCTGCTCGACGCTCACCCCCTCCCGGGCTCGGCCGTAGGCGAAGCCGTAGGAGCTGCCGCCGATCAGCCCGAGCGCTGTGGCGCCGGCGCTCTCGGCGAGCTCGGCACCCCGGACGAGCCGCTTGTGCAGTCGGGAGGTCTGACCGTGACCGAGGATGGAGAAGGCCAGGTCGAGCGCGTCGAACTCGCGGCTGCCCCGGGCCGGCAGTCGCCAGGTGAGGTAGACGGCCTCCGCCGGGACGTCGGCCGTGGTCTCCTCGCGTTCGGTCCCGGCCAGCGGCGGCAGGGGAGCGGCGGCCGCCTTGGCAGGCTTCTGCCCCCCGTGCAGGTGGCCGAAGTAGGTCTCGGCCCGCTGGAACGCGGTCTCGGGCTCGACGTCGCCGACGATCGACAGTACGGCGTTGCTGGGCAGGTAGTGCGATCGGAAGAAGGCCTGCACATCCTCCAGGGTGGCGGCGTTCAGGTCATCCATCGAGCCGATGGTGGTGTGCCCGTAGGGATGGTCGGCGGGGAACGTGAGCCGGATCAGGCGCTCCATCACGTCGCCGTAGGGGACGTTGTCGTAGCGCTGCCGCTTCTCCTCCTTGACGACCTCCCGCTGGTTGTCCAGGCTCTCCTGCGTCATCGTGTCGAGCAGGCTGCCGAGCCGGTCGGCTTCCAGCCACAGGGCGAGGTCGAGGCCGCCGGTGGGCAGCGTCTCGAAGTAGTTGGTGCGGTCGAACCAGGTGGTCGCGTTGACCGAGGCCCCGGCCGCCTGCAGCAGCCCGATGTGCTGGCCGGAGGGCACGTTGGCCGAGCCCTGGAACATCAGGTGCTCGAACAGGTGCGCGAAGCCGGTCCGGCCGGGCTGCTCGTCCCGGGAGCCGACGTCGTACCAGAGGTTGACCGCCACGGTCGGTGTGCCGTGGTCGGGGCTCGCGACCACCCGGAGCCCGTTGGCCAGGGTGCGCTGGACGATGGGATAGGAGAGCGTGCTGGCCGGCCCTGGACTCATGCGCTCCATCTCAGCACACCGAGGCCGGCGACCGGTTCGACGTCGCCGTGCCGGTCGCGGTCACCCGTGCTGGTCGCCGAGGGGGCCGCCCGCTCAGCCGGGCAGCGGGTCCAGGATCCCGGCGGCCCGGGCCGGCTCGGCGTAGGCCGCGGCCAGCGTGGCGGTCGTCTCGTGCGCGTTGAGGCCGCTCGGGTTGGGCACCACCCAGAGCCGGGCCTCTCCCAGCCGGTCCGGCTGCTCCCCACCCCGGGCCTTGGGGCGGCTGAACGCCTGCCGGTAGGCGGTGATGCCTGCCACGGCGACCACGAGCGGGCGATGCCGAGCCACGAAGGCCGTCAGCCGGAGGCTGCCGGCCCGGAGCTCCTCGGGCGACAGCTCGTCAGCCCGGATGGTCGCCCGGTTGACCAGGTTGGTGATCCCGAGGCCGCGGCTGAGGAAGTAGTGCCGATCCTCCTCCGTCATCCCGGCAGCGCGGTCGAGGTCACGGTCGATGATGCCGGCCAGCCGGAGCGCGGGGTAGAAGCGGTTCCCGGGGTGGGAGAAGTGGGTGCCGGTGCCCGCGGTCCACAGGCTCGGGTTGATGCCCACGAAGACCAACCGCAGACCAGGCCCTGCCAGGTCGGGGACCGAGCCGTTGCGGAAGCTCTCCAGCTCTGCGCGTGTGAAACCCACCGGCCCAACCTAGGGTGCGGCGGAAGGCGGGTGGTGAAGCGGTCCCGACTGTGGCGTGTGGGGGGTGGCCGACAGTCGAGACCTCAGTAGGAGCACCGTCAGGCGGGTGCCACCTGCCGTACCGGAGGGGATACCCAGTGAGCGGCCTCAGCATCGCTGACGACTGGGGCCAGTTCGCGAACCCGATTCGGCGGGTGCAGGGGCCAATGCGCGCACGAGGACGGGCGGAGGCTGTTCTGGTGCAGCACCCGGTTGCAGACTTGACGGAAGGCTCGACTCTTGGGGGGAGAGAAGGCCGGGCGGTGAGTCTCGTGTCACCACCCGGCCTGGACGTGGAGCGGCTGCCCGCGGCCACCTCGACGTTCTGGGTCTCGTGGCCCGGCACGGGCTGCGATCGCGACCAGCCTCCGCCGGTATCAGGCGGAGGCTGGTTCGGCGAAGGGGGCGGCTCCGCCACCGTCGCCGCTCCCCGATGGGGCGGTGCTGGTGCCGGGCCGGTCCCCGGCGCAAGATGGCCGCCATGGAGCTGCGCTGGATCGACGATGACGGGGTCCAGGAGCGAAACCTGGCGGACCTGGCCGGTCTGCTCCAGCGCGAGGACGGATTCCTCTGGCTCGACGTCCCGCTCTGGGATGAGGACGCGGAGCGGATGCTCCGCGACGTGTTCGGCTTCCACCCGATGGCCATCGCCGAGTCCCGGCAGCGGAACCACACCCCGCGGGTCCACGTCTATCCGGATCACCTCTTCGTCGTCATCCACGCTCCCGAGATCGGCACCGGGGGACATGTCCACTACCTCGAGCTCGACCAGTTCATCGGGGAGCGGTTCCTGGCCACCGTTCACGGGCCGCTGAACCCCGCAGTGCCGCTGGAGACCGCACTGGTCGAGACCCGCCAGGTGGCCGGCCGGATGGAGTCCGGCCGGCTGCGTCCGCGGACACCCTTCGCCCTCGCCTACGCGATCGTGTCGGCGATCGCGCGCAAGGAGGAGCTTCAGGTCGGCGAGCTCGCCCGCGAGGTGGGCTTGCTGGAGCAGCGCGTCATGGCGGCGGCGGACGAGGAACCGCAGACCTTCCTCACCGCGCTCTTCACGGCGCGGCACGAGCTGCTGACGATCCGCACCATGGCGGCGCAGAGCGGTGAGATCTACAAGCGGGCGATCAGGTTGGCGACGTTCGTGCCCAGGGAAGGGCGGGCCCTGATGAAGGACCTGCTCGACCAGTACGAGCGGGTCTCCAAGATCAGCCAGAGCCAGCTGGACTTCCTGATGGGTGTGACCGAGTTCTACCGGGCCCGGACCGACACCAAGATGACGATCGCCGCCGAGCGGCTGGCGGTGATCGCCGCCGTCACCCTGCCCGTGACGGCCCTCTCCTCGGTCCTCGGCATGAACGTGATCGTCAACGGCAGCACCCGCTGGTGGCCGCTGGCCATCCTGCTGGCGGTGATGCTTTCCCTCTCCTTGATCCTGCTGCGCTGGGCCAAGCGTCAGGGCTGGTGGTGACGGGCGGGAATTCTTCTCGCGTCGGCCGGGCCTGCCGAGGTCCTTTTCTGTCCCGCTGAGCGCCGTGTCCGCGCATTTGCTCCGCCAGCGTGGTTCCGCTGCTGCCGCTCCGGATGCTTGACTGTCGCCGGCACCCAGAAACGGGGGCCGGCTCCGCGTCGTCGCGTCCGGCCTGCAGAACCGCCTCTGTGGTGCCGCTGCCATGCCGCCGGGGGCATGGTGCTGGAGCCCGAGATGGCCGTCGGGTCTGGCTGCTACCACACTCAGGGGGTCGTTGTGAAGTGGAGTTCTGTCTCGGGGGCGCTGGCGCTGGCGGCGATGACGTGCCTCCTGCCTGCCGGCGCTGAGGCTGCGAGCGTCATCACCTGGAACATGGGGGAGACGTCGGGCAGCACGATGTACAACAGCACCAGGACCCACAACGGCGCGATCACGGGCGACGTGACCAAGGGCGTGACCGGCCACAAGGGGCTGGCCTACAAGTTCACCGGGGACCCGGCAGTCGTCACCATCCGCAGCGCCTCGGTGCTGAACCCGGGCAGCGGCAGCTTCAGCGTCTCGCTCTACTTCAAGTCCTCCACCAAGCCCACCTCCGCGGTCGGCGACTACGACCTCGTGCGCAAGGGTGTCTCCACCACCAGCGGCGGGGACTGGAAGATGGAGGTGCTGGGCAACGGGCGCGCCTTCTGCCACTTCCGCGGCTCCCGCACCGTGGATGTCACGGGCACGACCAACGTGGTGAACGGTTCGTGGAACAAGATCACCTGCTCGAAGTCGACCTCCGGGGTCCGGGTGAAGGTCAATGGCAGCATCCAGGCGTCCAGGTCCGCCAACCCGGGCGCCGTGTCGAACACCTCCTCGGTGTACGTCGGCGCCAAGACCTCCGCCGAGGACGTCACGACGGGGTCCTTGGACTCCTTGACGGTCACGAAGGGCTAGGCCCGGCGCCCGGCAGGGAGGGCGGCACCCTGGGCTACGCCAGCGGAGTCAGCTCCCTCGTCGAGGTGCGCACGGGAGCGTCGGTGTCGACGACGAAGAGGGTGGCGGCCTCCGCGTCGCTGCGGCTGCCGAGGCTGGCCCCGTGCAGGAGGGACCGGAGGGTGAGCTCCCTCATCCCGCTCCTCGAGGCCCGGTCTCGCATCTGGTCGACCCAGTCCGCGGTGCCTGGGTGGCCGTACCGGCCTCCCAGCTCACAGAGGGCGTCGAGGATGTGGACGTCGAGCCAGACGTAGGGGTCCGCCAGCCGGTTGCAGCGGACCCGTGCGTCGACCAGCAGGTCGAAGGCGGCCTCGACGTCCCCGTTCGCCTCGGCGACCAGCGCCAGTCCGCGGGCCGACATGCCCTCCCAGCAGGGGTCGCCGAGCTGGCATGCCCTCGCGAACGCCTGGCGGAGGACCTGCGTGGCCTCGGCCAGCTCGCCTTGGCACAGGTGGACATGGCCTCGGAGCGCCTGCGGCCAGGGCAGGAAACCGAGCCAGTGGTCGTGTTCGGCCATGGTGATCGAGGCGTTCAGCTGCTCGGCGGCCAGCTCGAGGTCGCCCCTGAGCAGGTTCAGCCGGCCCAGCATCGCCAGGGCGAAGGCCTCGCGCCGGGGGTCCTCGGCCTGCTGGGCCCGGCTGACAGCCTCCTGCAGGAGCAGCAACGCCCGCCGGTAGTTCCCGCGGTCGCTCTCCACCGAGCCGAGGTACGTGCTGGTCTGGGCCAGGATGGCGGAAGAACCCCCGGCGAGCTCGGCTGCCGCCTGCAGCCAGAACTCGGCACGGTCGTAGCGGGAGCGCAGGAAGTCGACGTACCCCAGCTCAGCCCTCGCCCGCGCGACCTCTCCCGGAAGCTGATGCGTCGCCGCGATCTCTGCGGCTTCGTGCAGGAGTGCCGACCCCTCCTCGTCGAAGCCTCGGAGGGCGTGGATCAGGGCTTCGGCGAGGGCCAGTCTGGCGGTGACCCGCTGCCGGGTTGCGCCTGAGCCGTCGGCCAGAGCCGCTGCTTCGCGCAACGTCTGCACGCCGGTGTGCAGAGCGCCGGCCGACACCGCGGCGGAGCCGGCCTCCATCCTGGCCTCGATGGTGGCCTCGTCGGCGGTCTCTGCACCGGTCGAGCGGCTCGCGGCTGCGGCCGCCAGCACCGCGGGTCCGGGCAGCACCCCCAGCTCCTTCCGGAACAGGGCGGTGCAGGCAAGGAGCTGCCGCTCCGCCCCCTCGTCGTCGCCTTTCAGCCGGTAGAGCCGGATGAGCAGCGCCTGGTGGTTCTCGTCCAGCGGGTTCATGGCGGTCGCCCGAACCGCGTAGTCCAGCGCACGGTCCAGGTCGCCCACCGACCGGGAGCCCAGCGCGGCCTCGTGCAGGATCGCCTCCGATGCCGCCGCCACGAACCGCTGCTGGGACAGCAACCAGGTCTCGAAGGCCCCTGCACCTCGGACGGTCAGCCCCTCGAGGAGCCCGGCGCCCAGGCCAGGTAGCAGGACCGCGTCCCGCCAGCTCCCGCGCACCACCACCTGCACGTCGACCGTCGCCGCCTCGGGCAGCCGGAGCAGGACCGGGTCACCGCCGACGGACCCACCGTCGCCCAGCGCCCGACGGATCTCGGCCAGGTTCCATCGCAAAGCGCGGCCCGGGTCGTCGGCTTCCTCATAGAGCAGCAGGCCGAGCTGGCTGCGGCTGACCGGGCGCTCGGCCAGGATGAGGTAGGTCAGCAGGGCCCAGCTCTTGCGGCTCCGAAACTGGTAGACCTCGCCAGAGCCGCTCGCGATGCCTGGCCTGCCGAGCAGCTGGATGCGGAAGCTGGCCGGGCTCCGGCTGGGTCCCATGGATGATAGTCCCACGGAACCCGGCCGTGAGCACCGTTCAGCGGCGCTCAGCTGAGGACTGCCGCTGTCGTGAGCACGCGCGGATCGGGGAAGTCCTCGCAGTACTGGTAGGCGTAGTGGAGCCGAACGCGTCCGTCGCTGCCGACCACCACCTCCGCAGCGCCTCGCCACGGATCGTCCACGAGTGGCCGTCCCTGCTCGCGCCTGTTCTGCTGGAAGCTGGCCCCGAGCTCGCGGGGGTGGCTCCAGAAGGCAGCAGGTGCGTCGTAGAGGACGCGTTCGACACCCCACTGGCCCACCCCGTACGCCCGGTAGGCGACGTGCTGCGGATCGGAGAGCACCGGGCAGGGCAGATCCTGCTCCCGGCGGTAGGCCGCCGCCCGGGCCGGCTCACCCTGGCCGATGATGACCGGGTTGAGGCCCACCGCACGGTAGTCCCGCCACTCCGCCCTGAGCCGCTGGGCGCGGGCGAGGCCGCAGCCACAGCCGAAGTGGCGCCAGAACATCAGCAGCGCCGGCTGCCCGTCCCAGAACTCCGAAAGCACCCGCTGCTGCCCCGTCTCGTCGACCAGAACAAGATCCGGGGCGGTGGAACCCCTGGGCTGCGGCGTTCCCTCACCTTCGGTCGGTCCCGTCGTCCACCGCTCCAGCCAGGCGTGCTCGGCCGCTCCCGTCAGCCTCTCCAGCAGATCGGTACCGCCTTCAGCCATGTTCGCTCACGGGATAGATCTCGTCGGCGACGAGCCCATGAGCCTCGCGGTGCACCGTGTTGGCGGCCTCGGCGTCCGGCGCATCGACCAGGCAGAAGATCTTCCCGCCCTGCTCGTCCACCCAGTACCTGAGGTAGTTCACCCCGTACGCTCCCTGCGTTGCCACATCGGCCGCGTGGGCACCGGCAACGTCGGCAGCGGTCACGCCGCCCTCGATGTTGTGTACGTCCATGAAAAGGGTCATTGCCGTTCCTGTCCGTCAGTCCCGACGCTTCTCGTCGGGAGCCTCTGACAGCAGTGAACTCACGCAGCGTTTGACGACGCGTTTGACGCCGACAGTCACTTCTGACCCGGGGGAGTCGTCCTCGGCCCTGAGGGGTACCTGCCGGCCATGACCGCGGAGTTCTGGACTTCTGCCCAACAGCACGCCAGCCACGCCCGGCGCCGGCTCGAGGCGACGAGTGAGGCCTACGACGGCGACGGCGAGGTGAACCTGGTCGGCTACGCGGGCAGCCTGGTCGCCTTCGCCGCGACGACCGCGGGCCTGTTCGCCTCGGTCCGGCTCAGTGGCCGGCAGCTGCCGGACCGCTACTCACTGGTCGACGTGACGCTCGGCGGGCTCGCCACGCACAAGTTCACGCGGTTGGTGTCGAAGGCGTCGGTGACCAGCCCGCTGCGGGCTCCGTTCACCAGCTTCGACGCGCCGGCCGGCTCGGCTGAGCTCAACGAGGAGGCCCGGGGTGAGGGCGTCCGGCACACGGTCGGCGAGCTGTTGACCTGCCCGTTCTGCCTGGGGCAGTGGGTGGGAACCGGCTATGTGGCGGGACTCGCGTTCGCACCGCGCGCGGCGCGCACCTGGGCGGCCCTCTTCTCGGTGACCGCCATCGCCGACTTCCTGCAGCACGGCTACGCCCGCGCACGTGCCCAGTGACCGCGTCGCCGTGGCCCGGATGCTGCGATGACCGTGCTCCCGGCCGAGAGAAGGCTGGGAGCACGGCCTCGAGAAAGCGTCAGGCCCGGTAGATCCGGATCCAGTCAACGCTCATGGTCGACTTTGTGGTGCGGGACTTGTTGCGGAACCAGTCGAGCTGGATTGCCGCGTGCATCGACACCTTGGGCAGGTGGCCGCGGTTGTTGTCGCGGAAGTAGGGAACGCCGTCGATGTAGCCGGTGATGTGGGTAGGCGTCCACTCCACCGCATAGGTGTGCCACGTTGTGGTGTTGACCGCCTTCGCCTTCTGGGTCTGGCGCGGCTGGCAGCCGTAGTGCAGGAAGAACTTCACCAGCTTCCTGTTGGACGTGCTTTCCGCGAAGTTCACCTCGGGGCAGTTCTTGGTGCCCACGTGCGGCCACAGAAGGATGTTCGGGTGGTACTGCGGGTCACGGACGTTGGTCTTCATCCGCGCTTCCCAGCGGCCGTACTTGCGAGCATGGCGGGACGACATCCCGCCCGTCGTGCCGCTGGGGCTGCCCGTCACCGTCGCCACCGACCCGTTGACGTGCCAGGCGGACGGCCGCCGCCACCCCTTGCCGGCGTGACCGCGGCTGTTGTACACCCGCCACTTCCGGCTGCTCGGTGCTCCCCGGTAGTTGAACTCGTCACCGCCCACAACCTTGCCCCAGCCGTACCGGGCCGCTGCCTGGTTGCTGCTGCTCGCGGCCTTGCTGGCCACCGCCGGCTTGGCGTTCGCGGTGCTGCCCTCGACCCTCGTTCCCGCCGCGGCGGACGCCGCGCTCTTGGCAGAACCTGCGGACCAGGCCACCTCTGTCGGCATGGCGCCTGCCACCGACAGACCCACCAATCCCAGCGCTACCCCGGCCACCCGTGCCGACCACCGAAATCCGTTATCCATTCACGTTCCCTCAACACTTCCTCGTGGGCTGAGTCACGGCCATCCGGCACAAGCTGCCGGTGCCGACACCGACCTACCCGGCGCTGGGTGGCCGGGCCTTCGACCGGCGGCGTGTGGAACCAGGTGAGGCGTCTGCGTCACCATCGGTCCGGCACACGACCGCGCTCGGACATCTAACCCTCATCCCCGGTGCTCGTCCAATCTGAGAAGCCGTGAGCCTTATCACGGCCAGATCTCAGCCCACTGGGATTTGACTCAAGCGTGAACTGATCGTGACCGGCTTGGCCTGGCTTGGTGCGCCCAAGGTGAGCCTTCTGCTGCAATAGGGGCACCAGGCTGCTGGGGATTCTTTCTCCACAGCCTCACGGCTTTGCGCGGGTCACTGCTTGAGGTATCGGGGATTCCACCGGCGCACGCTTCCAGCCCCCCCGCGGGGATCTGCGGTGTGTCCCGGTCCCGGGGCCGCAGGCAGTGCCGGGCCGGGTCGATGACGGTGCGACCTCCGGAGTCAGGGGCCCGGTGGCGAGGCCGATGCCGGTCGATGCCGCGCGAACCCGGTCCCAAGACAGGTAGGATGGAGTCGCGGTCAAGAAGTTGGCGCACCTTCTGTACCACCGGGGATTGGCCGTGACTGCGCTCGCTTCTGCTACTACTTCGACCAACGTGCTGCCTGGTCCCGGCCGGTTCCGGTGGGACATCGTCGCCGGCACCCTCACCTGGTCCCGCTCGTTGTTCCGGCTGCACGGCTACGAGCCGGGCGACGTCACGCCTTCGCCCGCGCTGGCCCTCCAGCACAAGCACCCGGACGACTTCCACGGCTGCGTCGACGCCCTGCACGCGGGCCTGCTGACCGCTCGGCTCATCGTGCACGAGCACCGGGTCGTCGACCGGCACCAACAGATCCGGCCGGCGCTGATGATCGCGCGGGGAACGGAGAGCGAGCGGGGCCGGGCAGCCGTCCTCTGGGGCCTCCTGCTGCCGACCGACGGGGACGGCGCGGCCGAGGGGTCAGGTCGGCTCAAGGCCGGTATGGCTGCTCTCGTGCCCTTCGTGATGTCGATGTTCGCGCTGACCGAGCCGGCGGCCCGGGTTCTGCTCGCCTGCAGTGATCCTCGCACTGCTCCGACGAGCGTTCAGGACTCCGTGTTGTCCCACCGTTGCCACCTCTCCCGGCTCGGGTGTTGCGACCTCCGTCCCCTCGTGGAGGACCTGCTGTTCCCCATCGGTCATCTGGTGGGCGAGCCCGCCGACCTTGCTGCCTAGCCTTGCGAAGGCCCGTCGGCCGGCTGGAACGGCAGCATCACGGCCGCCTCACTGGTTGGCGTAGCGGCGTCTGCTGATCACCAGCAGGCCGATGATCGAGACCACGGCGACCGCCATGAAGTAGTAGCTGGGCGAGAGGAGACTTCCGCTCGCGGCGATCAGCCAGGTGAGGACGATCGGCGCGAACCCGCCGAAGAGCGTCACGCCGAGGTTGTAGGAGATGGCCAGCCCGGTCGTCCGCACCTGGGTCGGGTACATGAAGGTGAGCAACGCCGGCAGCGGACCGAAGTAGAACGCCATCTGGATGCCCAGCACCACCTGAACCAGGGTCAGCACCAGCACTGAGGGGTGGGCGACCAGGACGAGGAACAACGGCAGGGCCAGCAGCAGTGAGACCACGGCCGCCCTGAACATGATCGGGAGCGGGCCGACGCGGTCGGCCAGCTTGCCCACCAGGGGAACGCCGAAGAGGCCCACCAGCCCGCTGATGATCCCGCCCAGGAAGCCGGCATAGCGCGGCAGGTCGAGGTTGGTCACCGCGAAGGTCGGCATGTACAGGATCAGGTAGACCGAGATCGACGCCAGCCCGACCGCCGCGGCGGCGCTGAGCACCCGGCCGGTGTGGTCGACAAGAGTGCGAACCACCGGCGACTTGACCGGCTCCGTCGCCAGGAACTCGGGCGTCTCATCCATCCTGAGCCGGATGTACAGACCGACCGGGCCGATGAGGAGGCCGAAGAAGAACGGCACCCGCCATCCCCAGGAGCTGAGCTGCTCGGGCGTGAGCAACACGTTCAGCCCGAAACCGAACAGCGAGGCCAGGAACATGGCCCCACCCTGGGTCGCCACCTGCCATGAGGCGTAGTAGGCCTTCCGCTGCGGTGCGTTCTCGACCAGGAAGGTGGTCGCCGTGCCGAACTCGCCACCGGCCGAGAAGCCCTGCAGGAGGCGCGACGCCAGGATCACCAGGCCGGCCGCAGGTCCGATGATCGCCGCCGTCGGGGCCACCGCCATCAGCCCCGTGCCCAGCGTCATCAGCGCGATGGTGAGGGTGAGCGCCTTCTTCCGCCCGGACCGGTCGGCATACGAGCCGAGCACCAGGGCGCCCAGCGGCCGGATCAGGTACGACGTCGCGAAGGCGCCGAAGGTGAAGAGTAGGGCGGTCACCCCGCTGGCGGCCGGGAAGAACAGCTTGCTGATCACCACGGCGAACGAGGCGTAGACGATGATGTCGAACCACTCGAGCGCGTTGCCCAACGAGGATGCCACGACGGCGCGGCGCGCGGTGCTCTGCTGCTGGGGGGTCAGGCTGACGGTCTGGGTCATCGCTGCTGGGTCTCCGTCCGGCGCAGTCGGGTGATCAAACGGTCGAGGAACTGCTCGCACGCCTCGATCTGGCTGAGCTCGATGTACTCGTCGGCCGCATGGGCCTGGGCGATGTCACCGGGGCCGCAGACGACGGCGTCGATGCCGGCGTTCGCGAACTGCCCGGCCTCGGTCCCGTAGGTGACCTTGTCGGTGGACGGCTGCCCACCGAGGTCAGTAGCCAGCTGGTAGGCGGGGCCGTCGGTCTGACTGTCCAGGCTGGGGACCTGAGCCAGCACCTTGACCTCGACGTGGGCGTCGGGGTGCTCGCCCTGCATCTGTCCTTCCAGAACCCGCGCCAGCCGGCCGATCTCGTCGATGATGTCAGCCGGGTCGTCCTCGCTGACCGTGCGGAACTCGTACCGCAGCCTGCACGACTCCGGAACCGTGTTGGTGGCGATGCCGCCGGAGATGGTGTTCACCCCGGCGGTGGTCCAGGGCACCCGGTAGTGCTTGTCGAACGGGCCGTTCGCCCGCCGGTCCTCGGCGAGGTCGCGGACCGCGGTCACCGCCCGCGCGGCGTACTCGATCGCGTTCACCCCGTCCGGGGTCAAGGAGGAGTGCGCGGACCGGCCGTGGAAGGTGAGCTCGACCAGGTTGCTCGACTTGTGCCCGGCGATGACCCGCATGCTCGTCGGCTCGCCGACCAGGCAGACGCGCGGCGGCTGCGGCCAGTCGCCGAGGGCGGCCGCAATCTCGGCGCCGCCGAAGCAGCCGACCTCCTCGTCGTAGGAGAAGGCGAGGTGCACCGGTTCGACCAGGTCGGCCGCCGCGAGCTGCGGCAGCCGGTGCATGATCACGCCCAGGAAGGACTTCATGTCCGCGGTGCCGCGCCCGTAGAGCCGGCCGTCGCGGACCTCCGGGCTGAACGGGTCGCTGCTCCACCGCTGCCCGTCCACCGGGACGACGTCGGTGTGCCCGGACAGGACGATCCCGCCCCCGGTGCTGCCGTCACCCGCGGGCAGGGTGAGGACGAGGTTGGTCTTGCTGCCGTCGGCGTTCGGGATCCGCTGCGGGGTCAGCCCGAGCCTCCGCATCTCCTCCTCGACCAGCTCGACGAGGGGAAGGTTGGAGTTGCGGCTGGTGGTGTCCAGCGACACCAGGCGCTCGATCCAGGGCAACGAGTCGGGGAGACCGTCGGAGGGGGTCGTGGGCACGGGGTCAGTCTTCCGCACGTGCTGCCCGCAGCACGGCAGGGGGCATTCGGCCCCGGGTCAGCGAGGGCGACGCGGCAGCGGCGTGCCACCGTCGCGCAGATGGTGGCGTTTGCGTCGGTAGCCCAGATGAAGCCCCCGGGCGTGGTGGGCCGCGGAGGCGAAGTCGACGCTGGCGTCCTGCGCCTGCAGGTCCCGGCAGAGCTGGTGCACCCAGAGGAAGAGGTCTCCCTCGGTGGAATGCCAGGACTCATACAGCCTGGGCAGGTCTGCGCTCGCCACGGCGGCCAGGCCGGGAAGGTAGACGCTGTCGTACCAGGTCGCCGCGACCTCCCCCTGAGCCGGCAGGCTGCCTCGTTCTCGCGAGAGCCGGTAGCCGTAGGCCTCGATGACCTCCCGCAGCTGGCTGTATCCGTCCAGCAGGGTGAACTGGATGAGTGCGTGCGGGCGAGCGGCGGCCAGACCGGTCTCCTCCAGGAGCAGGCGCTGCTGCTCGGTGTGGATCAAGCGGCAGACGTCGACGTCCGGTCCGATCTCGTAGTCGGTCAGGACACTGGTCACCTCGGCGTCGATGAAGTCCGCACCCTGCTCGCGGGCCAGGGCGACGCGATGATGTCCGTCCTCCACGAAGTAGGCGCCGCCGATCTCGAACACGACGATCGCCGGTAGCGGCCCGGCGGCCGAGGCTGCCCGGAGCTGGTCGAGCCGGTCATCGGACAGCGAGCGGCGGGCGCGGAAGTGGCGGTCGAAGTCCTCGCTGCGGTCCACCGAGCCGACGATGCGCTCGACGGGGATCTCCTGGATTCCCCGGTAGGACCGGGATGCGGCGTGCAACCGACGGCTCGCCTGCTCGAACGGAAGGAGCCCCATGCCGTGATCGTGTCACCCGAGGGGCTCTCCGGGCAGCCCGAGGACTGGTGACTTGAGGCGACCCCAGAGTCGACAGACCGGCGCCCGCGGGTGTCTGGCCGGGGATGGTGATGCCGTTGTCGCTGCCGTGCCGGGCACGCGGCAGCGACCCCGGTGTGGGGGACCCCTGTGCGGTCTGCTGCCGTACCCCCGGTGCTGGTTGGTCAAACCACCCCACGATCTCTGCTGCGGGCGGCTGGAAGGCCTGAGCAGCCCGCTCACCCCGCGCGGGGGAGGTTCCGGGATTCCCGCGTCCGTAACGTCGCTGAGGACCACCGTGGCGCAGCCGATTGGGAGTCAAGCTCGGCGACCGCTGGTGGCACCTAGCCATGCGAGGTCCGGGAGAAGCGATGAGTGCTGAGCGTGATCGGGTCGACGGCTTCGGCCAGCCTGCAGACGGCCTGCGGGAGGCGAGCGACTGGTACCTCTGGGGGCCTTACCTCAGCGAACGCCAGTGGGGGACCGTCCGGGAGGACTACAGCGGCGACGGTGAGGCATGGAACTACCTGCCGCATGACCACGCCCGCTCCCGGGCCTACCGCTGGGGCGAGGAGGGGCTGGCCGGGTTTTGCGACGCGGAGCAGCAGCTGTGCCTGAGCCTGGCCCTGTGGAACGGGCGCGACCCGATCCTCAAGGAGCGGCCGTTCGGGCTGACGGGCGCCGAGGCGAACCACGGCGAGGACGTCAAGGACTACTGGTGGTACCTCGACGCCGTGCCCAGCCACTCCTGGAACCGGTGGCGTTACCACTACCCCCAGTCCGCCTTCCCTTATGAGGATCTTCGCGCCGAGAACGGCCGGCGCGGCAAGAACGACCAGGAGTACGAGCTGCTCGACACCGGCGCCTTCGACGACGACCGGTACTGGGTGGTCGAGGTGCACTACGCCAAAGCAGATCCGACCGACCTGCTGATGACCGTGCAGGTCACCAACGTCGGTCCCGAGGCAGAGACCCTGCATGTGCTGCCGACGCTGTGGTACCGCAACACCTGGTCCTGGGACCCGGACGCCGCGACCCCGCGGCTCGCGGCCACCGGCAGCACAGCTGTCAGCGTCCCGCACCCGTTCCTCGGGGACCTGGAGCTGATCGCCGGCCCTGGTCCGGACGGTCAGGACCCCACCCTGGTGTTCTGCGACAACGAGACCAACGAGCACCGCCTCTACGGGGTGGCCGCCGGCAGCCCCTACCCGAAGGACGGGATCAACGACCACGTCGTGTCGGGTGCGGCGACGGTCAACCCGGAGCAGCAGGGCAGCAAGTGCGCCGCCTGGTACGAGGTCACCGTGGCCCCCGGGTCGACCGTCGAGCTGCGGCTCCGGTTGCGCCCCGCGAGCGCCCCGTCGGACGCGGCCACGGCACTGGGGGCGGACTTCGCCCGCGTGATGACGGCTCGGCGGAGCGAGGCGGATGAGTTCTACGAGGAGCTCACGCCGGAGGGCGCCTCGGCCGACGAGGCGATGGTGATGCGCCAGGCGTTCGCCGGCATGCTCTGGAGCAAGCAGCTGTACTACTACGACGTCGCGCGCTGGCTGGACGGCGACCTCGGCCAGCCGGTGCCACCGGCGTCGCGCTTGACCGGTCGGAACTCGCAGTGGCGGAACTTCAGCTCCTTCGACGTCATGTCGATGCCCGACAAGTGGGAGTACCCCTGGTTCGCCGCGTGGGACCTGGCGTTCCACACCGTGGCGATCGCCCACCTCGACCCGGCCTTCGCCAAGTACCAGCTGCTCCTGCTGTGCCGGGAGTGGTTCCAGCACCCCAACGGGTCGCTGCCCGCCTACGAGTGGGACTTCGGCGACATCAACCCTCCTGTTCAGGCGTGGGCGGCCCTCGAGGTGTTCGCCATCGACGGGGCGAAGGACCTGGACTTCCTCAGCCGCATCTTCGACAAGCTGCTCATCAACTTCACCTGGTGGGTGAACCGGCAGGACGCTGACGGGTCCAACCTGTTCGAGGGCGGCTTCCTCGGGCTGGACAACATCGGCCCACTCGACCGTTCCCACCTGCCCGTCGGCGGGAAGCTCGAGCAGTCCGACGCGACCGGGTGGATGGCCGCCTACGCACTGGCGATGACCATGATGGCGGGGATCCTGCAGCGCACCGGTCAGCGGCCCGCCCTCGACCTGGTCCAGAAGTTCCTCGAGCACTTCGCCGACATCCGGGACGCCATCGACCGCCAGGGCATGTGGGACGACGCCGACGGCCTGTACTACGACCGGATCGTCACGCCGCACGGCGAGATCGTGCCGGTGAAGGTCCACTCGATGGTGGGCGTCATCCCGCTCTTGGCCATCGGTGTCGTCGATGAGGGGATGCTGCGCCGCTCCGTCGGGGCCGGCAAGCGGTTCGCCGGCTTCCTCCACCAGCAGGGGCTCGGGCACCCCGAGAAGCTCAGGGAGGCGGGCCTGCTGCGGGGTGAGCCGGGACGCCAGCGGCTGCTGTTGGGTGTGGTCGGTTTCGACCGACTCACCAGGATCTTCGCGAAGCTGTTCGACCCGGAGGAGTTCCTGTCCCCGTACGGACTGCGCGCCATCTCCGCGTACCACCGCGACCATCCCTACACCCTGAATGTCGAAGGCATGACCGCCACCATCGACTACGAACCCGCGGAGTCGACCACGGACATGTTCGGCGGCAACTCCAACTGGCGTGGACCCATCTGGTTCCCGCTGAACTACCTGGCCGCAGGATCGCTGGAGCGGTACCACCGGTTCTTCGGCGACGACTTCACGATCGAGTACCCGACCGGCTCGGGGCAGCAGCTCAATCTCAACGCCGTGGCCGACGACCTCTGGGGCAGGCTGGTGTCGATCTTCCTCGTGGGCCCGGACGGCCGCAGGCCCTGCTTCGGCGGCGTCGAGCGTCTCCAGCACGACCCGAACTGGAAGGACAACCTGATGTTCAACGAGTACTTCCACGGTGACAACGCCGCCGGTCTGGGTGCCACCCACCAGACCGGCTGGACCGGGATCGTGGCCGACGTGATCCGCCGTCGGCACGGAGCCGTGCGCTCCATCGGTGACGTGGTCCGCAAACTCCTCGACGACGGCGACCTGGCATGAACGCGATAGCGCTGGCACCCGCCGCCACACCCCGTGCCGCAGCCGCCCTGCCGGGCTCGCTGTTCCCTCTCGGCGCCACCCTCACCGACCGGGGCACCAACTTCGCGGTGACGTCTGCCGCGGACGGCATCCTGCTGTGCCTGTTCGACGCCGACGGCACCGAGACCCAGATCCCGCTCACCGAACGGGACGGCGGCGTCTGGCACGGGTTCGTTCCCGGCGTGGGGTCCGGGCAGCGCTACGGCTACCGAGCCATCGGACCCTACGATCCGGCTCGGGGCCTGCGCTGGAACCCCGCGAAGCTCCTGCTCGACCCCTACGCCCGCGCCATCGAGGGCGAGGTCAGGTTCGGACCCGAGGTCTACGGCTACGCGGTCGAAGACGTGGCGGCGCCGAGCACCCTCGACTCCGCCGGTCATGTCCCGCGCAGCCTGGTGGTCGACCCGTCCTTCGGCTGGGCCGACCGGCCCCGGCCCCAGCACCGCTATGCGGACACGGTGATCTATGAGCTGCACGTCAAGGGCTTCACCGCCGCCCATCCTGAGGTGCCACCCGCCCTGCGCGGCACCTACGCGGGGCTCGCCCATGAGGCTGTGCTCGCCCATCTGGTGTCCCTGGGCGTGACCGCGGTCGAGCTGCTGCCCGTGCACCACAGCGTCCCGGAGTCCTTCCTGCCCGGACGCGGGCTCACCAACTACTGGGGCTACAACACCATCGGCTTCTTCGCACCCCACGCCGGCTACTCGGCGGAGGTCCGGGCCGGTCGTCCCGGCGGCCAGGTCGCCGAGTTCCAGGCCATGGTCGAGGCCTTGCACGCGGCGGGACTGGAGGTCCTGCTCGACGTCGTGTTCAACCACACGGCCGAGGCCGACCACCTCGGCCCCACCCTGTGCCATCGCGGGCTGGACAACGCGGCCTACTACCGGCTCGACCCCACCGACCCGAGCCGTTACGAGGACACGACCGGCTGCGGCAACTCCCTCAACGCCGGTGACCCGGTCACCCTGCAGCTGATCATGGACTCGCTGCGGTACTGGCTCACCGAGATGAGAGTCGACGGCTTCCGCTTCGACCTGGCACCGACGCTCGCCCGCCAGGACGGCGGGTTCGACCAGATGTCCGCCTTCTTGGACATGGTGTCCCAGGACCCCGTGGTGGCGCGCGCCAAGCTCATCGCCGAGCCCAGGGACGTCGGCCGAGCCGACAGCTACGACGTGGGACGCTTCCCGCCGCTTTGGCGGGAGTGGAACGGGAAGTACCGGGACACCATGCGCGACTTCTGGCGCAGCCACGAAGGGCAGCTCACCGACTTCGCGTCCCGGTTCAGCGGCTCCTCAGACCTGTACGGCAAGGCGGGACGCCGTCCCACCGCGTCGGTCAACCTGATCACCGTGCACGACGGGTTCACCCTGGCGGACCTGGTGTCCTACAACGACAAGCACAACGAGGCCAACGGGGAGAACAACCGCGACGGCACCGACGACAACCGCTCCTGGAACTGTGGGACCGAAGGCCCCACCGACGACCCGCAGATCCTCGCGCTGCGGAGCCGCCAGAGCCGTGCCCTGCTCGCGACCCTGCTGCTGTCCTTCGGGGTGCCCATGCTGCTCGGTGGCGACGAGATGGGACGAACCCAGCAAGGCAACAACAACGCCTACTGCCAGGACAATCTCATCACCTGGGTGGACTGGGAACACGTCGACGAGACGCTGCTCGACTTCACCCGGCAGCTGGTCGCCTTGCGCCGGGCCCACCCCGTGTTCCGGCGGCGCCGGTTCCTGGCCGGGGTGGACGCGGCGGAGCTGCGCTGGTACACCCCTGCCGGGACGGAGATGGACTGGGCCAGCTGGAGCGACCCAGCCGCCCGCAGCCTGGCCGTCTACCTCGACGGCGCTGACAGCCCCGACCACGGCACGGACGGCAGCTTGCTGGTCGACGACGACTTCCTGGTGCTGTTCAACGCCTGGTGGGAGCCGCTGGAGTTCCTGCTGCCCCCGACCCGACCCGGTCAGGTCTGGAGCGCCCAGATCAACACCTACGACCCCTCGAAGACAGCCCTCGGGGAGCTCGCGGCGGGCGACCGGGTCACGGTCGGTCCCCGGTCGATTCTCGTGCTGCACGGCTAGCACGGCCGAACCGACGCTCCCCGGCAGGCCGCGGTGGGACTGGAGGCGGAGGGGGAGTGCGGGAGGTAGCCCGGGCCGCAGCGCTCAGGCCTCCGGAGGCACCTGATCGGCGGCCGGCGCAACAGGTCGTCTGCCGATCTCGAGGGCGGTCAGCATGCCGGTGATCAGGTTCACCAGAGCGAACACGATCGCCGCCCCCAGGACGGCAGGGTTCCCGTCCAGCTGGGTGCCGATGATGATCAGCCCCAGGGACCCGAACCGCAGTCCGGAGACCAGGGCCGTCGCTGTCCGGGTGGCGACCCGGCTGGCGTCGACCAGCCCGCCGAGCAGCAAAGCTGTGACGGCGATCACCACCGAGGCCAGCAGGGTCCGAGAGCCGACGAGAGCGACGATCGCGGCCCAGTTCGCCGCGATCCCGGTCACCAGGGCGGTGCCGAGGGCGAGGTTCGCCACCGTCACGCAGCCGGCCCGCCAAGCCGCCGCCTGGTCGTGGTAGCGCGCCCCGACCAGGAGCCCGATGACCAGCGGCACCAGGACGAGCGCCAGCAGACTCCGGAAGATCGAGCCGGCGCTGATCGAGGCACCCGAGACGACCCGTCCGGCCCAGAGCGGGACCACGGCCAGGTTGAGCAGCTGCAGCACGATGACCAGCGACACGGCGAGGGGCAGATCCGCACGGCGGGACAGCTGCGCCGCCTTGAGGCTGACGGCCGACCCTGCGCCGATAGTGGCCAGGGTGACCCCGGTCACCGAGTCGACCGGCAGGCCGAAGAGGCTGGTGATCCCCCACGCGCAGGCAGGGATGACGAAGCAGTTGACCACGACCACCGCGAGCACCAGCAGCCACCGCCGGAGTGGCGCGACCAGCTGGCTGACGGTGAAGGACATGCCCAGGGACAGCACGGTCGCGATGACGGAGACCACCACGCCGGCGTTGAACAGAAGGGTCACGAGCTGCTCGACGGAGACGGGGATCACCACCTGACCGGGATCGGTTCGGCGCGGAGGGACGGAGGTGCCCGCCGAGGCTCACCGTGGCCACCTCGCGCACCGTGCCGGAGCAGGGGAGCCGTCATGGCCGCTCACGGCTTCGCGCCACGGCTTGGCCGACCCGCCCCGCTCCGGTCGTCGCCGCTCGGCGCCACGGGGCCACGCCCTCGACCTCGACCTCGAGGGAGAAGCTCAGCAGCGTCCGGATCAGCACGACGAGCCCCAGGGTCACGACGTTCCTCAGGGTCGGTTCGACGGTGACGGTCTGCACCAGGTCGGCCGCCACGAGGATCTCCAGACCGAGCAGGATCACTCCGCCGAAGGACTCACGCAGCACTCGGTAGGCGCGGCGGCCATCGCGGACCGCACGGTAGTCGGCAACCGCGAGGAGCGTCGACACCACCAGGCCGGCCAGCAGCACCAGGGCCCCGGTGACCTCGAAGACCCGGACGACCAGCTGCATCCACTCGTGGAAGGTCACGCACCAGCCCGACGCCGGTCAGACCGCCAGCGCCTTGCCTTTGAGCGCATCGAACTCGGACTGGCTGATCGCCCCCGAGTCGAGGAGGCCCTTGGCTTGGGTGATCTGGTCCGAAGGCGAGGTCGACGTGCCGGCGGCCGAGCGGATCCGCGCGTCCAGCGAATCCTGGGCCGCCTGTGCCTGCTCCTGGGAACGGGCGGCCATTCCCCGGCCCCTCGCGATCAGGTAGACGAAGACGCCCACGTAGGGAAGGACCACGACGAAGACGACCCAGAGCGCCTTCGCCCAGCCGGATGCGTCACGGTCGCGGAAGAGGTCGGCGAAGATGGCCAGCAGCAGCCAGAACCAGATCACGAAGAGGAAGAACTCCAGCATCGTCAACAAGAAGTCGCCGTTGCCGAAGTTTCCGTTGAACAGGCCCATCGCAGGTTCCCCTTTCCGGGTCGGAGTGTCCGCTGACACAAGCGGCCACGATGTCGACAGGGCGAGTTGCCCCGTCAAGGTCAACCGCCACTCTTGCCCCCGGGCGGCGCATCCCGCCTCACCCAATGACCACCGGTTCGGGTGAGATGGTCGGACGGCGGACCGCTCCAGGATCACGGTGTGGCCGCTGGACCGTGCGCTGACGGCACCGCCCTCGCGGCACTCCGTCGTCCGGACCGCGGGTAGGGGCGGACGCGTACTCTCCGGCTATGGACTTGCGGTGCGGCAACGACGCCAGCTGGCGCTACGGAAGCGGTCGGGAGACGGGCCGGTGAGCGGGGCGCCCCCGCCTCGCCTCTTCCAACGGGACGAGAACTTCGCCCCACCGTTCAGTCCGGACGGGCCGCTCGAGCAGGTGAGCATCCCGTTCGTCGACGAGCCGGTGTGGGTGGTGGCGGACTGGACCGACGCCCGGACGGTGCTCGCCGACGCCGAGCACTTCAGCCGGGGCCGGGTCGAGTTCCGGGGGCTGGACCCGGAGCGGGTGGAGAAGCTGCGCGCCGGGATGCTGCTGGCGCAGGACCCGCCCGACCACACGCGGCTCCGGCGGATGCTCACGGGCGAGTTCACCGTGAAGCGGATCAAGGGGCTCGAGCCGCGGATCAGCGCGATCGTCGACGAGCACCTGGACCGGATGCAGGAGCTGGGGCCGCCCGCCGACCTGGTGGCGAACTTCGCCCTGGCCATTCCGTCGCTGGTGATCTGCGAGCTGCTCGGGGTGCCGTACGCGGACCGGAAGGAGTTCCAGCACCGGGCGGCGAAGGTCGTGGACTTCACCCTGGAGGAGGACGAGCGCCGGCAGGTCAGTGACGACTCACGGGCGTACATGGGTGACCTGGTCCGGCATCACCGGAGCCACCCCGGGGACGACCTGCTGAGCCGGCTCATCCTCAAGCACGCCTCCAGCGGGGAGCCGGACGACCTGACCGAGGACGAGCTGATCGGCATCGGCAACCTGCTGCTGATCGCCGGTCATGAGACCACCTCCAACATGCTGTCGCTCGGCACCCTCGCCCTGCTGCGGCACCCCGAGCAGATCGCGGTCTTCCGCGAGCAGCCAGCGGCGGTCCCCGGTGCGGTCGAGGAGCTGCTCCGCTACCTCAGCGTGGTGCACGCTGCGCTGCCGCGGGTTGCCACGTCCGAGGTGCAGATCGGCACCACGACGCTGGACGAGGGCGACCTCGTCACCGTCTCGCTGTCCGCGGCGAACCGGGACCGGTCGCTCACCGAGGAGGGTGGTGAGCTGGACCTCCGGCGACCCCTGACCAATCACGTCGCGTTCGGTCACGGCATCCATCACTGCCTCGGCGCTCCACTGGCCCGGATGGAGATGCAGATCGCCTTTCCCGCTCTGTTCCGCCGGTTCCCCCGGCTGGCATTGGCCGACGAGCACGTCGCGTACCGGGAGCAGACGTTCATCTTCGGGCTGACCGAGCTGCCGGTGGTCTGGTGAGGAGCCCCCGATGAGGATCGAGGCCGACACCGGCGTCTGCATCGGGTCGGGCAACTGCGTCCTGACCGCTCCGGACCTCTTCGACCAGGACGACGACGGCATCGTCCGGGTCCTGCAGGCTGAGCCTCCGAGCGAGCTCGAGGACGACGCCCACGAGGCTGCCGAGCGCTGCCCCTCCCAGGCCATCTCGCTGCGCTGACTCCGCGGAGGGGTCAGCTCTCGTCACGGCAGAGGCAGAACGGGTGCCCTGCCGGGTCGAGCAGGACGCGCACGTTCTGCTGCGGTTGGTGCTCGGCCAGCGTTGCTCCCAGTGCCCGAGCCTCCGCCACTGCGGAGTCGAGGTCGGCCACCTGGAAGTCCAGGTGCATCATCGGGCGCTGGTCCCCGTCCGCCGGCGGCCAGACGGGTGCCCGGTAGCCGGTCGCCTGCTGGAAGACGAGGTAGGTCGGGCCCTCGGGGGCAGCGAGGATGGCCGTGCCCGGCTCCTCGTGCCCGAGCGGCCAGCCGAGCAGCTCGGAGTAGAAGCGGGCCAGGGCGCCGGGGTCGGGCGCCTCGATCGCGGCTCCCCACCACATGCCGTCATGTCGAGAGCGCATGCCGATCCTTCCCGGCGGCGGCGTGACCGCCCATCGCGCGGCGCCCCGTGCCGCAGTGGGGGCCGCTGCTGGCGCTGACCTTCGAGCACGCGTCCTGGCGTGCCCAGCCGGTACGGTGGGCTGACCGTTCCAGGGCGACGATGCGTGAACGAGGTGACAGTGTGACAGATCCCGGTTGGGGGACCGTGGTCGGCGCGGTGCGGGAGCTGACGGGCGAGCGCTGCGAAGAGCTGATGTCCTCCATGTCAGTCGGTCGGATCGCCTTCTGCCGACCGGACGGTGCCCACATCTACCCCGTGAACTACCGCTACCGAGGGGGTGTCCTGCTGATCCAGACCTCCGCCGAGGGGCCCCTGTCGGTGCTGGCGGCGGGCGTTGACGGGGTTGCCTTCGAGGTGGACCACCAGGGCGACCTCTCGGAGACGGGTTGGAGCGTGGTCGCCCGTGGGCGGGTCGAGGCCGTTGCTGACCCCGAGCGCGACGTGCCGCCAGAGCAGCTGCCGCGGCCGTGGGCTGCCGGGACGCGCACCCTCGTCCTGAGGCTGGTTCCTCAGACCCTGACCGGCCGCGCGGTGCAGCGGGGCTGAGAGGCAGCAGCCCGGCCGGCTAGCCGCCCCAGATGTCCTCCAGGTAGCGGGCCTCGTTCCGCAGCTGCCCCAGCCACGCCTCACCCGCTGCTGCAGATCCCTGGGTCTTCTCCGCATGGATCTCGATCAGCGCCGCCCGCACTGCGGGGGCGATCGTCGCAGCGTTGCCGCAGACGAAGACGTGCGCATTCGACTGGAGCAGTGACCAGACCTCCTGGGCCGAGGCTGTGATGGCGTCCTGGACGTAGCGGCGCAGCTGCCCCGGCACTCGCGAGAAGGCCGTCTCCACCCGCACCACTCCGAGCCGCTCGAACTCGGCGAGCTCGTCGGCGTACAGGTAGTCCACGTCCGGGTTCCGACAGCCGAAGAACAGCAGCGACGGGGCAACGGGGATCCCGGACCGCTGCAGCGCGGCCCGTTCCTGCAGAAACCCCCGGTACGGCGCTACTCCGGTCCCGGCGCCCACCATGATCATCGGCAGCTGGGGGTCCTCGGGTGGCCGGAAGGCGATTCCCGGGTCGCGGACGAACACGAAGACGGTGCTGTTCGGCGGACTGCCGGCCAGATGGGTGGAGCAGACACCGGCGAACTCTCCCCGGCCGGAGCGTGCCGGGGCCTGCAGCACGCCGGCCGTGATGCTGCAGACCTCCGGGGCGACCAGCGGGGAGGAGGAGATCGAGTAGTAGCGCGGCCGCAGCGGCGGTAGCCGGTCGAGGTACACCTCGAACGGCATGCTGCACGCCGGGTACTGCTCGAGCATCTCCAGCAGGGACAGGTTCGGCCGGAACACCCGCTCCCGGTAGCGAACCTGGGAGCCGGCGTCCTCCCCGGTCAGCTCGGTCAGCTCGGCGCGCTGGACCGGGTCCGGGATGTAGCGGGCCATCAGCTCCAGGTCGCCTCGGGTGGCCACATCCTGGAGCTCGACGCAGCTGCCGAGCACCCCCAGCAGAGGAGTCGGCTCGTCGATGGGCAGGTGCGTGGAGGAGCCGCTGTCGGGGATGATCGTGATGTACTGCCCGGCGTCGAGACCGAAGCGCACCATCGCCCGTCGGATGAGCGGCGCGCTGTTGCGGGGGAGCACGCCGAGGTGGTCGCCGGTCCGGTAGCTCATCCCGACCGGCAGCGCCACCTCGAGGTGCCGGGTGGAACGGTCCGGACGCTCCCCGTCCGCCTGGTGGGCCAGCTCCCGGTTCCCGCGGAGGAGCGCGGGCTGCGCCGAGTAGGACAGCACCACCGGGTTGCTCTGCTGACGGTTCACCACCGAGATCCGCAGCCGCGGAGCCGACGTCGCCGGTTCGGTCGCGTCAGGCCCGAGGTCGAGGGCGGTGGCCAGGTCGGACCACAGGGTGGCGTGCCAGGCCCGGTAGTCGGCGTCGAAGTCGGCTCGGGCGTCGCCCTCGCCCCGGGGGTGGACGCGCCGACCGCCGCGTTCCGCGAGCTGGGCGTCAAGCTGGAGGGGCACCGCCTGGTAGGTGGACGCCCACTCCCGGTTGCCGCAGCCGAAGACGGTGAAGGCCGCCCGTGCGGGCACCAGCCCGCTCCCTCCGGTACTGAGCCACCGGCAGAACTCGCGTGCGTTCGCTGGTGGCGTCCCGTTGTAGGAGGAGCACACGACGATGGTGGCGCCGTCGGCGGGCAGGTCGTCGATGTGGTCGTCGAGCGGCCCCAGGACCACGGTGTAGCCGCGCTCGACCCCCTCCTGGGCCAGCGTGCCGGCCAGCCCTTCGGCAGTGCCGAGATCGGAGCCGAACAGCACCCGGAGCGGCTTGCCGTGCCGGTCGCCGATCGGACGGACCGGTGCCAGGGTCTGCGGCAGGCCCGCCATCAGGTGAGCGACGGGCCGAGCCTGCTCCGACTGCAGCGCGTCGGCTCGGGGCCGCACCGAGATCCGCATCTCGTCGGGCTTGACGGTCAACGTCGTCTTGATCTGCAGCTGGTAGCCGAAGGAGTCGAGAAGGTCGAAGCGCTGCAACACCAGGGCGAGCACCAGCATCGCCTCCTGCATCGCGAACTGGCGGCCGATGCAGGCGCGCTGACCGGTGCCGAAGGGCTTGTACGCGTGCGGCGGCAGGGTGGCCAGCCGCTCCGCCGCCATGTGGTCGGGGTTGAAGGTCTCGGCGTCGTCCCCCCAGACCGTCCGATCGCGGTGCAGCATGGGCAGCAGCACGGTGAGCGGCGTGCCCGCGGGCACCCGGTAGCGGTTCCCGATGACCGTGTCGGCCCGGGCGTACCGGGTGAAGGCGGGGGCGGTGGGCCAGAGCCGCAGCGCCTCGCCGAGGACCTGGGCCAGGTAGGTCAGCCGGTGCACCTGCTGATAGCTCGGCGTTCGGCCGCCGGCCAGCACCCGGTCCACCTCTTGCCGGGCACGGGTCGCGACGTCGGGGTGGTGCAGCAGGTAGTAGATCGCGAACGACAGCAGGCCGCTGGTCGTCTCGTGGCCCGCGATCAGGAAGGTGATGCACTGCGCTCGGATGTTCTCATCGCTCAGCCCGAGCCCCGAGCTCCTGTCGATCCCCTCGATCATCCGGCCGAGGAGGTCGTTGGTGTCGGCGCCCTCGCCCTGCTCCCGCCGTTCCCGGATCAGCTCGTCGACCAGGCCCTCCATGAAGGCCTGGTCCTCGGCCAGCCGCCGCTGGGCCCGGATCTTGAGCCGCGTCTGGACGGGGAGCTGCCGCGCTCGGGTCTGCGACTCGGTCAGCGTCCGCACCATGGCGGACACGAAGGGGTGCGGGCTGTCCCGGTAGAAGGAGTTGAACCGGTAGCCGAACCCGCACAGCGCGATGGTGTCCAGGGTCAGGCTCGTCATGTCGGCGGGGACGTCGACGGCCTCGCCCGGGTTCAGCCGCTGCCACTTGTCGAGCAGCTGGTCGGCCAGGTCCAGCATCCGCGGCAGGTAGCCCCGCATCGCATCCTGGCTGAACGGGGACATCAGGATCCCGTGAGCCCGCTGCCAGAGTGGGTCGACCGTGTCCGCGGTGAACAGTCCACGCCCCACCGCGCCGTTGCGGAGCTGCTGCAGCCCGGGACCGACGAACTTGTCGAAGCGGGCGTCGTCGCACACCTCCTGGACGAGCCCGACGCCGGACACGAGGATCCGGCTGCCACCGGGCGTCGTCATCCTGAAGATCGGCCCGTGCTCGCGGGCCAGTTCCACCATGCTCGTGATCGGGTTCTCCGCGTCGATGTCGAACACGTTGCCCAGCAGGGGCAGTCCGCGGGGGCCCGGCAGCTCCTCCGGACCGATCGTCGAGCTGGTCGTGGCGGTCACAGCGCCACCGCCATCTCGCCCCAGATGTCCTCCAGATAACGGTCGCCGGCCCGCAGGTCGGCCAGCCACTGCTGCGCCGACCCGTCGTCGCCGCCGGTCTTCGCCTGATGCAGATCCGTCAGAGCAGCCCGGACGCCGGGTGCCATGGTGGCGGCGTTGCCGCAGACATAGATCACGGCCCCCTGACCGATCAGGTCCCACACCTCGTCCTGCTCGCGGTCGATCAGGTGCTGGACGTAGCGCGGGCCCGCCCCGGCGGACCGGGAGAAGGCCAGCGCGAGCCGGGTGACGCCGGCCGCCTCGAAGGCCCTCAGCTCGTCGGCGTACAGCAGGTCCACCTCGGGGTCGCGGCAGCCGAAGAAGAACATCGAGGGCCCGACGGGAACCCCCTGGTGCGCCAGGGCGGCACGCTCCTGCAGGAAGCCGCGGAACGGGGCCATCCCGGTGCCCGCGCTGATCATGATCATCGGGACGTGCGGGTTGGCCGGGGGTCGGAACGGGATGCCCGGCTTGCGGACGAAGACGAAGACCGTGCTCCCCTCCAGGCCGGCCGCGAGGTGGCTGGAGGCGACCCCGCCGAATGTTCCGTGCCCGCTCCGGGCCGGACCCTGCAGCAGCCCGACGGTGAGGTGGCAGCGGTCCGTGGCCGCGGGGGAGGAGGAGATGGAGTAGAAGCGCGGCCGCAGCGCGGGGAGCAGGTCGAGGTAGACGTCGAACGGCAGCGCGCAGCTCGGGTAGGCGTCGAGCAGGTCCAGCACCGACGCCCGCGGGACGCCGACCGACTTCCGGTACGCCGTCCGACCTTCCTCGTCGAGCTGCGCCATCTGCTCGAGCTGGGACCGCTGTGACGGGTCTGTGGTGTAGCGCGCCAGCACCGCCAGGTCGCTGCGACTGGCCACGTCCTGCAGCTCCACACAGCTGCCCAGCACCCCCAGCAGCGGGGCGGGCTCCCCGAGCGGAAGGTGCGTGTAGGCCCCGCCGGTCGGGGTGATCGTCACGTAGGTGCCGGCGTCCAGGCCGAACCGTGCCAGCACCCGGCGAATCAGGTCCGCGTTGTTGCGCGGAAGCACGCCCAGGTGGTCACCGGTCGCGTACTCGACGCCCGGGGGCAGGGCCAGCTCGAGGTGGTGCGTGGACCGCTCCAGCGGTCCGCCGCCCTGGCCGAGGTGCAGCTCTCGGTTGGCCTGGACCGTCGCCGGTTGCGCCCGGTAGGAGACCACCACCGGGTTGGTCGTCTGGCGGTTGACCATGCTCAACCGCAGCCGTGGTTCGGTGCTCGACGCGGTGCTCACCTCGAGCGGCAGGGTCAGAGCCGTCGTCAGCGAGGCCCACAGCCTGCCGTACCAGTCCTCGTACTGCCCGTCGAAGTCGGCGCGGGCGTCTCCCTCGCCGCGCGCTTGCACCCGCCTGCCCCCGCGGGCCGCCAGCTGGTCGTCGATAAGGGTGGGAACAGCCTGGTAGGTCGAGGCCCAGTCCATATTGCCGCAGCCGAAGACGGAGAACGCCAGGCCGGCGGCAGCGTCGGCGGGGGTGGCGGGGTCGGTCAGCCAGCGGCAGAAGCGTTCGGCGTTGTCGGGGGGCCTGCCGTTGTAGGAGGCGCAGACGACGACCAGGGCTCCCTCGTGCGGCAGCTCCCCCACGTGGTCGTCCAGGGCGCCGAGCGTCACCGCGAACCCACGCGCCGAGCCGTCCTGGGCGATCTTGGTCGCGACGCCTTCGGCCGTGCCCAGGTTGGACCCGAACAGCACCAGCAGCGGCGTGCCGTGCGCGTCGCCCACCCGGGCCGGCTGGGGCGCAGCCGGCGGCTCGGGCACGGCCACCGCCGGCGGAGCCGGGACCACGAGAGTTCCTGTCGTCCGGCCGGGACGCGCCCGAAGGGTGACCGTCAGACCGTCCGGTTTGACCGTCAGGCTCTCCTTGATCTTCAGCTGGTAGTCGAACTCGTCGACGAGCTCGAACCGCTGCAGCACCATTCCGAGCACCAGGACGGCCTCCTGCATCGCGAACTGGCGTCCGATGCAGGCACGCTGGCCCGACCCGAAGGGCTTGTACGCGTTGGGCGGCAGCAGGGCCCTGGTCTCGGGCCGGAAGTGGTCCGGGTTGAACTCCTCAGCGTCGGATCCCCAGACCTCCGGGTCCCGGTGCAGCATCGGGGTCAGCGCGACGATCACGGACCCCTTGGGGAACAGGTAGCCGCCGACCATGGCGTCCTCGTAGGGGTACCGGGTGAAGGCCGGGGCGGTCGGCCACAGGCGCAGGGTCTCGTTGAGGATCTGGGTGACGTAGGTCAGCCCCTGCAGCTGCTGGTAGCTCGGCAGGACCGAGGTGTCGGTGCCCAGGACGCGGTCGACCTCCTCGTGAGCCTGCTCGACCACGCCGGGGTTCTTCAGCAGGTAGGAGATCGCGAAGGAGAGCAGCCCACTGGTGGTCTCGTGACCGGCGACCAGGAACGTGATGCACTGGGCGACGATGTTGGCGTCGTCGAGTTTCTTGCCGCTCCGCCTGTCCACCCCGTCGAGCATGCAGCTCAGCAGGTCCTCGTGGTCGCCCGCGTCCCCTGCCCGCCGCCGTTCCGCGATGATCTTCGCGACCTCGTCCTCCATGTACTGGTTGCTCGCGGCGAACCGCCGCTGCGCCCGCCGCCGGAGCCGCGTCTGGAAGGGGAGCTGCCGGCCGCGCACCTGGGTCTCCAGCAGCACGTCCATCATGGCGTCGACGAAGGGGTGCTGGGTGTCGCGGTAGAAGGAGTTGAAGCGGTAGCCGAAGCCGCACAGGGCGATGGTGTCCAGCGTCAGCCGGGTCATGTCCGCGGTCACGTCCACCGGCTCGCCCGGGTTCAGCCGCTCCCACTTCTGCATCAGCTGGGAGGCGATGTCGTTCATCAGCGGCAGGTAGCCGCGCATCGCCTGGGTGCTGAAGTTCGGCAGCAGGATGTTGTGGGCCCGTTGCCACATCGGGTCATCGGTGTCGGAGGTGAAGAGCCCGGCGCTCGGCCGCGTGCTGCGGATGGCCTTCTGCCCGTCCCCGACCAGCTTGTCGAACCGGTCGTCGTCGCACAGGTCGTCCACCATCGCCAAGCCGGACACGATGTACCGGTCACCGATGGGCGTCCGTAGCCGGACGATCGGGCCGAGCTCACGGGTGATCTCCATCAGGGTCTCGATCGTCCGGGTCGCCGGCACGGCGAACATGTTGCCCACGACGGGAAGCCCTCGGGGACTGGGAATGTCGTCGATGCTCCGGGTGTCGCGAGAGGTGGCTGTGGTCATGCTGGCTGCACTTTCTGGGAGGTGGTCGGGGAGGGAAGGCGCCCGGACCGGAGGAAGACGACGACGCCCACGAGCACCGCCCAGCCGGGGAACATCAGGACGACCACCGGGTTGAGCGTCGTGCTCAACAGCAGGAAGGTCGACAGGAGGTAGCCGAGGACGGCCAGCCACCGTGGCAGGACACCGGCGTGCATCAGCAGCGTCGTCGTCGTGATCGCGTACATGCCGGCCCCGCGCACCGCGTAGACGAACACCATGCCGTAGCCCAGCGCCAGCAGACCCCGCTGCACATCCACCGAGGGCAGCGGCCCTCCGGTCAGGTCCTTGAGCAGTGCGACGCTCCCCGCGGCGGCGGTGCCCGCGAAGAGCAGGGCGACGAACAGGATGCCAGCTAGCAGCTGCAGCCCGTCGGGGATGGCGGCCGGGCTCGGGGTCCGGGTCCGGATCAGCAACCGGGTGGCGTTCATGTGCCAGAGGAACGCGATGCCGGCGAACGGCACGAGGTAGAGCCCGGTCGTGACCAGCGCGGTGCTGTTGCTGTCGTAGAAGGCGGTGAAGTCGGCGTCCGTCGCTCCCAGACCCGGCGAGGAGTGCACGAAGACCAAGCTCAGAACGAAGAGCGTGGCGAAGACGAGGCCCGTCACGCTCGACAGCCGGGCGTACCTGGCGGTGTCGGACGGCGGCGGCCGCCGCCGTCGCCGCCCGTACCTGGCTGGCGCTGTCGATGGGTCGGCTGAGGCCTGTGTCCGCGGTCCGGTGACCGGCAGGTCAGCCATGGCGCTCCTCGGGTTCGGAGTGCGGGGGATCACTGCTGTCAGATGTGCTGCCGGGGCCGCCTGGCGGACGGGCCAGGTCCAGGTCCTGCAGGGCCCGGAGCAGGTCGAGGGTGCTGGCGAAGCTGTCCCGTCGTCCGCCTGGAAGGTGGACGGTGCCCTCCAGACGCCCGTCGGCTTCTCGGAAGAGCTCGATCACGACCCGCATCGCTCCTCCATCGGCGGCGCTCGGGCCGGCACGTCCCAGCCTGCCGCGCCGACCCGACCGGATCCCTGGCAGGACCTTCCAGCGACGGTGACAGTGCTCGCCGCAATCCGGCCTGGTCGCGGGCCCGACCGGCTGAGGCACGGCGGCCGGCCAACGGCGCCGGCCAGGTCTGAGGGCTCAGGCCAGCAGGTCCGGGAAGCGCTGTGCCAGGTCGCGGCGGGACGAGATGCCCGCCTTGGCGTAGATGTTCGTCAGGTGGAAGGCCACAGTTCTGCTCGTGATGAAGAGCTCGACCCCCGTCTCGGCGTTGGTCCGGCCCGACGCGACGAGCCGGGCCACCGCGCGCTCCTGGACGGTGAACCCGAGGGGGTCGTCCGCGGTCGGCGGCCGCAGACCTGCGTCGTGCAACAGTTCGGCGCAGACCGCGACGAACGGCTTGGCACCCAACCGCTCGAGGCGCTCGTGCGCAGTCCGGAGGAGGTCCAGCGCCGCCCGTCGCTCGCCCTGACCCAACAGGAAGCGGCCGTAAGCCGTCTCCAGCCGGCCGCGGCTGAGGGCGGCCTGGACCTGGCCCGCCAGCTGCAGGGCGTGCCCGTAGCGCAGACGGGCGGCCGGCACGTCGCCGGTCAGCTCGGCGAGCCACGCTTCTAGCCGCGCCGCTTCCAGCGCCGACCATCCCGGCGGGCCGGCGGACGTCCGGTCCTGGAGCTCGGTCAGGGCGTCGGCAGCAGCGTCCAGCAACCCGAGCCCCAGCAGCGACTCGACGAGCAGCACCCGCCAGGGGAGGGCACCGAGGTTGTCGAGGCGCGCTCGCAGAGCGGGGTCGTCGAAGGCGCGCAGCGACTCTCGCATGGCGCGGTAGTCGCCGCGGGCCTGAGCCAGCGTCGCCTGTGCCGTGGCGGCGTAGGCCCGAGCCCCCCACCAGGGCAGCCCGGCGGCGGAGCGTACCGCGGCCTGGACAGCGGAGTCGGCGGCCTCCCACAGTCCTTGGCCGGCGGCCACGTAGCCGGCGACGGCGTGCAGGATCGCGTCGCCGAGCAGGATGCCGGCGTCCTCGGCGAAGGACAGCGCGAGCTCGGCCTGGTTGGCCGCGCCGTCCCAGTCGCCGAGCCGGTAGAGCGCCTCGGCGAGGCCGGCCACCAGCATGATCCGGCCTTGCGTCAACCCGCCGGGCGGCAGCCGGCGGAGCACCTCCCCGAGCGCCGCCGCCGCGTCCTGGTCGCGGCCGGACCAGAGCGCGAGAAAGCCGTGCAGGGCCAGGCTGTGCAGGCCGTCCACTGGATCATCGAGCGGCCCTTCGGGAACCGGTGGCAGCAGCTCCGCCGCCTCCAGCTGGCGTCCCAGACTGGCGAGCCCGAGCACCTGGGTGAAACGTGCGACGACGGTGGCCTCGGCGGCGGGCACGTCCGCCAGCGCCGTGTCGGCGAGGCCGACCGCCTGCTCGAGGTGACCCTCGAGCAGCGAGAGCAGGCCGAGGTAGGCGGTGAGGACGGCATGGTCGACGGGCGCGGTTCCGCCGTCGAGGGGTTGGTGCGGCGCAGCCGACAGCTCGGCACGCGCCACCGACAAGCGGCCGGCCAGGAGCGCGATCTGACCGAGGACCCGGCTTCGCGCCGAACCGGCCGGAGCCGCCCTGACCACCGGCTCCCACCGAGCGGCTCGGGCGAGGTCGCCCCCGGCCACCATTGCTGCCACCGCTTGGACCGTCCGGTGGCCTTTGTCGGCAGCGGTGGGGCTCAGGTCGGCTGCTGCCAGCAGGTGGTCGGCCGCTGCCCCCCAGCGCTGCTGGCACAGCTCACCGTGACCGAGGCTCTCCAGCTCCTCCGCCAGCTCCGCATCCGGTCCCACCGCCGCGGCCACCCGGTGAGCCAGTGCCGGCGCGCCACCCAGCACGACGGCGGCACGAGCGTGCAGAGCATGGCGGCGCGCGGGGGCCAGGTCGGCATAGACGGCGCCTCGCAGCAGTAGGTGCGGGAACGCCACGTCCTGGGCTCGGCCGGAGGAACCGGTCACCAGCAAGCCCGCGCGTACGGCCTCGTCCAGAGCGGCCACCGGGTCGGCCACCTCCGCCACCCTGACCGCATCCGACAGCGCGCAGTGTGGTCCCAGCACCGCGACGGACAGCACCAGAGACTGAGCGGCATCGGACAGCTTGGCCAGCCGGACGAGCACCAGCGAGGCCAACGACCGCGGAGCCGGCAGCACGGCGGTGGGCTCCATCAGCGCCTCGGCCGGCAGCTCTTCCAGCAGGGCGCGGGCGTACAGGGGATGACCGCCGGTGTGCTCGTGCAGCAGGCGACCGGCGGCGGGCGGCAGCAGGACGCCGTCAGCGGTGGGGGAGAGCCGGCGCAGGTCCGCCGGCGTCAGGCCGCCGAGGGGTAGCCGACGGGTCAGCTGGCTCTGGGCCAGCGCGCGCTCCCACGGCTGCGCGGAGGCCATCGGGGGGTCGGAGCGGGCGCTCAGCACCGCGAGGACCTGGCCGCTCCGCAACCTCCGCAACACGAACACCAGCGCCTGGACCGACATCCGGTCAGCCCAGTGGGCATCGTCGATGACCACGAGGACCGGCCCCAGCGTCTGCAGGGCGCCGAGCGCGTCCAGCAGCAGGGAACCCACGGCCAGCGGGTTGGCGTCCAGGCGGAACTCGCACGGGAGCGTGGACGGCAGCTCGGCCACCAGCTGCGTCAGGACCCCGTAGGGCACCTCCGCTTCGCTCTCGTCTGCGCCTGCCCAGAGCAGCTGCGCTGCCGGCAGTCCTCCGACAAAGCGGCGCAGCAGCGATGTCTTGCCGATGCCCGCGGTGCCGGTCAGCCAGACCAGCCGCGGCTCTCCTGCTCGAGCCCGCCCCCACTCCTCGCCCAGGGCGCGGAGCTCGTCGACGCGCCCGACGAAGGCGTCGGCCCTGGTCATCTGCTCATTGTGGCGCTCCCGCCCGGTTGGCCGGAAGGGTCGAGGGTCACCGCCCTGCACCACGACGCCGGAGGATTGGGGTCTGCTCACCACCCCTGCCCTCGTTCAGCCCTAGGGTGGGGCAGGACAGGTTCGTCGAGAGGGTGAGAAGGAGCCGGGATGGACAAGACGCTCATCGAACTCACCACTCAGGAGTGCCACCAGCTGCTCGGTCGTCACTCCTTCGGACGGCTGGCCTTCCTCGACCGCGCCGGCGAGATGCCGATGATCATCCCGGTGAACTACCTGTTCCAGAAGGACACCGTGGTGTTCCGTACCGATCCGGGCCGGAAGCTGATCGCCTCGCTGCATGAAGCGCCGGTCGCCTTCGAGGTCGACGGGACGGACGATCAGCAACAGCTCGGTTGGAGTGTGGTCGTCCGCGGCTACCTGGACGAGGTGAGCGATGCTGACGAGCTGGCTGAGCTCGCCGAGTCACCGCTGACGCCATGGGCCCCGGGGGAGAAGTCGCACTACGTCCGAGTCAACCCGCGGATGGTGACGGGGCGCAGGATCAGCGTCGCCCACATGCCTTCTCACTGGTGGGGCTGACCCACTCCAGTCCGAGGCGGGTGCGTCGCTCTCGGCCTACCCTGCCCTCGCCTGCCGCTCTGCGGTGAGCCGGAGCCGAAGGGAGCATCGCCGGCTGAACAACGCGGCCCCCCACGCGGCCCAGCCGACGAACCAGCAGCCACCCCCCATGGCCGCCTCACTCCACGAGACCATCTTTCGCCAGGGTTATCTACCTGTCAAGCGATTTGACCCCCGCTAGACATTTCAAGTCTGTTGCGGGACGGCTCGCGTCTGGAGCGACGCTCCGCCGCTACAGGTCGAGGACCACGTCGGCCACGGGCCTGGCACAGCAAACCAGGATGTCGCCGCTGTCCGGCGGGGTCAGTGGCGTCGGGGCGTAACGGACGGCTCCGGACAGCAGACCGGTGACGCAGGTGTGGCAGACGCCGGTGCGGCAGGACCACCGGGTGGGGACGTCGCAGGCCTCCGCCATCTCCAGCAAGGAGCTCTTCTCCTCATCAAAAGGTACGGTCAGCCCGGCTCGAGCGAAGGTCACCTGGGGACCGGAGCCGAGCTGGGCGGGGAGGTGCGGCAGGCGCCGCTCCACCCCGACCACTCCGGGGTTCACGGCCGAGGGCGAGCCGAACCACTCCGTGTGCAGCCGCTCGGCCGACAGCCCCAGCTCGGTGAGTGCCGCCAGCATGGCGGCCATGAAGGCGGGTGGCCCGCACACGTAGGCGGTGGCGTCGCTCGGGAGCCCGAGGCCCGCGAGGACGGCCCGGTCCAGACGTCCCGCAGACGCTCCCGCCGGGTCGCTGCGGCTCGGCTCTGCGGTGTAGAAAACCCAGCGGCGGCTCCCGGGGAGCTGATCGAGGAGCTGCTGGGCTTCGTCGGCCATCGCGTAGGTCGCCGGGCCCTGCGTGGTGTGCAGCCACCACACCGCTCGGGTGCTGTGGCCGGCCGCGAGCGCGTGGAGCATCGCCAGCACGGGCGTGACGCCGATCCCGGCCGAGAGCAGGACCACCGGCTCCGTCCCCCGGTCGAGGACGAAGTCGCCGCGCGGCGCAGCGACGTCCACGACGTCGCCGACGGCCAGCGTGGACCCGATGTAGCTGCTGGCGACCCCGAGGGCCTCACGCTTGACGCTGATCCGGTAGCTATCGGTGCTTCCACCCGACAGCGAGTAGCTGCGGACCGGAGCGGGCTGGCCGGCGCCGGGCAGCCGGATCGTCAGGTACTGGCCGGGCTCCCCGGGAACGAAGGCGCCGCCGTCCCCGGGCTGGAGGTAGACCGAGGTGACCAGGTCCGTTTCTCGCACCAGACGCAGGACGCGCATCGGCCGGAAGCCCTCCCAAGCCGGTGCGGTCGGCTTCGCCCGCTGGGGGCGGGGATGGTCGGCCTGGTCCACCAGGTCTTCGAAGGAGCCGCGCCATCCCGGGCTCAGCGCCTGCACGTCGAGCAGCAGCCGCATCCGGTCGACGTCGGCCTCGGGCAGGTAGAGCAGGGCGTCCGTCGACGCGACCGTGATCTGGTGCGGACCGGCCCCGGTCTGGACGATCGCGTCGCCGGCCTGCACGGCGCCCTCGCGCAGCACCCGGAGGTAGAAGCCCGGGCGGTGGTGCGCGACGAGCAGCGAGGGCATCCGCGGCTCGTCGAGGCGAAGCCCGACGCGGTAGCAGGTGACCCGGGGCTGGCTCACCTCGAACTCCGCCGCCCCGATCCGGAAACGGTCACCGATGCAGACCTGGTCGTCCGCGAGCCCGTCGACGGTGAAGTTCTCACCGAAGATGCCCCAGCCGAGATCGCGCCTGTCCAGCTGCCGGCGCCAGTACTCGTAGGACTCGGCCTGGTACACCATCACGGCACGTTGCTCGCCGCCGTGCCCGGCCAGGTCGCCTTGTCCGTCGCCGTCCAGGTTCAGCCGGCGGGCCATCACGGGCCCGCTGACCGGGGACTTCCAGATGCCGGTGTGGACGACCCGGCCGCTCCACTCCACGTCCCGGGGGCGGCCGACGTTGACCGACAGGAGCTGGGCCATACTCCGTCCTCCGTCCGGGACCGCAATCTCCACAGCATGGCACCGGCGCGGCTCTCCCGGCTAGGACGGCGACGGGGGGCGAGTGCCCTCCGCGGCTCAGGCCTGCAGGATGTTCCCGTACTGGTCGACGTAGAGGGACATCCGTACGTCCCGGTTGGCGAGCGCCATGAAGATCCACACGGGAACCCAGAGCCCGAAGGTGATCAGGGACAGGACCAGGTGCAGCAGGTGACTCGTACGGTGACCTTTCACCAGCACGGCGTTGACGTCGGTCTGGCTCTCCACCCGCCAGCCATGGTGCGCGCACTCCCAGGCCACCGCACGAGCCAGTGCGTAGCGCGGGTCGGTCGGCGCGGGGTGCCACATGCCCGGATCGCTGTGCCCGTCGCTCATCGTCGTCTCCTCGCCGTGGCCGTGGTGCCTGGACGTCCAGCCTCCAGTGGAACCGTCCGGACCCGGCCGGCGCAACCGGTTGGCACGGCCAGTGCGGGAGTGGGATCGGTTCCTGGGGCACCGGTCACGTCGGCGGCGACACGGTTGGCGGCTCAGGGAGGGCGTAGACCCGGATCCAGTCGATGCTCATGGTCGTCTTCGGGCTCGCGGTGGCCCGGGGGAACCAGTCGAGCTGCAGGCAGGCGTGCATCGGCACCTGCGGCAGGTGCTGGGGGTTGCTGTCATGGAAGAAGGGGACCCCGTCGATGTAGCCCGTCATCTCGGTGGGAGTCCACTGCACGGCGTAGTTGTGCCAACGGGTCATGTCGATGGCCTTGGTGGCGCGGGTCCGGCCGATGTTGTGGCAGCCGTAGTGGAGGAAGAACTTCGCCAGCTTGGTGTTGTTGGTGCCTTCAGCGAAGTTGACCTCGGGGCAGTTCGCGCTCGCGACGTGCCGCCAGAGGAGGAGGACGGGGTGGTAGCTGGCGTCCCGGACGCTGGTCCTCATCCGGGCCTCCCAGCGGCCGAATCTGCGGCCCTCGCGGTCAGCCATGCCGCCGGTCGTGCCCAGGCGATCGCCGGTGACGGTGGCGACCCGGCCGTTGACGTGCCAGGCCGCGGGGCTCCGGCGGCCCCGGCCGGCGTGACCCGGGCTGTCGTACACCCGCCACCTCAGCGGGTCCGGTCCGCCCTGGTAGCTGAACTCGTCCCCGGCAACGACCGTCCCCCAGCCGAAGCGGACGGCCGCCTGGTCGCTGGCGGCGGTCCGGCCGCTCGTCGTCGCGATGGCGGGGTGGGGGAGGGCAGACCACGCGTCCTGCGCGGGCGCGGCACCCGCCAGAGCCATCCCGAGCGCCCCGATGGCAACCAGGACGCGACGGACCGACCTCGCTCCCGTGCTGCGCATCGCGAACACCCTAGCGCCTGTTCGCGACGCCTCCTGACGCCGTGACCGCCTGCGGGGCGGGGCACAGGAGGAGCTGCTCGGCTCTCGGCCGCCTGATCGGGCGGCGTCGGCGAGCGGTCAGCCTGGTCGGCTCAGGCGGGGACGGGCTGGAAGGGCCTGATCTCATCGGCACCGGGGCGGATGACGCCGGCAGAGGACTCGGGGACCTCGTTCCAGGCACCGACAAGATCGCCGAGAGGCTCCGAGACGACCAACCGGGTCTCCTCGCCCAGTCCGCGGAGGATCTCGACCTCAGGGTGCAGGCGGCGCAGCGTCGAGACGTCGGTGGAGTAGAAGAGCGACCGGCTCTGTCCCTCGCTGGAGTAGCGGAACGCCCAGACGGACTCCCCGTCGCTGGTGGCGACCGTCATCTGGATCGGGTTCTCGACGCCGTGGCTGCGGCCGACGCTCTCCACCAGCCCGACCGCCCGTGCGACGGCCCCGAAGGGATCCTCGGTGAGGCCGAAGGTGAGGGACAGGAAGAACAGGGCCTCGGAATCGGTCGACCCTTGGATGTCGCGGTAGAGCGACGGGTCCACCGCCATCAGCAGCTCCCGCTTGATCTCACGGAACCCGCGGATCGCCCCGTTGTGCATCCACAGCCAGCGGCCGTGCCGGAACGGGTGGCAGTTGCTCCGTTGCACCGGGGTGCCGGTTGAGGCCCGGATGTGGGCGAACAGCAGCGGGGTTCGGATCCGGCCGGCGATTTCGCGCAGGTTCTGGTCGTTCCAGGCCGGGTCGATGCTCTTGAAGAGCGCGGGCTCGGCGCCCTCGCCGTACCACCCGATGCCGAAGCCATCACCGTTGGTGGTCGTGGCGCCCATCCGTGAGTGCAGACTCTGGTCGATCAGCGAGTGAACGGGCCGGAACAACAGGTCCTCGGCGAGGATCGGATCTCCTGAGTAGACCATCCATCGGCACATGGTTCAGTCAAGCACGGTTCGGCGAACGGCGGCAGCCTCGACCGTGCAGACCTGCCGGCCTTCGCTAGGTGGCGCCGTTGAGCGGCGGCCTGAGGTTCGGGGACGAATGCTGGGTCGGTCCTGAGCGAGGCTGCCGCCCGTGCCGAGGCGGGCCAGAGGTTGCCGGCGCAGAGTTGCTGTTGCCGGTCGAGGTTGGGGGACGTCGACCGGCGCACAGCGTCGGCGAGGCCGGTGGCGTTCAGGTCAGGGGGAGGACGCCGCCATCCGGAGCCGGTGCTGGTGCAGCCGAGGCGGACTCAGGTCAGGGGGAGGGTCGGTCCGGCTGCTGGTGCAAGGAGGGCGGGGCGACCACCTCGGGGGAGGTCGCCCGCCCGTCGCCCGGCCTCCGGCTCCCTCAGACGGTCACCACGCGGGGCCCTGCGTCCCGTAGCGCCTCCAGCTGGTCCGGGTCCGCGCCCTTGTCGGTCACGACGTCGGTGACGCCGGAGAGCAGGCTGATCCGCGCGAAGGTCACGCGACCGATCTTCGAGCTGTCCGCGATGACCACATTTCTGCCTGAGCGGCGCAAAAAGGCGAGGTCCGTCTGAGCCTCCATCTCGTCATACGTCGTGCACCCTTCCTCCGGGGTGAGCCCGTCGACGCCGATGAAGGCGATGTCGAGGTGGTAGTTCGCCAGCATCGCCTCGGCTGCCGGTCCCACCAGCTCATAGGAGTGGCGGACGATGCCGCCGATCACGACGAGCCTCAAACCGGCATGCCCGACCAGCTCGTTGGCGATGTTGATCGCGTTCGTGACCACGGTGATCCCGCGGCGGGTCGCCAAGGTCCGCGCCAGCTCGAGGGCCGTGGTTCCGCCCGTCATGCCGACGACGGCCCCGTCCTGCACGAGATCGGCGGCTGCGCGGCCGATGCGCCGCTTCTCCGGCAGCCGGAGGGCCGCCTTGACCCGGGTGGGGACCTCGTCGCCGATCTCGTTCGCGACCGCCCCGCCATGTGTCCGCACCAGGAGCTGGCTCCGGCCAAGGGACTGCAGGTCGCGACGGATGGTGGCACCCGACACGCCGAGAGCAGTGGCGAGCTCGCCGACGTCGACGCGGCCCCGTTGACCGACCTGGTCGAGGATCGCGCTGAGTCGCTCCGCTCGCTGCACAGCGGCACTCTACGAGATGCACGCGTTCTGCGCACTCGTGCAATTCGGTGTGCAGTTGCGCACAAGCATTGACCCTGCTCCTGGCCAGACCTACGTTTCACTCACGATCGCGCAATTCAGCGAGCGGAGGTTGCAGACTTGCGCAGCCCCCACCTGCTGTCGCGACCGCAGTCGGTCCACTGCAGCACCGAGACGGAGGCAATCGAATGCGGAACCCCCTTCGACGAGGCAAGCCAGGGCATCGCACCCGCCTGCTGGCGGCGCTGGCGAGCCTTGCGCTCGTCGCCACCGGCTGCGGTGGTGGCGGCAGCGGCGGCCAGAGCAGCGACGCCTCCACCCAGACGAGCGGGGTCACCATCACGGTCGCCCTCGCCTCTGACTCCCCGCCCAAGGCGGCGCTGGACGCCTTCACCAAGGAGACGGGCATCACGGTCAAGTGGGTGAACATCGACTGGGACAGCCTGCAGACGAAGATCTCCGCCGCCGCGACTGCGAAGACCTACTTCGCCGACGCGACGGACGTCGACTGGTCCCGGGTGGGCCAGCTGGGCAAGCTCGGCTGGTTCTACCCGATGGACTCCTACCTGGACACCGCCGGGATGGCCGCCGACGTGCCTCAGCTGGCCTCGTTCACCAGTGACGGCCACGTCGTGGGCATCCCCTACGACGCGTCGTTCATGGTCACCACGGTGAACACCGAGATGTTCAAGAAGGCGGGGGCCGACCCGGCCCCGCAGACGATGGCGAAGTACACGGCGGCGCTGCAGCAGATCAAGGACAAGGGGGTCACCAAGTACCCCCTCAACATCCCGTTCGCGGCCGCCGAGGGTCTCTCGACCTACTGGTACGAGACCACCGGTGCCTTCGGCGGCACGGTGCTGGACCCGACCGGCAAGCCTCAGTTCACCTCGCCGGACTCCGCCGGGTACAAGGCGGCGGAGTGGATGGTCGAGGCCCTCAAGAAGGGCCTGGTGCCACCGGGCAACATCAACACCACCGACAGCCAGGGCCAGCAGACGCTGATGGCCAAAGGCCAGGTCGCCAGCACCTTCTCCGACTACTCCGGCACCGTCGGCACGCTGTACAACGTCAAGGACTCCTCCTCCGTCGTCGGCAAGGTCAGCTACATCAAGACCCCGGGCGTCACGGGGCCGGCGGCGAACCTCAGCAACCCTGACGGCATCGGGATCCCGAAGGAGGCCAAGTACCCGCAGGCCGCCGCCAAGTTCATCGAGTGGTTCACGGCCGCTGAGCAGCAGGCCGACTTCGCCGGCGTCAACGGCAGCGACAAGGCCTTCGAGGGCTACCCGATCCCGTCGCACCTCTCGGCGGTGAAGCAGATGACGGCCAAGGGCAACCTCGTGGGCGGCGAGGAGCTGGAGTCGATGCTGCAGGGCTCCAAGCCGGTCTTCGAGGGCGGGGCCCCGTCCTGGTACCCCAAGTTCTCCAACGCGGTGTACACCAACCTGCACGCGGCGGCCACCGGCTCGATCACCGTCGACGCGGCGATCAAGGCCATCGGCGACACCGCCAACGAGCTCTCCGCGTCGTGACGGAGTCGGCTCGGGCCGGCTCGGCGGCCGGGACGGCCACCACCGCGCCCCAGCTCACCGAGCGCCGGGACGGCGCCGTGGCCCCGGTGCGCTCCCGCGGGTTCGACCCGCTGCCGTACCTGCTGGTGGCCCCGGTGGCCGTCTTCATCATCGGGCTGGCTGTCGTGCCGGCCGTCTTCACGGTGGTGCAGTCCTTCTTCAAGGTCGACGCGCTGGACCCGCCGACCCGCTTCGACGGCCTGGGCAACTTCGTCCGGTTGCTGCACGACGACGCCGTCACCGGCAGCATCGGCAACACGGCGTTCTACGTCGTCGTCGGGGTCACCCTCTCCACCCTGCTCGGCATCGCCATGGCGGTCGTGCTGCAGCGGCCGTTCGCCGGTCGGAGCCTGGTGATCGCGGTGCTCATCCTGCCGTGGGCTCTCCCGGGCGTCGTCGAGAGCATCCTCTGGACCGGGATCTTCGACCCCAACGGTGGTCTGGTCAACAGCGTCCTCGCGTCGCTGCACCTCGGCGACGGCACCAACGTCCTGCTGGGCCAGAACCGGCTGCTGACCATCACCTTGATCGAGCTGGTCCAGGTCTGGCAGATCACCCCGCTGTCGGTGCTGCTCATCCTCGCCGTTCTGCAGCTCATTCCCGCCGAGCTGTACGAGGCGGCGACGATCGACGGCTGCGGACCCTGGCAGTCGTTCCGGCGGATCACCCTCCCGCTGGCCCGGCCAGGAATCGCGGTGGCGATGGTGCAGGCCCTGGTCGCCACGCTCAACGTCTTCGACCAGCCGTACGTGCTCAACGGCGCCGCCAGCACGGCGGCCTCGGTGACCATGCAGACCTACTTCATCAGCTTCCAGGACCTCGACTTCGGAAAGGGCTACGCCCTCTCGCTGATGATCACCATCGTCACGCTCGTGGTCTCGCTGGGCATCGTCCGCGCCGTCTACCGGAAGGTGGAGCTGTGACCCGTCGCGCGCCGGTCGCCCGCTGGCTCGGCGTGGTGCTGATCCTGGTCTGGTCGCTGGTGCCCATCTACTGGGCTGTCAAGACGAGCCTGCAGACCGAGGCAGACGCCCGCGCGATCCCCGCCCACTACCTGCCCAGCAACCTGACCCTGCGGAACTACGCCACCCTGCTGACCGGTGAGGGCGAGATCCCCGGCCAGATCCGTCGGTCCGCGCTGAACATCGTCGTCGAGTGTGGTGCGGCCACGGTGCTGACGGTCCTGCTGGCCACGCTCGCGGCCTACGCCTTCGCCCGGATGCGCTTCCGCGGCCGGAACATCCTGTTCTACGCGGTGCTGGCCACGATGGCGTTCCCCGCCTACACCACGCTCATCCCGCTCTACCGGCTGATGAGCGTCTTCGGACTCGTGAACACCTACAGCGGCATCATCCTGGTGTACGTCTCGGGCTTCCTGCCGCTGGCCACCTGGGTGCTGCACAACTACTTCGTGAGCCTGCCGATCGGCATCGAGGAGGCGGGTCTGGTGGACGGGGCCGGGCGGTTGCAGGTGCTGTGGCATCTGCTGCTGCCGCTGGCGCGGCCCGGCATCATCTCGACCGCGCTGATCACCTTCCTGTTCGCCTGGGGGCAGTTCCTGTTCCCCCTGGTGCTCTCCAGCGACCTGTCGACCCAGCCGCTCACGATCGTCATCGCGGCGCTGCAGGGCCGCCACGTCGTCCCCAGCACGCTGCTGAACGCCGCCGGGGTGCTCGCGATCCTGGTGCCGGCACTGCTCGCGCTGAGCTTCAACCGCTACATCGTCAACGGCCTCCTGGCCGGCAGCAACCGCTGACGCCCGCACTGTCCCCGTGCGGGTCCCCGACTCCGAAAGGCTCCCGTGAGCGAGAACTCGATCGTCCTCATCGGCGCAGGCAGCACCGTGTTCACGCCGGGTCTGATGACCGACCTGGCCTCCTGCCGGACCTTCGACGGCTGGACCGTCCATCTGGTCGACCTGAACGCCGAGGCCGCCGAGACGATGGCCCGGGTCGGTCGCCGGATCGCCCGGGAGCGCGGCGCCGACCTGGCTTTCGTGCCGCACAGCGACCGCCGCGACGCGCTGCCACACGCCCGGTTCGTCACCACCACCATCGCCGTCGGTGCCGCCGACGGATGGCGGCACGACATCGAGGTGCCGGCTCGGTACGGCATCGCGCAGACGGTCGGCGACAGCGTCGGGCCCGGGGGCGTCCTGCGCGCCCTGCGGCATGTCCCCGAGCTGGTGGCCATCGCCGAGGACGTCGCGGACCTCGCGCCCGAGGCACAGCTGGTCAACTACTCCAACCCCCTCACCGCCAACGTCCGGGGAATCACCTCGCAGACGCCGGTCAAAGCCGTCGGCCTCTGCCACGGGACGATGCACACGCTGGCCAAGCTGGCAGCGGACCTGAAGGTTCCCCGCGCGGAGGTGCACGCCGTGTTCGCGGGCCTCAACCACCTGTGCTGGCTGCTGGACCTGCGTCGGGGTTCGGAGGACCTGTCCCCCGTGCTGCGCGAGGCGGTGCTGCGGACGGCGGGGGACCGGAACGCGCCCTCCACCGATGAGGAGGGAATCCACCTCCCCGTCTCCGCCGACCTCTACCGGACCTTCGGCCGCTACCCGGCTCCCGGCGACCGGCACGTCGCGGAGTTCTTCGGCTGGTACCTGCGGGGCAAGGACGGCACGCCGGCCGACGAGACCGACCTGCCGTGGGGCCTGCAGGGTGGCCGGGACGCGACCATGCGCTACATCGGCGAGAAGGGCGACCTCTGGGAGCAGCTGCACGCCCAGGCCGACGGGACGGCGCCGCTGCCGGAGAGCGACAACCAGGAGGCCGAGCGGCTGGTGGCGATCGCCGAGGCGATCGTGACCGGCCGGGACCACGTCGAGCTGGCGGTGAACGTGCCCAACCAGGGCAAGATCCCCAACCTGCCGGCCACCGCCGTCGTCGAGGTCCCGGCGGTCGTCGGAGCGGCGGGCATCATCGGTCTCGGCGTCGGCCCGCTGCCGGACGGCATCGCCGCGGTGCTCACGGCGCGGGCGGAGCAGCAGGAGATCACCGTCCAGGCTGCCCTCAGCGGGAGTCGGGAGCTTGCCCTGCAGGCTCTCGCCCTCGACCCCCTGGTACCGGGCCCAGCGGTGGCCACCGCGATCCTCGACGACGCGGTCGAGGTGCACGGACCGGTCCTCGGCCGCTTCGCTGCGCACCGGGCACTGGCATGACCGCCTTGTCGAGCAGGGATCTGGCGACCCGGGGAGCCGCGGCGACCTGGCCCGAGATCCGCCAGCAGCCCGAGGTCTGGCGCGAGGTCGCCCGGATCGTGCAGGGGGAGTCGGCCGGACTGAGCGGTTTCCTCGAGCCGCTGCTCGCGCTGCCAGACCTCCGGATCGTGCTGACCGGGGCCGGCACCTCGGCCTTCGCCGGGCAGGTGCTGGCGCCGGCGCTCGCCCGGGTGCTCGGCCGGCGGGTCGAGGCCGTGGCGACGACCGACATCGTCGCCAGCCCCCGGGAGGTCTTCGCGGAGGACGTGCCCACCCTGCTGGTCTCCTTCGCCCGGTCCGGCGACAGCCCGGAGAGTGTCGCGGCCGCCCGGCTCGCCTCCCAGTGCCTGCGCTCGGTCTTCCAGCTGGTCATCACCTGCAACCCGGACGGCCGGCTCGCAGCCGACCATGCCGACGCCTCGTCGTCGTATGTCCTGTTGATGCCCCCTGCCGCCAACGACCGCGGGTTCGCGATGACCTCGAGCTTCACCTCGATGCTGCTGGCGGCCTGGCTCGCGCTGGTTCCGGCGCAGCAGGCGACGCCTCTCGTCGAGCGGCTCGCCGCGGCCGCCGAGGCGATCCTCGCCGATGCCGAGCTCGTGGAGGCGTTGGCCGGGCGGGGCTACAACCGCGTCGTCTACCTGGGGAGCGGCGTGCTCGCCGGTCTGGCCCGGGAGTCGGCGCTGAAGCTGCTGGAGCTGACGGCGGGCGGGGTGGTCAGCTACTACGACACGGCCCTCGGTTTTCGGCACGGCCCGAAAGCGGTCCTGCGGGAGGGGACGCTGGTCGTCGTCTACCTGTCCAACGACCCCTACACCCGGCGCTACGACGAGGACATCGCCGCTGAGCTGCGGCAGAGTCTGGGTCCGGAGAACGTCCTGGTGGTGACCGGTCGGGAGACCGAGGCCGCGGCAGGGGTCGGCGCCTGGCGGGTCGGGGGACTGGACGACATCGACGACGTCGTCCTCGCGCTGCCGTTCGTGGTGATCGCTCAGCTGGTCGCCCTGCGGTTCTCGCTCGAGCTGGGCCGCACCCCCGACAACCCCTTTCCGGACGGCGAGGTCAACCGGGTCGTGCAGGGTGTCACGGTGCACCCGCTGCCGGCATGAGGACCTACCTCGGCGTCGACGGCGGAGGGACCAGGACCGCCCTGTGCCTCCTCTCCGAGGAGGGCCGGGTCCTCGCGGCCCTCGACGCCCCGAGCTGCTACTACCTGGGAAGTGCTGCCGACGAGGGTGTGGGTCTCGTGGCGAGGGTGCTCCGCGAGGCGGTCGCGGCCTTGGCGGCGGCAGCGGGACTGGCCCCGTCCGAGATCACCTTTGCCTTCTTCGGACTGCCGGCGTATGGGGAGGTGAGTGCGGACGTGCCCCAGCTGGACGCTGCCCCTGGGACCGCACTCGGGCACGCCCGCTACCGCTGCGACAACGACATGGTGTGCGGTTGGGCCGGCTCGCTGGGGCTGGACGACGGCATCAACGTGATCGGCGGCACCGGCTCGATGACCTACGGCCGGCGTGGGGACGAGCACGTCCGGGTGGGCGGCTGGGGTGAGCTGTTCGGCGACGAGGGATCGGGCTACTGGGTGGGCACCCGCGGTCTGCAGGCCTTCTCGCAGATGAGCGACGGCCGGCTGCCGGCCGGCCCGCTGCTCGAGGTGCTGCGTCGCCATCTCGCTCTGCGCGCCGACCTCGACGCCGTCGACCTCGTGCTGAACCGGTGGCGCGGCAGCCGGCGGGAGATCGCCGCGCTGTCCCGCCCGGTCGTCGAGGCGGCGCGGCACGGCGATGAGGTCGCCCGAACGATTCTCGGCGACGCGGCGGCCCAGCTCGTCCTGCTCGTCGAGACCACCCGTCGCCGCCTGGGCTTTCCGCCGCAGGAAAGGGTGGCCGTGTCCTACTCCGGCGGCATGTTCTCCGTCCCCGAGGTGCTGCAGCGCTTCCAACGGCAGCTGACGACGAGCGCTGGCCTCCTGGAGCTCCGGCAGCCGCGCTACTCCCCGGTCGTCGGGGCGGCGCTGTACGCCGCCCGGCTTGCCGGCTTCCCGCTGGGCAACGGGGCTCTCGAGCGGCTGAGCGCCGCCGGCGCACCGAGCCGTGCGGACGGTCCCGGCTCAGGTGCGACGGTGGGAACCACCACGGCTGCGCCCCGGCACCCGTTCCCCGACGAAGCTCCCGCTCGACCATGACCACCCGCGTCGGCATCCTCGGTTTCGGCCTCCGCTCCGGTCTGGCCCACTACGCGCACCAACCGGCCCGCGGCTCCCGCGTCGTCGCGGTCTGCGACCCCGACCTGCAGCGGCTCAGGGCAGCGGGGCAGGAGCTGGGCGACCAGGTCCGGCTCGTTCCCGACCTCGACGCCCTGTTCGAGCTCGAGCTCGACGCGCTGATGATTCTGACTCCCGACCACCTGCACGAGGAGCACGCCGTCCGCGCGCTCGACCACGGCGTCCCGACGTTCCTCGAGAAGCCGATGGCCGTCAGCACCGAGGCCGCCGACCGGATCCTCGCGACGGCCTACCGCACCGGCACCCGGCTCTACGTCGGACACAACATGCGGCACATGCCGGTCATCACGGCGATGCGGGACGCCGTCCTGGCCGGCCGCGTGGGTGAGGTCAGGGCCATCTGGTGCCGCCACTTCGTGTCCACCGGCGGCGACTACTACTTCAAGGACTGGCACGCCGACCGGTCCAAGACCCTGGGTCTGCTGCTGCAGAAGGGTGCCCACGACATCGACGTCATCCACTGGCTCGGCGGGGGCTACGCCACCACGGCGCAGGCGATGGGCAGGCTCAGCGTCTACGGCGACATCACCGACCGCCGGGACAACCGGGACCGGCGGATGGCGGAGTGGTACTCGACCGACAGCTGGCCGCCGACCGCGCAGCGGGAGCTGGCGCCGGTCCTCGATGTCGAGGACCTCTCGATGGCGAACTTCGCCCTGGACAACGGTGTCCTGGCCTCCTACCAGCAGTGTCACTTCACCCCCGACTACTGGCGCAACTACACCGTGATCGGCACCGCGGGCCGGATCGAGAACTTCGGCGACGGGACCGACGCCACGGTGAAGCTCTGGAACACCCGCTCCGACACCTACCGGGCCGAGCCGGATGAGCTCATCCCACTGCCGGCTCCCGCGGCAGGCGGTCATGGCGGCGCCGACCCGTTGCTCGTGAAGGAGTTCCTCCGCTTCGCGCGGGACGGTGGGCCGACGATGACCTCTCCGGTCGCGGCCCGGCACGCCGTCGCCGCCGGCGCCGCGGCGACCTCCTCACTGCGAGCCGGCGGTCAGGTCGTGCCGATCCCGCCCTTGCGCCCCGAGATCGAGGCCTACTTCGAGGCGTTCCAGGCGCGGACGTAGCCCGGGCGGCACCGCACGCGGTGCCTCAGCGGACCCCGCCCATCCGCAGGCTGATCCAGCGGCGCCCGAAGAGCTGCAGGAGGCCGACGCCGATCGAGGCACCGCCGATCAGGAGGAAGTACGGCGTCTCGTGGGCCGGGTCGTAGAAGCCGGCCAGGGTGCCGGCGGTGGCCGTGCCGACAGCGATGGACAGGAAGTACAGCGCGATCATCTGGGTGTGGAAGGCCGCGGGCGCCAGCTTGGTGGAGAGGGACTGCCCGACCGGGGACAGGAACAGCTCGGCCATGGTGAAGAAGAAGAGGATCAGCACGAGCCAGAGCAGAGGCGTGCTGTTGGGGCCGCCGCCGGAGAACGGCAGGAACAGCAGGAAGGCGATGCCCATGAAGATGGTGCCCATCGCGAACTTCACCGGCGTGGTGGGCTGCCGGTCTCCCAACCGGGTCCACACACTCGCGAACACCCCGGCGAAGATGATGATGAAGATCGGGTTGATCGACTGCACCCAGCTGGGCGGCATCGTCCAGCCGAAGATGCTGCGGTTCAGCCGTTGGTCGGCGTACAGCGCGATCACCGTGCTCTGCTGCTGGAACAGGGACCAGAAGACGGCGCTGGCGATGAACATCGGGATGAACGACACCACCCGGCTGTGCTCGACGGCGCTGATCTCGTGCGAGGACAGGAGCACCCAGAACAGGGCGATGGTGGCCGCCACGGTGATCCCGATCACGATGGCCGAGAGCCGCCGGGCGGTGATCACCCCGGTCAGGGACAGCACCACGACCAGCAGCACGACGCCTGCCACGATGGCGCCGTAGCGGACCTTGCCGCGACGGTCCAGGGGGTTGACCACCTGGTGCCCGACGTCGCCGAGCGTCCGGCGACGCAGCGCCAGGTACTGGATCAGGCCGGCGGCCATCCCCAGCGCCGCCAGCCCGAAGCCCCAGTGGAAGCCCTTCATGTTCCACAGCAGACCGGTCAGCAGCGGCCCGAACAAGGCGCCGAGGTTGACTCCCATGTAGTAGATGGAGAAGCCCGCGTCCCGTCGGGGGTCCTCCCGGGTGTAGAGGTCGCCGAGCACCGAGCTGGTGGTGGTCTTCAGGGCTCCGGAGCCCAACGCGATGCAGAGCAGGCCGACCCCGACCCCCGTCAGACCGGGGATCAGGGCCAGTGAGAGGTGGCCGACCATGATGACGACGGCGGCCACCAGCAGTGTGTGCTCGGCCCCGAACAGCCGGTCCGCGACCCACGCCCCCACGATCGCCGAGAGGTAGACCAGACCGCCGTAGGCGCCGACGATCGAGGTCGCACTGGTCTCGGGCAGCCCGAGCCCGCCCTCGGTCACGCTGTAGTAGAGGTAGTAGACGAGAATGCCTTGCATCCCGTAGAAGCTGAACCGCTCCCACATCTCGACGCCGGCCAGGTTCGCCAACCCCATGGGATGGCCGAAGAAGGTCCGTGCCGACCCTGGTCCTCGTTCTGCCGCCACGTCCAGCCCGGTGCTCATGGTCCAGCCTGGCACGGGGCGTGCAGCTTCTGCTCTAGACCCTCCCCGTGACAGGGGGCGCTGGTCCCAGCAGCGCCTCCGACGGGCCCAGCCGGTCGACGAGCGCGGCCCGGCTGCCGACGTCGAGCTTGGTGTAGACGTGGCGCAGGTGGTACTCGACGGTCTTGGGGCTGAGGAACAGTGCGGCGGCGGCGTCACGGATGGTGCGACCGTCGACGAGCAGCAGCGCGACCTGCAGCTCGCGCGGCGTGAGCTGGCTCGAGACGCTCGCCCCGGCACGGAGGGCGGTGGTTCCGGTGGCCACCAGCTCGTCGGCGCTGCGCTCCGCCCAGGGCAGGGCGCCGAGCCGGCTGAACTCCTGCAGGGCGCGCTGCAGCGGCGGCCTGGCGTCCACCCGCCGGCGCATCCGGCGCAGCCGGGCGCCGTAGGCGAGCTCGGTGCAGGCCGTCTCGAACGTGTCGAGAGTGGCGGCGTGCAGCGCGAGGGCAGCGGCGAAGCGGGCGTCAACGTCCTCATCGGGACCGAGGACCGCGCGGACCCGGGCCGCGCGCGCCAGGGCCCACGGCTGGCCCTTCGCCTCAGCCTGTTCCTGGTGCGGGGCGGCGACCCGCTGTGCCGCGTCGGCCTGCCCGCTCCGGAGCAGCCCCTCCACCAGCTCGGGCACCGGAGACAGGTCGACGTCCCGGACTCCGAGTCGGCTCAGCAGGTCCGCCAGGTCCGTGTAGAGCGTCACCGCCTCCTCGACCTCTCCGAGGGCGAGCGCGAGGTCCGCGAGAGCGTGCCGGGCCCAGATGCGGGCGAGGTGGATCTCGTGCTGGACCCCCAGGCGTTCCGCCTCGGCGGCGTGCCGGCGGGTGTCCGCTGCGCGACCCTGGCGGGCCAGCAGCCAGGCCAGCCCCGCCGACGAGGCGGCGAGCTCCGTGCTCTGGCCGGACTCACGGGCCAGGGCGATCGCCTCGCCGTAGTCGGCCTCGGCCTGCGGCCAGCGGTCGCCGGCGGCCTGGTCCCGCGCAAGGTGGAACAGCAGGTGTGGCAGGCTGCCGAGCGCAGCCTCCCGCCGGCGGCTGTCGATCGCCTGTCGCACCAGGTCCCGGCCGGTCCCGGACTCGCGCAGGAACAGCGGGCCGGCAAGGGACCAGGCGGCGTCATCGCCCAGCATGGCGGACGCCACGGGCGCCGTCGGCAGCTGAGCGAGGGTCTGCATGCCCTCCCGGATCAGGTCGGCCCCGCCGATCCCGGCAAGCACGCGCGCCATGCCGGCGGCGATGGTGGCCACCGCCGCCTGCCGTCCCCGAGGATGACCCAGGAGAAGCTGCTCGATCTGCTCGGCGGCCGCGAGGGCACCGTCGGCGTCACCGAGGTAGAAGCAGGCCTCGACGACCCCGGCCCAGGAGACCAGGGCTTCGTCGGTGTCGAGCTCGGCGCTGCTGCGGGCGGCGTCGACCAGGGTGGACCTGGCCTCGGTGATGGATCCGCTGCGGAGGGCGATGACGCCGAGCAGGCGCTGAGCCCGGGCCCCGACGGCAGCAGCGGCGGTTCGGAGGGACGCCTCCAGCAGCGTGCGGGCACGTGGCCCGTCCCCGGCCGCCCATCCGGCCTCGCCGGCTGCCAGCAGCCGCACGGCGCGGTCCCGGTCCCCGGTGGAGAGCTGGGCTGCCCGCTCGAAGGCGGTGGTCGCCACGGCGAAGGCGCCGCGGGCGGCCGCCCGGCTGCCCAGCGCCTGGACGTCGACGGCGGTGTCGTCATCCGGGCCCAGCGCGGCCTCCGACCGGTGCCAGGCGCGCCGGTCCGCCTCCGCCTCGGACAGCACCGACGCGATCGTCTGGTGCAGCCGCCGTCGCTCCGGTGCCGTGGCGAGGGAGTAGAGAGCCGAGCGGGCGAGGGGATGGGTGAACCGGACGCGGTCACCGTCCAGCAGCACCAGTCCGGCCTGCTCGGCCTCGGCGAGCGCGTCGAGCTCGAGCCCCCGGACCTGGCACGCCCGTGCGACCACCGGGAGGTCGCCACCGGCGACCGCGGCCAGCAGCACGACCTCGCGGGCGGCGGTGCCGAGGCTCGAGGACCGGCGTGCGTAGACGGCGGTGAGGGCCGCGGGCACGGGCCCGGGTGCCCAGGGCGAGAGCGACCGCACGTGCTGGGCGTCGGCGGCGAGCTCGAGGATGGCCAACGGGTTCCCGCCGCTGAGCTCGTGCACCCGACCAGCCAGCGCCGCTGCCGGGGGTCGGTCCAGCCGGGCTGCCACGAGCTCGGCCGTGGCTGCCTCCGACAGGCCGGGCAGCACCAGTCGGGGCAGGTCGGGCGCGAGCAGCGCGCACGGCTCCCCGGCCCGGACCGCGGCGACGAGGACCACCGGGTCAGCCAGCAGCCGCCGCGCGACGAAGGCGATCACCTCCTGCGAGGGACGGTCCACCAGCTGCCCGTCGTCGACGAGCAGGGCCAGCGGCTGACTCTCGCTGCACTGGGTCACCAACGTGAGCGCCGCGGCCCCCACCGCGAAGCGGTCGACGCCGTGGCCGGTCCGGAGCGCCAGCGCGATGCCGAGGGCCTCGGCCTGAGGCGCCGGCAGGCTCTCGAGCTCCGCCTGTGTGGGTCGAAGCAGCTGGGTGAGGGCCGCGAAGGGCAGGTTCTGCTCATCCTCGGATCCGGTCACCCGGAGGACCCGCATCCCGCTGGCCCCGTCCGCAGCCGCGTCGAGCAGCGCCGTCTTGCCGATGCCGGCCTCGCCGACCAGAACGAGCACGCCGCTCTGCCCGATCCGCGCCCCCGAGACAAGAGCGGCCAATCTCCGCTGCTCCGTCTGACGCCCCACCAGCATGGCTGAGTGTAGGAGCCGGACGCCACCCATCACATCCTCCGCCGGCACCTGGGTGGGCGAGCCGCGACGACTAGGTGCTGCGCCGGATGCGCCGGGGTGACCTTCAGGACGACCGTGGTGCTGCGGTGCAGACGGCGCCGCCACGGAAGAGGAGGATGAGCATGACGCTTGTGGAGGAACAGGACACCACGACCGGGACGGTGGCCGCGGTCGACGGGGACAAGCTGATGGCCTTCGTGTTTCGGGCCATCGAGGAGGTGGGTGCCACGCTGAACGCCCAGCTCGTCGTGATGGGTGACAAGCTCGGCTACTACCGCGCTCTCGCGGCCGACGGGGCCAGCACCCCGTCGCAGCTGGCCAGGCGTACCGGCACGGGTGAGAAGTACGCGCGAGAGTGGTTGAACGCCCAGGCCGCCGGCGGTTACCTGACCTACGACCCGGCCACGGGGCGCTACACGCTGCCGGCGGAACAGGCCGTCGCCATGACGGACGAGACGAGTCCGGCCTTCCTGCCGGGCCTCTTCCAGCTCGCCACCGGGACCGTCCGGGACGCCGACCGGGTGGTGGAGGCGGCGCGCAGCGGTGACGGCCTGGGCTGGCATGAACACAATCCGGATGTGTTCGTCGGCTGCGAGCGCTTCTTCCGGCCCGGATATCTCGCCAACCTGATCGGGAGCTGGCTGCCCGCGCTCGAGGGGGTGCAGGCCAAGCTCGAGGCGGGCGCGTCGGTCGCAGACCTGGGTTGCGGCTACGGGGCCTCGACCATCCTGATGGCCCAGGCCTTCCCGAACTCGCGGTTCGTCGGGTCCGACTACCACGAGGGCTCTATCCGGGTCGCCCGCGATCGTGCCGCCGCCGCCGGCGTCGACGACCGCGTCTCCTTCGTCACCGCCTCGGCGCAGGAGCTGGGAGGCTCCGGCTATGACCTGGTGACGACCTTCGACGCGTTGCACGACATGGGTGACCCGGTGGGCGCGGCCCGCCGTGTGCACGCGGCGCTCGCTGAGTCGGGAACGTGGATGGTGGTCGAGCCAGTCGCCGGCGACCGGGTCGAGGACAACCTGAACCCGGTCGGCCGGGTCTACTACGGCTTCTCCACGCTGCTCTGCACCCCGGCCTCGCTGTCCCAGGACGTTGGACTCGCGCTGGGCACCCAGGCAGGCCCCGCGCGGATCCGCGACGTGACCGTGGCCGCCGGGTTCGGCCACTTCCGGGTCGCGGCGCAGACGCCGCTGAACCTCGTGTTCGACATCCGCAAATGAATGCGATCGGCGTCGACATCGGCACGCCGGTCCTGGCCGCGGAGTCGGGTCGGGCCCGCCAGCCCGACGCGACGGGCGTCGCCGTCCGCGACGGGGTGCGGCTGGCCTGGGCGAGCTACGGCAGCGCGGAGCCGAGCATCGTGCTGATGCCGACCTGGTCGATCGTCCCGTCCCGGGTCTGGAAGGCCCAGGTCGCGACCTTGGCCAGGCACTTCCGGGTGGTGACCTTCGACGGCCGCGGCAGTGGCGCCTCCGGCAGACCGGTGGGAGCGGCGTCGTACACCGACGCCCAGTACGCCGCGGACACGGTCGCGGTGATGGACGCCGCCGGTGTCGACGGGGCGGTCCTGGTGTCCTACTCCTGCAGCGCGGCGTGGTCGGTGCACGTCGCCGCCCAGCACCCCGGCCGGGTCCTCGGGCTGTTCGCGATCGCCCCCGCCTGCGGGCTCGGGGTGGAGCTGCCGGAGCGGGAGGCCCTGGCCTGGGACCGCCGGCACGCGACCAACGAGGGCTGGGCGAAGTACAACCGCTTCGGCTGGCTCGAGGGGGACTATCCGGACTTCCTCCGGTTCTTCTTCGGCAAGCTGTTCAGCCAGCCGCACTCCACCAAGCAGATCGAGGACGGGATCGGGTGGGGGCTGCAGATCGAGCCGGAGACGCTGGTGGACACCGTGGCCGGGCGGCTGGGCTGCGACGGCGCGACCTGCATGCCGCTCGCACCGCTCTGCGCGCAGGTGCGGTGCCCGGTGACGGTCGTCCACGGCACGGACGACCGGGTGCGCCCGGTCGCCGGCGCCGAGCGGCTGGCCGAGCTCACGGGGGGCACGCTGCTGCTGGTCGAGGGGGGCGACCACGGACTGCCGGCCCGACAACCGGTGCTGGTCAACCGGGCGATCCGGAGCTTCGCGGAGAGTCTGCGGGCGGCGCCGGTCAACCGACCGGCATCGGTCAGTCGGCCGGCGCCTGCCGGGCGGCCGCGGGTGCTCTACGTCTCCTCACCGATCGGACTCGGCCACGCACGGCGGGACGCCGCCATCGTCGACGAGCTGCGACTGCTCCACCCCGAGGTCCAGGTCGACTGGCTCGCTCAGCACCCGGTGACCCGGGTGCTGGCGGAGCGCGGGGAGCGGATCCACCCGGCGTCCCGCTACCTCGCGTCCGAGAGCGGGCACATCGAGCAGGAGGCCGGCGAGCACGACCTGCACGCCTTCCAAGCCATCCGTCGGATGGACGAGATCCTGGTGAACAACTTCTCCGTCTTCGCCGACGTGGTCGAGGAGGAGCCCTACGACCTCGTCGTCGGGGACGAGGCCTGGGACGTCGACCACTTCCTGCACGAGAACCCCGGGCTGAAACGGTCGGCCTACGCCTGGCTGACGGACTTCGTCGGCTGGCTGCCGATGCCGGACGGTGGTGCGGCGGAGGCCGCGCTGACCGCCGACTACAACGCGGAGATGCTCGAGCAGCGGGCCCGCTGGCGGCGGCTGCGGGACCGATCCGTCTTCGTCGGGAACCCGGAGGACATCGTCCACGACTCCTTCGGCCCCGGTCTGCCCTCGATCCGGGACTGGACCTGCGCGAACTTCGACTTCGCCGGCTACGTCACCGGCTTCGACCCGGCGGCGTTGGGTGAACGCGGGGAGCTGCGGCGCCGGCTGGGCTACCGGCCGGACGAGCGGTGGTGCGTGGTGACGGTCGGCGGCTCCGGCGTCGGCGCGCCGCTGCTGCGACGGGTCCTGGATGCCGTTCCCCTGGTCCGGCGAGCGGCTTCGGACCTGCACTTCCTGGTGGTCTGCGGCCCGCGGATCGACCCACGCAGCCTGCCGAGCGTGCCCGGCGTCCGCGCGGTCGGCTACTGCTCCAACCTCACCGAGCACCTGGCGGCATGCGATGTCGCGCTCGTCCAAGGCGGGCTGACGACCTGCATGGAGCTGACCGCCGCGGGCACGCCGTTCGTGTATGTGCCCCTGCAGCACCACTTCGAGCAGAACTTCCACGTCCGACGGCGGCTGCAGCAGTACAGGGCCGGACAGTGCCTGGAGTATCCGCAAGCGTGTGACCCCGACGTGCTCGCCGCAGCGCTGCTCGGGCAGCTGGCGACGGTACCCCACTACCGGCCCGTCGAGGTCGACGGCGCCCGCCGAGCGGCGGCCCTGCTCGCGGACCTGGTATGAGCTCGTCGCTGGGCTGCTTCCCCGGTGCTGGGGGCGGCTGCCTATCTGATCCGGACCTTCTCCGCTCTGCTCGTCGACCCTACGGAGTCGGAGAGGGTGTACGAGACACGAGCGGACCCTTCGACGAAGGACCTGGAGCCGTAGGTGGACGCGCTGACCTTGACGGTCTGCGCCCGACCGGTGCAGTTGAGGTAGGTGAAGTCACTGGCCGTGACCTTCTTCCTGCCTTGTTGCTGGGTCACATAACTGGACAGGGCGGCGTCCTTGAGTGACCGGGCGCAGGTGACGGAGTAGGTCAGCGCCACAGCGTCACCGTTCGCTCGTAGCGCTGCATACCTCAGGTCGATCGCCGGGAGTGCCTGGGCATTCGCGCTGGTGACGCCCAGCGCCAACACCGGCGGGACAACGGCGAGCATCCAGAGCTTGCGTACCGCAGACATCGTTTCCCCTCAACGCTCAGCCAGCTCCCCGGAGCCACGCTTCGGCGGCTTGAGCCGAAGCGTGAGTGGCTCAGCCATTGTCATCGACCCGGCGTTCGTGCGTGGCTCGTCCTCGCAGGCACGTCGCAATTTGGCCCTTGCGCGGCAGTCTGGTGTCACAGCGGCGTGACCAGCCGCACGCCGTCAGCCACCGGAGGCCGCGGAAGAGCCCTCCACCACCGGATAGGTGGGGCGGCCGGTCCGGGCCCACTCGACCACGTTCTCCGCGGCCTTGCGGCGAAGCTCGACCTCCGACCCGTCGGAGTACCACGCCATGTGAGGGGTGATCAGCGCCCGCTCATGCTGGAGCAGCGGGTGGTTCCCCGGCGGTTCAGTGGGCAGGACATCGAGCCCCACCCCCGCCAACCGACCGTCCTCGAGCGCAGCCAGCACCGCATCGAGGTCGACCAGCCCGCCGCGTGCGGTGTTCACCAGGTAGGAGCCTGGGGGCAGCCGGTCGAGGAGATCCTTACCGACCAGGCCGGACGTCTCACTGGTCAGCGGCAGGTGCAGGGTGACGGCGTGGCTGCGCTCGAACAGCTCCGGCAGGTCGAGCCGCTCGACGTTCCCGGGCCAGGCGGTGTCCGGCAGGAGCGGGTCGTAGCCAACACAGGACCCGAACCACGGCGACACCCGCTCCTGCACGAGCCGGCCGATCCGGCCGAGGCCCAGCACGCCCAGGGTGAGCCTGTCGACGCGGGGCAGGACTCCGCCCAGGTGGTAGTCCCACCGCCCTGCGCGCACCTCGCGATCGTGCCCGGCGAGGTTGCGCAGCAGCGCGAGCAGCATCGCGACCGCGTGCATCGCCACCTCGCTGACACCGTAGTCGGGGACGTTGGTCACCCAGACGCCGTGCCGGCGGGCCGCGTCGAGGTCCACGCCGTCGACACCGACGCCGTAGCGGCTCACGACGCGGAGGTCGGGCAGCGCGTCGAAGACCTCGGCCGTGATCGGGGCGTACTGGACCAGCATCGCGCTCACCCCGCTACCCGCCGCGATCACATCCTCCGCGGTCCGGCAGGAGGCCACGGCGAACTCGTGTCCCGCGGCTTCGACGACACCCCGTTCGAGGTCCAGCGACTCGTACTCGGCGTCGGTGACCAGCACCTTCATGCTTGCTCCTGGAGGATCGCGGCGGCAGCCTCGACGTCGAAGTCGTCCGGTAGTGGCAGCAGTGGCGGCCGAACCGTGCCCATCGGGTGTCCGTGCCGCGTCTCCGCGAGCCGTTTGAGGACACCGACCGAGGCGTACTCCTTGGTCATCGCCCGGACCCGCTGGAGGTGCGCCGACAACGTGTCCGCTTGCCGGGTGCGCCCGGCGCGGACGTGCTCGTAGAGCGCCACCACCTGCGAGGGCACGATGTTCGCCAGCGCCGAGATCGCACCGTCGGCGGTGAGCAGCCGCCGCGGCAGGTCGTCCTCGGTCCCCAGCAGGACGCCGTAGCCCGCTCCGTGGACCGTGTCGGCATAACCGGCCTCCCCGCCGGAGTCCTTGACCCCCCAGACGGGTAGCGACAGCACGAGCTCGGTCGGCAGCGGGACGGCGTACTTGGGGATGTGGTACAGGATGACCGGCTTGTCCGTCGAGGCCAGGACACGCTCGTAGAAGCGGAGGAGACCTGCCACCTCCACGGGCTTGAAGTAGTAGGGCGGTAGCACCATCACGGCCGCAACGGGCAGGTCGGCGAGGAAGGCCAGCTGGTCCAGGGTGTCGGGGAGGGTGGCCTCGGCGACCGTGGCGATCACGGTGAGGGCACCGGACTCGGCCAGCACCGCCGACAGCACCTGCTGCTTCTCCCGGGTGGCCACCGACGGCCCCTCGCCGTTGGTGCCGAAGGGGACGATCCCGGTGACGCCCTGCGACGCGAGCCACCGGACGTGGCCGAGATAGGCGTCGAGGTCGATGGTGCAGCGGTCGTCGTCGCGGAAGGGGGTGACGTTGGCGACGTAGACCCCCGGTAGCTCCAGGCGTGGCACGGTCATCTCCCGAGGTCCGTGGTCTGGTCGAGGAAGGCGTCGAGCTCTCGGCGGCTCGGCAGGCCCTCGTAGTCGCCGAGGTTCTGCACACACCAGGCGCCCATCGCGTTCGCCGCTCGCAGCCGGGCGGCCGGGTCCCAGCCCCACAGGGATGCCGCGAGGTAGCCCGCCGCGAAGGCGTCACCGGCGCCGATCGGGTCGAGCTGCCGGGCGGGGAACCCCGGTGAGCTGAGCCGGTTACCATCGACCGCTGCCATGCAGCCGTCCGCTCCGAGCTTGAGCACGATCTCGGCCGGGCCGGTGTCGACGAACCGGTCGAGGCAGCGCTCCGGGTCGCTTTCCCCCCACAGGGCGGCGGCCTCTTCGTGACCGACCAGGAGCACGTCGACCAGCGGGAGCAGCGCCTCCGTGGCGGCTCGCGCCTCGGCGGGGGACCACAGCCTGCTGCGGTAGTTCACGTCATAGCTGACCCGGGCGCCGGCCTCGCGGGCCGCCCGGGCAGCCCAGGGGAGGAACTCCGCACACTCGGCGGAGAGCGCGCCGGTGATGCCGGTGAGGTGCAGGAATCCGGCGCCGTCGAAGGTCTCTGGGTCGACGCTGTCGGGCGCCAGGGTGGAGGCCGCGGACCCGCGACGGTAGTACCAGACCCGCAGGGCCCCCGCCACCTCCTCCCTCAGGTAGAGAGCGGTCGGCCGGTCGGGGACGCGGCGGACCGCCGAGCAGTCCACCCCTTCCGCCCGCAGCCGGGACAGCACGAGCTCGCCCAGCTCGTCCTCGCCGAGCGCGCTGACCCAGCTCGCCGGCACCCCGAGCCGGGCCAGCCCCACCGCGACGTTGCTCTCCGCGCCCCCGATCGACAGCGTCAGGTTCGCGGCGTGCCGGAGTCGCCCGGGTGCCGTCGGGACCACCAGGGCCATGGTCTCGCCGGCGGTCACGACCCGGGCGGGCTCACCAGTCATGAACCGTCCCGTCCCGGAGCCGGGCGACCGGGAGGTAGGCCCGCTCGTAGGGGTGACGCGCCGCCAGGTCCTCATCCAGCTGGACCCCGAGGCCCGGCTCGTCCCCGGGGTGCAGCATCCCGTCGGCGAAGCGGTAGGCGTGCGGGAACGCCTCGTCGGTCAGCTCGCTGTGCGGCATGTGCTCCTGGATGCCGAAGTTGTGCAGCGCCAGCCCGAGGTGCAGGGCGGCGGCGAGGCTGATGGGGGACACGTCGGTCGGCCCGTGGCAGCCTGACTTGACCCCGTAGAGCTCGGCGAGGCCGAGCATCTTCCGGAGACCGGTGATGCCGCCCGCGTGCGTCACGCAGGCCCGCAGATAGTCGATCAGCCGTTCGGTGATCAACAGGTTCGCGTCCCAGGGCGAGGTGAAGATCTCCCCGATGGCCAGCGGGATCGTCGTACCCGCCCGTACCTGCCGCAGCAGCGCCTGGTTCTCGGCGGGCGTGTAGTCCTCGAGCCAGAACAGGTCGTAGGGCTCCAGGGAGCGGCCGAGCCGGACCGCCTCCGTCGGCGTCAGCCGGTGGTGCACGTCGTGCAGCAGGGCCAGCTCGGGGCCGAACCGGTCCCGTGCCGCTTCGAAGACCGAAGGGATGAACCGCAGGTAGGCCCGGGTGTCCCATACCTCGACCTTCGGCCGCGCGCCCCGCGCGGCCGGCTCGTACGCGCCGGTCTGGCTGGCCACCCCGTACGCCGACTCCGCCCCGGGGACAGCCGTCTGGAGCCGGATCGCCTGGTAGCCCTGCTCGCGGTGTTCGGCGACCGAGTCGAGGAGCTCGGCCACGTCCCGCCCGGACGCGTGGGTGTAGACGAGGCAGCCCGTCCGGCTCGCGCCACCGAGCAGCTGGTAGAGCGGCAGCCCGGCGGCCTTGGCCTTGAGGTCCCACAGCGCCATGTCGACGGCCGCGATGGCCGCCATGGTGACCGGTCCGCCGCGCCAGTACGCACCGCGGTAGAGGTACTGCCACGTGCTCTCCACGGCGTGTGCGTCACGGCCCTGCAGCAGCGGTGCGACGTGCTCGGACAGGTAGCCGGCAACCGCCAGCTCGCGTCCGTTCAGTGTCCCGTCGCCCCACCCGACCAGCCCGTCGGTGGTGGTGAGCTTGAGGGTGACGAAGTTGCGGCCGGGGCTGGCGACGATCACCTGGGCCCGGTCGATCACCAGAGCGGCCTCGGTCATGTCAGGCGGTGGTGGTCGCTCGGTCCGAACCCAGCGCCGCTTCGACGGTCCTGGCCTCCTCCTGCTCCACGTAGCCGTACATCTCGGGCAGGATGAACTTCGCTGCCAGGAAGCCGGTCAGCGACAGGAGCGACACAGCCAGGGTCGCGCCGAACTTGCCCCAGGCCTCGTTCATGATCGGGAAGATGAAGGCCCCGAAGAATGACGCGGCCTTGACGAACAGATAGCCGAAGCCCGACGCCGTGGCCTTGAACCGAGGCGGCGCGACCATCGACGTGATGGTCATCCCGTTCGAGGCGTCCCAGTAGTGGCCCCACATCAGCACGCACGCGGCCAGCACGATGACGATCTTCCAGTCGTACTGCAGCGCGAACGCGCCGACCACCAGACCGATGAAGGCGAGCCCGAAGCCCCACATGGCCACGCCCCGGTGCCCGATGCGGGCCAGCATCATGGGCGCCACGAAGCCGGAGATGGTGGCCAGCGTGTAGATGCCCGCGGTGACCAGGTTGGTGCCGGTGATGTTGCCCGTGCTCGACACACCGACGCCGGCGACGACCAGGATGACCGGCAGGTAGAAGGCGAAGGCGGTGAACTCGGCGCCCTGGCAGGCGTTGGAGATCCACGCGAAGATCGTGGCCCGGCGCTTGATCCGGTCGGCCCAGATGACCTTGAGGAAGTCACTGACCTTGGGCTTGATCAGGTCCACGTCCTCATCCGGCAGCATGTCCAGCGGGTCGTCGAACAGCTGCTGCGAGACCTGCTTCGCCTGGCGGAACTGGCCGCGATGCAGCAGAGACATCGGGGTCTCCGGCAGGTTGAGCCGGGCGAGCAGCAGGATCAGCGCGGGCACGGCACCCAGGGCCAGACCGAACCGCCAGAGGACACCGTGTCCCATGCCCGTCGCGTAGAGCAGGGTGATGACGAGGATCGCGAAGACCTCACCCAGACCGAACATGCCCTGCCAACGTGACCCCATCCGCTCCCGGGATCCTTTCGACATCGACTCCATGATGTAGGCGTAGCCGTTGGCGATGTCGCTGCCGAGCGGGATGCCGAGCAGGAACCGGATGATGATCAGGTCCCAGATGTTCTGCGAGAACGCTTGGGCGATGGCGAGGACGATGAACAGGATCATCGTCAGGATGAACACCCGCTTGCGGCCCAACCTGTCGGCCACATAGCCGCCGATCAGCGCCCCGAGCAGCGCGCCAGCTTGGACGGCGGCAGTCGCGAGGCCGAGCTGCGCGGCCGTGGGGTTGTACTCGGCCTTGATGAAGACCAGCAGGAACGAGATGGCGTAGAGGTCCCAGGCCTCGATCAAGATGGTCGCGATCATCATCCAGCCACCGCGGTTGGATGAGACGGTTCCCGACTTGTTCAGCAGCCGCACAGTGGCTTGGTCGGACAGATCCCGAAGTGTCGCTTGGTCCACGTCAGCCTCCTCGCTGAGAGTTTCCCTGCTCTGTCTCAGCATTGTCATCCACGCCGTCCGTGGCACCGCAGCACCCCCCTGAAGCGGGCGGTGAGGACAGCTCGCGAAGTGGGACGGTCGCGGCTGGGCGTGCCGGGATGGTCACCCCGTCGGGGCGGGCGGCGCTTGCTCGTCGTCCTGCTGGCGACGAGTGGCGGAAGGACGGAGCTGCAGCTAGAGGAGCTCGCCGATGATCGGGCGGGCGATCTCGTTGGCCACCATCGCGCCGGCCGGGGAGGACTGGAGGGTGGTGAGCACGATCAAGGAGGTGTCGGTCTTCGGGTCGTGGCCCATGAAGGAGCTGTAGCCCGGGAGGGAGCCGTCATGACCGAGCATCGGGCCGAAGCTGGCCAGGGCGAGCCCGTAGCCCGCGCCGGCGTCGCCGACCGGCTTGACACTGGCCAGCCGCTCCTGCTGCAGCTTCTCGCTGATCAGGCCGCCCATCACCAGCGCCTGGACGTAGCGAAGGAGATCGCTCGCGGTGGAGATGGCCGCCCCCGCAGCCCAGCCCCAGGAGGGGTTGAGGTCGGTGTAGTCCCCGGGCTGGAGCTGGCCTTCCTGGGCTTGGCGCTGCTGATCCTCCGGCAGCGCCGTGGTGACCAGGGTCGAGACGTTGGTGCCGTACATGTAGCCCTGCGGGTGCGGTTCGGGGATGGTGTTCGACGTGATCGCCGGTAGGAGCGTCTGACGCAGCCCCAGCTTGCTGAAGATCCGTCTCTCGAACGACTGCTCCAGGGGGACGCCGTCGTACCGCTCCACGACCAGGCCCAGCATCACGGTGTTGGTGTTGGAGTAGTCCCAGCCTTTGCCGGGAGCGAAGTGCACGGGCTCGGCGAGGCCCAGCTCCACGAGCTCCTCAGCTCGCCAGGCCCGGTGGGGTTCGGTGTCCAGGAGCCGGTTGAACGACTCGAGCTGGGTGTAGCTGGCCAGGCCGCTTGTCATGTCCAGCAGCATCGCCACCGTCACGCCCTCCAGCTTCGGGCTGGTGAACTGGGGCAGATGGTCGGAGACGGGGTCCGCTAGCCCGACCTTGCCCTCGTCGACCAGCTGCAGCACGCAGGTCCCGGTGATGGTCTTGGTATTGGACCCGATCCGGAAGTGGTCGTCACTGGTGACGCGCTCGTCGGGGCTGGAGAGGGAGCGGCTGCCGAACGCCTGCAGCCACCGCTCGCTGGGCGTCTGAACGGCCACGACCACGCCGGGCACGGTGAGCTGATGCATCAGCGGCTCCACCAGCGCGCTGATCCTGGCCCCGAGGTCCTCCCCCGAAGAGCTGGGCATGGCCACAGACGGACTCAGCGACATCGCATCTCCTGCTCTCCGAGGCGTGGCTTCCACCATGGCCAGCCCGGCACCGGAGGGTCAACCCCGCACCAGGGCACAGAAAGAGAAGCGATGGGCCGGTCTCGGAACGGCCGAGGGGCTGGCGGAACCCTCGACAAGACCCTCAGCCGCGGCTGACGAGGGCGGCCAGCGGGTAGGCCAGGGCAGCCACGATGGCCGCGGCCGGCAGCGTCAGCACCCAGGCCACAACGATCTCCCGGGCCACACCCCAGCGGACGGCGGAGACCCGTCGGGTGCTGCCGACCCCCATCACCGACGCCGTCATCACATGTGTGGTCGAGACCGGCGCGTGCACCACGAACGCCGTCAGGTAGAGGACCAGCGACGCGGTGGCCTCGGCCACGAAACCGTGCTGGGGCCGAAGCGGGAAGATCCGTCGTCCGAGGGTGCGCATGATCCGCCAGCCCCCGGCGTAGGTGCCGGCGGCCAGTGACCCGGCGCAGAGCAGGACGGCCCACAGCGGGACCTCGAACTGGTCCAGGTATCCGGTGGTCAGCAGGGCGAGCACGATGATGCCCATCCCTTTCTGGGCGTCCTGCAGGCCGTGGCCGATGGCGAGGCTGGTTGCGGAGAAGATCTGGGCCACCCGGAAGCGACGCTCGACCCGGTGCGGGTTGGCGCGCCGGAGCAGCCAGGTGACCAGGACCATCAGCAGGTAGCCGCCGAGCAGCCCGATCACCGGCGAGATGACCATCGGGATCACGACGAGGCCCACCACTCCCATCCAGTGCACGGCGCTTCCTGAGGCGAGACCTGCGCCGACCAGCCCGCCGACGAGCGCCTGGGAGGAGGAGGACGGCAGCCCGAAGTACCAGGTGATGAGGTTCCAGAGGATGGCGCCGACCAGCGCGGCGAGGATCACCGTCAGCCCTGCCGGCCCGGCGGACGGCTCGATGATCTTGTCGGCGATCGTGGCCGCGACGTCGGTGGAGAGCAGGGCTCCGCCCAGGTTCGCCACGGCGGCCAGAGTCAAGGCGGCTCGGGGGGTGAGAGCGCGGGTGGAGACCGCGCTGGCGATCGCGTTGGCGGCGTCGTGGAAGCCGTTGGTGTAGTCGAACACCACCACCAGGACGACGACGAGGATCAGGCTGGCCAGCACCATCAGCGTGCTCAGGACTCCTTGGCGGCGATCGACTGGATGACGTTGGCCAGGTGTTCGAAGGCGTCGGCCGCGCCCTCGAGCTGGTCGACGACCTCCTTCACCTTGAGGATCGTGACGGCGTCGTGGCCGGAGTTGAACAGGTCGCCGAGGAGGGCGCGGTAGACCTCGTCGGCGGTGTTCTCGACCTCGTTGACGGTGATCCAGAAGCTCTCCAGACCACAGAACGTGCGCAGGTTGGGCATGGCCTCGACTGTCAGGTCGGCCGCCCGCTGCAGCAGCGATACCTGCCGGCGCACCCCCGGCGGGAGCTCGTCGATCCGGTAGAGGACGGTGAGGTCGGCGGCGGCCTCCATGTAGTCGAGCACGTCGTCCAGGCGGGCGGTCATCAGGGCGATGTCCTCCCGGTCGAAGGGGGTGATGAAGCTGGAGTTGAGTGCGGCCATGATGGCGTGGGTCGCCTCGTCGCCGGCGTGCTCCAGCTCGCTCATCCGTCCGGCCAGTGCCGGCCGCTCCGCGGGCGGAGCGTCGACCAGCCTCAGCAGGACGGCGGCGGCTGCAGGCAGGTTCGCGGCGGCGGCCATGAAGAGCTCGTAGAAGCTGTCGTCACGGAGGGGAACAGGCGGATCACGCCCGGCCCCCTTACCCCTGGCGGGGTGAGTCAACCCGGCTCGTCGCAGGCGGGAGCGCTCGGGTCGCCGCGTCGATTCTTCCTTCCCTCAAGGCTCCAGCCGAGTGCGGCTTCACCGGCTCGCGATGGGCCGGCCGGGTGGCACGAAGCGGTGGATGAGGTGGACCCCGTGCTGGGACGGCGGCAGTCTGCAGAGGGCGCAGGCGTCCACCTCCGCTGGCCGTTTCGCAGCCTGAGCAGGGACGGCACTGCAAGGCAGGTCGGCGAGGTGAGGGTCACCGGTGATGGCGAGGGGCATGAAGTCTTCCTTCCGTTCGCTTCGACTCCCCCGAGACGGGTCCGGACACTAGCCCGGCAGGGTTTCAGTCGTGTGACACCTGATGTCTCGCTGGTGACCAGGCCTGCTGGCAGCCACCCCGGGATAACCACAGGGCAGTTGCGCCAGCCACATCATTCGTGGCGGCACAGCGGATGTAACGACAGCTCCTATGACGGCGATGATGTGGTGGGACGGCAGCATGTGCGCACGGGTGTCGGAGCTGTGGGCCAGGAGTGCGGCTGGACCGAACCGGCTGTGCCACCGCCGCGCGGAACAGCTCGACATGCCAAGCCGGGGGAGTGAGGAAGGCGCGATCCGCATGATCCGGGTCGACACCCGCACCCTGTTGGACGAGGACCTCGACCACCTGCGCTACATGTATGCGCGTTTGGCTGAGGAGGACGACAGCCAGCGCTATCGGGTCTTCTGGTGCAGGTTGGCGTTGGCCCTCGGCCAGGAGCTGGAGGACCGACATGAGCTGGAGCGGCACGCAGCCGCCGAGCTCGGCGAGATCGGCCTCGACGAGTGGATCCTGGACACGGCAGCCTTCGTTGATCGCGTGCAGCGGGACGGCGAGGACGAGCCTCGGGACGACCCTGGATCGGCGGGATGAGAGGCTAGAGAGCGGTGTCTTGAGGGGTTGGCCAGGCGGCGACGCCCGGTCGCGGTGATCGGTGGGAGTCCCAGCCTCTGGGATCAGTAGTCCACGGTCACCGAGCAGGTCACGTGAGAACTAGGCTCGCTGGCTACGGTCCAGTTCCAGTTCGCAAGTGAATCGAGGCGTGATGACCGCAGCAGCGCTCCGCTGGGCCAACGAGTCACCCGCACTTCTCGCCTCGGCCGTACCGACGGTCATCCTGGATCGCAGGTTCCGCATCTGCGGCGTCAACCCCGCCTACGAGGCGGTCTCCCTTCGTCGGGGGGAGAGCTTGGCCGGCGAAGAGGTGTTCGACGCCTTCCCCGACAACCCGGCCGACCCCGCAGGTGCCGGTAGCGTCCGACTGCTGTCCTCGTTCGAGCAAGTGCTCAGATCGCGCCACCGACACCACCTCGGTCTCCTCCGGTACGACATCGCCGATCCGGATGACCCCGAGTTCTTCCTGACCCGGGTGTGGAGCTCGGTGAACTCCCCGATCCTCGACAACGGACGAGTCGTGGGTCTGATGCAGCAGGTGGAGGACGTCACGGCGGTGACCAGCGGTAGACCGAACCGGCTGTGCGAGCGCCCCGAGGAGGGGAATGAGCTCGCCGTCGCTCTCGCTGCGGCTAACGCGACGGTCACGACGCTGGAGGAGGAGAACGAGCAGCTGCGGGAGGCGCTGCTCAGCAGCCGGGCGATCGGGGTCGCCATCGGCCTGTTGATGGAGCGGCACAGCCTTCCCCGAGAGAGGGCGTTGGCGGTCCTGCGCGTCCGGAGCCAGCACAGCAACCGCAAGCTGCGCGACGTGGCCCAGGAGATGGCTGAGACGGGTGACCTGCCGGCGATCCAGAGGACGAGCTGACCCTCAATTCAGGAGCCGTACCAGACCGGTGCGTAGGTCGTTGCCGATCGTGACCACGTCCGCCCGGGGTAGCCGAATCGGATCCACCAAGAACGGGACCGACTCGGCAGCCCATTCCTGTGCAGGACGCGCAGGTCGGCCCCGTTCCCGGACCGGTCAGAACAGGGTGTAGCCGCCGTCGATCACGACGACCGACCCGGTCATGAAGGCCGAGGCGTCGGAGGCGAGGTACACCAGGGTCGGGGCGATCTCGGCGGGGAGGGCGTACCGCTGCTGGGCTGCGTCGTCGATCCACCGTGGCTTGAACCGCGGGTCGTCCACCGGCGCCATCTCGGTCTTGACGTAGCCCGGCGCCAGTGCGTTGACCCGGATGCCGAGCGGCGCCCACTCGGCCGCCAGCGATTTGGTCAGCTGGTGCACGGCGGCCTTGGAGGCGTTGTAGGCGGGCTGCCACTGCGGCCGGTTGACGATCATGGCCGAGATCGAGCCGATGTTGACGATGTTGCCGCCACCGGCGGTCTGCATGTGGCGGGCGGCCGCTGTTGACATCTTCCACAGGGCGCGGACGTTGATGTCGAAGACCGCGTCCCACTCCTCGTCCGGAACCTCCAACGCCGGGCGGTGGAAACAGATGCCGGCGTTGTTGACGACAACGTCGAGCCCGCCCAGCAGCTCCACCGCCTGGTCCACCACGGCGCCGGCGTCAGCACTGATGTCTCCGGCGAAGCCGGTCGCCTCGACTCCGGCAGCAGCCAGCGTCTGCTCTGCCGCCGCGTTGGTGGCCGCGTCGCGGGCGACGAAGGCGACGTTGGCGCCCGCCTCGGCCAGCCCCTGGGTCAGGGCCAGGCCGATCCCACGGTTGCCGCCGGTGACCAGGGCCCTCTTGCCGTCGAGCCGAAACGCGTCCAAGACGCTCATCTGAGTCCTTTGCGAGCTGGGGGGTGGAGTTGACCTCAGGTGACGCTACTCGCCGGTGACGGCACCCAGCGACAGACCGGTCACCAGGTGTCGACGCACCGCGCCTGGCAATCTGCATCGGCAGCGCCACGGCCCCACGGGACATCAGCAGCGATATCCCGGCGGTGACCAGCAGCGAGCCCCGGATAGGGTCGGCGCCATGGCTCAGGATCCGAACGAGGACGCCGACCTCCACGACGACGCCGAGCTGGAGCAGGCGGCTGCGCGGCGCAGCAGCGGGATCGCCCAGCAGACCGACGCCGGGTCCGGCACAGGTGAGGGCTCGCCCTCGACCGAGGAGCCGGGGACCCTCGAAGGCGGCACGGCGGCCGGCAACCCGGTCGCCGGCCGGGAGATCGACCACGCTGACGCGACCGACGCGTTGACGCGTAGCTCCGACTCCTAGGGGCTGCCTCGGCCCGACGGCGCTCAGCGGCCGCCGTTGGCCGTTGCTGCGGGGCTCACGCGCGCCGTCGGCAGCCTCGCGACCTGCCCCGCCATGAACAGGCCGCCCGAGTGCAAGGTGGCGTTGCGGATGCGGGCACGATGGCCCACCAGCATGAGAGAGTTTGCTCACTCCCGGGCATCAGCGACGTGCCGGGCATCCGGCCGGGATGGAGGGGCATGAATCTCGAGAAGGTCATCTTCGGCTTCTTCGTGCTCCTTGCCGCGACGCTCAACTTCGGGTTCTTCATCGGCGACATCGCGAACCCGGACGTGCACAACATCTACGAGCTGTTCGCCGCGCTCGCGGTCAGCCTCATCACCACCGTGCTGAAGTTCGGTGACCGGACCCAGATCGGAGCGGTGCACCTGGCCACCAGCCTGGTGGCCGACCTGCAGCTGGTCGCCGCCAGTGTCGTCTGGGTCTGGGCGGAGGAGATCTCGGCAGCCGGGGTCAACGCCGTCTCGACAGCCAGCGTGGTCTCCCTGTCCGGCGGGGCGCTGTTGGCCAACCTCGTCTCGGTCGTGCTGCTGGTCACCGAGACCGTCACCTTCCACCGCGGTTGACGCTGGTGACATCGTGAGCAACCCGCTGCTGGTGTTCTGGGCTCAGCTGTTCAGCCGCCGGGAGCCGCTGCACCGCGTCCCGGCTCAGGCGCACATCGGGTCGTCGAGCCAGGCGTCCGCGACGATCTTCCTCGTCATGCGACGCATGCGCGCGCCGCTGATCACCATCATCGTCATCTTCACCATCAGCGTCGTCGGACTGACCCTGATCCCCGGGGTCGACCCGGACGGTCGACCGGCCCGGATCAGCCTCTTCGAGTCGTTCTACTTCATGAGCTACACGGCGACCACGATCGGGTTCGGTGAGCTGCCCTGGCCGTTCACGGCGGAGCAGCGGCTCTGGGTCACCTTCTCGATCTATCTCTCGGTGGTTGGCTGGGCCTACGCCATCGGGTCTCTGCTGACGCTGCTGCAGGACCGCTCGTTCCGGCAGGCACTCGCATTGCAGCGGTTCACCCGGAAGGTGGCCCGGCTGCGGGAGCCGTTCCTGCTGATGGCCGGCTACGGACGGGCGGGGGAGCTGCTGGCCAAGGCCTTCGACGCGCTGGGCCAGCAGCTGGTGGTGGTCGACGAGTCGGCGGACCGGGTCGACGCGCTGGATCTCGGCTCCTACCGGTCGGACATCCCTGGCCTCGTGGCCGACGCCGCCAACCCGCACCACCTGAGCGCCGCTGGTCTCGACCATCCCTTCTGCTCCGGCGTGCTGGCCCTCACCAACGACGACGAGACCAACCTGGCCGTCGCGATGACGGTCGCGCTGCTGCGGCCCGACCTGCCTGTCGTCGCCCGGACCGTCTCCGCTCCGATCGCGGAGCGGATGGCCGCCTTCGGCACGCCGACGGTCGTCAACCCCTTCGACCGGTTCGGCGAGCACCTGCGGCTCGCGCTGAACGCGCCGGCGTCCTACCAGCTGCTCACCTGGCTGGAGGCCGGTCCGGGGGCCGAGCTGCCCGAGCGCGGCCGGCCCCCGACCGACGGCCGCTGGGTGATGTGCGGCTACGGCCGCTTCGGCCGCGAGGTCACCGCCGACCTGCGCGCCTCGGGGCTCGAGGTCACCGTCATCGAACCGGTCGAGCCGAGCGAGAGCGAGCCGGGGGTGATCGTCGGCGACGCCTCCGAGCCGGAGGTCCTGGCCGAGGCCGACCTCGCCGGTGCCGTCGGCCTCGTGGCCGGCACCGACAACGACACGACCAACCTGTCCATGCTGGCGACCGCGCGGCGGCTGAACCCGCACCTGTTCCTCGCCGCCCGACAGAACCTGGCGACCAGCGCCGCCCTGTTCGAGGCCATGCAGGTGGACGCCCTCCTGGTGCCGACCGAGGTGGTCGCGCACGAGGTCTATGCCCAGCTCAGCACCCCGATGCTGTGGCGCTTCATCAAGGAGATGCCGGCGCGGGGCGACGACTGGGCGGCCGAGCTCATCCAGCGGCTGCGGCAGGACTGCGGCCGCGAACTGCCCGCGCTGTGGAAGGTGAAGCTGGACGGGCAGCAGGCACCCGCCTTGGGTGGCTGGCTGACGGCAGGAAAGGTCCTGCTCGGTGACCTGCTGCGGAGTCCCGAGGATCGCGAGCGCCGGCTCCGCGCTGTCCCGCTACTCCTGCTGCACGGTGGCGAAGCGGTGCTCACACCCGACCGGGATACCGTGCTCGGCCCGGACGACGAGCTGTTGTTCGCCGGGCAGGGGTCGGAGCGGCGCGAGCTGGAGAGCAGCCTGGTGGTTGACTCGACGGCGGCCTACGTCCTGTTCGGCCAGCACATCCCCTCCAGCTGGGTGTGGCGCAAGCTCTCCCGGAAGAGCTCGGAGCCGATCGTGCGGGAGGACCGCGAGGCGATGACCCGCGACCGTCGCTAGCTAGAGGCCGCGGCCTCCCGGAGAAGACGGACAGGGCCGAGGAGGCCGTGCTCGTGGACCTCGGTGCTCTGCATCCTGGGCGTGGACCCGGCGATCTCGGTGATGATGTCAGGCACCTGGGTGTAGTAGCCGCGGGCGAGCAGCCGGTTGTTCAGGGAGCTGGCGACGCGGACCGTCACGACGTTCTCCCCGGCGCGCAGGTCGTCCGTGACATCGACGGTGGGCACCGAGGTGTCAAACCCCCTCGACTCGCCCCCGTTGACGCGCACCGAGCCGAGGCCACCGGCCGTGGACCCGAGATCGAGGACGTAGCGGAATCCCGTCTCTGGTCGCTGGTCGAGCTGCACCGTGGCGGTGTACTCGCCGACACCCGAGACATCGGGGCCGACCTGGGGGAGGTCCTTCCAGGGACGCAGCGCCTCCGTGCCCGCGTCGATCCTGGTGACCGCCGTGGTCGGGCGGACCTCCCGGGTCTGGTAGCCGAGGCCGCGGTCCTCGGTGATGACCTCGAGGTCGCCGGCGTCCCAGCTCTCGACGGCGATCGCCCACTCGGCGAGCTCGCCCACGATCTCCGGCGTGGTCGGGCTGGAGGCGGGACGAGCGGGAGCCGAGCGGTCGAGGGTGAGCAGCGCCGTCTCCCCCGGGGCGAGCCGCACCGTCACGACCGTGCGGTCGCCGTCCTGCCGGGTCCCCGAGTGCGGACGCAGGCCGCCCGTCCAGGCGTCGATCCGGTGCACCGCTCCGAGGCCCGGAAGGCTGACAGCAACCTCGACCGGTTCTCCCGTCTCGTACAGGAAGTGGTACAGGTACAGGTGAAGCAGGGGTCCGTCCTCGCGGAGGTGGCTCAGCACGCTGCGGTTGTCGGGCGTGAACTCTGCACGGCCCCGCACACCGAGGGCTCGCAGCGCGTCGACCGTCGCGGCGGCTTCGTCGACCGCAGCGACGTTCGGCAGCGCGAGCAGCTCCGACATCGTGGCGGCGAGCTCCTGGTCGCGGCCGTCGAGGCCGGGCGTGCGGGCAGCGGCACGAGCGTGGGTCGTGTACTGGTGCCCGACCAGGAGCTTGAGCTCGCGCGTGCCGTGCACGACGAGGACCTTGAGGCCCTGCTGGGCCCAGGTCAGGAGGTGTCGGGCCACATCGGGGTCGAGCTGGGCCTGGTACACGACCAGCGCCTGGTAGCCCGGACCATCCTGCTGGACCAGCCCGTCAGAGAAGGAGACGTCGGGGTGCAGCAGCAGCGAGCCGTCGAAGAACTCATACGTCCAGCCGGCGTCCTGCATGCCGAGGTCCTGCCACCAGTGGTTCTCCCGGTCCCGCATCCAGCGGCGGCCGTACGCCTCCTCGTCGGGGATCCGCCGACCGTCGTCGTCGAGGAGCGCCATCCCCGACCCGTTGTCGGTGAAGTGGTCGGTCCGCAGGATCCCCACGTCGATCCGCGGTCTGCCTTGGCGCAGCACAAACTGGTACCGGCCCAGGGCGGCGCTCCACAAGGGGTAGAACTCGGACGCGGGCTGCCGCGTGTCGAACCGCTCGGAGAACATCGGCCACATGCCCTCGTGGCCGGGCCACGCGGTGACGCCTTCGGCGCCGGCCGTGCTGGCCCAGCCGTGCAGCACCGTCTTGGTGATCCCGGCAGCGAGCTGGGTGGCGATGATCTGGTCGTAGAACCGGTGGTCCAGCATGTAGTTCCGGGTGGTCGCGCCGGTCTCGGAGGAGTACTGCTTGCCGAACAGGTGGGCCGGGCCGGCCATCAGCCGGTACGCGTCGATCTGCGAGCCGAACTCCAGCGACTCGGTCTCGATGCCATCCACCTCAGGACCGGGCCGGGTGAGCTCGAACGGCAGGCCGTAGCTGATCTCGGCGCGAAGCAGGATGTCGTTGTCGTGCAGGAACGCCGCCAGCGGCCGAAGCATGTTCTCGATGTAGAGGTCCGTCAGTGTCCGTGCGTAGTCGAACCGCACCTTGTCGACTGTGATCCGGTGCTCCTCCGGCGGCTCGTGGTGATAGCTGGTCGAGGAGGCGAAGAAGGGGACCGTGCGGGTGAGGAAGGGCAGCCAGGGGGTGATGTCGTAGCCGCGGCGAGTCCGGAACTCCTCGGCGACCGTGCGCCCCCAGAGCAGGCCGCCGGCTCCGGTGGTGAACAGCTCGAGGGAGTCCATGTAGAGCTGGGCGCGCGGGTTGCGCCGGATCTGCTCGCGCAGCTCGGGCGTCAGCACGGTCGAGTCCCAGTAGTCGATCAGGGCGTCGGCGCCGTCCGGGTCGAGGTAGTTGACGGTGTAGTTGACCGATGCCGACGGGGAAGCGGTCTGTCCGGTCCCGTGCATCCAGTAGACGAAGAGCCGCCAGGTCCCCTCACCCGGCGCGGTCCAGTTCAGGCTTTCGTCGCGCACCTGGTCGCTGAGGTCGACAACCGAGTCGACGTCCAGCACGGCCCCCGTCTCGCGCTCCTCGACCACCCGGGCCGCGACCACGGCGGCGAGCACCTGCTGACGGACCGGGCCGCGAGCCCCGGGCAGGACATGGCCGGACGGCTGCGCTGTCAGATCGATCCGGGGTAGCGCGCCCGCCCGCGACCGGCCGGGCGGGAACTCCTCGCTGACCACGTCCAGCTCCTTCGCAGCGGCCGGGTGGTCGGCGTCGATGGTCGAGAGGTTGGCGTTCGACCAGTTCGTCCCGGAGGTGAAGCTCACCGACATGCCGCGCTTCGTCGTCTCCTCGACGACGATCTGGGAGTCGTGGACCCACTCCTCGGCGCCCCAGCCGTAGCGGGAGTGGTCGATGTCGCCCTCGTCCATGGCCAGGAACTCCATGCCGCCGAACCCGAGCCGGTGGGCGGCGTCCACCTCGTGCCGGAGCGTCTGGTCGGTGTGCAGGCCCTCCGCCAGCCACCAGCGCAGCTCCGGGCGGTACTCGATGGCGGGGTTCTGGAGAAGCCGGACGAGGTCGGCCAGGGTCATGGGTCGTTCTCCTTCGAGCCAGTGGGTCCGCACGCCACAGCCGGCTCCCCGACCCGGCCGTGGGGATGAAACGTATCAGAACCGGGGTGTGTGGGTCGCCGGCCTCCCGTGCGGGTTGCTGAGACGACACGAGGAGGTGCTGCAGCAGACAGAGGACGCTCCCCGCTTATCGTTCCTTCTAGGTCTCGGGGGATACCGCAAGCAAGGCGTGGATGGAGCCCCACCCCCATGACGATGACCCACGACGAAACCACCGCCGACACGTCGCTGGACAGCATCCGCATCTGGATCTCCGCCGAGAGCACAGGCGACGCCGCCCGTGTCCGGTGGAAGCTGGACAGCGCCGGTCTGGTCGCCAGCCTCACCCGTGCCGAGATGACGAGCGCGCTCGACGACGCCCACGACGCCGAGACAGCGGCGATCTGGGCGCTGCTGGAGGCCGACTTGCTGGTTCATGCCGGACGCCCGGACCCGGTCGAGCTCGCCTTCGCCGAGGGCTTCGGCCTTCCGGTCATGCACCTTTCCCTCTGAGTGCCGCGCCGGGACGCGCCGGGAGCGCCAGCGGCCGTCATCGCGGGGAACAGGTCCGGGTGCGACTGGGGTCGCTGCCGGGTACCAGGCCCGGCAGCGGCAACGGTCGGTGTGACCATTCCCCAGTGAGTCCCGGACGCTCGATCATCCCACCGGGGGAGGTGGGGGAGCGCCCGGACCCACGAGCGACAGACCGGGGGGACGGTCCTGCCGTTCGTTGCTGCCAACATAACCGTGGTGCAGCACCCCACCCATAGTTGCTCGAAAGCAACTCACAACGCGTTTGTCATGAAGAAACCCCCGCGCAGGGACGTGGAAAGGCCTCTGCCAACGACAGCGGCCTGCGTGGTCACCGGACAGGCCGGAATGAAACCCCCGACGTAGCACCAGGGGAGGGATGTGGCCAAGCCACCTGGCAGCTAAGCGGCTGGGGCGGCCAGCGTCGTGTCCTCGAGCCAGTGCCACCGGCCGCTCGGCGTCATCTCCATCATCCCGAGACAATGCGGGCATTGGAGATGGTCACCAGCAGCGGCACGCCCGATATTGGCTCGGATCGTGTCAAGGCAACATCGCAGGAACCCGGTCCCCGGGGTCGGCCACTTTCGCTTCGCCTCGTCCTCGCTCACGACCGGCCAATACCCAATTCTGAGCCGATTCATCCCCTGCCATGCCGCTGGCGCCACTCAGATTCCTGGACCGCACCGGCAAAGGCGGGCACGATGGACGACAGCGGTGGAAGCCAGCCGTCAGGCCTCATCACCAGGATGCGAAGCGACGAAGAGCGGAGAACTGAGCTCGTGAGGAGGGTGTCCGGCGGACCCGGGGTGCGGCGTCGGACAGACCTGCGCGCGGGCGACGTCGTCCGGCTGGTGCTGGTGTGGATCGTGTCGTCTGCGGCGTTGGCGGTCGCGGACCTCGTGCTGGAGAACATGACCGCCCAGGCGTGGTGGAACTACCTCGTCGCCGCCGCACTCGCGGGCGTCCTGGGACTGGTGTTCCGTCCTGGCCTGGCACGTCTGGCCGCCCGCATCGGCTGGATCGCCGTCGTTCTCGCCGGTCTGGTGGGTCAGGCCGTTGTGGTCTATGTCGCGATCTTGCTTGCGCCGGGAATGGCGGCCTCGTTCTGGGCGTCGTTCTGGGCGTCATGGATCGTTGCCGGGGTGGGTACCGCAACCGCCTGGTTGGCGAGCGCCGGCACGGAAGACTCATTCGCTGCCTCACTGCTCCGGCGTCGCGGAACTCCAGGTCCTGCCGCTGGTTCCGAGGTGGACGGGGTCGTGTTCGTCCAGCTGGATGGGGTCGCCTTTCCCGTCCTACGCTGGGCCATCCAAGCGGGCGCCGTTCCGACCCTGAGACGCTGGATCACCTCGGGCGACTACGCCCTCCACGAGTGGAGGGTGCAGCTGCCGTGTACGACACCGGCCAGCCAGCTGGGGATCCTGCACGGCACCATCGCGGGAGTTCCGGCCTTCCGGTGGTATGACCGTGAGCTGCGGCGGGTACTGATCGCGAACCGGCCGGCCGATGCAGCAGTCATCGAAGAACGAGCAGCTACCGGCACGGGATTGCTGGCCGACGGCGGTCTGTCGGTGGGGAACCTCTTCACAGGTGACGCGCCCCGAGCAGTGCTCACGATGAGCCGGCTCGGAGCCAGTCGCGGCTCCGCTGAGGCCCGTCACACGTTCGCCTGGTTCCTGACCAACCCGAACGGCTTTGCCCGAGGCCTCGTGCGCACAGTCGCCGAGCTGGCGAAAGAGCGGTGGCAGGCGGCGAGACAGGAGCGCCTCGAGGTGCTGCCGCGGGTCCGTCGCGACTGGACGTTCGCCGGTCTCCGGGCCGCGACGAACGTGCTGCAGCGTGATCTCAACACCGCGGTCGTCGCCGAGGAGATGCGAAAGGGGACGAGAAGCATCTACGTCGACTATGTCGACTATGACGAGATCGCTCACCACGCTGGAATGTTCCGCCCCGAGTCGTTGGCTGCGCTGGACGGTCTGGACCGCGTCCTGGCAACGCTGGAGCGGGTGGCGGCGCACGTCCGGCGGCGCTACCACATCATCGTGCTCTCCGACCACGGCCAGTCCCAGGGCCAGTGCTTCCGAGACCGCTTCGGTGCGGACCTCGGCGAGCTGTGCAACCAGCTCATGCAGGAGGACGTCGACTCTCTGGCGGCCCCGGTGGAGAGCTGGGGCCGCGTGGAGAGCCTGGCCGGGGACCTCTCGGGCAGCAGCCTCACCGGTCGAGCCGCTGGTCGCGTTGCAGCCGCCAGCCAACGACGCGTCACTCGGGGCGCCGAGGCGGAAGGCAGCGCCGAGATCTCGGTGTTGGGATCGGGGAACCTGGGCCTGCTCTATGTGCATTCCGCCGTCCGGCTCACACTGGAGGACCTGGGGTCGCGGTGGCCGAAGCTGATCCCAGGGCTGTGCGCACACGACGGGATCGGCTTCGTCGCCGGGGTGGACCAAGCGGGAGTGCCCTGGGCTCTCGGTGCCGCCGGTCGTCAGCGTCTGGACACCGGCGAGGTGACCGGAGACGATCCCCTCCGCCCCTACGGGGATCACGCGGCGCGGGTGCTGCAGCGCGCGCTCGCCATGCACGAGGCCCCCGACCTCTATGTGAACAGTCGCGTCGACGGCACCACCTTTGACGTCAACGCCTTCGAACCCCTCGTCGGCGCGCACGGAGGGCTCGGCGGCTGGCAGGACCGGGCGATCCTGGTCGTCCCGAGCGGCTTGTCTCATGTTCTTCCCGCCGAACGTATCGAGGGCGCCGATCGGCTTCATCGCGTGCTCGTGGAGATCCTGCATGCCGCCGGACAACGCAGCGCCATGCCGGACGAGCCGGTTGTCGTGCCTCGAGAGGCGAATCCGGACTGACGAGGCCCGCACTGGCATGAGGACGAATGTGACACTCCCTTCCTGGCTCGAGGTCGTCCCGACGCCATGACGGCCACGGTGACCTGGTGGGGACACAGCAGCGCCACCTGGCGGGACGGCGACACGACCGTCTTGTTCGACCCGGTTCTGACGCCCCGCCTGGGCCATCTGCGTCGGGTGCGCGGGCCCCAACCGCCTGGACGGGCCGCGGATGCAGACTTCGTGCTGATCTCTCACCTGCACAGTGATCACGCACACCTGCCGTCGCTGCGGCTGATCCCGGCGTCCGCGGTTCTCATCGTCCCCGCCGGCTCTCGGCGCCTGTTCAAGGCCGTCACCGCTCGTGGCATCCTGCTGTACGAGGTCAGGCCGGGCGACCTCGCCCGGTTCGACGGACTGACGATCCGGGTCCTGGCCGCGGACCACGACGGCCGTCGATATCCGGGGAGTCCTCAAAGGGCACCCGCGCTGGGCTTCCTCGTCGAGCGAGACCACCGCTGCTGGTACCCGGGCGACACCGGACCGGCCCTCCCGCTCGACGAGGTGGGGCAGGTCGACCTCGCCCTCGTGCCGGTGGGCGGCTGGGGCCCGACCCTCGGCCGGGGCCATCTCGATGCTGGTCAAGCGGCTCAGGTCATCCGGACGATTCGACCGGGGCACGCGGTCCCGGTGCACTGGGGAACCTGGTGGCCGCTCGGCCTTCCGCAACGGACCGACCTGATCGATCTGCCAGGCGCGGCGTTCGCCGAGTCGGTTGCACGACTCGCACCAGCCACCCAGGTTTCTGTCCTCCACCACGGTCAGTCGGTCGAGCTGTAGCAGCCGGCTCCGCCCGCGCCGTGGTGGTTCCCAGCGGCGAGCTGACGACGGGAGGTAGCGGCGTCCTCGCGCCGGGGTCGCCCCCCGGACGTGCCGCCATCAGGGCTAGTCAACAGGCAAAAAGATGACAGGAGCGGCGGAGCCTGGGCTGTACTAGGGTTGCCCGCAGAGCCTGTCACCGACGTCGAAACCACGGCCTCCGACACGCGACGCGAGCCGAACGCCCTGGCTCTGCCAGCGGATGTGTCGCTGGGCCCTTGCGAATTGGAGGACCCGGTGCGTCCGAGGATCGAGCGAGATCAGACGGTGGGAAGCGACTGGAGCCGGCGGCCAGCGTGGTGACCGGGCCGAGTGCGGACGGCAAGCCTGGCGCAGCGCGCCGAGCCGCAGCCTTGGCCGCGCTCGCTGCTCTGGCCGCGGCCCTCGTCTACCTCGTCCTGGCCGTTGTCGCCCGTTGGTACGTGCTGCTGTTCGGCGTCGTTTCGCTGGCGGCCACCGTGGTCGCCGCCTGGTATCTCGTCACCCGTCGCGGTGTGGCCCGAGCCGTGGCCGCCGGCGTCGCCGTCCTGGCGGTGTTGGCATTCATTGCCGTGATGCTCACAAGCAGGAGCGTCCTGGTCCTCGTGGTCGGGCTGGCGCTCGCGGCCGCCTCAGCCGGAGCGGCCAGGTATGCGCTGAAGCCGGCCACAGCTGCCGTCGCGGTGGAGCCCGGCTCGGGAGCGAGTCGGCCGGTCCTGCTGATCAACCTGAAGTCCGGTGGCGGAAAGGCTGAGCGGTTCAGATTGGTGGAGCGGTGTCAGCAGCTCGGCATCGAGGCAGTCGTCCTGCACCCGGGTGACGACCTACTCGAACTGGCCGAGGACGCAGCCCGGCGAGGTGCCGATGTGATCGGCATGGCGGGTGGGGACGGCTCGCAGGCGCTCGTCGCCTCGGTGGCGAGCCGGCGCGGCCTTCCGTTCGTCGTCGTTCCTGCTGGGACGCGCAACCATTTCGCCCTCGACCTGGGTCTGGACCGGGACGACGTCCCGGGCGCCTTGGACGCTTACCTCGATGGCGTTGACACCGTGGTTGATCTCGCCGAGGTGAACGGGCGGATCTTCGTCAACAACGCCTCGATGGGGGTGTACGCCAAGGTGGTCCAGTCCAGCGACTACCGAGACGCCAAGCTCCAGACCGCGGCGGCCCTACTGCCGGATCTGGTCGGGCCGGCGGCGACACCCTTCGACCTGCGCTTCACGCCGCCCTCCGGCCAGGAGGTGGACAGCGCCCAGCTGCTGCTCGTGTCGAACAACCCGTACCAGGTCGCGCATCTGAGGGGCGGCGGATCCCGAGAGCGCCTCGACGGTGGGGTGCTCGGGATCGCCTTCGCACGGGTCGACTCGGCGGTCGAGGCCGAGAGGCTGGCCGCGCTGGAGGTCGCCGGCCGCGCCAGGCACTTCGCCAGCTGGCAGGAGTGGACGGCACCGGAGTTCGAGGTGCGCTCTTCAGGTCCCGTGGAGATCGGCGTCGACGGTGAGGCGCTGGCCCTTCAGCCACCTCTACGCTTCGTCTCCCACCCTGGCGCGCTGACGGTCCGCCTGCCCCGCACCGCCGGCCGGGCACCGGCCGCCCGGGTTGTGCGGGTGGCGACGGTGCCTACCGTGAGCGCGTTGTGGCAGACCCTCCTGGGTCGGCCGGTCGAAACCCGATGACGATCCCGACCCCTCCGGACAGGCCGGTCGAGGAACGCCTCGCCGACCGGATCAGCGCACGACAGCCGGCTACCGCGACCTCCTGGCTTGTACGACTCCTCCGCCGCTCCGGCCGCCTCGACCGGGCCGCCTACAGCGCGGTGGCGCGGCTGTACACACCGCGGTTGGACCGTCCGCTGCGTCACGTGTCCGAGTTCGCCAACTTCTCCAAGCCATGGCTGATCACTGCGGGAGTGCTCGCTGTCGTCGGAGGCCCACGGGGGCGCCGCGCCGCTGCAGCCGGGCTGGCCTCGATCGGCATCACCTCGTTCGTGGTCAATCAGCCGATGAAGCTGGCCGGCGACCGCCGCCGCCCCGACCGCACTCGGCTCGGCGTCCCCGCACATCGCTGGGTGGAGATGCCGACGTCGACCTCCTTCCCGTCGGGCCACTCGGCGTCAGCCGCGGCGTTCGCCGTGTCGGTCGGAAACCTGGTCCCCGGGCTGAGGTCGCCGCTTCGTCTGTCGGCAACGGTGGTGGCCTTCTCCCGCGTCTACACCGGCGTCCACTATCCGGGGGATGTCGTGGCTGGTGCCACGGTCGGCGCTCTGGTCGGGTGGGCGACCTCGAGCCTGATGCGACGGCTGAGACGCCGATCCTCACGGCCGGTGTCGATCCCGTCGCGCTGACCACCGCCCTGGAAACCGCCCAGTTGTCGCCACGGAGGTGGCGGCCTCCTTGCGTCGGTCGACCTCTGTGTTCACCGGCGCCAGGGCGCTAGGATCCCCCCAACAGCTCGTGCTCCTCGGAACCGACAGAAGTCCAGGCCGATGTGAGGGTGGGCGCAGCGCAGCGGGTTCAGAGGGGAGGCCGCATGGTGCTGGATGACGCCACGCCTGCCCCGTGGCGGGTCTCGGGAGATGGCCCCGTTCGCTCACCGTTGGTGTCGGCGGCGGCCGAGCTTGCGTCGAGGCTGTTGGAGCCGACGCCCGAGAGACTGCGACACACCCGCGGTGTTGCCGGGCAAGCCCAGTTCCTCAGCACTGCCCTCGACAGTGAGCTTGGGACGACACTCGTTGCGGCGGCCTGGCTGCATGACATCGGCTATGCCCGCCGACTTCGCGAGACCGGGTTCCACCCGATCGACGGTGCGCGCTACCTGCAGCGCTCGGGCTGGCCGCCCGAGATCTACGACCTTGTCGCGCATCACTCCGGCGCTCGCTTCCTCGCCGCCGCGATCGGACTGGAGGATGCGCTCCGGCGTTATCCGTTCCTCATCGGACCCCTGTCGGACGCCCTGACGGTCGCGGACCAGAGCACCGGTCCTCATGGTGAGCACACCACAGTCGAGCGGCGGCTCGCCGATCAGCTGAGGCGCCACGGTCCGAACTCCCCGTACGCCCAGGCTTATCAGCAGCGAGGGCCGTACGTCCGGTCGTGCGCCTTCCGGATCGCCGCGCTGTTCCAACAGACGGCCTGGTCGCGGTTACGGGCATCGGGATCAGCGCGAGGGGCACCGGGCGAAGAGGACCTTCCGCGGCATCGGAACGCCGACCCGGTGGGTTCCGTCGCCTTGTCACCGTTCGGTTCCTGAGCTCCCGCGGTGTGTCAAGGGCTTCTGCCGGACATCCTGATGGCCGGTTCTGTCAGGCCCTGGCCCGCTCCGGGCTGACGCCACGTCCGACGTCCGCGGGCTGAGGCTTCGGCGCGCGGCGACGTCGAGCCAGCTTGCTGACCTCGACAACGATCGGCAGGAGAGCGGCAAGTCCCGTGCAGACGAGCCATTGCCGCGGAGTCAACGGTGCGGTCAACAACCCCTGTTGCAGAGTGGGCAGCTGGGTGGCCAGGAACAACATCGTGAACGGAACCAGGGCGATCAGCAGGCCCTTGAACGGGGGAATCAGCCCGCTGGCCGGGTCCCGCCTGTTGACAATCGCGTTGAAGGTGGTCCCGATACCCATGACGACGAAGGTCATGGTCAGGGACACACTGGGCTGATCGGTGCTCGGCTGGTCGGGTCCGGCCACGAGGGGAGCCAGGGCCGCGAGGAACAGCACCAGCGCATAGCCGAGCCACATGACGACTGCCCTCCGATTGGTGATCGCGACGGTGGGATCTCGTGGCAGCCGGTGCATGACGTCCGGGTCCCCCGGATCGATGGCGATGATTCCCACGCCGGTAGCCGTGGCAAAGAACAGCAGAAACAGCACCATGGCCGGTGTCAATGCGACACCTTCATTGATGTTGAAGATGGTGGCAGCCAGGAACAGCAAGATCAACGACAGCAGCTGGGTCATCTGGTACCGCACGTAGGAAACGATCTTGTCATACACGCGGCGACCGATCTCCACGGCATGCACGAGCGTGCCGAAGTTGTCGTCGGTGAGGATCATCCGGGCGGCCTGTTTGGTGACTTCGCTGCCGCTGCCCATGGCCACACCGATGTCGGCCTGTTTGAGAGCGGCCGCGTCGTTCACGGCGTCTCCGGTCATGGCGACGATCAAGCCCTGCTCCTGCATGATCCGGGCGAGCCGGAGCTTGTCAGCGGGGGAGACACGACCGAACACGTGCAGCTCGGCGAGCCTTCCGCTGAGCTCCTCGTCCGACATCTTCTGCAGCTCAGGTCCACTGATCGCGCCAGGTCCGAGCCCGAGCGACTGACCGATCGCCTGAGCCGTGACCGCGTGGTCTCCGGTGATCATCCGGACATCGATGCCGGCCGTCAACGCGACCCGGACGGCGTCTTTTGCCTCAGCACGCAGTGGATCGATGATTCCGGCCATACCGGCGAACGCGAGGTTGCGGGTGAGCGACATCGGGTCGGCAGTCATGGCCGCAAGTGCCTCGTCGCCCTCGATCAGCCGGACGGCGAAGGCCAGCACCCGCAGCCCGTCTCGGCCCATGCGTTCGTTTGCCGCCGCGATGGCTCCGCCCTTGTCGCTGATGGGCACCTGGGAGCCGCTCAAGGGGCCACCGGCCATGGAGCAGCGCGCCAGGACGACATCGGGAGCGCCCTTCACGAGTTCGACGACGTGCTCGATCCCGTCCAGGGTGACGCGGTGGAAGGTGGCCATGAACTTGTAGTCGGAGTCGAACGGCACCTCGGCCAGGCGAGGGTAGCTGCGGCGGGTCTCCTGCACATCGATACCGATCTTGGCCGCCAGTACGACGAGGGCTAGCTCGGTGGGGTCGCCGACCACGGAGCCGTCCTCCCCGACGACCGCGTCGGTGTCCAGCGCGAGCCCC
>JBJMIS010000010.1:0-39441 GCA_045806705.1 Friedmanniella sp.
CCTGGCGATCATCGCCTTCTACTTCTACGTCGGTCTCGCAAACCGCTGAGCATGACCTTCCTGCGCAGGCATGGGATCTCCCTGTTCTTCGGCGCGATCTTGCTCGGCTCGCTGATCGGGCAGAGCTTCGCCGGGCTGCACCAGTTCAATGCGGAAGCGATCGAGCACGACGCGCAGACGTACAGTTGGTTTCGCTTCGTTACCTCCTCCGAGTTCGGCGGCGACGTCCTCGAGAACTGGCAGTCGGAGTTCCTGCAGTTCTTCCTCTACATCTATGCGACGGTCTACCTGATCCAGCGGGGGTCGAGCGAGTCCAAGGAGCCGGGCGAGACGGGGCTGGAGTCCGACGAGGACCAGCTCGTTGGTCGCTTCGCGACCGCGAACTCACCACGCTGGGCCCGGCGGGACGGCTGGCGGCTCAGTGTCTACTCCCGCTCGCTGGGTCTGGTCATGGGGGCCATCTTCCTCTTGTCCTGGATCGCTCAGTCGGTCGCCGGTCGGGCGGCGTACAACGCCCAGCAGCTGAGCCAGTTCGAGGACCCGGTCAGCTGGTTCGGCTACGTCGGGTCCCCTGACTTCTGGAGCAGGACCCTGCAGAACTGGCAGTCGGAGTTTCTCGCAGTGGCCGCCATGTCGGCGTTCTCCATCTACCTGCGCCAGCGCGGCTCCCCCGAATCGAAACCTGTGGGTAGTCCCCACGCGACGACCGGTCAGCAGGGCTGAGGCCCCGGTGCGGGCCGGGAGGCGGTGACGCTGGTGAGACAAGCCGAGCAGAGGAGGAGACCGGTGTCGGACGAGAACGGCGACGAGGAGCCCGACGGCCGGCACGAGACGCCCAACGAGCGCAGCGACCGCAACTGGAACGAGATGCTGCAGGAGACCCGGATCACCCAGACCGGCACCCAGATCCTCAGCGGCTTCCTGCTGACCATCGCGTTCCAGCCGCGGTTCGCCACCCTGACCCCCTTCCAGCACGTGATCTACCTGAGCCTGGTGATCGCGGCGACCCTGACCACGGCTCTGGCCCTGACGCCCGTCTACCTGCACCGACGGCTGTTCCAGCGCCGTCAGAAGGCCGTCGTCGTCCAGTACGGCCACCGGCTGCTCAGCTGGGCCCTCGGTGGGCTCGTCGTCGTGATGACGGGCACGGTGCTGCTGATCTTCGACGTCGCCGTGGGGATCACCGGCGGCGTGACCGCGGCTGCGCTCGTGCTGCTGACCATCGTCGCGCTGGGTGCGCTTCCCGTGCGGTACGCGAGACGGAGCGAGCGCAAGGCCGTCAGCCGGTGAGCCAGGCGCCGTCGGGTTGGGCGTCGCCGTGCGCGATGACGCCGGCGGCGAAGAAGAGCGCGACGGCGACGGCGCCCGGGTCGGGGATGCCGCGCGCCACCTCGCCCACATAGCTCGCGCGGCCTCGCGAGGCGACCAGGTCGCGGGTGGACATGGCGCCGACCCGCGCCGCGGCGGCCGCGGCGGCGAGGGCCCGGCCCAGGTCGTCTCGCTGGTCCCGGGCCTGCGCGAGTGCCTCCGCTGCCGGTGCGATGGCGTCCACCATCGTGCAGTCGCCGACAGCGGCTCTGCCCAGCCGTTGGATGACGGCGAGGCCGTCGGCGGCGCCGGCGGCCAGGGTGGCCACGTCGACCAGGTCGTGCCGGCCAGCCTTGGCGAGCTCCCGGAACCACATGCCGAACAGCGGCCCGCTGGTCCCGCCCGTGTTGAGGAAGCCCTTCGACACCGCGTCGAAGACCTCGGCGAAGCTCTCGGGCTCCAGCTGATCGAGGTACCCCTGAGCCTTGCTCAGGGCGGATCTGAGGTTGGCGCCGAAGTCGCCGTCGCCTGCCTGCCGGTCGAGGTCGGTGAGCAGGCCCGCCTGCGCGGTGAACTGGGCCACGAACTCCGCCACCCAGCGGCGGGCGAAGGCGCCGTCCAGGGCCTGGTGCTGGGGCAGTTCGGTCATGGCGGCGTCCTTACCAGGTGAGGGCGGGTGTGCGGACGGGCGCGTCCCATAGCCGGAGAAGGTCGTCCTCGGCGCGCAGCAGGGTCACCGACAACCCGTTCATGTCCAGCGAGGTGACGTAGGAGCCGACGAGGCTGCGGGCGACGGTCACGCCGCCGTCGGCCAGCAGCCGGTGCAGCCGCCGGGCGGCCAGCGAGAGCTCCAGTGGATACATCGCGCCGAGCCCGTTCACCACGGCGATCACCACGCTCCCGGCGCGGAGCCCCAGCTCGTCGACCAGGGGCTCGGTCAGCCGGCTGACGAGCTCGTCGGCGGCGGCGAAGGGGATCCGGGAGACGCCCCGCTCCCCGTGGATCCCCACACCGAACTCGACCAGGTCGTCCGGCAGCTCGAAGGCCGGGGTGCGCTCGCCCGGGTGGGCGCACGCGTCGAGCGCCAGGCTGAGGGTCCGGGCCTGGCCGACCACCCGCCGTCCGAGGGCCGCCAGGGACGCGAGGTCGGCCCCCTGCTCGGCAGCCGCGCCGCAGATCTTCTCCACGGCCACGACGGCCGCCGTCCCGCGGCGACCCGGCCCGACCTGCTCGGAGCTGGTGGCGAGGTCGTCGTCGACCAGCACCGACGCCACCGCGGTGCCCTCGTCCGCGGCGATCTCGGCGGCGATCTGGAAGTTGAGCACGTCGCCGGTGTAGTTCTTCACGATCTGCAGCACCCCGCGACCACTGTCGGCGGCGGTCGTGCCGGCGTGGATCTGCAGCGCGGTAGGGCTGGCGAAGACGGCCCCGGCGACAGCGACGTCCAGCATCCCTTGTCCCACGAAGCCGGCGTGCAGCGGCTCATGCCCGGAGCCGCCGCCGGAGATCAGGCCCACCTTGTCGATGGCCGGGGTCCGGCGGAGGACGAGGTTGGCCTCCGGGTCCCACCGGACGAGCCGAGGGTGGGTGAGCTCCAGACCTTCCAGCGCCTCGGGTACGAGGTCCTCCGGCGCGTTCACGAGCTGGCGTCGGCTCATCGTCGGATCTCCCTCGATCGCGGCCTCGGGGTTCGGCTCCTCCCACAGTAACGAGGTGCCTCCTGGAGCGTCGTGCACGGCCCAGGGGACCCCGCCGTGGCGCCGTCGTTATGGATTCGTATCCTGACCGGTGGCCCCTCCCATAACAAAACGATCACGGAACGTGTCCCTTGGCCAAGGTTGCGGTGATTGCAGAGCGCGAAGGAGCGAGTAGTGGCATCTCGACTGAAGGGGACGCCGATACGGCTCCTCGCCGCAGCCTCCGTCGGACTGGCCTTGGCGGCCGGCACAGCAGGTCTCGCCGAGGCGGCGACCGGCGCAGCGACCACCGCGGTCAACATCCGCTCCGGACCGGGGACGTCCCACGCTGTGGTGGGCGGCCTGGTCCGGGGACAGAGGATCACCACGACGAGCCACGCGAAGGGCGGCTGGGTGGCCGTGGACTTTGCCGGCCGGCGGGCCTACATCGCGTCGCGGTACCTGGACCGCGCGGGCCGGCTCCCGGCGACGCCGACCAGGATCAGCACCGGCGGCACCAAGATCACCACCGAGACGGTGAACGTGCGCAGCGGTCCGAGCAGCCGTCGCTCGGTGGTGGGCACCATCCGAGAAGGGCGGCGGGTCACCCTGACGGGCCGGCTCAGCGGCCGCTACGCACAGACCAGGTTCCACGGCCGGTCCCGGTGGGTCCCGCTCGCCTACCTGGCGAGCACTCCGGCCCGGCCTGCTACCCGACTGACTGCCCGACCGGCATCTCCGTCGGGACGAGCCTTGTCCGGGGTCAGGACCTCCGCGAGAGGCAGGACCGCCGTCGCCTTCGCCAAGCGGCAGCTGGGCAAGCCGTACGTCTTCGGAGCCACCGGCCCCTCCAGCTATGACTGCTCCGGCTTGACGCTGGCCGCGTGGCGCGCTGCTCACGTCGCCCTGCCACGCACCTCCCAGCAGCAGTACCGATCAGGTCACCGGATCGCCCGGTCGCGCCTGCGGGCGGGGGACCTGGTCTTCTTCTACGGAAGCTCACCCAGCCACGTCGGCCTCTATGTAGGCAACGGACGGGTCATCCACGCACCCCGGCCGGGCCGCACGGTGGAGTACTCGAAGATGAGCTACATGCCCTACGTGGGTGCCGTCCGGCCGGGCTGACCCGCCCCGGAGGCGGTGGCTGCGCGCTCTGGCGGCTGTTGCAGAATGGCCGGACGAGTCTGCCAGCCGCCGCTTCGCGCCCGTCCGAGGGAGTGCGCATGTCCCCCCAGACCCCACAGGTCGTCGACCTGAACAGCGACCTGGGTGAGGGCTTCGGAGCGTGGACCCTCGGTGACGACGACGCCCTGCTGGAGGTCGTCAGCAGCGCCAACGTGGCCTGCGGGTTCCACGCCGGCGATCCCGACATCCTCCGCCGCGTCTGCGCCGTGGCCGCCCAGCGCGGCGTCAGCGTCGGCGCCCAGGTGGGGTACCGCGACCTCGCCGGCTTCGGGCGGCGGAGCATCGACGTCGAGCCCCAGTCGCTGGTGAACGACGTCCTCTACCAGATCGGCGCGCTGGACGCGTTCGCGCGGGTGGCCGGCACCCGGGTGCGTTACGTCAAGCCGCACGGAGCGCTCTACAACCGCGCCGTCCGGGACGAGCAGCAGGCCGCGGCCGTCGTCGAGGCCGTCGCGCTCTACGACCGGTCGCTGCCCGTGCTGGGGCTGCCCGGCTCGGCGCTGCTGCGGCTCGCGTCGGAGGCGGGACTGACCGCCGTCGAGGAGGCGTTCGCCGACCGCGGCTACACCAGCCACGGGACCTTGGTGCCTCGGAACCAGCCCGGCGCCCTGTTGCACGACCCGGCGGAGGTCGCCGCCCGGGTGGTGCGGATGGTCTCGGCAGGTCACGTGCAGTCCGTCGACGGTCAGGACGTCTCGGTGACGGCCCGCTCGGTCTGCGTGCACGGCGACACGCCAGGAGCGGTAGCGATGGCGATGGCCGTCCGGAAGGCCCTGCTCGAGGCGGACGTGGCGATCCGCGCCTTCGCGGCATGACCGGTGCGGCCCGGATCCGCCGCTGCGGTGAGGAGGGCCTGCTGGTCGAGGTCGACAACCTTGCCGAGGTCCTGGACCTGGCCGCGGCGGTCCGCCGCGCGGTGGCCGAGCGTGCCCCGGGTTTCGAGGCCGTGGTCGACGTGCTGCCGGCGGCGGCGACCGTGCTGGTGACGGTGGCCGAGGGCCACGGGGTGGGCCGGCTGCCGGATGCGCTGGCAGGTTTGGACGTGATCCCCGGCAGCGGTGCCCGCACCGATGAGGCGCAGGTCGTCGAGATTCCGGTCCGCTACCAGGGACCTGACCTGGCCGAGGTGGCGTCGCGGACCGGGCTGTCGCCGGCAGAGGTGGTGGCCGCCCACACCGGCAGCCCCTGGCGGGTGGCCTTCGGCGGTTTCGCGCCCGGCTTCGCCTATCTCGTCGGCGGCGACCCCCGGCTCCGGGTGCCGCGGCGCGCCGAGCCGCGGACCGCCGTGCCTGCCGGTGCCGTGGCGCTCGCGGGCGAGTTCAGCGCCGTCTACCCCCGTTCCTCGCCGGGCGGGTGGCAGCTGCTCGGGCAGACCGACCTTGCGATGTGGGACGTCGACCGCCAGCCGCCCGCCCTGCTGCAGCCCGGCATGGTGGTCCGCTTCGTCGACGCAGAGGGCTGATGACCTCCGAGCTCGAGGTGCTGGCCACCGGTCCCTTGACCCTGGTGCAGGACCTCGGTCGCCCGGGCCTGGCGGCGGTGGGAGTTGGACGATCCGGCGCAGCGGACCGCGGCGCTTTCCGCCTGGGGGCCCGGCTGCTGGCGCAGGAGTACACCGCTGCAGCCCTGGAGGTCACTTTCGGTGGGCTGCAGGTCCGGGCGCGCGGCGACGTGATGATCGCGTTGACCGGAGCAGAGTGCGCCGCCACGGTGGACGGCCGCGGTGTCGACCTGAACAGCCCGGTGCAGCTCCGCGACGGCCAGACGCTGCGGCTCGGCACACCGCTCTTGGGGCTGCGCAGCTACCTCTCGGTCCGCGGCGGGATCGCGGTACCGGAGGTGCTCGGGTCGCGGTCCACCGACACGCTCGCCGGCCTCGGCCCATCGCCGGTGCGGCCGGGCGACCGGCTTCCGGTCGGCCCGCCACCTGCCCGCTTTCCCTGTGTGGACGTGGCTCCGACGCGCCCGTGCACCGCCGACCCGCTCGTCCTCCGAGCGATCCCCGGGCCACGGGACGACTGGCTGGCCGACCTGTCAGAACTCAGTGCCGGCTGCTGGACGGTCTCGAGCCGCAGCGACCGGGTCGGGATCCGGCTGGAAGGTCCGCCGCTCCGCTACGCCCCTGCCCGGGTCGACCAGGAACTGCCCAGTGAAGGTGTCGTGCGCGGCTCCGTCCAGGTCCCCGCCGGCGGTCAGCCCGTGCTGTTCCTCGCCGACCATCCGGTCACCGGGGGGTACCCGGTGGCCGCCGTCGTCGTCGCCTCCGACGTGGACCGGGCCGCGCAGGCCCGCCCCGGCCAGCAGATCCGCCTCACGCTCCTTCACTGAGCCCTCTCGCCCGCAGCTCGTTCGGGGGGGCGCCTCCCGCGGTCAGCGACTGTCGTCAGAGTACGATCAAGATTCGACCAGGGTGCCGGTGTAGTGCACACGCCAGCGCGTCGGTCGGCGTCACTGACGACGTGCTCTGCCGAGAGAGCCGGACGTTGGTGTCTGACCTCCAGACCACGGGGGTTGCCGTCTTTCGTCAGGAGCCGTTCATGGCTTTCACCTCACCTCATCGAGCTCAGCAGAGCTATCGGCACGAAGCATTCCTCTGGCACGACGCCTCGGACTTCACGGCGAGCATGGTGCCCTTCCTCGAGGAGGGGCTGGAGGCGGGGGAACCGACGATGGTTGCCGTGATCCCCCAGCACACCCAGTGGTTGCGGGACGTCCTGGGCGATCGGTCGGAGGAGATCGAGTTCGTCGACATGAGCGAGCTGGGCCGCAACCCGGCCCGGATCATCCCCGCCTGGCAGAAGTTTCTGGACGACCACTCGGGCCACGGCCGGCCCGTCCGCGGGATCGGTGAACCGATCTGGCCCGGGCGGCGGCCGGAGGAGCTCCTGGAGTGCCAGCTGCACGAGGCACTGCTGAACGTGGCGGTCGACCCGGAGCTGCCGTTCTGGCTGATCTGCCCCTACGACGCCGAGCAGCTGAGCGCGGCCGTCGTCGAGGAGGCCTACCGGAGCCACCCGGTGATCGTCGAGGCCGGTGCCTACCAGGGCAGCGCGAGCTACCTGGGCCGGGCGCACGTGGACAGCATGTTCAACTCGGAGCTCTCGGAGCTGTCCCAGCCCGGTCGGACCGCGCACTTCACCGGACAGGACCTGTCCCGGCTGCCGCACTATCTCAAGCTCGAGTTCTACGTCGCGGGACTGCCCGCCGAGCGGGCCGCCGACCTGGCCGACGTCGTGCACCTGCTCGCCGAGACCAGCGTCCACCGCGGCTCGAGCGGTGGGACGGTCCGGATCTGGGACCAGCCCGATGCGGTCGTCTGCGAGGTGCTCGACGACACGGTGGTCGACGACCTGCTGCTCGGCCGGCGGGCCCCGCTGGAGGAGGACCGGGACGCGCTCTGGCTCGCCAACCAGCTCTGTGACCTGGTGCAGCTGCGCTCGACCGAGAAGGGCACCGCGGTGCGGGTGCACATCTGGAAGTAGCCGACCGCGCCGACGGCTGCCTTAGCCTGAGGTCGACGGGCGGGGACTCGGGGTGACCTTCGGCTGCTGGCTGGGCGTTCCGTTGTCGCCGGGCGGGGAGCTGGTGGTCGGGGCGGTGCTGGCACTCGGACCCGTCGTCGCCGTCGGCTTGCTGCCGTTCGTCGGACCAGCGGAGGCAGTGGGTGTCGGCGAGGAGGAGGGCGTCGGCTTCGCTGTCGTGGTGGCCGGCGTGGTCGGCTGGGCGGCCCGCGTCGGTGCCGGCGTACGGGCAGGCCCTGATCCGGCCGGGCTGTCGGAGCGAGGGCGGCGTGCGGTGCCCGAGGACGAGCTGGCCGTACGGTGCGCGTAGCGGAGCACGATTTCCTCGTCCAGCGTGACGGACGTGCCCTGGCGCGGGTCGACCGACAGCACGCTGCCGGCAGGGGCGTCACCAGCGCCGTCCTGCTGGGCTTCGGAGCTGACGTCGGTGAAGCCCGCCGCTGCCAGCGCCTGCTCCGCGTCGGCGAGGTCCTGACCGACAAGGTCGTCGGGGATCCTGGCGGTCGCCGGTCCGGTGTTGACCTCCAACGTGATCACGCTGCCCGGCGGGATGGAGCCGCCCCCGCCGGGGCTCTGCTTCACCACTCTGTCGACCGACTTCCCCGCCTTGCCGTCCACGTCGGTGAAGCGCGGGACGAGATCGGCGTTCCGCAGCCGGGTGTCGGCCTCGGCCCTCGTGCGACCGACGACGTCAGGTACCTGGACGGAGGCCGCGCTCGTCCCCGCGGGACCCAGCAGGCGGTAGAGGGCGAACGCCCCGAGACCGAGCAGCAGGAACGCGGACGCGGCGATGACCAACGCGCGGAGGGCTGTCCCACGGCGATCCGGCGGCTCGGAGGCGACCGGCGCGGCCAGTGCGAGCGCCCGAGGCTGCGTCGCGGTCGCCGCGACCGGCGGGGGCGGCGCGAGGAGCTGGGCACCAGCTGGGGCGGGGGCCGGGCCGAGGTAGCCGTCCACCCGCGTCAGCAGCACGCCGAGGTCGGCCTTCATCTCGGCCGCCGACTGGTAGCGCTCATCCGGCTGCTTGGCGAGCGCCTTGAGCACGACGGCGTCGACGGAGGGGTGGAGGGACGGGTTCAGCCGGCTGGGCGGCGGCGGCGCCTCGCGCACCTGCTGGTAGGCGATGCTGATCGGGCTCTCGCCGACGAAGGGCGGCCGACCCACCAGCAGCTCGAACAGCAGACAGCCGACGGCGTAGAGGTCGCTGCGCCGGTCCGCGTTCTGCCCGGACGCCTGCTCCGGTGAGAGGTACTGGGCCGTGCCGATCACGGTCGCGGTCTGCGTCAGGTGTGTCGAGGAGTCGGCCACGGTCCGCGCGATGCCGAAGTCCATCACCTTGACGGCACCCGCCGTGGTGACCATCACGTTCGCGGGCTTGATGTCGCGGTGCACGATGCCGGCGGCGTGGCTGTGGTCCAGCGCGTCGAGGACCCCTTGGGTGATCAGCAGGGCGCGTGCCGGCGGCAGTGCCCCGCCGTCGTTCAGCAGGGTGCGGAGGGTGGATCCCTGCACCAGCTCCATCACGATGTAGGGCACCGGGACGCCGCTGGTCGGGTCGGTGTCCTCACCGGTGTCGAAGACCGCGGCGATGGTCGGGTGGTTCAGGCTCGCGGCGGCCTGCGCCTCGCGTCGGAAGCGCTGCTGGGCCGTGGGGTCCACCGCGAGGTGCGGGCTGAGCAGCTTGACGGCCACCGGCCGGTCGAGCCGCCGGTCCCTGCCCTGGTAGACCTCGGCCATCCCGCCACGGCCGAGCGGCCCGCCCAGCAGGTACCGGCCGTCGGCCAGGGTTCGACCGTCAGTCATCGTGAGCGGGTCCTTCCAGATTTCGCTGCGTCCATGATGCCGTCCGGGTCGCCCGCTCGTGGCTTTTCGGGACGGCCCGCGGGCGCAGCACGGGGGTTGCCCCAGCGCACTTCTCGCGACCGCCCCGGACAATACTGAACGACGCGAGGTGGATCCGCCGCCTCACGGGACTGGAACAGACCGAGGAGAGTGAGCATGGGACTGGACGAGCTCAAGAACAAGGTGGGCGACTCGGGCGTGGAGAAGGCCAGCGACGCGGGCATCGAGAAGGCCGGGGACGCTGTCGAGGCCAAGACGGGCGGCAAGGGCGCCGAGCAGATCGAGAAGGGCGAGGACGCGGCCGACAGCAAGATCGGCGAGTAGGTCCTCGTCCCGGTGCCGCCGGTCCTACCCGCCGCAGAGGTGGGACCGGCGGCCCGGTCAGCAGATCCGGGGCAGCTGTTCGCCGAGCGGCATGTCCACCACCCGGGTACCGCCGAAGGTGGTCCGGGCCACCACCATGCCGGGATGGTCGGCCACGCATTCGCCGATGATCGTCGCGTCGGAGCCGAGCGGATGCGCGCGCATCACCTCCAGCACCGCCTCCGCGTCGGCCCTCGGAACGAAGGCGACCAGCTTGCCCTCGTTCGCGACGTAGAGCGGGTCGAGGCCGAGCAGCGCGCAGGCGTTGGCCACATCGGGTGGAACGGGGAGACTCCGCTCCACCAGCCGCACGCCGACCCGCGCGGTACGGGCGATCTCGTTGAGGGAGGTGCCCAGACCTCCTCGGGTCGGGTCCCGCAGGACGTGCAGGTCCCGACAGACGGTCAGCATGGCGGCGACGAGCGGGTGCAGGGCGGCGCTGTCGGTGACCATCCGGGTACCGAACTCCAGGCCCTCCCGGACGCTCATGATCGCGATGCCGTGGACGCCGATCGACCCGCTGACGATGAGGACGTCGCCGACCTCGGCGCGCTCTGGGCGGATGTCGACCCCGCCAGGAACGAGGCCCACCCCGGCGGTGTTCACGTAGACCTGGTCGCCGTGACCGGCGTCCACCACCTTCGTGTCGCCCGTGACGATCGCGACCCCGGCCGCGCGGGCCGCCGCGCCCATATCCGCGGCCACTCGGCCCACCACCGTGAGCTCGGTGCCCTCCTCGAGGACGAAACCGCAGCTCAGGTGGGACGGGACGGCGCCGCTCATGGCCAGGTCGTTCACCGTGCCGTTCACGGCCAGGTGGCCGATCGAGCCGCCGGGGAAGAACAGCGGACGGACGACGAAGGTGTCGGTGGAGAACGCCAGCCGGGTCCCGCCGAGGGAGAAGACCGCGGAGTCGCCCTGCCCCGCCCCGGGCTGGCTTCCAAACGCCGGGACGAAGAGGTGCTCCACCAGCTCGGCCGACAGCTGTCCGCCACCGCCGTGACCCATCACCACCGTCGGGCTGTCCCGCAGCGGCAGCGGGCAGGTCCAGCCGTCGAAGTCCAGCCCCTGGCCGCCGAGGGTCGAGATGTCAGACATGCGCCGACTCCTGCAGGGGGAGCGAGAGGCGCCGGTAGAGGTAGTAGGCCGCGCAGGCTCCCTCGCTGGACACCATGGTCGCGCCGAGCGGGTTCCGCGGCGTGCACTCCTTGCCGAAGGCCGCACAGTCGTGCGGCTTGATCAGGCCCTGCAGCACCTCGCCGCTGCGGCAGACGCTGGACTCGGCCGTGTCGATGCCGCTGACCTCGAAGCGGTACTCGGCGTCGAGGTCCCGGTACTTCTCCGACAGCCGCCAACCGCTGTCCGGAATGACGCCGATGCCCCGCCAACCCCGGTCGGTCACCTGGAAGACGTCCTCCAGCAGAGCCCGGGCCGCGGGATTGCCCTCCGCAGGCACGGCTCGCGCATAGGCGTTGTCGAGGCGATGTTCACCCCGTTCGAGCTGGTGCACCGTCCGCCGGATGCCCTCCAGGATGTCCAGCGGCTCGAACCCGGTGACCACGATGGGCACCGCGTACCGCTCGGCCAGCGCCGGATACTCCGCGGTACCCATCACGCTGCAGACGTGCCCGGCCGCGAGGAACCCCTGCACCCGGCACGTCGGGGACTGCATGATCGCCTCGATGGCCGGGGGGACCCGGACGTGCGAGACCAGCATCGAGAAGTTCTGGACCCCCATCCGCTTGGCCTGGTAGACGGTCATCGCGTTCGGCGGCGCGGTGGTCTCGAACCCGATCCCGAAGAAGACCACCTGCCGGTCGGGGTTGTCCCGCGCCACCTTCAGCGCGTCCAGCGGGGAGTAGACGACCCGGACGTCGCCGCCCTCGCTCTTGATCCGGAACAGATCTCGACCGCTGCCGGGCACCCGCAGCATGTCGCCGAAGGAGCAGAAGATGACCTCCGGCCGGGACGCGATCTCCAAGGCCTTGTCGATCAGCTCCAGCGGCGTCACGCAGACCGGGCAGCCGGGGCCGTGGATCATCTCGATCCGGTCCGGGATGAGCTGGTCGATGCCGTGCCGGATGATCGAGTGCGTCTGCCCGCCGCAGACCTCCATCAGCGCCCACGGCTGCGTGACCGTCGCGTGGATGTCGTCGAGCAACCGCTCGGCCAGCTCGGGGTCGTTGAACTCGTCGATGTACTTCATCGCTCCACTCCGTCGTGCAGGGTCGCCTGGCCTGCTTCCTTCGCTGCTCGCGCCCACGGGTCGCCGAACTCCAGCTCGAGCTCGCCCATCCGCTCGAAGTTCGCGAGTGTCTCCTTCGCGGACTCCTCGTCCAGCCGCTGCAGGGCGAAGCCGACGTGCACGATGGTGTAGTCGCCCACCTGGAGGTCGGGGACGAACTCCAGGCAGACCTCCTTCTCGACGCCACCGAAGTCCACGCGGGCCATCCGGGTGCCGTCCTTGTCCCAGATGTCCAGCACGGCGCCGGGCACGGCTAGGCACATGTCGTCCTCCTTTGTTCCGGGTCAGATGGTGAGGGGATCCGCGCGCCGACGACGAGCTGGCCGAGGGCGAGCCCGGCGTCGCTCGGCGGCACGCGGTGATGGGTCAGCACGTCGAAGCCGCGGGCGTGCAGCCGGTCGACGCAGAGGTCGGTGAGCAGCGCGTTGAGGAAGACCCCGCCGGACAGGGCCACCGTCTGGTGACCGGTGCGCGCGCGGGTCCGGACCGCGAGCTCGGCCACCAGATCGGCGACGGCGAGGTGGAAACGAGCGGCCACGAGGGCGGGCCGCGTGCCGGCCTGCACGTCCGCAGCGGCCGCTGCCAGCACCGGCGACGGGTCGGCGAGCAGGCCGTCCGACTCCTCGACGGTGAACCGGTAGGGATGGCCCGCCGCGGCCAAGGCCCCACGGGCAAGCCCCTCGAACCGCATCGCCGCCTCGGCCTCGTACGCCGCGCGATGGCAGACCCCGGCCAGTGAGGAGAACGCGTCGAACAGCCGGCCCATGCTCGAGGTGGGGACGGTGTTCAGCCCCGTCTCCAGCTGGCGGCCGAGGACGGCCCGTTCGGCCGCGCTGCAGGCCGCGACGCAGGGCAGGTCCGGATCCCAGGCCAAGCCGGCAGCGTGCAGGTGGGAGAGCGACATCCGGCACGGGTTCCGCACGCCGGCGTCGCCGCCCGGCAGCAGCGCGTACCGGAGATGGCCGACGCGCTCGTACCCGGTGTAGTCGGCGACCAGCAGCTCGCCGCCCCAGACGGCACCGTCGTCGCCGTAGCCCGTGCCGTCGAAGGCGAAGCCGATGACCGGCTCGTCCCCGCTGTAGCCGTTCTCGGCCAGCGCGGACGCGATGTGGGCGTGGTGGTGCTGCACCTTCCGTAGCGGGCGGTGCCCCCGGTGCCGCTCCGCCCAACCGGTGCTGCGGAACCCCGGGTGCCGGTCGGCGACGAGGACCTCGGGCTGGACGCCGGTGAGCGCCGTCAGGTGCCCCGTGGCTGACGCGAACGCGTCCAGGGTGGCCAGGTCGTCCATGTCGCCGACGTGTGCGCTGAGCCAGGCGTACCGGCCCTCCGCGATGCCGAAGGTGTTCTTCAGGTCGCTGCCGACGGCGAGCGCGGGCCGGGCCGAGAGCGGCAGGGCGATCGGCAGCGGCGCGTAGCCCCGGGAACGGCGGACGGGCAGCTCGCCGCCGGCCGTCACCCGGACCACCGAGTCGTCGCAGGGAACCTGGATCCGGCGGTCGTGGCTCAGCCAGGCGTCGGCCAGCGGGGCCAGCCGCCGCCGGGCCTCGGCGTCGTCGGTGACGATCGGCTCCCCGCTCAGGTTGCCGCTGGTCATGACCAGGGCCTGCGGGCCCGGTGGGTCGCCCACGAGCCCAAACAGCAGGACGTGGACGGGTGTGTAGGGCAGCAGCACGCCCAGGTCGGCGGAGTCCGGCGCGACGTCGTCGGCCAGTCGCAGCTCCGGGTCCGGCCGTCGGGCCAGCAGCACGACGGGTCGGCGGGGGTCGGTGAGCAGAGCCTCCTCCGCCTCGGAGGCGTCCACGAGTCCGCGTGCGACAGTGAGGTCGCGCACCATGACCGCGAACGGTTTGTCGCCCCGGTCCTTGCGTTTCCGCAGGTCCCTGACCGCCGCGCTGTCTGCCGCGTCGCAAGCCAGGTGGTAGCCGCCCAGCCCTTTGACCGCCACGACGGCGCCGCCGGACAGCAGCCGCCGTGTCTCGGTCAGCGCCGCCTCGCCCCGGACGTCGGGTTCGCCCGGCCGGTGCAGCAGCAGCTGCGGACCACATTCCGGGCAGGCCACGGTCTGCGCGTGGAAGCGGCGGTCGGCGGGGTCGGCGTACTGAGCGGCGCAGGCGGCGCACAAGGGCAGTGGCGCCATGGTGGTGGTCGGGCGGTCGTACGGGAGCCCGGCGATGATCGAGAAGCGCGGACCGCAGTTGGTGCAGCTGATGAACGGGTGCCGGTAGCGGCGGTCCGTCGGGTCGGCCAGCTCTGCCAGGCAGTCGGCGCAGGTGGCCACGTCGGGCGAGACGAAGGTGCGGCCACCCTCCAGCCGGGATGCTTCGATGACGAAGGCCGTCCCGCCTCGCGGGGCAGCCTGCTCGACCGCCACGTTGTGGACCTGGGCCAGCGGCGGGGCGTTGGTCCACAGGCACTCCTGGAACCGTTGCAGCGCCGCTTGCGGGCCTTCGACCTCGATGACGACGCCCGCACTGGAGTTGGCGACCGCACCCGACAGCCCCAGCTCCCGGGCGAGGGCGTAGACGAAGGGCCGGAAGCCGACGCCCTGCACGACGCCGTCGACGGTCAGCCGCTGCCGGTCCCGTGTCTCGGTCACCGACCCACTCCCCGGCCGGCGAGAACCTGGTTCACCAGCGCGAGGTGCCGCGCGCTGTAGTCCTGGAGTACCCGCTGCTGGTTCTCCGAGATGCGATCGCACACCCAGTCCCAGTGCAGCGCCACCGCGTCACCGACCGTCAGGGGGGAGGCCAGTCCCCGGCCGTCGATCGCCCGCCGCACCTTCTCCACCGCGGTGGCGCCGTAGCCGAGCTGCTGCCCGTCCCAGACCAGCGGTTCCGACGCAGCGGTCACGGTGTCGCCGGATACCTCGAGTACCCGGCCCCAGCGGATCCGGCAGCCGTCGAGCACCCGCATCGCCTGCGGCGTCCGGCGCGCGTCACCCAGCATGGCCACCCAGGGGTAGACGCAGAACACCACGAAGCTGTGGTGGGGGACGGCGCCGGCCCGTGCGGCGGCGCCGAGGGAAGCGAACAGCGGACCCGAGGCGGCACGGGGCCGGTTCGCTGCCGAGGCTGGCCCGGCCTGGTCCAGGGCCGGCCCGCCCAGCCAGTAGGCCTCCACCACGGCCGGGTCGAGCGGGTCGGCCCGGTCGGCGGCCTCAGCAATCAGCTGCAGGAAGGGCAAGGCACCATCGAAGTCCCGGGCCCGGGCTCGCAGGTCCGTTTCGTTCCCCGTGACGCCGGAGGAGAAGAAGCTGTCGGCGTCGGCGGGGCCGCAGTAGCCGTGCTGGTTGGGTGGACAGGCGTACCGGGCGAACAACACCGGACCCGAGACCGGGGCCTCCGGCTCGGCCAGGACGCTGCTCACCAGCTCAGCCACCGGCACCGCCCCGGGTGAGCTCGGTCACCGGGCCCGACCCCATCATCCGCAGTCCGTCCAGGGCACGCTCGGCGCCGGCGGGGTCGATCCGCTCGATCGCGAAGCCCATGTGGATCAGGACCCAGCCGCCCGGAACCAACTGCTGCTCATCCGGCTCGAGCATCCCCAGGTTGACCCGTCGTTGGGCTCCCTGCACGTCCACCAGAGCCAGCTGGCCTCCGTAGCCGTCGAGGATCCGGACCACCTGCCCGGGGATTCCGAGGCACATGGCGTCAGCCCCGTCCGCTGGCGGCGACGACGGCGGGGCTCGACCGCCACGGCCGCGCAGCCAGCAGGGCGCGCACCGTCGCGGCGGCCTGCGGAACGGCCGCCGCCAGGGTCGGGGTGAGCCCGATCCCCTCCTCGAGCGACTCGGGGGCGGCACCCACCACGTAGGTCGGCGGCAGCTCGCCGCCGAGGGCGGGCAGCCCCGACAGGACGGCTACCGGGTCCATGCCGTGGGGGTCGACGTTGCTGCCGAGCTGGTCGAGGTCGGCAGCGGCCACCTGGAGCACCACGATCTCGCCGGCCACGCCGCGACCGGGCAGGGCGTCGATGATCACCAGGGCCTCGTAGCCGTCCAGCAGGTCGTAGAGCAGGTGCAGGCCCCGGATGCCGTAGTCGGTCAGCCGGGCGCCGCCGGACGGCACGGCCTGCTCGGGCTCGGTCAGCAGCCGCAGCACGGCAGGACCGAAACCGTCGTCGCTGAGGAAGATGTTGCCGATCCCGGCCACCAGCACCGTGCTGCTCATCGGCCGCTCACCCGTCCTCCTCCGAGGGTGAGGCGACCCTGCCGCGCTCGGTCTCGGCCGGGTCCGGTGCTTTCGGCTCGGCGTCCTCGACCGGACCCGTGGCGCCGCCGACCTTGGCCCCGTCCCGGACGGTCCTCTCGGGGCCGTCGACGTCCGCGGTCTCCCGGCGTCCTTCGTACGGTGGCAGGGTCCGGTCCTCGGCCGAGGGCTCCTGGCCACTGGTGGGGGGTTCAGTGTTCATCCGTTCTCCTCCTCGCCTAGCCACCGTCGCCGGTCTGCAGCTGCACGTCGTCGGTCTCGCTGCCCTGCGGGTCCACCGAGGTATCGCTCCTCTCGCCGGCCGTGCCGGCGGGTCGGTCGACCGGGCCGCCGGAGGGCTCGTCCGAGCCGGTGTCCCGGGAACCTCGCGGGCCGCGTTCCTCCTGCGGTTCTTCACTCAGGTGCTGCCCTGGTGCGTCGGTCATCGACCTGCCCCTCCTTCCTGCACTGCTCACATCTGGCGGATCTTCAGGTACCTGCGCAGATCGGGGATCGACCGGACGGCGATGACGATGGCGCCCGCCGTGGCCGTGACGATCACGACGGTGGTGATGACGCCGAGCGTTCTCATGAAGGGCCCTCCTTTCCCAGCTCGGAGATGGTGGTCGCCGGCTGCGCCGACTCCGTGGTCAGGGGCTCCAGCTCGTCCGGGGCGAAGTAGAGGTAGCGGCCGTACCAGTCGTGCAGGTCGGCGGCGGGATCGTCGACCAGGACGACGGCGACGTGGGTGCTGCCGTCCACGTCGGAGATCACGGCGGTGACCCGGGCCACCTGGCCGGCGAAGAACAGGTCCTGCGCATCGGCCCGCCGGGACGGGTGGAGCCGGACGACGCTGCCCTTGCTGACCCGGGTGCCGGCCACGAGAACGCCGTCCAGGGCGGGCTGGACCCGCTCGTCGACGGCCGGGTCCCACCAGGGCTTCGAGGACGTCTCCGACGACGGCAGCTCACAGGTCGCCGGCGGGCCGTGCGGGTCGCGCAGGATGCCGTGCAGATCCTGCAGGTCGGCGGCGCTCATGGCGTCGCACCGCTCGATGATCTCCCGAGCACGCGGGTCCGTCGCGCTGGCTTCGGTCTTCTCGGCGTCGGTCATCGTCCTCACGCGCAGCGTGAGGATCTCGTCGATCTCGGTCCCGTCGAACAGCGCCCCCGGGCTCTGGGGCGCGATCTGCGGGTAGTCGTAGAGGATGATCGGCGAGGCCAGGACCACATTCGTGCTGCCGCCCGGGCCCGCCAGCACCGGCCAGCACCGGTGCTGCCGGCACTCGGCGACCGCGGGGATGGCGTCGGCCGGCGGCTCGAGCAGCGAGACGAAGCCCCGCCCTACCGCCTCGACCAGCAGATGGGCGCCGATCAGCGACCTGCGGATGGCGTCCTCCTTGGTCCGGACAGGCGCCGCCGCCGTGTTCTGCACCACCACGGCCAGCCGGAGGTAGCTCCCCAGGGCGGTCGTCTCCGCTCGCACCTCGGCGGACAGCGGAGCGCGTCGGCGGACCACCCGGCCGACCAGCGCGTCGGCGGCGTCGTGCAGCAGCTCGCTGTCCTCGCCACCCTCGACCTCCAGCGGCCAGCAGGCGCCGGCCGCCAGCTCGGCCAGCGAGCAGGCGGGCAGCACGATCTCGTGCTCGACCGCCTCGTCCCAGCTGAACATCAGCTGCCCGTTGACGGTGAGCTCGGGCACGGGTCGGAACGTGACGGGATCGCCCGCGCCAGCGGCGGCCGCCTGTTCGATGCTGCGGACCTGGAGCTGGAGGAACCGCAGGTGCAGGGTCACGGCCGGCTCGGCTGCGCCGTCCTCGCACAGCTTCTCCTTGCCCAGCAGGCATTCCATAGACATGCCGGGCTCCTCGCCCAGCCCGACGCCGGCCGCGCCGGCGGGGCCGAGCACCCCGAACTGCCAGCGCGACTGGTTCTTGCTGGAGGTCGCCCGGTAGGGGTAAAGGAGGTAGCCCTCATAGAGCACCGCGTCGGCGACCTCCCGCGCCAGCTCGACGCTCATCGTCCGGCCACCTCCGCGGGGGACACCGCAGCCTCGGCCGAGAGCAAAGACTGGAGGGTGGCGTCCCAGGTGGTCAGGCCGCGCCCAGCCCGGTAACGCGCCAGCTCGTCGAGGAGCTCGCGGTCCAGTCGCAGCCACCCTGTGCTCGGGTAGTGGAGCTCGATCAGCTGCTGCCAGACCGCGACCGGGAGGGAGTAGGACGCCTCGCAGTCCCAGCCGACCTGCTCAACGCCGAAACCTGAGCTGCCCCTGGTGAAGACGGTGCCCGAGAACAGCAGGGCGATCGGGACCGCCCCGGCACGCAGCGCGTGCAGGTACCGGGAGCCGGTCACCTCGAAGTCGTAGCTGCAGGGCAGGGGAAGGTCGACCTCGGTCGCGCCACGGAAGCCCTGCACCATCGCGGTGCAGTGCATCCAGAGGAAGGGCCGAAGGGTGTCCCGCCACCGTGGGCGGCCGCCGAACAGGGCGAGCAGCCCCGCCTCCTCGGCGTCGTCGTAGCGGCGACGCTGCGGCTCGATCCGCACCTGGCAGCGCAGCGCGATCGCATGGATGGCGGTGTCGGTGGCCTCCCCGATCCGCAGCCGTGCGGTGAGCTGCGGGCCGACGGTGTAGGGCTCGGCGACGATGTCGAGCACCGTGAAGCTCAGGTCCGTCATCAGACCACCTGCCCTGGGAGGGCCGGTGCCGGTCGAGCCCGCTCGGCGACTCCCGCGAAGAACTCGTCCATCGCCTGCCGGACCTCGCTGCCGCCGTCGAACCCGCGCCAGAGCAGCCGGAGCCGACCGACCAGCTCATAGCAGGCGTCGATCGGCACCAGGTGGCAGGAGAACGCGTTGCGGCCCGCGTCGGTGCCGCGGACCAGCAGCGCCTCCACGTCGGCGCGCAGCACTCCGAGCTGGGGGTTCGCCGCGACGATCCGGGACCAGGCCGGCAGCGGCAGCTCGGACTCGGTGGCACCAGCCGGTCCGGGGTAGAAGGCGACCATCCGACCGAGCACGGAGTTGCGGAACAGGAACGTCAGGCCCACCGGGATCTCCAGCTCGTCGTACTGCCGGGCGTCCAGGTCGAGTCCCGGGAACGACAGGTAGCGCTCGGGTACCGCCCGGTAGCGCAGCTCGGCATCCTCGGCGGTGAAAAGCAGGTAGCAGCCGCGGCAGGTGCACATCAGCCCCCGGCTCTCCAGGTTGACGACGTGCTGATGCTCGGCGCTGATCGGCTCGGCGCACATCTCGCACCGCTCGCCCGTCAGTGGCGCCGGACGGTTCACCACCACCCGACGAAGACCGGACAGCGCGGCGCCGCGGCGACGCGGGGACGTCGTGCTCATACGGCGGCCGGCACCGGTACGGCGACCGAGACCGTTGCCGAGTCCACAAGGAGCGGCAGCGGGTCCAGGTGGAGCTCGGGGAACTCCAGGCAGGCGCCGGCGCGGCGCACCTGGAAATGGGTGCCGCAGGACGAGCAGCGCAGCGCCGCCTCACCCGTGCCGGCGCCGAGCAGCCGACCGAGGGCTGCGCCGGCGAGTGACTCCCCGCACTGGTCGCAGCGGTCGACGAAGGCGTAGAGGTCGGTACCGATCCGACAGCCCAGCACGGGAGTCTGAGCTACCGTCACCGCCGTGACCGCGCCGTCGGCCAGGGTGCGAAGCGCGGGCACCGACTCCCAGGTTGAGACCTGCTGGTCGAGGTTGAGGCGGCCCGCACCGACGCGGGACCAGAGCGCGTCGGTCGGAATGACCGGCCCGGCCGAGACGCTGGTGCTCGGGGTCGGCGTCTCCACCTCGATGCTCACGACCTCCGGGGCCGCGGCTTCGATCGCCCCCTCCACCGCCAGCTTGAGGGTGACCGCGGAGGACGCGCAGCCATCGCAGCTGCCCAGCAGCCGTAGCCGGACGACCCCGTCGTCCACCCCGAGCAGCTCCACGTCGCCGCCGTGGCTGCCCAGGTAGGGACGGATCCCCGCCAGCGCTTGCTCCACCCGGGTCGGAACGTCGTAGGGGTGCAGGCCGTGCACCAGAAGCAGGCCGGCGACCAGGTCGTCTGCCGCCAGCGCGACCAGTACCTCCTCATCCAGTCGACCGGCCTCGTGCAGGATCGTCAGCAGCCGTTCGAGCCCCGCCCCGTAGAGGTCGGCGACCAGCCGGACCAGCTCCTCGGCGCGCTGCTGCGCGACGACGCCGCCTGCTGCGCTCGCCTCGAGAAGCGTGCTGATCCGGTCGCCGGTGGCGTCCAGGTCGGGGAGCGTGGGTGGGGTCGCGGGGGTCGGCTGGAGGCGCGTGGTCACTACTCCGCCACGTACTCGGTCGGCGAGTGCATCCGCTCCAGCTGGTGCCCGCCACCCAGGTACATGTGCACCCCGCACGGCAGACACGGGTCGAAGCTGCGCACGGTGCGCATGATGTCGATGCCCTTGAAGTGCTCCCGGTCGTTCTCCTCGAAGATCGGCTGGCCCTGCACCGCGTCCTCGTAGGGACCGGGAGTGCCGTAGGAGTCACGGGGGTTCGCGTTCCAGGGGGTCGGTGGGTAGGGGTGGTAGTTCGCGATCTTGCCGTCCCGGATCACCATGTGGTGGCTCAGCACGCCGCGCACCGCCTCGGTGAAACCGCACCCGATGCCCTCGTCCGGCACCTCGAACTTCTCCCACGTCTTGGTCCGGCCGGCCCGGATCTCCACCAGCGCCTTCTCCGCGAAGTGCAGGGCACAGGCGGCGGCGTAGGCCTGGAAGTAGGTGCGCGCCCGGTTCCGCTCGAGGGTGTTGCTCCACTGCGGGATCTTCCACTCGAAGCTGACCGGGCCCTTGAGGGCGGTCTTCGGCAGGTTGATCTGCACGCTGCTGCCGGTCGAGCGCACGTAGCCGATGTCGACCAGCCCGGCGAGCGCCGTCGACCACAGCCGCGCCAGCGGGCCGCCCCCTGTGTCCAGCGCAAGGTAGTCCTTACCGTCGAACCAGCGCGGGGACATCACCCAGCTGTACTTGTCGTCCAGGTCGCGCTTCTGTGGCTTGGGGTTGGTGTGTTGGTTCCAGGGGTGCCGCCGGTCCACCGGGTTGCCCAGCGGGTCGTTCGTCACGAACATCTCCTGGTCCGCCCAGTCCTCGTAGTAGGAGGAGCCGAGCAGGATCCGGATGCCGAGGTTGATCTCGACGAGGTCGGTGGTGACCAGCTTGCCGTCGACGACGATCCCCGGGGTGACGTACATCTTCCGACCCCAGTCGGTCATGTCCTTGTACTCGAAGTTGCAGTGTTCCGGGTCCTGAAAGGATCCCCAGCAGCCGAGCAGGATGCGCCGGTTGCCCACCTGCTCGTAACCCGGCAGCGCCTCGTAGAAGAAGTCGAAGAGGTCGTCGTGCATCGGCACGACCTTCTTCATGAACTCGACGTAGCGCATCAGCCGGGTGAGGTAGTCGGTCATCAGCTGGATGGTGGCGACCGTGCCCACGCCGCCCGGATAGAGGGTGGACGGGTGGACGTGCCTGCCCTCCATCAGGCAGAACATCTCCCGGGTCATCCGGCTGACCTGCAGAGCCTCCCGGTAGAACTCACCGGTGAAGGGGTTGAGCGAGCGCATCAGGTCGCCGATGGTGCGGTAGCCGTGGTCGCCGGCGTGCGGCGCCTCCGTGCGGTTGGCCAGCTCGAGGACGGCCGGGTTGGTCTCCGACACCATCTTCTCGCAGTAGTCGACCCCCACCAGGTTCTCCTGGAAGATGTTGTGGTCGAACATGTACTCGGCGGCCTCACCGAGGTTGACGATCCACTCACCGAGGTGCGGCGGCTTCACCCCGTAGGCCATGTTCTGCGTGTAGCACGAGCAGGTGGCGTGGTTGTCGCCGCAGATGCCGCAGATCCGGCTGGTGATGAAGTGCGCGTCCCGCGGGTCCTTGCCCTTCATGAAGATGGAGTAGCCCCGGAAGATCGAGCTGGTGCTGTGGCACTCGGCCACCACCTTCTCCGCGAAGTCGATCTTGGTGTAGATCCCGAGGCTGCCGACGATCCGGGTGATCGGGTCCCAGGCCATCTCCACCAGGTCCGGGTTGTCTCTAGTCGCAGGAGCGCTGCCAGGACGGGGAATCGTCGACGTCATTCCGCCAACCTCTCTGTTGAGTGCGGTGGGGGAGATGACCTACCAGGTGCGCTTGGCGCCGGTGACCAGCTCCCGGCCGGGCTTGCGCCAGCGGGGCTCCTGGTCGACGGTGTGCGTGGTGACGCTGCGGAGCTTGCGCAGGGTGGAGCCCCAGGCCTGGACCACGGTCGTGGAGAGCTTGCCGCCCGGGGGCTCGTCCATGAAGGGCATGAACTTGTCGGGGAACCCGGGCATGGTGCAGCCGATGCAGATCCCGCCGACGTTGGGGCAGCCGCCCATGCCGTTCATCCAGCCGCGCTTCGGGACGTTGCACTTCACGACCGGTCCCCAGCAGCCCAGCTTGACGATGCACTTCGGCGACCCGTACTCGGTGGCGAAGTCACCCTGCTCGTAGTAGCCGGCCCGGTCACACCCCTCGTGCACCGTCTTGCCGAACAGCCAGGTCGGCCGCAGGGCCTCGTCCAGCGGGATCATCGGCGCCTGGTTCGTCGCCATGTACAGCAGGTAGGTGAGCGTCTCGGACAGGTTGTCCGGCTGGATCGGGCAGCCCGGAACGCAGACGATCGGGATGCCGGCCTTCGACTTCCACTCCCACCCGAGGTAGTCCGGCACCCCCATCGCACCGGTCGGGTTTCCCGCCATGGCGTGGATCCCGCCGTAGGTGGCGCAGGTGCCGACCGCGACGATGGCCGTCGCCTTCGGCGCCAGCCGGTCCAGCCACTCGCTCGTGGTTCTCGGCTGACCCGTCATCGGGTCGTTGCCGAATCCGCACCAGTAGCCCTCGTCGTGCAGCTGCTCGTTCGGGATGGACCCCTCGACGACCAGGACGAAGGGCTCCAGCTCACCGCGGTCGGCTTTGAAGAACCACTCCAGGAAGTCGTCGGCCCCTCCGTTGGGACCGCACTCGAAGTCGATCAGCGGCCAGTGCACCGCGATCCGGGGCAGTCCGGGCAGCGCGCCGAGGGCGATCTCCTCGATGCTGGGCTGCGTCGCGGCCGTCAGGGCCACCGAGTCCCCGTCGCAGCTGAGCCCGGCGTTGATCCAGAGCACGTGGATGAGCGTGTCCTCGGCAGCCACAGCTTCGGCGGTGGGCATCGTTGCCACACTTCCTCGGACCCGCAGGGGTCCCCGACAGTTGCTGGGGCCGTTCGGTGCGGCTCGCCTACGCAACCCTGGTCTCATAACAGACCTCGGGCAGGAAAACTGTCAAGGGTGCAGCGTTTGAAGGTTCCTCTTACTGGGTACAGTTTGCGACCCTTCTGACAGGGTCGCCAACCAACCCAGCCAGGAGGCGACGTTCTCGCCTGTCCGGGCGGAGAGGGCGAGCACCTCGACGTCGGGGTTCAGCCGCCGCGCGTCGCGGGTCAGCCGCCCCAGATCGAAGTCGACGTAGGGCAGCAGGTCCGTCTTGTTGACGACGACCAGATCGGCCGCGGCGAACATGTGCGGGTACTTCAGCGGCTTGTCGTCGCCCTCGGTCACCGAGATGATCACCGCCTTGGCCTGCTCGCCGACGTCGAACAGGGCGGGGCAGACGAGGTTGCCGACGTTCTCGATCATCAGCAGCGACCCCGGCTCGGGATGCAGCGACGCGATCGCCCGCTGCACCATGGGCGCGTCGAGATGGCAGCCGGCTCCGGTGTTGACCTGAACCGCGCGTGCGCCGGCCCGGCGGATCCGTTCGGCGTCGAAGGTGGTCTCCTGGTCGCCCTCGATGACGCAGAGCTGCCGGTGTCCCTGCAGCTCGGCGATGGTCCGCTCCAGCAGCGTCGTCTTGCCTGAGCCGGGGGAGCTCATCAGGTTGACCGCGGTGATGCCGTGGCCGACCAGCCAGTCTCGGTTCTGTTCGGCGAGGTGGTCGTTCTTCGCGAGGATCGCCTCGCCGATGACCAGCGTCTCGGTCACGGCGGGCTGCGGCTGAACGTGGTTGTGCGGCTGGTGATGCTCGTGCGGATGGCTGTGGTCGTGCGGATGATCATGGTCAGGGGCCGCCTGCCCGTTCACCGTCTCGACACGGACGTGGTCCTCATCGCCGCAGCCGCAGGTCAGGCACATGGCTCCGCCACCCTTTCCACCGAGGTCACCCGAAGCTCCTGCCCGGTGATGATCTGCACGTCCGCACTGCCGCAGGGACACAGCAGGATGGGCTGGTCCAGGAGAAAGTCGGCGTCGCAGGTACGGCAGTGGCCGGCTCCGGCGCTGTGGTCGATGTCGAGGACCGAGCTCTCGAGGCAGGTGCCGTCGGTCGCCAGGTCCCAGCAGAAGAGCATCGCGTCCGGCACGACCCCCGACAGCTGGCCCACCTGCAGATGGACGGCAGTCACCCGCCGACCGGCCATCCGTTCGACAACCATGTCGACGACGCTCTGGGTGATCGCGAGCTCGTGCATCTCGAGTTCACGACTAGCACGCGTGGTGGCGGCCCGGCAAGGGCGGACAGCGGCCGGGACTCGGCTCAGGAGGCGCGCAAGCGCGGTGGTTCGGCTTCTGGCTTCGCCGGGTCCTCGGTGGTCTGGCTCAGCTCCGCCAGCACCCGGTCGCACCAGGTGATCAGACCGGCCACGTCGATGCCGTACGGCGGGTGGTCGGCGTAGAGCGAGATCCGCCGACGGGCACGCTGCAGCAGGGTCGTGGCGCCTGCCGGGTTGCCGCGGAGCAGATGGGTGTAGCCGACCGCCAGCTGCGCCAGGCCCTGCCACAGGTCGCGCTCGGCGGGGGCAGCCGCCTTCCAGGTGCCCTCCAGGATCTCGTGGGCATGGAACGGCATGCCGGCATCGAGCAGCCGCTGCGCCTCGGCCAACGCGGGCAGCGGCTCCAGCACCAGCTCGTCGGGGATCCGCGGCACGCCCTCGGCGCCGCGGGGCAGCGGTCGGCCGAGAGCGTCGCGTGGCCTCGCGTTCTTCGCCCGGCCCTGGTCGTCCCGCTCACGCTGCACCGGCATGGGATCCATCCTGCCCCTCGAGGCCCTTCGGTCAGCTCTCGCTGCTCAGCCGGCCGCCGAGGTAGGCGATCAGCTCCGGCTCGCGGGAGTGGAAGCGCTCGACCTCCTCGCCCCCGTCGCACCGGCACAGGGCCACCGTGACGCCGGACGGGCCGCTGGACAGCACCCGCCAGACCGCTCCCAACGCCTCCCAGCGCTGCAGGGCAGCGACGCGTGCCTCACCCGCGCTGACCTCGTCACGTTCGTTCCCGGCTGTCTCTTCCGTGCTGACCACCTCCGCGCTCCCACCCGTACCGCCTCCACCGTAGAGCGCCGCAGCGTTGACAGGTCCTCGACCTGAGGGCCAAGGTGACGAGAACGAGGCAGTGGGGGCGAGGTGGTCCGGCCGTGGTTCGCTTCCACCGCCCAGGTTCCCCGTCCGGACCGGTCATGTTCGCCGACCGGGCTGACGCCGGCCGTCGGCTAGCCGGCCACCTCCGTCATCTCCAGGGTGCGGACCTCGTGGTCCTCGGCCTCCCCCGGGGTGGCGTCGTGGTCGCCGCGGAGGTCGCCCGAGCGCTGGCCGCGCCGCTCGACGTGCTGGTGGTCCGCAAGCTCGGGCACCCCGGCCAACCCGAGCTGGCGCTCGGAGCCATCGGGGAGGGAGGGGTCCGCGTCCTCACGCCGGAGGCATCGGTCCGCCGCGGGGTCGAGGAGTCCGCGCTGCGGGAGATCGAGCTGGCCGAGGCCGCTGTGCTGCGGGAACGGGTGGCCCGGCTCCGGGAGGACCACCCGCGGGTCGACCTGCAGGGCCGCGTCGCGCTGATCGTCGACGACGGCATCGCCACGGGGTCGACCATCCGGGCCGGCTGCCTCGTGGCCCGGGGGCTTGGCGCCGTCAGGGTGGTGGTGGCCGTGCCCGTCGCGCCGGGCGGGGTCGCGCGCCGGTTGGTCGAGGCGGACGAGGTCGTCTGCGTCGCCACACCGGCGGGGTTCCGCGCCGTCGGCCTGCACTACCAGGACTTCTCCCAGACGACGGAGGAGGAGGTGCTGGCGCTACTGAACCGGTCCCGACTGGAGAGCGGACCATGAACCGGTCGTGGCCAGCGCGATCAGGGCGGTCCCCAGCGCCTGCGCTTCGGCGAGGGTGTACTCGACGGAGCCGATCAGGACATACGGGCCGTCCTGGCTCCCGGTGACGGGGTCGACGGACATGCAGAGCTGAGCCCGCGCGTCGTGCGCGATGGCCAACGGCTCGCCGACGTGCAACCAGTCATCCTCGCCCAGGCTCACCCCGTGCGGCGTCGAGCACCAGGCCGGGCACGAACTTCGGGACGCGCGCAGTCCAGGTGCAGACTGCACCTCGATCGGTCCTGTCATCGCCTTCCCCCTCACGCTCGCCCCCACGGCTCGCGAAGCAGCCAGAACTGCGTCAACGATAAGTGCGGTAGCGGGTCCGGTCGGGCCGTCGGGCGTTCGAATCCCTAAACGCTCAGGAGCATTCGCTCAGGTCGGCAGACCCAACGCTCTGCTCCCGCTCAACCTCGGCGCAGCAGCCTGAAGGCACTCTCGCGGTCCTTGACGCGCAGCTTGCGGAGCACGGCCGAGACGTGCACCCGGACGGTGGTCGGGGAGACGAAGAGCCGGTTCGCCACCTCCTCGGTGGAGTGACCTTGGCTCAGCAGCTCCATCACCTCCCACTCGCGGGCGCTGAGCTTGTCCGCGGCCGCGGGCCTCCGCAGCAGGCCCGGCCGCGACGGGCCGCGGAACTCCTGCAGGATCCGGGTCACCAGTCCCGGCGGCATCGCCGCCTCGCCGGCCAGCACACCACGCAGCGCACCCGGCAGGGCCGCCGGATCGAGGTCCTTGAGGAGATAGCCCGACGCTCCCGCCCGGAGTGAGTCGAAGAGGTCGTCATCCTCCTTGGACTGGGTGAGCATGACGATGGCCGCACCGGGGAGGCTCCGGCTGATCTCCTCGGCGGCCCGGACGCCGTTCCCCGGCATGTGGATGTCCAGCAGCACCACATCCGGTCGTTGAGCCAACGCCAGCTCGATGGCTTCCCCGGCCGTGGCGCCCTCCCCGCACACGTCGCAGCCGCCGGCTTCCAGTGCTGCACGGATCTGGCCGCGCAACCTGGCATGGTCGTCCGCCAGCACGACCCGGACCGGCCTCTCGGCTACCACCTCACCGTCACCACACTTCCACTTCCGTACTCGGCGTCGACCTCCAAGGACCCAGGCAGGGCGCGCGCCCGGTCCCGCATGCTGATCAAGCCATACCCGGAGGCGCGCGTCAGTGCTCGCTCGACATCGAAACCTTTCCCGTCGTCGGCAATGGCGAGACGCCGTTGCTCACCCTCGCGCAGGAGGGTCACCTGCAGACGCCGCGCCTCCCCGTGCCGGACGGCGTTCGACACCGCTTCCCGCGTGATCCTCATCAAGGCGTGCTGCTGATCGGGATGAGCGGTGATCGAGTCGTCGACGTCGACCTCGAGGTCGACTTGGTACCGCTCGGCCAGCTCGCCGGCAGTCCGGTGGATGACGAAACCCAGCGGCTCGTCGGCCGGTCGACCCAAGGCGTGGACCGCGGCTCGCGCCTCGTCCAGCCCACGATCGCAGGCCGCGATGATGCGCTCACCGACCGGCTCGTCGGCAGCCAACCGGTAGGCCTCCCCCCGGATGTAGGCCAGCTCCTGCACGACGCCGTCGTGCAGCTCACGGGCCAGCCGACGCCGGTCCTCCAGCACGGCGGCACGAGCCCGGGCGGTCCAGTACTGCCGCAGCTCCCGGCCGGCACCGACCAGGAACAGCAGATAGCAGCCGGTGCGCAGCAGGTCACCCGTGTAGAGCCACTCCGTGTACAGCGACGGAAAGAGCACGTAGTGCACCCGGGCGAACGCTGCCAGGGAGCAGGCCGGACCGAGCCAGCGCAGCAGCTCGTCCTCCCGGTGGGTCGACTGGACCGCGAAGGCGATCGAGGCGACGAAGAAGCAGAGGCCGGAGAACACCTGTGCGCCGAGCAGCGCCGCGTGGCCCGTCAGCAGGGGAGGCTCGGGGCCGGTGGGCACGGTCTGGACGCCCACAGCCACGGGAAGCGAGGCGCGGGCGGCCCAGAGGACGGCCGTGGCCAGGGCGACGAGCGCCGCCGGCACCGCCCAGGACCGGCGAAGCCAGGCGGCGGACCGGGCGGGGCGACCATCAGCCAGGGCGGCGGCCATGATCAGGGTGGCGCCGCCGACCCGGGCGGCCAGGGGCAGCCAGACGTCGAGTGTTCCGGGGCGCACGTCGGGCAGGCGCGTCAGCGCGCTACCCAGCCCGGAGCTGGCCACCGCGAGAAGGACCAGCCCCTGCGCCAGGAGGGCGTCCTGCCAGCGGTGGCGACGCAGGAACCGAGCGTGCACGAGGTAGGCCACGAGCAGTGCGACGCAGGCGTCGGCGGTGTCGAGCACGAGGTGCAGCGAGGGGCTGAGGAAGCCGAAGGTGGCGAACGAGCTCCACGCGACCACCGCGGTGCAGACCACGCCGAACACGGACGCGAGGACGGTGAGCTGGACTCCGGGCTGGGCCGCCAGCCGACGCGCCTGTGCTGGTCCGGACACCGTCGCGGGGCACATAGCGGGGAAGTCTAAGCGCAGGCGCACCCCCCTGGTGGTCGTTCCGGGCACGGGGCGGGAGCGGTCGCGGGCGGTCCCAAGCGGCGGGTGTGCAGAGAACTTCAACGGCCCTTAGGCAAATCTGAACATTGAACCGTGCAGAAGCGGTGGTTTTGCCCCCTAGGTTCCTCCAGGGCCGACCCATCCCGGGTTCGCCACTTCTGTCCCGGGAAGGCGACGAAAGATCGTGATGGGTTTGAGCAGGCAGGTGGCCGGTAGGCCTCAGCGTCCAGGAGGGCGGCGGCGGACGTCGGCGCGGCGGTGGTGGGGACCCGCGGGCCGCGCCGCGACGTTCCGGAAGGTGGCGCTGCTCGCTGCGGCGGCCACCGCACTGGGCACGGTGAACGTGCCGGCGGCCTCCGCGTCCAGCGTCAGCAGCGCCGTGTTCAGTGGCGGCACGGGTACGGCGACCGTCAGCGGCAGCCTGTACGCCAAGCAGGGTGCGGCCCTGACCCTGACCGTCGTCACCAGCAGTGACACCAAGTGCGTCGAGGTCACCGGCGCGGCGACATTGCCGCGGCAGACGTCCAGCACCGCCAAGTCGACCTGGACCTTCAGCGCCACCGCTCCTGCTGGCAATGGGGCGCAGGCGTTCACGGTGGCGGCCTCGCCGAACTTCAATAACAACAACTGCACCGGCCAGACCAACGCCATGCAGGCGTCCTACACACTGGACAACACCGGCCCGGTCGTGACAGCCGCGCTGACACCCGCACCGAACGCAGCCGGCTGGAACAACTCCGACGTCACGGTCAGGTGGACCGCGACCGACACCGGCTCCGGCGTGGCTGCCGCCCAGCCATTCCAGACGGACTCCGTCACCGCCAACGGCAGCGTCGACAAGACCGCGCCGGCGCAGAGCGACCGCCTGGGCAACACGGGTGCCGCAGGGTCGGTGACCGTGCGCGTCGACAAGGCCAAGCCGAGCATCACGGCGGCCCAGACCAAGAATGCCGACGGCACCACCACCGTCACCTTCACCTGTGACGACTCCAACTCGGGCGGTGGCGAGGCCTCGGGGATCGCGACCTGCCTGGCGGTGGGTTTCACCACCAACTCCAAGACGGTGCAGCCCGGGGCGACCGTCACCGGCACCGCGACCGACAAGGCCGGCAACACCGCCACCGTGTCGTCGACGGCGCCTGCTGGTGACACCACACCTCCCACCCTCGTCGGCGCGCCGACCACCAGCCCGAACAGTGACGGCTGGTACGACGGCGACGTCAAAATCCACTGGACTGCCGCTGACCCTGAGTCCGGCGTCCCTACCGCGCCGGCCGACACCACGATCAGTGGCGAGGGCACCGGCCTGACCAGCTCGCAGACCGTGAAGAACGGCGTCGGGCTGTCGACGACCGCCGTGAGCAGCCCGGCGGTCAAGATCGACCGCACGGCGCCGACCACGGCCCTGAGCGGCACCTCGAACAGCTGGACGAACGGTGACGTCACCCTCTCGCTGACCGCAACGGACAACCTGTCCACCGTCGCGAAGACGCAGTACAGCGTCGACGGCGGCGCGAACGAGACGGGCACCAGCGTCCGGCTGACCGCCGAGGGCGAGCACACCATCACCTTCTTCAGCACCGACAAGGCGGGCAACGCCGAGAAGGCGCAGACCGCGACCGTCAAGATCGACAAGACGGCGCCCACGATCAAGCACGCGTTCAGCCCGGTCTCCTACCGGGACGGCGCCTGGACCAACCAGGACGTGACCGTCATCTTCGACTGCGCGGACCAGGGCGGCTCCGGGGTGGCCAGCTGCACGGCTCCGGTGACGAAGTCGGCTGAGGGCGCGAGCCAGGACGTCGTGGGCACCGCCAAGGACGGCGCAGGCAACTCCGCCACCGACACGGCGACCGTCAGCATCGACAAGACCAAGCCGACGATCAGCGCGACGTCCGGCGGCAGCAAGAACGCGGCCGGTTGGTACCGCGACGACGTCACCGTCAGCTACACGGCCAGCGACGAGCTGTCCGGCGTGGGCGAGACGCCGAGGTCGGACGTCCTGGGCGAAGGCGAGAACCAGAGCGCCAGCGCCACGGTGACCGACGCGGCCGGCAACAGTGCCAGCGCCGGCGTGACCGGGATCGACGTCGACAAGACCGACCCCGTCCTGACCGGATCCTTCAGCAGCGGCTGGCACACCGACGACGTCACCGTCAGCTGGACCTGCACCGACATCCTCTCCGGGCCTGTCGAGCAGCCCGCCGACACCATCGTCACCGGCGAGGGAGAGAACCTCTCCGCCACCGCCAGCTGCACCGACAAGGCCGGCAACACGGTGACCAAGACGGTCACCGGCATCAAGATCGACCGCACGAAGCCCACCACGCAAGCCTCCCTGCCGGCCCCGAACGACAACGGCTGGTACGGCGACGCCGTGCGCATCACCCTCACGGGCAGCGACAACCTGTCCGACGTGGTCTCGACCTTCTACACGGTCGACGGCGGGGCGCAGCAGACGTACGACGGCCCCTTCTCCTTCGGCACCGAGGGCTCCCACGAGATCAGCTTCTGGAGCAAGGACGGGGCGGGCAACGTGGAGGCCGCCGGAAGCCCGATCGTCGTCAAGGTCGACAAGACCGCACCGACCACGACGGTGGTGAACCCGATCTCGCCGGACTCCGGCTGGTTCGTCACCAGCGGCATCCCGGTGGCGTTCACCGCCACCGACGCCGGCTCGGGGATCCAGGCCACCTACTACACGGTCGACGGTGGGGCTCGGCAGACCTACGGCAAGCCGTTCACCGCCGACCTCTCCACCGGCACCCACACCATCACCTACTGGAGCGTCGACCTCGCCGGCAACGCCGAGGCCCACGAGACGACCAACACCGTCCAGGTGAAGGTCGACACCATCGCTCCGGTCATCAAGGGCACCCAGACCCCGGCTGCCAACGCGGCCGGCTGGAACAACACCGACGTCGCGGTGACGTTCACCTGCACCGACGCCGACTCGGGCATCAACGGGGTGGCCGGCTGCGCCGGGGACACCATCCTGACCGATGACGGCAACCACACGGTGACGGGCGACGCAGTCGACGTCGCGGGCAACCGCAACAGCGAGGAGTACGGGCCGGTCAAGCTCGACAAGACCAAGCCCACCCTGGTGGGCGTCCCCGCAGACCCGAACGGCGCCGGTTGGTACAAGGGCGACGTGACCGTGACGTGGGTCGGGGACGACGCCATCTCCGGCATCGACCCCGCCACCCAGCCGGGTGACAGCACGGTCACCGGCGAGGGCAGCAACCTGGGGGTCGGTCCGGTCACGATCAAGGACCTGGCCGGCAATGTCAGCGCGGAGGCCTCGGTCAGCGGGATCAGGATCGACCGCACCGCTCCGACCATCGCCGGCAAGGCGACCAGCGCGCCCAACGCGGCCGGGTGGTACAAGGACGCCGTCACGGTCGACTTCAGCTGCACCGACACCCTCTCCGGCGTCGCCTCCTGCCCGACCAGCAAGGTCGTCAGGGGCGACGGCGCCGGTCAGTCGGTCACCAGCGAGCCGGCCACCGACGTCGCCGGCAACTCCGCGGCGGGCAAGACCGTGGGCGGTCTGAACATCGACGGGACGGCACCGAGCACGGTCAGCAACAACCAGTGCACCGCCAGCAGCGGCTTCTGCACCGGGTCCACGGCGGACGTGCTGCTCACCGCGACGGACCAGCCTGGACTGTCCGGGGTGAAGGAGATCCACTACCGAATCGACGGTGGCGCTGAGCAGGTCGCCGCCGGTGCGACGAAGACGGTCAGCGTCCCGCTGGCTGGGTCCGGTGCGGGCACGGTCTCGTACTGGTCGGTGGACAACGCGGGCAACGCCGAGGCGGCCAACACGATCGGTCTCAGGTGGGACAACGTGGCGCCCGCCGTCGAGCACAGCCTGTCGCCGAGGCCGAACGCGGACGACTGGAACAACGGCGACGTCACCGTCACCTTCACCGCCAAGGACGACGACAGGGGCTCGGGCCTGGCCAGCACCACCGCACCGGTGACCATCACCACCGAGACTGCCGGCCAGGTCGTCACGGGCACCGCGAGGGACACCGCCGGCAACGTCGGGACCGACACGGTGACCGTCAAGCTGGACAAGACCAAGCCGACCATCACGGGTGCGGTCACCAAGGGCACCAAGACGGCCAGCGGCTGGTACTCGGGCCCGGTGACGGTGAGCTTCATCTGCTCCGATGCGCTGTCCGGCGTGGCGACCTGCCCCGACCCGGTGGTGCTGTCCGCCAATGGCGCCAACACCGCCACCGGCACCGTCACGGACAAGGCGGGCAACACCGCAACCGCGACCGTCGGCGGCATCGACATCGACCAGGAGAAGCCGACGCTGACCACGGCCGACGTCAACGTGCAGGGCCAGACCTACACGCTGGGCTCGGTGCCGGCGGCCACCTGCAGCGCGACGGACAGCTTCTCCGGGCTGGCGTCCTGCAAGGTCACCGTCACCGGCGGCAAGGCCAACGGGGTCGGCACCTTCAGCTACTCCGCGACCGCCACCGACAAGGTCGGCAACACGACCACGGTGACCGGCAGCTACCGCGTCGTCTACCGGTTCGACGGGTTCCTGCAGCCGATCAACGACACGGCGCACCAGGTGGGAGCCTCGACGAGCGTCTTCAAGGCCGGCAGCACGGTGCCCGCCAAGCTGCAGCTCAAGAAGGCGGACGGCACGGTGGTGCAGGCCACGGCGGCTCCGGCGTGGCTGACACCGGTCAAGGGCAGCGCGATGAGCGCCCCCGTCGACGAGACGGTGTACACCGCCTCGGCGGACAGCGGGAGTGACTACAAGTTCGACAGCGGTCAGTACCTCTACAACTGGAAGACCGGCACCGGCGGCAGCTACTACCGGATCGGTGTCCTGTTGGACGACGGCCAGACGTACTACGTCAACATCGGCCTTCGCTGATCCCTCACGACCACGGAGCCCCGCACCTTCCGGTGCGGGGCTCCGTGCCGTTTGCCGGGCTGCCCGACCGGCAGCGCCGCAAGCGAAGGGGTGCACGGCGGACGCGGCGTCCTGCGCGAGGGTGCTACGGCTGGTCCGCCGTGACCGCGAGCAGGGCGAACGAGACCAGCCAATGGGTGGACATGAAGTCCCCGGTGACGATCTCCTGCTCGACGACTTCTACCTGGTGAGTGGTGGCCTGCGCGATCCGCTCGCGGGTGTCCGGAGGCAGGTACGGGCTGAGCAGGCGCAGCTGCCAGGCCCGGGACAGCGCCAGCCCGAACAGGTGGACGGCATGGCCGTCGGTGCGGTCGAGAACCTCCGGCACCTCCAGCAGCGGGTCGCCGTCCCGGCCGAGCCCGGGCAGGAACCGCAGCAGCCATGCGGCGAACTCCGGCGCGGGCAGGACCCGGCGCATCAGGTTCGCCTGGCACAACGCTGGGGAGAGGAAGTCACTGCCGCTGGGCTCCCAGGCTGCCGGGTAGTCCCGGTCGGCCGAGAACCAGCGGCGGGCAGCTACCTCCACCGCCTCGACGACGTCGCCGCGGCCCAGCACGGTGTACGCCTCGTGGGCCAGCGCGAGCGCGAAGGCGGTGTTGGCGTGGACGCCGTGCCGGACCGGGTAGGCCAGCCGTGGCAGCCAGGCCAGCAGCAGGTCCGCGACCACGTCGGCGACCGGCTGTAGCGCCGCAGCCCAGCTCCTCGCCGGCGGCAGCGGGCACGCCGACGCGGCGGCCGCCAGCATCGCTGCCCACGCCCAGCCGTAGGGCCGCTCCCAGGAGGGCCGCTCGCGCAGGTAGGCCGCCTCGGTCCGCAGGGCGGGGACGCTCAACCGCTGGTCCAGCAGGTCGAGCAGGCCGGCCCGGGTACCGTCCTGCAGCCCGTCCGGTGCCAGCGTGAGCAGCCGGACGGCCGACCAGTGCATGTGCACCGAGGAGTGCCAGTCGAAGCTGCCGTAGAACGCAGGGTGCAGACGGGTGGGCTCGACGTCGACGTCGTCGGCGCCCCGGGAGACGTGGGCGGACCCGTACGGGTAGACGGTGCCCAGCACCTCCAGCACCGTCTGGGCCCACCGGTCTGCGTGGTCGGCGCGCCAGTCGCTGCTCCGCGCAGCTGCGGTCATCCCCGTTCTCCTCTCGGTCAGTGGGGGAACGCGAACGCGTAGAGGATGGCGACGTTGCACACCCAGAGCGGGACGGCGGTGGGAATCTGCGCCTTGATGGGGCCGTACTGGTCTTTGAGCTCCAGCAGCGCGGCGGGCACGATATTGAAGTTGGCGGCCATCGGCGTGCAGAGCGTTCCGCAGAAGCCGGCGAGCATGCCGACCGCGAAGATGATGGCCGGCGTGCCCTGGTACTGCTGGACGAGGACCGGCCAGCCGACCGCGGCGGTCATCACAGGAAAGGCGGCGAAGGCGTTGCCCATGATGATGGTGAACAGCGCCATCCCCAGGCAGTAGACGACCACGGCCAGCAGCAGCACGCCCTTGGGTAGGACGGCGTTGGTGATCTTCTGGACCGCCGTGCCGACGCCGGACTCGGTGTAGAGCAGGCCGAGGGTGGCCAGGAACTGCGGCAGGATCGCGGCCCAGCCGATGTGGCCGAGCAGCCGGTCGCCCTCCCGAAGCGGGATCAGCGGGTTGGGCACCCGCAACAGCACCAAACTCACGATGAACGCGATGACCGCAGCGACGCCGAGGCCGATGATGGTGGCTGAGCCCGTCTGCAGCAACGGCTGGCCGCCGACCGTGACCTTGGACAGCACGGCCCCGAAGAAGACGGCGACCAGCGGGATGATCAGCGGAGGGATGAAGAGCCTGTTGCCGAAGCGGTCCGCCAGCCGACGACGTTCCTCGGGCGACGTCGTCTCCTCGGTGCCGCGGCCCGGGTAGCCCGCGGCGGCCAGTCCGGCCAGCACGAGGACCGCGACGCCCTCGACCCATGCGGGGGCCGTTTTCGCCACCACGAACGTGCCGTAGACGAAGGTGAAGGCCAGAATCCCCCAGAAGATCGCGCTGCCGACGCGTTTCGTGGCGCGCCGGTCCGCCAGCCGCAGCAGGGCCACCACCGCGAAGAAGGCGGCAACGAGCCAGTAGAACCATTCGACCTTGATCATCGGTTCGACGACTCCAGCTCGCTGGCCGGCAGCGACGCCAGCGTCCGGTCAAGCCGCAACATCCGGGAGCCGTGGATGAGCAGGGCGCAGATGGCGGTGGGAATCGCCCACACGGCGATCTGCAGGGCGTCGAGCTTGAGGCCGTACGTCGCGTCGACGAACCCGGTGATCAGCAGGATCGAGCCGACGGCGACGAAGATGTCCTCACCGAAGAACAGGCCGACGGTGTCGGCGGAGGCCGCGTAGGAGCGCACCTTCTCCCGGGCCCTGTCCGTCAGCCCGCCATGGGCGCGCTCCGCCGCGGCCTCGGCCATCGGGGCGACGACCGGGCGGACGGCCTGCGCGGGGCCGCCGATGGCGGTCAACCCGAGGGCGGCTGTGGCCTGCCGGATGAAGAGGTAGGTGGCGAGCAGCCTGCCCACGGTCAGACCCCCGAGCCTCTCGATCAGCCGGCGGGCCTGGTACTGCAGCCCGTAGCGCTCGATCAGCCCGATCACCGGTAACACGACGATGAAGACGGTCACCGAGCGGGAGCCGGCGAAACCGGTGCCGAAAGCATTGACGATGTCCAGCGGGGACAGTCCGGCGATCAGCCCCGCGGCGATCCCGGAAACGGCGACGACGAGCATGGCGTTCAGTCGGAGGGCGAAGCCAACCACGACGATGGCCACGGCGAGGAGGACCCACATGAGGTCAGCCTTTCACCAGGATTTCCAGCCCCGGCAGGGCCCCTGGGACCCAGCGTCGTTACGCTGCGCAGATGGATCTGGAGGCGAGGATCAATCAGCTGCTGACCAATTTCTATGGCGCATTCAGCACCGGTCTTCAATCGGGCTGGGAAAACAGCCTCGCGGATGACGTGGTGGTGATCGGCACGGATCAGGCCGAGTGGCTGCTGGGCCGGGACCGGGTTGCGCCGGTGCTGCAGGCTCAGATGGCGGAGATGAGCGCTGCCGGGCTGCGGGTCGAGGCGGGTGACCGCCAGGTCGGTGTCGCCGGATCCACTGTCTGGGTGGCGGATCAGCCCACGATGCGGCTGCCCGACGACACCCCGCTCACCATGCGGCTGACCCTCGTTGCCACGCAGGAGGGCGACCGGCTGCTGGTGAAGCAACTGCACGTCTCGCTCGGCGTGCCCAATGAGGAAGTTCTCAACCAGACCCTCACGGTGTGAGCCGCGAGGTCCGCCCACGTCGAGCCCCCTAAAAGCAGGAGAACGATCGCCATGTCCCACCAGTCGCACCGTCAGGACTTCGGTCTGCTCATCCTTCGGGCCGGTCTGGGCGGCACCCTCGCCGCCCATGGGACCCAGAAGCTGTTCGGCTGGTTCGGTGGCCATGGCCTCGAGGGCACCTCGGGCGGCATGGAGGCGATGGGCTTCTTCCCGCCACGGGTGAGCGCCCTGATGGCCGGGCTGGGCGAGGCCGGTGGCGGAGTCCTGCTGGCCCTCGGCCTGGCCACCCCCGTCGCAGGTGCTGCCGCAGCGTCGACGATGCTCGCGGCAGGTTCGGTGCACAAACCCGCCGGTTTCTTCGTCACCCAGGGCGGCTTCGAGTACACCGGGATCCTCGGTCTCAGTGGTGCGGCGCTCGCGCTCGGTGGGCCCGGGCACTACTCGCTCGACCGGCTGCTGGGGGACCGGTTCAACCAGCCGTGGATGGCCGTCGCCGCTCTGGCGGTGTTCGGCTCGGCCTCCGCCGCCATCATCGCCCGGCGGGCGAAGGCGCTGGAGTCCTCGGCGTCGACCTCCGACGACCAGGTGGCCGAGGGGAAGGAAGCCGAAGCCACCGGGGCCTGAGCACCGGCCGCTTCTTGCCACGGCCCCCGCACGGGGCGTCACCTCTTGACGCACCGTGCGGCAAGGCCCTATGCCTGGGGGCAGAGACTGGCCGACTGTCCCAGGAGCTGAGCATGAGTGAGGCCGTACTGCTGGTGGGGACCCGTAAGGGTCTGTGGATCGGCCGGTCCGACGGCAACCGCCAACGCTGGGACTGGTCGGAGCCGGAGTTCTTGATGCAGGGGATCTATGGGCTCTGCATCGACACTCGAGGGGACAGCCCTCGCTTGTTCGTCAGCGGGACCAGCGAGCACTGGGGTCCGGGGGTCTACCGCTCGGACGACCTGGGGCACACCTGGACCGAGACCCAGGGTGCGGCCGTCCGGTTCCCGGCCGACCTCGGCAGCAGCGTCGAGCGGGTCTGGCAGATCCAGCCTGGCGGCGCCGACGAACCCGACGTGGTCTGGGCCGGCACCCAGCCGTCCGCGCTGTTCCGGTCCGAGGACCGCGGCGAGTCCTTCACCCTGGTCCGGTCGCTGTGGGACCACCCGCACCGGACGGAGTGGGGCGCCGGCTTCGGCGGTCAGGCGATCCACACGATCGTGCCGCATCCCAAGGACCCGCAGCAGCTGACCGTGGCGATGTCGACCGGCGGCGTCTACCGCACCTACGACGGCGGCACCTCCTGGAACCCGGCGAACAAGGGGATCAAGGCCTACTTCTTCCCCGACCCGTGGCCCGAGTTCGGCCAGTGCGTGCACAAGGTCGCCGCGCACCCCGCCGCACCCGAGCGGCTGTTCGCGCAGAACCACCACGGCGTCTACCGCTCCGACGACGGCGGCGACCAGTGGGTGTCGATCGCCGACGGACTGCCCGCCGACTTCGGCTTCCCCATCGTGGTGCACCCGCACCAGCCGGAGACGGTGTTCGTCTTCCCCCTGGTGGCCGATGGCCAGCGGATCCCACCCGGCGGACGCGCCCGGGTCTGGCGTTCCGAGGACGCCGGAGAGACCTGGACGGCCTCGAGCCGCGGGCTGCCCGACGGTTTCTGGGCTGCCGTGATGCGGGACGCGATGACCACCGACCGGGCCGAGCAGGCGGGGCTGTACTTCGGCGCCCGGGACGGGTCGGTGTTCGCGAGCCTGGACGACGGGGACTCCTGGACCCAGATCGCCGCGCACCTGCCGGACGTGCTGTCCGTGCGCGCGGCGGTAGTTCCCTGAGCTAGTTGGCGTCGTACTCGCGACGGAGCTTGTGCAGCGCCAGGAGGGGCGCCGCTCGAGAACGGCGGGACGACTGACCGGCGGCCAGGTGAGCGAGGTCGGGGCAAGTGCGGGGGTTTCGCCACTGGCGGCCCCTCGGCCTCCGCGACTTCAGCCGGAGGGGCCTACGGCTAGACACGTGCCCGCGACGCTCGGTTCCACACCCGAGTCCTAGCCTGGAGGCGCACGTGCACTGGTTCGCGGAGAGGTGGTGCCGACCTTGGCCAACGGCCACGTCTTCGTCGTCAGGGGCAGGATCGGGGAGATGGTGGCCGACGCGGCCCTCATCTCGACCGACGGCGCCTTCCGCGTTGGGCAGTCCTGGCACCAGGCCGT
>JBJMIS010000011.1:0-21237 GCA_045806705.1 Friedmanniella sp.
CCACGCCACGAACAACTTCCCCGAATTCACCGGTCGCCTGTGCCCGGCGCCGTGTGAGTCGGCGTGCGTACTCGGCATCAACCAACCGGCGGTGACGATCAAGCAGGTCGAGGTCGAGATCATCGACAAGGCGTTCGACGAGGGATGGGTCACGCCACTGCGTCCGTCCGCGAAGACCGGCAAGCGGGTTGCCGTGGTCGGCTCGGGCCCGGCCGGGCTGGCGGCCGCCCAGCAGCTGACGCGTGCCGGCCACGACGTGCTCGTGCTCGAACGCGCCGACCGCATCGGTGGCCTGCTGCGCTACGGCATCCCCGAGTTCAAGATGGAGAAGCGCCACATCGATCGCCGTCTCGTGCAGATGGAGGCCGAGGGCACCGAGTTCCGCACCAACGCTGTCGTCGGCCAGAACGTCGACGCCACCGTGTTGCAGGCCTCGTACGACGCGATCGTGCTGGCGTGCGGAGCGACGGCGTGGCGCGACCTGCCGGTGCCGGGCCGCGAGCTGAACAACATCCATCAGGCGATGGAGTACCTGCCGCCGTCGAACCGTGTGCAGTTCGGCGACATCGACCGTTCGCCGATCGACGTCAACGGCAAGCACGTCGTGATCATCGGCGGTGGCGACACCGGCGCCGACTGCCTCGGCACGGCCATCCGGCAGGGAGCGAAGTCGATCCGCCAGCTGGAGATCATGCCCACCCCGCCGGAGGAGCGGCCGGCGCACCAGCCGTGGCCGACCTATCCGATGACCTACCGGGTCTCGTCCGCGCACGAGGAGGCGGGGGAGCGGATCTACTCGGTCTCGACGTCGCGCTTCAACGGCGACGAGGACGGCAACGTGCGGTCCCTGACCATGTCCGAGGTCAGGTTCGAAGCCGGCAAGCTCGTGCCGGTCGAAGGCACCGAACAGGAGATCCCCGCCGAGCTGGTGCTGCTGGCCATGGGCTTCGTGGGCCCGGAGAAGGACACGGTCGTGTCCCAGCTGGGGGTGGCGCTCGACGAGCGCGGCAACATCAAGCGGGACAACGACTACGCCACCGATGTCGAGGGCGTCTTCGTGGCCGGGGACGCCGGACGCGGGCAGTCGCTGATCGTCTGGGCCATCGCCGAGGGGCGTGCCTGCGCCGCCGGCGTCGACGAGTACCTGTCGGGCTCGACCAAGCTGCCCAAGCCGATTCCCCCCACCGCCCGGCAGATGATGGTCTGAGCCGCGGCCTCCCCGCTCCCGGCCCTCCGGGCCGGGCGGGGTGTCGTAGGGTCGCGGGCGGGTAGCAGAGCGAACCCGTCCGTCGACGAGAGGGCCACCATGACGACCAACGAACCCGCGGGGACCGATCGCGGGCCGGCGGCCGGGATGGTCCGGTCGGAGGAGCAGCTCCGGGTGCGCACCCGGACCGAGGCGACGGGGCGGGTCCGGATCCGCAAGACGGTGACGAGCCAGGAGGTCACCCGCTCGGTCACCCTCCGCCGGGAGGAGCTGTCGGTCGAGGAGCTGCCGGTCGAGGAGCTGCCGGTCGAGGCCGACACGGACGACAACGGGCGGGTCGCCGACGACGGCGAGGGCTGGGAGATCGAGCTCGTCCTGCACGAGGAGCGGCTCGTCGTCACCACCGTCCCGGTGGAGCGGGTCCGGGTGCGGGTGCACCGGGTCACCGACGAGGTCGAGGTCGCCGAGGTCCTGCGTCGGGAGCGGATCGCGTTCGACGTGGCCCCGCCGGCCGGGACGGGAAGCTAGTCGCCTCGCCGCGAGACCGATGAGCCCGCGGCGGCCTGATCGGCGGGGGCCCCGATGGAGCGGCGCTGGCGGACCGTGAGGAACAGCCGGTGGGCGGTGACCACCAACGACAGCCAGGCCAGTCCGATCACCCAGCCCACCATCACGTCGGTCAGCCAGTGGTGGCCGAGGAAGACCCGGCTGAGCCCGATGCTGACCGCCCAGCAGGCGGCGAGGACGACCGCCAGCACGCGAGCGGCGCGCCGATGCAGGTGCAGCAGCATCAGGTAGGCGACGATCCCCGCGATGGCGGTGCTGTTGAGCGCGTGCCCGCTCGGGAAGGACGGGCTGTGCTCGAAGGGCGGCACGGCGTCGACCTGCGGCGGCCGGACGCGGCCGATGACCGCCTTGCCGATCAGGGTCATCGCGAGCGACCCCGCGACGGTGATCAGCATCAGCATCAGGGGCGTCCGGGACCGCCAGCGCCAGGTCATCGCCACGGTCACGGCTGCGGCGATCACCGTCATCCCGGTCGGCCCGCCCAGGTGGGTGAACCACGTCAGGCCCTGGTCGAGCCCAGGGCTGCGCAGGGTCAGCGCGTGCTCCAGCACCGGGCGGTCGAGGGAGGACACCCCGTCCCCTTCGTCGACGGCGTCGTAGATCCCACCGGCCAGCGCGGTCAGCGCCACCACCAGGACCGCTCCGACGGCCGCGGTGACCGCGAGCACGTCGTGCGCGCTCAGGGTCCGGGCCAGGACGACCACGTGCCGGGCGAGCCACCGGCCGACCGGGGTCCGCCACCGGGTCAGCGGGTCGCCGCCGATCGAGGTCTCGTCAGGTTGCACCGTGGGCAGCGGGTCCGGGTCCGGCTCAGTCACCGGTCCAGTGTCCCCGACAGCCGCCGCAACCCCGAGCCGTGGTGGACCAGCGCCGGCCGCCAGGAGACACTGTGCTCCGACACCCTCCCTCCCTCGAAGGCAGCCATGCTCGTCTCCTCCCGTCACCTCCGTCGGGCCGCCACGCTCACCGTCGCCGCCTCCCTCGCGGTCCTGCTGCCGGGTCCGGCGGCGAACGCGGTGGTGCAGACCCACCGGGCCCCCCAGGGCACCGTGTCCGTTCGGGTGCTCAGCTTCAACGACCTGCACGGCAATCTGCAGCCCCCCGCGGGGTCCTCCGGCCGGGTGGCGCTCTCGCCCACGGCCACCGTGGACGCCGGCGGCGCCGCCTACCTGGCCACGCACGTCCGCCTGCTGCAGGCGGCCGCCGACCACGCGCTGGTGCTCTCGACCGGCGACAACATCGGCGCATCGCCGCTGGCCTCGGCGCTCTTCCACGACGAGCCCACCATCGCGGCCCTGAACGCGATCGGCGTCCGGGCCTCCGTGGTCGGCAACCACGAGTTCGACGAAGGCTATGCCGAGCTCAACCGGATCCAGCGCGGCGGCTGCCACCCCACCGACGGCTGCCAGTTCCGGAACACCTTCCCCGGCGCCGACTTCCCGTACCTGGGTGCCAACGTCACCCGGCAGGACGGACGGCCGGCGCTGCTCCCGTTCACCGTCCAGGTCCGGGGCGGCGTGCCGGTCGGCGTCATCGGGGTGACCCTGAAGGACCTGCCGGACGTCGTTCTTCCCAGCGGCGTCGCGGGTCTGAGGTTCGGCGACGAGGTCCGGGCGATCAACCGGACCTCCCAGCTGCTGCAGAGCGTCGGTGTCAAGGCGCAGGTGGTCCTCCTGCACCAGGGGGACCAGACCAGCCCGACCACGATCGGTCCCAACTCCTGCTCCCTCGGGGTCGACACCCCCGCCCAGGCCATCGCCCGCCGAGCGACCTCCCGGGTCGACGCGGTGTTCGCCGGGCACACGCACCAGGCCGAGAACTGCACCGTGGTCGACCCTGCCGGCCAGCCGCGTCCCTTGATCCAGGGCCTGTCCTTCGGCCGGCTCGTATCAGTGGTGGACCTGAGGATCGACGCCCGCAGCCGGGACGTCCTCCGCGACCAGACGGTGGCGGAGAACGTCGTGGTCACCCGCGACGTCGCGCCCGACCCGGCGGTGTCGGCCATCGTCGACCGCGCCGTGCAGGAGTCCGGCCCCATCGCCGACCGGCCGATCGGCAGCATCAGCCAGGACCTCGTCAAAGGCCCGGACACGCTGGCCGAGAAGCCCCTGGGTGACGTCATCGCCGACGCCCAGCTCGCGGCGACCCGGTCCAACGGCGCCCAGGTCGCCATCACCAACCCTGGCGGAATCCGCGCAGACCTGGCCTATGCCTCGTCCAAGGCAGGCGAGGGCGACGGTGTGGTGACCTACGGCGAGGCCTTCGCCGTGCAGCCCTTCAGCAACATCATGCAGACGATCACCCTCACCGGAGCGCAGCTGAAGCAGGTGCTGGAGGAGCAGCGCAAGGACGGCGTCGACGACACCGCGACCACGTGGCTCCAGGTCTCGTCGACCCTGCACTACACCTGGACCAGGAGCGCCGCGTTCGGCTCCCGGGTCTCGAACCTCACGATCGCCGGTACACCGGTGGACCCGTCGGCCGGCTACCGGGTGTCGGTGAACAACTTCCTCGCGGCCGGTGGGGACGGCTTCGGGACCTTCACCGCGGGCACCGACCTCACGGGCGGTCCGATCGACCTCGACGCGTTCACCGCGTACCTGACCGCGCACCCGAACCTGTCGGCTCCGCCGTCGGACCGGATCACGCTCCGGAGCTGAGCCCGAGCGGGCTCCCTTCTCGCCTCGCCGCCGCCTCCGGCCTGGCGAGGGTCGCCAGCAGGAGGTCGGCCGCCCGCGACAGGCGGTCGCCGAGGTAGCCGTCGGGAAGGGTGGCCCGCGACCGCGGCTGCCGGAAGGCGGCACCGCCGTAGTAGGTGGGCGTCCCGGTCGCGGCCACCGCCTGGATGGCGGCGACGGCGGCGGGTCGCGCGCTGGCCAGAGAGGAGGCCACGACCGCAGCGGCGGCGGCGGCTTCCTGCACCGCCAGCACCAGGGAGGCGACCGGGGTGCGCGCCGCCAGCAGGCGGCAGTCCACCCCGCGATTCTCGAGCAGGGCGGCCAGGCAGTCCAGGCCGAGGGTGTGCAGGTCCCGGGGGCCGCAGGCCAGGACCACGGTGTCCGCTGACGGCGGTGGCATCGGCGCCTCCAGCCGGACCCGCGCCAACCAGCCGCTGACGGAACTGGTGGCGGCGTGCTCGTGCGCCACGTCACAGCCGCCCACCGACCAGAGCCGGCCGATCTCGCGCATTGCGGGCAGCAGCACGTCATCCACGGTCGCCTCGAGTCCCAGGAGGTCCCGGGCGCGGTCCAAGACCCCAGCGATGGCCCGGCCGTCCAGCCCGCCGGCGGCGCTCAGGACCTCCCCGCGCAGTGCCTCGCTGGTGCCGGCCGCGCCGGCCGCGGCGATCATCGCCGCCTGGGCGGCGGCGCGCCCGCGGGCGACCTCGTCCCGCATCCGCGCGAGGACGGCCAAGTCGTCCTCGCCGTAGCGGCGGTGCCCGCCACTGCTGCGGGAGCCGGGGCGAAGGCCGTAGCGGCGCTCCCAGGAGCGGATGGTGGGGGCCGGCACTCCGAGCAGCTCGCTGGCGGCCTTGATGCCCAGCGCGGCCTGGCCCTGGCTATGCAAGGAGCCCTGCTTTTGCATAAAATTGACCCTATCGCGCCTGGTTCTGGGCCCGCGACGAAACAGAGCAGGTTGACTGTCCGCCTGTTCCCGGCGGCGTCGCCAGGGTCGGGCGGGCTTGACCGGCAGCCAAGCCGGCTTTTTCTCGAGGGAGTGTCTGTGGTGATGCACACCGAGCACGTGGAGGTGGGGACCGCTGACCAAGCAGCTGTCGAAGCCGCACGACCGGCGCTGGAGCAGGTGATCGGACGGGCCAAGCAGGCTTTCACCTGCGACGCCGTCACGATGCTGCGCGAGACCCGGGACGGCGCCCTGGAGGTCGCCGCCAGCAGCGAGGCCGCCGCGCGGCGAGCCGACCAGCTGCAGCTCGGCCATGGTGAGGGTCCGGCGCTGAACGTCCGTCGCGACGCCGAGATCTGCCTGAGCGGCGATCTTGGCGCCGACCCGCGCTGGCCCCGGTGGGGTCCTGACGTCGTCGAGCTCGGTTGGCTCTCGGTGCTCAGCGCCCCGCTGGTGACGCCGGAGCAGGACCTCGGGATCCTGACCCTGTACTGCCACCGCGCCGGGGCGTTCGACGCCACCCACGGCTACGCCGCTCGGATCTTCGCCGAGTACGCGGCCACGGCTCTGACCTATGCCTGCGAGACCGAAGGCCTCCGCGAGGCGATCACCGCCCGGCACCGGATCGGGCTGGCTCAGGGGATCCTGATGGAGCAGCACAACCTGACCAGCGAGGAGGCCTTCTCGATGATGCGCCGGTACTCCCAGGCGAACAACGTGAAGGTGCGGGCGGTCGCGGAGCAGGTGATCGAGACCGGTGCCTTCCCCGGTGGCGCCTCCCGCAGCAGACGCGTCCGCCGGCGACCCACGGTCTGAGGCGACAGCCCGGCCGGCCCGCTCCCGCGGCCGGTCTGGCGCAGGGCGGCGCCTCGACTAGCCAGGCGCTCGCTGGGCGTTCAGCCGGTAACCCCTGCGCACGACCGTGCCGATCAGTCCCGGTACCGCCAGTGACCGGCGCAGCCGGCTGATGGCGACCTCGAGTGCGTGGTCGTCGAGCGCCTCGGGCAACGCCTGGATCAGCTCCCGCCGCGGCACCACGGCGTCGGCGCGGGCCAGGGTCCGGAACAGTGCCAGGGCGTTCGGACCGAGGACCACGGTGCGGCCGTCGACGCTGATGCTGCGGCCCCGCAGCTCCAGCAGGACCTGACCGCTCCGGTACCGCTGCACCCGGTGCGCCGCCAGCTCCTCGCAGACCAGACGGATCAGCGCTCCCAGCCGGAACCGGTCCGGCACGACCGGCTCGATCCCGGCGGCCCGCAGGGGAGCCGCCGTCACCGGCCCGACCGCGGCCGCCAGCACCTCGCTGGCCAGCGCATGGACGAACGTCGGTCCCACGCCGAGCGCCTCGGCGGTCTCGAGGGTGGCGACGGCCCCGGGGGCGCTGGTGAAGACCACCGCGTCCAGCTGGGAGCGGGTCGCCGCCTCGATCAGCCGCGGCAACCGGTCGGTCGCGGCCGGCCGCACCCACCGGTAGGGCGTCACGGTGAGGACGCTGTCGCTGAGCTCACGCAGCCGAGCCAGCTGGACCTCGTCGGTGTAGCCGTGCAGCTGGATCGCCACCCGCCGGCCGGTCAGCCCGGTCTGCTGCAGGACGTCGACCAGGGACGCGGTCGTATCCAGGTCCGTGGCCTGGGCGTCCTCGAGTCCCGCCGCCCGGACGGCGCCGACGGCCTTCGGCCCACGAGCGAAGATCTGAGCCTGGTCCAGCACCTCGGTCAGCTCGGCCCCCAGCCCTGCCGTGTCCGCCACCTCGAACCAGCGCCGCATGCCGTAGCCCGTGGTGACGAGCACCACCTCGGGCCGGGCCCGGATGAGCTCGCGGGTCTCGGCCACCAGCTGGGCGTCCTGGTCGTTCGGGGCGATCCTCAGTGCGGGCGCGTGCAGCACCTGGGCGCCCCGTCGCTCGAGCGCCGCGATCAGGTCCCCGGACCGTCGGTCGGAGGTGACGCCGATCCGGAACCCGCGCAGCTGCTCGGCACGCAGCGCCGCCGGCTCGCCCGGCGAACTGGCCGGTGGGGTCCGCTCGTCGGGTTCCCGGTCCCCGCTCACCGTCGTCCGGCCTTGTCGCTGCTCCGCGCCGGATCGAGCCGCTGAGCCAGGCCGGGGACGCCGTCGACGTCGATCTGCATGCGTGACCAGCCTTCCTCGGGTCGGCGAAGCCGTCCCGGACGAGGGATCCCGGGGTGCCCGACTGCGGCCGCACTCTATGCAGCCGCGGTTACTTCGAGGTTTCCCTGACGTAACCGCCGCACACCACCCGCGGCGCCAGCGGGTGGTCCCGGCGTGAGGTAGGCCCGCGGTCCGAGCGCTCGTCCTCCAGGGGTCGGGGAGGCGTCACCGGCACCTCACCGGCCGGCGGGAACGGTGTGAGAAGACGGGAAAGGGCTCGTAACCTGCGAGACCCGGTCGGCGTAACAGGCGGCCTTCACCATGAGTGCGTGAGCCCAGCCCCCACCCTCACCCACTGCCCGTACTGCTCCCTGCAGTGCGGGATCGAGCTCGTGGCCGGGGAACGGCGGGCGACCCTGCAGCCGCAGCAGGAGTTCCCGACCAACCGGGGCGGCCTCTGCTCCAAGGGGTGGAACGCCGCGAGCCTGCTGGACCACCCGCAGCGGCTGCTCACCCCACTGGTCCGCAGCGTGCCCGGTGACCGCAGCAGCGAGTTCCGGCCGGCGAGCTGGGACGAGGCGCTCGACCTGGTGGCCGGCATGGTCAACGCGCTTCAGAAGGCGCACGGGCGGGACGCGATCGGCTGTTTCGGCGGCGGCGGGCTGACCAACGAGAAGGCCTACGCCTTCGGCAAGTTCGCCCGGGTGGCGCTGCGGACGGCGATGATCGACTACAACGGCCGGTTCTGCATGTCCTCCGCCGCCACCGCGGGGAACCGCGCCTTCGGCATCGACCGTGGTCTGCCCTTCCCGCTGGCCGACATCGCCCAGGCGCAGGCAGTGCTGCTGGTCGGGTCGAACCCCGCAGCCACGATGCCGCCCGCCATGCAGTTCTTCGACGCCGGCCGCGCGGCCGGGGCGAGGCACATCGTGGTCGACCCGCGGCTGACGGCGACCGCCAAGGGCGCCTCGCTGCATCTCGCCCCCCTGCCGGGGACCGATCTGGCGCTGGGGAACGGACTGCTGCACCTCGCGATCAAGGAGGGCCTGGTCGACGAGGCGTACATCGCGAACCGGACGACGGGGTTCGGTGCCGTCCGCACCAGCGTCGGCTCCTACTGGCCGGACCGGGTCGAGCGGATCACCGGGGTGCCTGTCGAGGCGATGCGGGAGACCGTGCACGCGCTGGCGGCGGCGCCCAGCGCGATGATCCTGACCGCTCGTGGCGCCGAGCAGCACAGCAGCGGTACCGAGACGGCCCAGGCCTACATCAACCTTGCCCTCGCCCTCGGCCTGCCGGGCCGGCCGTTCTCCGGCTACGGCACGGTGACCGGACAAGGCAACGGACAGGGCGGCCGCGAGCACGGCCAGAAGGCCGACCAGCTGCCCGGGTACCGCAAGCTCGCCGACCCCGCCGACCGGGCGCACGTCGCCGGGGTGTGGGGCATCGACCCCGACGAGCTGCCGCAGCCCGGGCTCTCAGCGTTCGAGATGCTCGACCGGTTGGGCACTCCGGGCGGCGTCCGCGGGCTGCTGGTGCTCGCCTCGAACCTCGTGGTCTCCGCACCCGACGTCAACCGGGTCCGGGACCGGCTCGCGGCGCTCGATCTGCTGGTGGTCTCCGACATCTTCGCCTCCGAGACCGCCGAGCTTGCCGACGTCGTCTTCCCGACCGCCCAGTGGGCCGAGGAGGAGGGCACGATGACCAACCTCGAGGGCCGCGTCCTCCGCCGCCGGCGGGCGCTACGGCCGCCGGAGGGGGTGCACGACGACCTCTACCTGATGAAGGCGCTGGCCGAGCGGCTGGGCCGCGGGCGGCACTTCTCCGACGACCCACGGACGGTCTTCGAGGAGCTCCGGCGGGCCAGCGCCGGCGGGCTGGCGGACTACTCCGGCATCAGCTACGAGCGGATCGACGCCGAGCAGGGCGTCTTCTGGCCCTGCCCGGAGACCGCCGAGGGGGCGCGCGACCACCCGGGGACGCCGCGGCTGTTCGCCGACACGTTTCCCACCCCCGACGGCCGGGCCAGGTTCTTCCGGGTGGAGTACCGCGCTCCCGACGAGGGCCCGGACGCGAACTTCCCCTACGTGCTCACGACTGGGCGGCTGATGGCCCAGTACCAGAGCGGCACCCAGACCCGGCGGCACCCAGCCGTGTCCCAGTCCGCCGTCCAGCCGGAGGTACAGCTCCACCCCGACCTCGCCCGCACGCTCGCGATCGAGACCGCCGACATCGTCCTGCTCACGACCCGCCGCGGTGCGGCGACCTTCCGGGCGAGCCTCAGCACCGACATCCGGCCCGACGTGATCTTCGTGCCGTTCCACTGGGGCGGCGCGTCCGCCGCCAACGCGCTGACCAACGCCGCCCTCGACCCGTACTCACGGATGCCCGCCTTCAAGGTCTGCGCGGTGCAGGCGCAGCGGGTGGGCTCACCCGACGACGTCCACCTGCTCGCGACGCCTCCCCGGCACACCGTCCACTCCGCGGCCACCCGACCCACCCTGAACCAGCGTCTCCAGCGCTCCCGACGTAAGGACCTCCCCATGCTCACCCAGAACCGCTTCCTGCAAGGAATCTTTCCCTTCGAAGGCGCCGGCCTGGACAAGCCGGTGCCGATCAGCGCCGAGCTGTGTCACCTGGTGCCCGACGGGGTGATCAGCCAGGCGCTGTACTTCCGCGGCGGCAACTCCAGCGACGAGATGGTCACCGTCGTCCTGATGCGCGACGGCGTCCCCATGCGCTACTTCCCGATGGGCGCCAAGGACGGCGTGCACGTCCCGCTGCGCGTGGTCGAGGACATCGAGGGCGGCTCCGTGGTCGAGCTGCAGCTGGTCGCACCGGTCGGGGTCACCGGCACCGTCGTCGTCGACCTCGGGCTGGTGGAGCACTGATGACGGCCGTCCTCGGCCGCTCCCTGACCTCGGCGAAGCGCGGCCCGAGCGACAAGCGCCGTCTCGTCGTGATCGGGAACGGCATGGCCGGTGCCCGGGCGGTGGAGGAGATCCTCGCCCGCGGCGGCGGGGACATGTTCACGGTCACGATGTTCGGTGACGAGCCCTACGGCAACTACAACCGCATCATGCTCAGCCACGTTCTCTCCGGCGAGGAGGAGGTCGGTGACATCTTCCTCAACTCCCTGGACTGGTACGAGCAGAACCAGATCACCCTGCACGCCGGGGTCCGGGTCACCCGGATCGACCGGCACGCGCACGTGGTGATCTCCGACGACGGCCAGGTGACGCCGTATGACCAGCTGATCATCGCCACCGGCAGCCGCTCGTTCATGCCGCCGATGGACGGGCTGTACCTGGAGGACGGGAGCCTGCTGCCGGGAGTCTTCGCGTTCCGCACGATCGACGACACGCGCGGCATGGTCGACTACGCGACGCACGACGACCACCACCGTGCCGTGGTCATCGGCGGTGGGCTGCTGGGTCTGGAGGCGGCCCGCGGTCTGCAGAGCCACGGCATCGAGGTCGACGTCGTGCACTCCGGCAAGCACCTGATGAACGCCCAGCTGGGACGCGACGGCGGCGAGGTGCTGCGCCGGAGCATGGCCTCCCTCGGCATCGGCATCTTCACCGGCACCCGGACGACCGCGGTCTGGGGGCCGGACAAGGTCCGCGGCGTCCGGCTCCGCGACCAGACCGAGATCGCCTGCGACCTCGTCGTCGTCGCGGCCGGGATCCGGCCGAACACCGAGGTCGCCGTGACCAGCGGCTTCACGGTCGAGCGGGCGATCGTGGTCGACGACCATATGCGCACCGTGGACGACGACGACGTGTATGCGGTCGGGGAGTGTGTGCAGCACCGCGGCGAGGTCTACGGCCTGGTCGCCCCGCTGTGGGAGCAGGCCGTCGTGCTGGCTGACCAGATCACCGGTGCCGACCCGAACGCGGTGTACCTGGGGTCGCGGACGGCGACGAAGCTGAAGGTCGCCGGGGTCGAGGTGGCCTCGATGGGCCTGACGGAACCCGAACGGGAGACCGACGAGCACATCGTCTTCTCCGAGCCCAAGCGCGGGGTCTTCAAGTCGATCGTCATCCGCGACGACAAGGTCGTCGGCGCCACGCTGCTGGGGGACAGCACCAAGGTCGCCTTCCTGCAGCAGGCCTTCGACCGCGGCCTGCCGCTGCCCGCCGAGCGGGTCGAGCTGATGTTCGACCTCGGTGCACCGCCCGCCGAGGTCGGCGCGGCCGAGCTCGCCGACGACGCCCAGGTCTGCAACTGCAACGGCGTCAGCAAGAAGACCATCACCGACTGCGTGGCCGGCGGCTGCAAGACCGTCTCGGGCGTGATGGACGCCACGCGGGCCGGCAAGGGCTGCGGCACCTGCAAGGGCCTGGTCGCCCAGCTGGTGGAGCACGCCGCCGGTGGCGCGGTGGAGGAGGACCCGGCCGCCAGCTACTACGTGCCGGGCATCCCGATGGCCAAGGCGCCGCTGATGGAGATCATCCGGAAGCAGCAGCTGAGGACCCCGTCCGCCGTGTTCGCCGCCCTGGCGCCCGACGGCGCCGAGGACGCGAAGTCGAAGATGGGCCTCTCCTCGCTGCTGAAGATGATGTGGGGCGAGGACTACGTCGAGGAGAAGGACGCCCGGTTCATCAACGACCGGGTGAACGCCAACATCCAGAAGGACGGCACGTTCTCGGTCGTCCCGCAGATGCGCGGCGGGGTGACCACGCCCGAGCAGCTACGGCGGATCGCCGACGTGGCCGAGAAGTACGCCGTCCCCATGGTCAAGCTGACCGGCGGTCAGCGGATCGACCTGCTGGGCATCAAGAAGGAGGACCTGCCCGGCGTCTGGGCGGACCTCGGCATGCCGTCCGGCTACGCCTACGGCAAGTCGTTCCGAACGGTGAAGACGTGCGTGGGCCAGGAGTTCTGCCGCTTCGGCACCGGCGACTCGACCAAGCTCGGCGTGGAGATCGAGACGCGGATGCAGGGCATGGAGTCCCCGGCCAAGATGAAGCTGGCCGTCTCCGGCTGCCCCCGCAACTGCGCCGAGTCGCTCTGCAAGGACGTCGGCATCGTGGCGATCGAGGGCGGCCGCTGGGAGATCTACGTCGGCGGCGCTGCCGGCGCGCACATCCGCAAGGGTGACCTGCTCTGCACCGTCGACACCGCCGAGGAGGCCAAGCTCCTCACCGGACGCTTCCTGCAGTACTACCGCGAGAGCGCCAACTGGCTGGAGCGCACCTACGCGTGGGTCCCCCGGGTCGGCATCGAGCACATCCGGGCGGTCGTCGTCCAGGACGCCGAGGGGATCGCCGAGCGCCTCGACGCCGCCGTCCAGCAGCACGCCGAGACCCACGTCGACCCCTGGACCCAGGGCCGTGACCCGGTGACCCCGGGCCAGTTCCGGACGGCGCTGCCGCTCGAGGTGCTGCCACGGGTGCCCGCCGGCCGAGCCAACGAGCTGCTGGGCGGCCCCTGGTGAGCGCGCCCGCCCATCTCTCGTCCGGACCAGCCCCTGGCACCCCTGCGCTCCCTCGGGCGGCCGCCGGTCCCGGTCAGCGGTACCGGCTCGGCCCGCTCGACCAGGTCCCGTTCGGCGAGGGACGCACCTTCGACGTGGGCGGTGAGCAGGTGGCGGTCTTCCGGCTCCGCAGCGGCCGCTGGTACGCGCTGTCCGCCGTCTGCCCACACCGCGGCGGCCCCATCGCCGACGGCCAGGTCGACGAGCGGATCGTGATGTGCCCGCTGCACCAGAACACCTTCGAGCTCGCCACCGGCTGCTCACCGACGGGTGCGGACCCGCTGCGCAGCTACCCCGTGGAGATCGACGGCGACGAGATCGTCGTCACGTCGTGATGCTCCACGCCACCCCCGATTCCATCCCCAGCAGGAGCCGTAGATGACCACCCTGAACGACACCGACCGGACACTGGTCCGCTCCCCGCTCAAGCTCGGGAAGCGCTGGATCGACGACTGGCGCCCCGAGGACCCCGAGTTCTGGCGGGTCACCGGACGGACCGTTGCTCGCCGCAACCTCATCTTCTCGGTGTTCAGCGAGCACATCGGGTTCTCCGTCTGGAGCCTCTGGTCCGTGCTCGTGCTGTTCCTGGGTCCCAGCTACGGCTTCGACCCCGCCCAGAAGTTCCTGCTCACGGCCCTGCCCACCCTGGTCGGGTCGCTCCTGCGGATCCCCTACACCTTCGCCGTCGGCCTCTTCGGCGGCCGCAACTGGACGATCGTGTCGGCCCTGCTGCTGCTCGTCCCCTGCATCCTGATCGCGATCGTGCTCGAGCCGGGGGTGTCGTTTCCCACCCTGCTGGTGGTCTCGCTCTTCGCCGGCGTCGGCGGCGGCAACTTCGCGTCCTCGATGACCAACATCAACGCCTACTACCCGCTGCGGCTCAAGGGCTGGGCGCTGGGCGTGAACGCCGGTGGCGGCAACCTCGGTGTCCCGGCGGTGCAGCTGGTCGGCCTGCTCGTGCTCGCGACGGTCGGCGCGAGCCACCCGCGGGCGATGGTCGCGATCTACCTGCCGCTGATCGTGCTGGCGGCCCTCGGGGCCTACCTGGCCATGGACAACCTGACGCAGAACTCCCAGGCCCAGGGGGCCATCCGGGAGGTGACCAGACACTCCGAGACCTGGGTGATCTCGCTGCTCTACATCGGCACCTTCGGCTCGTTCATCGGCTTCGGCTTCGCGTTCGGGCAGGTGCTGCTGGTGCAGTTCCCCGACCAGTTCCCGGTGCCGCTGAAGGCTGCCGCGCTGACCTGGCTGGGCCCGCTGCTCGGCTCGCTGGTCCGGCCGCTCGGCGGGGCACTGGCGGACAGGTACCAGGGGTCGGTGGTGACGTTCTGGAACTTCGTCGCCATGGCCGCCGGGGCGGTGGTCGTGCTGCTGGCCTCGCAGCGGAACTCGCTGCCGCTGTTCCTGGTCGGCTTCGTCATGCTCTTCGTGTTCAGCGGGATCGGCAACGGCTCGGTCTACAAGATGATCCCGGCGATCTTCACGGCCAAGGCCCTCACCTCGACCGAGCAGGCCGGCGAGGACGGCGGGGTCGCGGCCCGGCTCGCCACCAGGCGGTCCGGCGCGCTGATCGGCCTGGCCGGCGCGATCGGCGCGTTCGGGGGCGTCCTGGTGAACCTCGCCTTCCGGCAGTCCTTCCTGACCCTGAAGAACGGCGACGGCGCCTACCTCGCCTTTATCGCCTTCTACGCCCTCTGCTTCGCCGTCACCTGGGCCGTCTTTCTCCGCCCCCGCGCCGGCCGGCTCAACCTGGTCTGACCCTGGCCGACGTCCCTGGTCCTGTCGGCGGAGCACCGGGCAGGACCAGGGCAGCGCTCCGGAGGACCGTTTCGTCCCCTCCCCGGCCCCCGCAGCGTCCAGACTCGGTCCATGACCACCTACGTCGCGCTGCTGCGAGGCATCAACGTCGGCACCGCCAAACGGGTCGCCATGCCGGCGCTCCGCGAGCTGGCGTCGGCGCTCGGCTACGGGAACGTGCGGACCCACATCAACAGCGGCAACCTCATCCTCTCCACCGACGAGCCACCGGAGGAGGTACAGCGGGCGCTCGAGCAGGGGATCGAGCAGACCTTCGGGCTGCACGCCGACGTGGTCGTCCGCACCGCGGAGCGGCTGGCCGAGGTGCTCCGCGACAACCCGTACCCGGACGGCGACCCGAGCCGGGTCACCATCGCCTTCCTCGCAGGTCCGGCCCCTGACGGCGTGGCGGGCCGGCTCGCTGCCCTGGCCGCCGCCGACGAGCCGTTCGTGGTCCGCCCGCTGGAGGTCTACGTCGAGTACGGGCACGGCCAGGCGACGAGCGCGCTGGCCCCGAAGTTCGCCGCCGTCCTCGGTGTCAGCGCGACCGTGCGCAACCTGCGGACGGTCACCGCCCTGGTAGACCTCTCGCGCGGTTGACGCAGGGTCGCCACCGAGGTGGGCAGACCGTCATCAGCCGGTTACGTCGGGGAAACGCCGGCATCGCCTGCCGTCCCTAGCGTGGTGCGGGTCGGGGACAGCCCCAGCTCACGCCCTCGGGAGGAGATCGCGATGACCGACACCGTGCGCGCCAGCGTCGACCACCAGGAGATCCTCGACTCTCCCGGACATCCTGCCGGCGCCGGAGTGATCAAGGCCGGCTACGACGACCGGTTGGCGAACTCCGACCTCGCGCCGCTGCGCAAGCAGACGTGGTCGAGCTACTGCATCTTCGCCTTCTGGATGTCCGACGTGCACAGCGTCGGCGGCTACGTCACCGCCGGTGCACTGTTCTCCCTCGGCATCGCCAGCTGGCAGGTCCTCGTGTCGCTGGTGATCGGGATTCTCATCGTGATGGTCTTCTGCAACCTGGTCGCCAAGCCGAGCCAGGTCACCGGCGTGCCGTACCCCGTGATCAACCGGGCCATCTTCGGCGTTCGCGGCGCCAACATCCCCGCGATCATCCGCGGCTGCATCGCGATCGCCTGGTACGGCGTCCAGACCTACCTGGCCGCGACCTCGCTGATGATCATCTTCCTCAAGTTCTTCCCGAGCTTCTCCGACGGTCTGAACGGCTCGACCTTCCTGGGCCTGTCCCCGCTCGGGTACCTCTGCTACGCCTTGCTCTGGGTGGCGCAGGCCGCCGTCTTCTGGCGCGGCATGGAGGCGATCCGGAAATTCATCGACTTCGCGGGGCCGGCCGTCTATGTGGTGATGATCGCGCTCTGCGGCTACCTGGTCGCGAAGGCCGGGATCGGCAATGTCAGCCTCAACCTCAGCACCAAGCAGCTCAGCTTTGGCGCCTCCATCCCCGTGATGGTCGCCGCCACCGCCGCGGTCGTGTCCTACTTCTCGGGACCAATGCTCAACTTCGGCGACTTCTCCCGCTACGCCCGCTCGTTCAAGGCCGTCCGGAGAGGCAACGTGCTCGGGCTGCCGGTGAACTTCCTGTTCTTCTCGATCCTGACGGTGGTGACGGCGTCCGCGACGGTCCCGGTCTTCGGTGAGCTGATCACGGACCCGATCAAGACGGTGGAGCGGATCGACTCGGCCTTCGCCATCCTGCTGGGCGGCCTGACCTTCGTGATCGCCACCGTCGGCATCAACATCGTCGCCAACTTCATCTCACCGGCCTTCGACTTCTCCAACGTGAACCCGAAGAAGATCAGCTGGCGGATGGGCGGCATGATCGCCGCCGTCGGCTCGGTGCTGCTGACGCCGTGGAACTGGTACAACAGCGACGCCGGCATCCTGTTCACCCTGGGCATCCTGGGCGCGCTGATCGGCCCGCTGTTCGGCATCCTGATCGCCGGCTACTACCTGATCAGCAAGCAGCGGGTCTGGGTGGACGACATGTACACGATGAGCCCCTCGGGGCGCTACTGGTTCCGCAACGGCTACAACCCGAACGCCGTGGCGGCGGTGCTGTTGGGCGGCCTGCCCGCCATCGCCCTCGTCCTCATCGGCGGGGTGGTTTGGGCGACGTCGTCGAACGCGCTGCTGTCGCACGCGGGCGACTTCAGCTGGTTCGTCGGCTGCGGGCTGGGCTTCCTCGCCTTCTGGCTGCTGGAGCGGCGCCGCCCCCAAATCAGCGATCTGGACGACGAGCGCGAGCTCGCCGTCGACGGCGCCGGGCTCTGACGGACCCGCGATGACGGGGGGAGCGGTAGGGGTTCGGCGCCGGATCGCGGTGCTCAACCCGAACACCACCCAGCGGATGACCGACCTGATGTCGCGCTGTGCCGCGCCGTTGGTCGATCCCGGCACCGAGCTGGTCGCGATCACCAACCGCACCGGGCCCGCCTCGATCGAAAGCCACGTCGATGAGGCCCTGGCCCTGCCCGGGGTGTTGAAGTCCGTGGCCGCGGCGGAGGCCGACGGCGTGGACGGGTTCGTGCTCGCGTGCTTCGGTGATCCGGGCCTGGACGCCTGCCGGGAGCTCGCCTCCGGCCCCGTCGTCGGGATCGCGGAGGCGGCCATGCACCTGGCCACCCTGCTGGGACGCTCGTTCAGCATCGTCACGACGCTGGCCCGCACGATGGGCCAGGCCGAGCACCTGGTGCACCGGTACGGCTACGCCGCGAAGTGCCGCAGCATCTACGCCTGCGAGGTGCCGGTGCTGGAGCTGGACGACCCGGGCTCGGAGGCGCGCAAGCTCGTCCTCGACCACTGCCGCCGGGCGGTGGAGTACGACGAGGCCGACAGCGTCGTGCTGGGCTGCGCCGGGATGGCCGACTTCTGCACCGACGTGTCCGAGCAGGTGGGCGTGCCGGTGATCGACGGCGTCACCGCCGGGGTGCTGCTGGTCGAGTCGATGGTGAAGCTCGGGCTGCGGACCAGCACTCGCTCCGAGTACGCGGCGCCCCTGCCGAAGACCTATCTCTGACCCGTCGCCGACAAGGGTTCAGCGACGGCTGGAGGGCGACTCCGCGTCAGCCGTGAGCTTCGTCGGGTTGCCGGAGCCGTCGGCGGGCACCGACCAGACCCCGACCCCGCCAGCCTCGTCGACCTTGCCGTAGCCGATCGTCCGGTCGTCCAGCCAGGAGCCCTGGTCGTCCACGTTGGACGTCTCGGCCAGCGGGGTGCGTCGGCCGCTGTCCAGGTCGTACACCTCCAGCCGCCAGCTTCGGTCGGGCAGCCGGTGCTTGTAGACCAGCCGGGTGCCGTCCGGGGAGAGCGAGGGGCACTCGATCCCGTCGGCGAGGATCGTCACCGTCTCCGCCGCGAAGTTGCCCTGCACCAGGTAGAAGTGCGGACCGGTGGACATGGTGGCGTAGAAGGTGTTGTCGTCGGCGGCGAAGCTGACGCCCCAGAAGTTGGCGTCCGCCGGCGGCTTCCGCCGGCGGCCGGAGCCGTCGGTCACGCTGAAGTCCTCCAGGCTCGTGCTGAGGACGCCCGTGGCGAGGTCCAGGATGCCGGAGCGGGTCGAGAACCCCGAGCTCGTGTAGGAGTCGCCCGACACGAAGACGGTCCAGGCCACCACCCGCCCGTCGGCCGACACCCGGGCGCGGGTGGGGATGCCGTTGATCGGCAGGCTGCGCTGGACGGCGAGATCGGTACCCAGGATGTCCAGCACGAATGTGCCCGGCGAGCCTTCGTCCGGACGCAGGCAGATGGCCCTCCCGCCGGCGGCGTGCACCCGGGCGCAGCTGACCTCGGTCTGCTGCTTGGACCCGTCGGGACGCAGCACGGCCAGTCGCCCCGTCGCGGTGTCCCGGACGACGATGCCGGGTGTGCTGAGATCGGTCCTGGGGTCGACCTCGACCTGAGGTGCAGACCGGGTCACCGCCCAGAGCACGGTGATGCCGAGCAGGACGAAGGTGGCCAGCGCCGCGAGCAGGACTCGGCCGCGCGACCCGGAGGCCGTACTCACCCGACGGCCTCGCGCTGCCGGAGCAGGAGGGCGCACAGCGGCAGCAGTAGGACGGCGCTGCCGGCGGCGGCGAGACAGGCCACCTGAACCCCGGCCTGCTGCCAGAGCAGCCCGAAGAGCACCGAGGAGGCGAAGTAGGCGAGGGCCTGCCCGGTCTGCAGCAGCGCCAGCCCTGTGGTCCGCAGGGCTTCGGGGATCAACGGGACGGCCAGGGCGGCCAGCACCCCGTCGGTCGCGGCGTAGAAGGCGCCGTAGAGACCCAGGATCAGCCAGAGCGGCCCGGTACCTGAGCTCAGCAGCAGGTACACCGTGAGGAGGCAGGCGTAGCCCATCACCACGACGGGCCAACGGCCCACCCGGTCGGCGAGCCGACCCAGCGGCACGGCCAGCACGAGGAAGGCCAGGCTGGTACCGACGGCCAGCAGCGGGAAGGCGCGCACCGGCAGGTCGTCACGGTCCTGCAGCACCAGGTACACGAAGCCGTCGCCCACCGTGACCAGCCCGAGCAACGCGGCCACGACGCAGAGCCGACGGAAGGTGCCGGCGGCCAGCAGCCGGTGCGCCCGCAGCCGGCCACGAGGGCTGAGCACCGGCGGCTCGTCAGCCGTTCCGGAACCGGCCCCGCCGGCGCGCGGCTCGCGCACGAACAGCGCCAGCAGCACCAGCCCGACCATCGCGATGCAGAGGCTGCCGACGAAGACGACCCCGTAGTCCGGGCCGCCCGCCAGGGCGAGCAGTGCCAGCGCGGCCAGCGGACCGAGGAAGGCGCCGACGCTGTCCATGGCGCGGTGCACCCCGAAGGCCTGGCCGAGGTCGCGCTCGTCGACCGAATGGGCGATCAGGGCGTCCCGGGGCGCCGTCCGGATGCCCTTGCCGGTGCGGTCGAGGGCGATGACGGCACCGATCGACCCGCCGGTGGTCGCCCCGAGCAGCCCCAGCTTGGCCACGGCGGAGAGGCCGTAGCCGACGATCGCGACCGCCTTGCGGCGCTGGAACCGGTCGGCGAGGTAGCCGCCCAGCAGCCGGGTGAGAGCTGTGGCCCCGGTGTACAGGCCGTCGAGCACCCCGTACTGGGCGACGCTCAGATGGAGGCCGAGCACGAGGAATGCGGGCAGCACCGCCGTGACCATCTCGGCCGACACATCGGTGAACAGGCTGACCAGGCCGAGCGCCAGCACGTTGCCCGTGGCGACGCGGCGGAACGAGCCGCCCCGGACCTTGGCGCCCTTGGTGACGTCGGCGAGATACATGGTGGACCCGGCTCCTAGCTGAGGGTGACGTCGTCGAAGTAGGTCCGGTTGACGGTGCTCGCCAGACCGTCGTCATGGTTGACCAGCTGGACGGTGTAGGACTGCCCAGGCGTGACCGGCGTCTGGGCCAGCCGCCAGCCACCGCCCTGGACGCAGGTCGGCGGCAGCAGGGTGGACAGAGCGCCGGTGGTGTTGTTCTTGACGAACGCGCTGGCCCAGGCCTTGTCGACCGTGTCCGAGCAGAGGCCCTCCCACCAGAGCGAGAGCTGGGTCTTGTCGGCGGGAACGGTGAACGTCTGGCTCAGGATCGAGTCCCCCCGGGTCGGGCTGGTGGAACCCGCCCGCCCCGACCGGGAGCCCTGGTGGTGGTGGTGCGCGGAGGAGTAGGTGGAGTTCGACAGCACCCAGCCGTCGAGGTTCGCCTCGAAGTCGCCGTTCTGGATCTCCGGAGCGGGTGGCGGCGCGGGGGTCGGCAGGGGGGCGGTGCCTCCGGTCCAGACGCTCTGCAGCGGGGTGGCGGCCGCGGCCCGGCCGAGCGGGGCCAGACCGTAGGCGTCCTCCAGCGTCCGCAGCAGGGTGTAGTGGTCCATCCGCTCCGGGTTCAGTCCGGGCCGCACGTTGGCCCCGACCAGCACGGTGGCGATCTGGTTGACGGTGCCGCCGTCGTTCTCGTCGAAGGTGACCACCAGCAGGCTGTTGTGCGTCGTCGCCCAGTCGGCGTAGCGGGCGAAGTGGGTCTTCAGCCAGGCGTCGCCGGTGGCCACCGGGCAGTCGTGCATGTCGTTGCACATGTTCGGGGTGACGAAGCTGACCGTGGGCAGCTGGGTGTAGTCGGTGGGGAACGCGGTGAACGGCTGGTTCACCTCCGCCGGCAGGTTGCCGAAGCTCACCCACGGGGCGTGCTTGCGCTCGTACTGGCCGCTCTCACAGCCGGTAAAGCCGGGCTGCGGCAGCGACTCGGAGAAGCCGGTGAACGTCAGCCCCGCCGCCCGCAGCTGGCTGCCCAGGTTCTCCGTGCCGCCCAGGTCCCGGCAGTCGTTGCTGGTCACCCCGTGCTGGTCGCCGGAGAACAACGCGATGTAGTTGGGCTGGCTCGGGTGGGTGACCCCGAAGGACTGGGTCATGTTGGCCCCGCGCGCCGCCAACGAGTTCAGGTACGGCGCCGCGG
>JBJMIS010000012.1:0-4470 GCA_045806705.1 Friedmanniella sp.
ACTCGGCTGTGGTCGTCGAGCACGGTGTGCACGAACGCGGTGCCCATCAGCGGCTGGCCGTACTTGCTGCGGGGCCGGCCGGTGGCCCGGGCGGTGGCGTGCCGGTTCTTCTTGCCCTGCGCCCGGCCCAGATAGCGCCAGCCGCCGCCGTCGGGGATGTTGCCCAGCTTCTTCACATCCACGTGCAGCAGCGAGCCGGGATGGTCGTGTTCGTAGCGCCGGATCGGTTCACCGGTGGCCCGGTCGACGTGGGACAGCCGGTTGAGCCGGCAGCGCACGAGCACCGCGTGCACCGTCGAGGGCGCCAGCCCGAGCCGGTCGGCGATGGCCACCGGGCCCAGCCGCTTCTTCCACCGCAGGTGCACGATCTTGCGCACGATCGGTTGGGGGGTGCGCCGCGGGCTGCGGTGTGGCCGACAGCTGCGGTCGGCCATGCCGTCCTCGCCGGCGGCGCGGTAGCGGTCGGCCCACCGCTTGGCGGTGGGCCAGGAGACGTTGAACACCGCCGCGGCGTAGCTGACCGTCCAGCCGTCCTCGACGATCGCCTTCGCCAGCTTGAGACGGTGGCGCGGGGTCAGGGCGGCATTAGCGTGGGCCACGAGGACCTCCGGGTTGTGTGAGAGGTCGCCTTCAGCAGCTCCACTCCACGTCCGAAGGTCCTCCCTCCACAAGACCGGTCAGTCAGATCGTGTGGTCACACGCCCTCGACCAACGTCGCTGGTCAGTACACCTAGCGCGCCGCAGCTGAAGGACTGGCGTCCCGGAACCACGCCAGCAGCATCTCGACTCTTTGGGTGGTCCTGCCACAGTTGCGCCACGTACGTGCTTGGGACGGGCCGCGGCCCAAGGTCGGGTCGGCCCGCCTCCTTGCCGCCCCGCGGTCCTGACGACCCGACACCGGAGGAGGAACCCCGTGCGCGCAGCACTCATCAGCGCCCTGACCGGTCCGGACGCCGTCGAGGTCCGCGACGTTCCCGACCCCCTGCCGCAGCCGGGTCAGGTGATGGTCGACGTGGAGTTCGCGGGCGTCGTCTTCCCGGACGTGTTGCAGACCCGCGGGGAGTACCAGTTGCGTCCCGAGCTGCCCTTCACCCCGGGGTGGGAGGTGGCGGGGGTGGTGCGCGAGGACGCCGGCGGCTTCCGAGCCGGTGACCGGGTGGCGGCGATGCCGGTCATCGGCGGCTTCGCCCAGACGGTCGCCGTCGACCCGGCCATGGTCTTCCCACTGCCCGACGACGTGCCGTCCGACAAGGGAGCGGCACTGCCGCTGAACTACCTGACCATGCACTTCGCCCTCACCCGCCGCGCACGGCTGGAGACCGGCGAGACCGTTCTGGTGCACGGCGCGGCCGGCGGCGTCGGTACCGCGGCGTGCCAGCTGGCGGCGGCCTACGGGGCGCGGGTGATCGCGGTGGTGTCCACCCCGGACAAGGGTGAGGTCGCCCGGGCCGCCGGAGCGGACGAGGTCGTGCCGGTCGACGGCTTCCGCGACGAGGTCCGCCGGGTCACCGACGGCCGGGGCGTGGACGTCGTCGTCGACCCGGTCGGCGGCGACCGGTTCACCGACTCGCTGCGCTGCCTGGCCCGGGAGGGCCGGCTGGTCGTCCTCGGCTTCACCGGCCGAGAGATCCCCACGGTCAAGGTCAATCGGCTGCTGCTGGCCAACACCACGGTGATGGGGGCCGCCTCGGCAGAGTTCTGGCGGACCGAGCCGGGATACGCCGGCCGGCAGTGGCGCGACCTCGTGCCGCTGATGCAGTCCGGGGCGATCGACCCACCGATCGGTTCGGTGTACGCCCTGGACCAGGCCGCCGCAGCGATCCGGGAGATCGACCAGCGCCGAGCGGCGGGCAGGGTGCTCATCCGCGTCCGCTAGTCGACGGCATCCCGGGAGCCAGTCGTCGCCACGGCCTGCCGACACGGCCGGCTCCCGGCGGCGGCCGCCCTGTACGACCGACCGACACCTGGCGCGATCCGAGGCCGACAGGCAGCCCCGGCGCGCGAACGAGAGGAGCCACGGTGACCCATTACTACGAGGACTTCCGGCCTGGTCAGGTGTTCCTGAGCCAGGCGCGCACCATCACCGAGGCGGACGTCGTCACCTTCGCCGGCTGGAGCTGGGACACCAATCCCGTGCACACCGACGCGGAAAACGCCCGGCACGGACGGTTCGGCGAACGGATCGCGCACGGACTTCTCGGGCTGTCCGTCGCGCTGGGGCTGGCATCGCGGCTCGGGGTGTTCGAGTCCTGCTCGATCGCACTGCTGGGCATCGACGGCTGGCGGTTCCAGCGGCCCCTGCTGCTCGGGGACACGGTCCGCTGCCGCGTGGAGATCCTGGACACCAGGCTGACCAGCAAGGGGGATGCGGGCATCCTGCGACGGCGCTTCACCCTCCTCAACCAGCGCGACGAGGACGTCCAGCAGGGAGAGCTCCCCCTGCTGGTGAGTCTCCGCGCCGGCGGCTGACCTCTGCGCCGCAAGGCCTCTCCACGCCTCCAGCCGGCTGTGCGCCCTGGCCGCGCCGACGAGCCGGCTGTCGAGCTCGGTCCCGCTGGTCTGCCGGCGCGGTGACCACCTCCCAGGCCGGCTGCACGCTGTGCCGACACCGGCCGTCGCTGTGACGTCTCAGAGCGGACGGCGGCGCTGGCGATCGTCGAGGCCACATGTGGAGCAGCCGGCTGAGGCGGACCCCGAAGTCCGCGCCCAGGTTGGCCGTGGGGTCGTCCATCAGCCCGCGGATGACGGTCATCGCCAGGTCGCGTCGCTTGGGTGAGCGTGTGGCGACTGCTGCCGCCAGGGCGGCGGGCAGCTCCTGGCGGGTGAGGTCGGTGACGTAGCAGGGGGTGTCGCGCTGCTGCCGCCACGACTCGGCCAGGGTCCCCGCGTCGACGGCGTCGAGACCGGTGTCCTCGACGAGGGACATGCCCGGTGCGCGGTCGGCGTCCGCGTCGGCCGCGACCGGGAGGGCGATGCGGTCCGGACTGCCGGCAGGTGTGTCATGAGCGGCGAACGAGCCCGAGGTGATGGTGTTCCACGCCTTGACGACCGGGCGGCCGAGCTGCTCGGCAACCCACAGGCTCGACCTGCCCGTCGTCGAGGGCTCCGATCCTGCCTTTCCACTCGGGGTTGACGTTGGAGGTGTCGAGGAAGCCCGCGCCGCCGGGCAGGTCGTCGAGGAGCGGCTCGACCGCTGAAGGGCACACATCCCGTCACGCCCCGACGAGGACCAGGGCAGAGGTTCTCCCGGTCATACGCTCCCCTGCCGTGGCAGGCGGGCGAGCCGCGGAAAGGGGTGATCTGCCCCGTCGACCGGCTGCACACGAAGTTGGTCAGAGCCGAGGGTTGGCGCGTGTGTGCGGTACGAGCTGCGATCCGCAGACTGGTACATCGACCAGTGGCGGCACCACGACGACAGATGGAGGCAGGCATGAGCGGACCCCTTCCTTTGCGGCCCGGGGTCGCCGCCGGCGGCTGGCTGGCGGTCTCAGGCCAGGTCGGGCTCAAGGACGGCGCCCTCACCGATGGGGTACGAGCGCAGACGGCGCAGGCGCTGGCCAACCTGCGCCAGGTCGTGGAGTCGCACGGCGCCGGGTTGACCGACGTGGTCAAGACCAATGTCTTCCTCGTCAGCATGGATGACTTCGCGGTGATGAATGAGGAGTACGCGAAGGTCTTCGGCGCCGAGCCACCGGCTCGGTCGGCGGTCGCCGTCCACCAGCTGCCGCTCGGCGCGCTGGTCGAGATCGAGGCATGGGTCCACCTGCCCGGTCACTGACTCCATCCAGGGTCGTTCGCGTCCCTCGGAGGTGTTGCTGCACCCCCGAGGGGCCGCTAACGACCTCGTGCATGGTTAGCGGCGGGCGGTCGTTGCCCTGCTGGGGGCGGATCTGCTCACCTGGTGGTGCCGGTCGCGAGCGCTTTCGGTTGGCGGAGCCGGTCGGGTCGTGGGGCTCGTTCCTGACTGGAGACCAGTCCGGCGACCGCGGGAAAGATCGTGTCGAGATGCTCGCGTCGGCCGAGGTGGCGAGACAGGGCCCGCCAGTTCTTCAGGTGGCTGATGCCGTGCTCCGCGCGGATTCGCTGCGCCGAATGAGCCCGGCGTTCGGCCTCGTGCGCCGCGGCGACGGCGGGAAAGAGGGGCAGCTGGTTCGTCCGCCGGTGCGGCCGCGGGGTGATGACCGCACCGGCGGTCTGCGCGCTGAGCCCCTGATAGCCGGCGTCGGCGAGCAGGGTCACGCCCGGGGTGAGGGCCAGCAGCTCGACCAGGCCGGCCTGGCGAACCTGGGTCAGGTCCTGAATGGCGCCCGGACGGGTGTGCCCGCAGCACAGCAGCCGCCCGGCAGGGTCGGTGACACTGTCGCGGACCGCCCTGGGCGGACCGCCCTGGAGTGAAGACGTGCCATCACCGAGCTGGCACCGCAGCTGGCCCCGTTGTCGTCGTCCTGCGGAATGTGCCGCTCGAAGGCT
>JBJMIS010000013.1:0-60410 GCA_045806705.1 Friedmanniella sp.
GTCCCCGTGGCCGGGGTGCACCACCGCCTCGTCACCGAACCGGTCGAAGAGCTTCGTCTCGACGTCGTGCAGCAGGGTCTGGAAGTCGGCCCGGTTCGATGTCCGCCCAACGCCTCCCGGGAACAGGCTGTCCCCGGTGAAGAGGTGCGTGCCGCCTGCCGGATCCCGGTAGGCCAGCGCGATCGAGCCGGGCGTGTGGCCGACCAGGCCCACCACGTCCAGAGACTCGTCGCCGACGCTCACCCGGTCGCCGTCCCAGAGCCCGACGAGCCCCTCGACCCAGGCGCCGGTCGCGATCGCGTCGACGTCCGGGCGGCCACACAGCAGGGCGGCCCCCGTCGCCTCGCCGACGGCCGACAGAGCCTGCCAGTGGTCGCGGTGGCGGTGGGTCGTCACGATCGTGTCGAGGGTCGGGCCGGTGACGGCGAGCAGTCGGTCGGCGTCCGCGGCGGCGTCGATGAGCAGGCTGGCCGCGCCGGCGCGGAGCAGGTAGGCGTTGTTGTCCATCGGACCGACGCTCAGCTTGGTCAGCGTCACCGTGTCCGACAGCGGCAGCGTCAGGGGGTCACCACCGGGCTCGACGTGGTTCAGTCTGGCCATGTTGATCCTCTCGTTCGGGTCGTCCAGGTTTTCCTCTCGGTCCTCCACCGCCGCGGGGGTCAAACGAGAAGAACTTTTCAGAAGGCCGGCAGCCGGAGCCCGCCGGTGCCGTCGAGGGGGGCGCCGTCTCCTCGGCCGGTCAGCCAGGCGAGAAGATCCGGGCTGCTGCCGTGGACGGTCCGGCCCGCTCCCGAGCTGCCGACGGTGATCCGGGTCGTCGGGGACACCAGCTCCAGCCGTGGGAAGTCGTCGCGCTGCCGCAGCCGGAAGCCGCACCACTCCAGCAGCCAGTCCGCCGTGGGCGCATCGATGTCGGGAACGCCGTAGCCGAGGTCGAGGTCGACGTGGTGCAGCGTGACCTCCAGCAGCCGGGCCAGCGGCAGCAGCCGCGCCGGCACCTGCAGGCCGCCGCGCAGCTCCACGAGGGCGTCCCACGCCCCGGCTTCCTGCACCGCCGCAAAGGCCTCCTCGAGCTGCTGGGCGGAGGTGTCCAGGTCGACCTGGAGGTCGAGCCCCGAGCGCAGTGCCCCCGCCTCGATCTCGTCCTCCCGCTGGCCGGGCGAGCCGTACATGTCGGTCCGGGTCCCGCTCCGCGCCCATTCGGTCAGCCGCACCAGCCCGTCAGCCTGTCGGGCGATGTGCGTGGCCACGTGTCCCCGGCTCCAGCCGGGTAGCCGGCTCGGGGCCCGCCAGTCCTCGTCGGTCACGCTGATGGTCTCGCCCAGCAGCCGTCCCGTCCCGGTACTGAGCAGCTCGAGGAGCCGGTCCAGCTGCTCCTGCTGGTCGGCGTCGGCATGGGGAGCTGGATCGTCGACCATGGGCTCACCGTAACGGCCCGCGCCGGGTCCCGGCCGGGGTGGCTGACGGCACGCGGACAGAAGTGTCGGAAGGCCCACCTACGATGGTGGATCGTGATGGACCGTCTTGTCGTCCGAGGTGCTCGCGAGCACAACCTCCGCAACGTCTCTCTCGATCTGCCGCGTGATGCGCTGATCGTGTTCACCGGACTCTCCGGCTCGGGCAAGTCGAGCCTCGCCTTCGACACGATCTTCGCCGAGGGGCAGCGCCGCTACGTCGAGTCGCTCTCGGCATACGCCCGCCAGTTCCTCGGCCAGATGGACAAGCCGGACGTCGACTTCATCGAAGGCCTGTCGCCGGCGGTCTCCATCGACCAGAAGTCGACCAGCCGCAACCCGCGGTCGACCGTGGGCACGATCACCGAGGTGTACGACTACCTCCGGCTGCTGTACGCCCGTGCCGGTCGGCCCCACTGCCCGGTCTGCGGCGAGCCCATCAGCCGGCAGTCCCCGCAGCAGATCGTCGACCGGCTGATGGCGCTGGAGGAGGGGACCCGCTTCCAGGTGCTCGCCCCCGTCGTCCGCGGCCGCAAGGGGGAGTACGTCGAGGTCTTCCGGCAGCTCGCGAGCGACGGCTTCAGCCGGGTCCGGGTGGACGGCGAGGTGGTCCAGCTGACCGAGCCGCCGACCCTGGACAAGCAGAAGAAGCACTCGATCGACGTGATCGTCGACCGGCTCGTGGTGAAGCCGAGCTCGAAGCAGCGGCTGACCGACTCCGTCGAGACGGCGCTGGGGCTCGCCCAGGGCGTGGTCTCCATCGACTTCGTGGACCTCGACCCCGCCGACCCGCTCCGGGAGCGCCGCTACTCCGAGAAGATGGCCTGCCCGAACGACCACGACATCGCCATCGAAGAGCTCGAACCCCGGCAGTTCTCGTTCAACGGCCCCTGGGGCGCCTGCCCCGAGTGCTCGGGCATCGGGACGAGGATGGAGGTCGACCCGGACCTGGTGGTGCCCGACGACGAGAAGACGCTGGCCGACGGCGCCATCGCCCCGTGGGCCTCCGCGCACGTCGCCGACTACTTCCTCCGGCTGATCGACTCCCTCGCCGACAGCGTGGGCTTCAGCACCCACGTGCCCTGGCACCGGCTGCCCGCGGCGGCCCGCAAGGTGCTGCTGTACGGCGTCCCGGGTCAGGTCCACGTGACCTACAAGAACCGGTACGGCCGTGAGCGGTCCTACAACGCCAAGTACGAAGGCGTCGTCTCCTACATCGAGCGACGGCACGCGGAGGCCGAGAGCGACACGTCCCGGGAGCGCTTCGCGGGCTACATGCGTGAGGTGCCGTGCACGGCCTGCAAGGGGGCCCGGCTGAAGCCGTCCTCGCTCGCCGTGACGCTGGGTGGCCGCAACATCGCCGAGCTGTCGTCCATGTCCATCGACGAGGCGGCGGCCTTCCTGTTGCAGCTGGAGCTGACCGACCGGGAGCGGCAGATCGCCGAACGCGTCCTCAAGGAGATCAACGAGCGCCTCCGCTTCCTGCTCGACGTCGGGCTCGACTACCTCTCGCTCAGCCGGCCGACCGCCACCCTGTCCGGCGGCGAGGCGCAGCGCATCCGGCTCGCCACGCAGATCGGCTCCGGTCTCGTCGGGGTGCTCTACGTGCTTGACGAACCCAGCATCGGGCTGCACCAGCGGGACAACCGACGGCTGATCGACACCCTGATCCGGCTGCGCGACATGGGCAACACCCTGATCGTGGTCGAGCATGACGAGGACACCATCAAGGTCGCCGACTGGGCGGTGGACATCGGCCCGGGCGCCGGTGAGCACGGCGGGCACGTGGTGCACTCCGGCACCGTCCAGGAGCTCCTGGACAACCCGCACTCACTCACCGGGGCTTACCTGTCCGGTCGACGGCAGATCGCGCTGCCGGCCGTCCGTCGGCCGAGGACCAAGGGGCGTGAGGTCACCGTGCACAACGCGGTGGAGCACAACCTGCGGAACGTGTCCGTGTCCTTCCCACTGGGTCAGCTGATCGCCGTCACCGGCGTCTCCGGGTCCGGCAAGTCGACCCTGGTGAACGACATCCTCTACACCGCGCTCGCCAAGCGGATCTACAACGCGCGCGACGTGCCGGGCCGGCACCGGTCGATCTCCGGAGCGGACGAGGTGGACAAGATCATCCACGTCGACCAGTCGCCGATCGGCCGGACGCCGCGGTCCAACCCCGCGACGTACACCGGCGTCTTCGACCACGTGCGGCGGCTCTTCGCGGAGACGCCGGAGGCCAAGGTGCGCGGGTACCAGCAGGGCCGGTTCTCGTTCAACGTCAAGGGCGGCCGCTGCGAGAACTGCACCGGTGACGGCACGATCAAGATCGAGATGAACTTCCTGCCCGACGTGTACGTCCCGTGCGAGGTCTGCCACGGCGCCCGCTACAACCGCGAGACGCTCGAGGTGCACTACAAGGGCAAGTCGATCGCCGAGGTGCTCGACATGAGCATCGAGGAGGGCCTCGAGTTCTTCGCCGCGTTGCCGTCGATCGCCCGCCACCTGAGCACGCTCGTCGACGTGGGCTTGGGCTACGTCCGGCTCGGCCAGCCCGCCACCACGCTGTCCGGGGGCGAAGCGCAGCGGGTCAAGCTGGCCAGCGAGCTGCAGAAGCGCTCCACCGGACGCACCCTGTACGTCCTCGACGAGCCGACGACGGGCCTGCACTTCGAGGACATCCGCCGGTTGCTGATCGTGCTCGGCCGACTGGTCGACGCCGGCAACACCGTCGTCGTGATCGAGCACAACCTCGACGTGATCAAGACCGCGGACTGGGTGATCGACATGGGACCCGAAGGCGGCTCCCGCGGCGGTACGGTCCTGGCCGAGGGCACTCCTGAGCAGATCGTGGCCTGCCCGGAGTCCTACACCGGTGAGTTCCTGCGGCCGATGCTGGCGGGCCGGGAGGTGCCGGTGGGCAAGGTGCAGCCCGCTCTCGTGCCCAGCCGGCCCCTGACGAAGAAGGCGATGAAGGCTGCGGCGGCTGAGGAACGGGCGGCGCGGGCGGCGGCGAAGAAGGCTGCGGCGGACGCTCCCGCGAAGGGCCGGGCCACGAGGGCCGCGACCGGATCCGGCGTGCAGGCGCGGAAGGCGAGCTGAGCTCTCCTCGCCCCGCCGTCGAACCAACCAGTCGTCCTTCTCGTTAGCACCAACGACCGACGGGTCCGGCACCGGCGCCGGGAACCGCCCGCGGCCGCCTACCCCCAACGACCGTAACCGCACCTGGAGGTCTCATGTCCGACCGCGCTCGCCCTGTCACCGGCGACCACGCCGACGCCGCCCCTTCCCCCGACGACGCGCACGGGCCCACGAGGCGGACCGTCCTCCGGGCCGCAGGTCTGGCTGCTCTCGCCGGCGGTGGAGCGGCGGCGTTGGCGGCCTGCAGCTCGGGTGCCGGGGCGAGTGGGCCGGCCTCCGCGGCGCCGGCCTCCGGATCTGCCGCAGCCCCGTCGGCCACCGCCGGCTCCTCCGCGTCCAGCGTCTCCGGGGCGGCGAGCGTCTCCGTCGCGGATGTCCCGGTGGGTGGTGGCGTGATTCTCAAGGACGCCAACTACGTGATCACCCAGCCGACCAAGGGCGACTTCAAGGCGTTCAGCAAGATCTGCACCCACATGGGGTGTCCCGTGGCTGAGGTCGCCGGCGGTTCCATCAACTGCAAGTGCCACGGCAGCAAGTTCTCCATCAAGGACGGCTCGGTGGTGAACCCACCAGCCAGCAAGCCGCTCGCCGAGACTCCCGTCACGGTGAGCGGCGACAAGGTCGTCGTCGACGTCTGACGGCTGGAGGCCCGCGCCCAGCGTTCGGCCCGGCGCGGGCCCGCTGGCTGATCGGCGCCGTCGGCGGTGTCAGCGCACCCACCTAAAGTTGGTGCCGTGGCTGCACCTCCCTCGTCCCGCTCGACCCGCCACCCACTGGCGTACCGGCCGGCGTCCGGGTCCATCCCGGAGCAGCCCGGTGTGTACCGCTTCTCCGACGCCGAGGGCCGGGTCATCTACGTGGGCAAGGCCAAGAGCCTCCGCTCACGGCTGAACTCCTACTTCGCCGACCTCAGTTCGCTGCACAGCCGGACCCAGACGATGGTGCTGACCGCTGCCCGGGTGGACTGGACGGTGGTGCAGACGGAGGTCGAGGCCCTGCAGCGGGAGTACTCCTGGATCAAGGAGTACGACCCCCGCTTCAACGTCAAGTACCGCGACGACAAGTCCTACCCCTGGATGGCGGTGACGCTGTCGGAGGAGTTCCCGCGGGTGATGGTGGGCCGCGGACCGAAGAAGAAGGGCACCCGGTACTTCGGCCCCTACTCGCACGCCTGGGCGATCCGCGAGACGGTCGACCTGGTGCTCCGGGTCTTCCCGATGCGCTCGTGCCGCCCGGGTGTGTTCAAGAACCATCGCCAGCTCGGCCGCCCCTGTCTGCTCGGCTACATCGGCAAGTGCTCCGCCCCGTGCGTGGGCCGGGTGACCCCGGAGGAGCACCGCGAGATCGTCGACGACTTCTGCCAGTTCATGGCTGGACAGGCCGCGCCGATGCTTCGCCGCCTGGACCGTGAGATGCACCAGGCCAGCGACAACCTGGAGTTCGAGCGGGCTGCCCGGATCCGCGATGACATCGGCGCGCTCCAGCGGGCGATGGAGCAGAACGCGATCGTCTTCCGGGACGGGACGGACGCGGACGTGGTGGCCGTCGCCGAAGACCCGCTCGAGGTCGCGGTCCAGATCTTCCACGTCCGCGGTGGCCGGGTACGGGGGGAGCGCGGCTGGGTGGCGGACCGGTTCGACGAGAGCGGGACCGGTGAGCTCGTCGAGTCCTTCCTGCTGCAGCTCTACTCCGAGTCTGACCCCAACACGACCGACCGGGACGCCGTCCCCCGGGAGATCCTGGTGCCTGCGCTGCCGCCCTCGCTGGAGTCGCTGACCGAGCTGCTGACCGAGCGGCGCGGCTCCCAGGTCTCGATCCGCGTCCCACAGCGCGGCGACAAGCGCGCGTTGATGGAGACGGTGGCCCGGAACGCGTCGCAGGCCCTGATCCGGCACAAGACGACCCGGGCCGGTGACCTGTCCACCCGCAACCGGGCTCTGGAGGAGATCCAGGAGGCGCTCGAGCTGCCCAGCGCCCCGCTCCGGATGGAGTGTTTCGACATCTCGAACCTGCAGGGCACCGAGGTCGTGGCGTCGATGGTGGTGTTCGAGGACGGCCTGCCGCGCAAGAGCGAGTACCGCCGCTTCGTCATCCGCGGCGTCGACGGGCAGAACGACGTCGCGGCCATGCACGAGGTGATCACCCGGCGGTTCCGGCGGCTGCTCGACGACCGTGTCGCGATGACGGCAGCCCAGGGCGCCGGTGACGACGAGGGACCCCTGCTCGTCGATCCCACCACCGGAGCCCCGCGGAAGTTCGCCTACGCGCCGGCGCTCGTCGTCGTGGACGGCGGGCCGCCGCAGGTCGCCGCCGCCGCCCAGGCACTGGACGAGCTCGGCATCTCCGATGTGGCGCTCTGCGGGCTGGCGAAGCGCCTGGAGGAGGTCTGGCTCCCCGACCTGGACGAGCCGGTGATCCTGCCCCGGACCAGCGAGGGCCTGTACCTGCTGCAGCGGCTCCGCGACGAGGCGCACCGCTTCGCCATCACCCACCACCGCTCGCGGCGCAGCAAGTCCATGGTCGAGTCCCTGCTCGACCAGGTTCCCGGGCTGGGCGAGGTCCGTCGCAAGGCCCTGATGACGCACTTCGGCTCGCTGAAGAAGCTGCGGCAGGCCTCGGTCGAGGAGATCGCCGCGGTGCCCGGCTTCGGACCCAAGATGGCGCAGTCGATCAAGGACGCGCTGGCGGCCGCGCCACAGCCCGAGGCGATCAACACCGCGACGGGCGAGATCCTCACCGACGAACCCCTGACGGTGCCCGCCCCCGCGCAGTCTCCCGAGCCGCTCGGCCGCGCGCCCGAACGGGTCATGACGGGTGTCGGTGACGGCGAACCGGAATACTAGGGCCGTGACCACCGAGACCTCCGACCTCCACCAGGACGCCCCGGAGCTGCTGGCGGCGCCGCTGCGCCTGGTGGTGGTGACCGGGATGTCCGGGGCCGGGCGCTCCACCGCGGCCGACAACCTCGAGGACCTGGGCTGGTACGTCGTGGACAACCTGCCCCCCAACGTGCTGCCCGAGGTGTGCAGCCAGGCCCGGGAGAGCGGTATCGGCCGGCTCGCTGTGGTGCTGGACGTGCGCACCCGCTCCTTCTTCGACCAGCTGTCGGCGATGTTCACCGAGCTGGGCCGGACCGGCACCCTCCCGGAGATCTTGTTCCTCGAGGCCGCGGACGATGTGATCGTGCGTCGCCAGGAGTCGGTCCGCCGGCCGCACCCGCTGCAGGGCGACGGTCGGCTGCTCGACGGGATCACCCGGGAGCGGGAGCTGCTCGCCACCCTCCGGGCTGCCGCCGACCTGGTCATCGACACGTCGTCGCTGAACGTCCACCAGCTGGGCTCCCGCGTCCGCAACGCCTACGGCGGCGACCAGTCCGACCAGCTGCGGGTCACGCTGCTGTCGTTCGGCTTCAAGAACGGCGTCCCCGTCGACGCGGACATGGTGGTGGACGTCCGGTTCCTGCCCAACCCGCACTGGGTGCCCGAGCTGCGACCGCAGACCGGGCTCAGCAGGCCGGTCAGCGAGTACGTGCTCAGCCAGGATGGCGCGGAGCCGTTCCTCGCGCACCTGCAGGAGCTGCTCGACGTGGTGGCGGTCGGCTACCTCCGCGAAGGGAAGCGGTTCGCGACCATCGCCATCGGCTGCACCGGCGGCAAGCACCGCAGCACGGCGATGGCGGAGGAGTTCGCCCGCCGGCTGCGCGACCAGGGCCGGCCGACGACCGTGCTGCACCGGGACCTGGGCCGGGAATGACGGCCAGCGCGCCGCAGCTCCGTTCCCGCCGCCTGGCTGCGGCGGGTCGGGCGCTGCCGGCGGTCGTCGCCTTCGGCGGTGGGCACGGTCTGGCCGCCTCCCTCAGCGCCTTGCGCCGGGTCACGGACCGGCTCACGGCGGTCGTGACCGTGGCCGACGACGGCGGCTCGTCCGGGCGGATCCGGGAGGAGCTCGGTTGCCTGCCGCCCGGCGACCTCCGGATGGCGCTTGCCGCCCTCTGTGGTGACGACCAGTCGGGCCGCACCTGGGCGGACGTCCTGCAGTACCGCTTCAGCAGTACCGGTCCGCTGGGCGACCACGCCATCGGCAACCTGCTGATCGCCGGCTTGTGGGAGCGGCTCGGCGACCCGGTCGCCGGTCTGGACATGGTCGCGAACCTGCTCGGCGCCAAGGGGCGGGTGCTGCCGATGGCGGCCGTTCCGCTGCAGATCGTCGCGGAGGTGATCGGGCTCGACCCGCTGCGACCGGACGAGATCTCGACCGTCGCGGGGCAAGCGGCGGTGGCCAAGACGACCGCGGAGGTGATGGCGGTCCACCTGGTGCCCCAGGACCCCCCGGCCTGCCCGGAGTCGATCGAGGTAGTGATCGCCGCCGACTGGATGGTGCTCGGCCCTGGCTCCTGGTTCACCTCGGTGATCCCGCACCTGCTGGTGCCGAAGCTCGCGCACGCGATCGAGGAGACGGACGCCCGGCGGATTCTCACCCTGAACCTCGAGCCCGCGGGGGAGACCGCCGGCTTCTCCCCGGCCAAGCACGTCGAGCTGCTCGCCGAGCACGCGCCGCAGCTCCGACTCGACGTGGTGCTGGCCGACGCCAGCTTCGCCGGCGACGACCCCCATCTGGCCGCCTGGGCCCAGTCGTTGGGCGCCGAGCTGGTGGTTGCCGACCTCGCGGCTCGGGACGGTTCGCCCCGGCACGACACCCTTCGGCTCGCCTCCGCCTACGCGGAGATCATGGGCGTCTGAACGCCGTCGTCCGCCCGACGGCCCGCTGGGCCTGGCTGGCTGGGGGCCTGCCGCATGACATCATTTCCCAATGGCCATGACCGCTCAGGTAAAGGCGGAGCTCGCGACCGTCAAGGTGACCAAGCCCTGCTGCCGCAAGTCGGAGGTCGCATCGACCCTGAGGTTCGCGGGGGGACTTCACATCGTCAGCGGCCGGATCGTGATCGAGGCGGAGCTGGATACCGGCGCCGCGGCCCGCCGCTTGCGGACCGACATCAGCGAGGTCTTCGGCCACCCCAGCGAGCTCGTCGTCGTGAACGGGGCGGGGATCCGCCGCGGCACCCGGTACGTCGTCCGGGTGATCAAGGACGGTGACGCGCTGGCGCGCCAGACCGGTCTGGTGGACTCCCGTGGCCGCCCCGCCCGGGGTCTGCCCGCTCAGGTGGTCAGCGGCGGCATGTGCGACTGCGTCGCGGCGTGGCGGGGCGCGTTCCTCGCCCACGGCTCGCTCACCGAGCCTGGACGCTCGATGGCCCTGGAAGTCACCTGCCCGGGGCCCGAGGCGGCGCTGGCGCTGGTGGGGGCGGCCCGCCGGCTGGGCATCGGGGCCAAGGCGCGCGAGGTGCGCAACATCGACCGGGTGGTGGTCCGGGATGGTGACGCGATCGCCGCGCTGCTGACCCGGCTCGGCGCTCACGACTCGGTGATGGCCTGGGAGGAGCGGCGGATGCGGCGCGAGGTGCGGGCCTCGGCGAACCGGCTCGCCAACTTCGACGACGCGAACCTGCGCCGCTCGGCGCGGGCCGCCGTCGCCGCCGGTGCCCGGGTCGAACGGGCGCTGGAGATCCTCGGGGACGACGTGCCGGACCACCTCAAGGCGGCGGGCCTGCTGCGGGTGCAGAACAAGCAGGCGAGCCTGGAGGAGCTGGGTCAGCTCCACAACCCGCAGCTCACCAAGGACGCCGTTGCCGGTCGGATCCGGCGGCTGCTCGCCACCGCCGACAAGCGCGCGGTCGAGCTCGGCATCCCGGCGACCGAGGCGAACCTCAGCGCGGACATGCTGGAGGACGTCGACTGACGCGGCCGCGCCGGGGCACCTCCCGACTGCTCCTCGCGGCGGTGCCGGGACCGTGACACCAGCCGGCAGCTGGTATCAGACCAGTGCGGAACCGGTCAGTACGGCCTCACTGCGAGTTCGTTATGGTGGGCAGGTCCCGCCTGTGGGACTCGTCGCACCTCGAGGAGATCGCATTCATGACCGTTCGTGTGGGAATCAACGGCTTCGGCCGCATCGGCCGCAACTTCTTCCGCGCCGCGCTCGCGTCCAATGCCGACATCGAGGTCGTGGCCTTCAACGACCTGGGCGATGACGACACCCAGGCCCACCTGCTGAAGTACGACTCCATCCTCGGACGCCTCGGGCTGCCCGTCTCGCTCGTCGAGGGCGGCATCCAGGTCGGTGACAAGGTGATCAAGTCCTACGCCGAGAAGGACCCGGCGAACCTGCCGTGGGGCGAGATCGGCGCCGACGTGGTGATCGAGTCCACCGGTTTCTTCACCGACGGCACCAAGGCCAAGGCGCACCTCGACGGCGGGGCCAAGAAGGTCATCATCTCGGCGCCGGCCAAGAACGATGACTTCACCGTGGTGATGGGTGTCAACGACGGCAACTACGACCCGGCGTCCCACCACATCATCTCCAACGCCTCCTGCACGACGAACTGCCTGGCGCCGATGGCCAAGGTCCTGAACGACGAGTTCGGCATCGTCAAGGGCCTGATGACCACGATCCACGCGTACACCCAGGACCAGAACCTGCAGGACGGACCGCACAAGGACCTGCGTCGCGCCCGTGCCGCCGCACTCAACATCGTCCCCACCTCCACCGGTGCTGCCAAGGCCATCGGCCTCGTGCTCCCGGAGCTCAAGGGCAAGCTGGACGGCTACGCGCTGCGCGTCCCGGTGCCGACCGGCTCCGCCACCGACCTGACCTTCGAGGCCGGCCGGGAGACCTCCGTCGAGGAGGTCAACGCCGCCGTCAAGGCAGCGGCAGAGGGCGAGCTGAAGGGCTACCTGCTCTACACCGAGGACGAGATCGTCTCGACCGACATCGTCACCGACCCGCACTCCTGCATCTTCGACGCCGGCCTCACCAAGGTGATCGGCAACCAGGTCAAGGTGGTCGGCTGGTACGACAACGAGTGGGGCTACTCCAACCGCCTCGTCGACCTGGTGAAGCTCGTCGGCAGCTCCCTCTGACCCAGCCTCCCCTCCGGGATCCGCGTCGGATCCCCAGGTAAACCTGACTAGTTCGCGCTTTGCGTAGGTTGCAACCTGTGTAAAGCGCGAACTTCCCAGGTAAACCTGGGTTTCCGACAGGCCCCCGGACACACCCCCCGGCGAGCGGGCGGGGTGGCGAACGCTGCCTCTGCATAGCGTCCAGGAAAGGACCGCGCGTGAAGTCTGTCTCTGATCTTGGTGACCTCCGCGGCAAGCGGGTGCTGATCCGCTGCGACCTCAATGTGCCCCTCGACGGGGACACGATCACCGACGACGGGCGGATCCGCGCCTCGGTGCCCACGCTCACCCAGCTCCGCGACGCCGGGGCGAAGGTGGTCGTGCTCGCACACCTCGGTCGGCCGAAGGGGGAGGTCAACCCCAAGTACTCGCTCGCCCCCGCCGCCCGTCGGCTGGGCGAGCTGCTCGGGACGGAGGTCAAGCTCGCGAGCGACGTCGTCGGGGAGTCAGCCCGCGCGACCGTCGACGGGCTGGCCGACGGCGAGGTCGCGATGCTCGAGAACGTCCGGTACGAGCCGGGCGAGGAGTCCAAGGACGAGACGGTCCGCGGCGAGCTGGCCGACCGGTACGCCGCACTCGGCGACCTCTTCGTCTCCGACGGCTTCGGGGTCGTGCACCGCAAGCAGGCCTCCGTCTACGACCTGGCCGCGCGGCTGCCCAACGCGGCGGGTGGTCTGGTTCAGGCCGAGGTCGAGGTGCTGCAGCGGCTCACCGAGAACCCCCAGCGTCCCTACGTCGTTGTGCTCGGCGGCGCCAAGGTCTCCGACAAGCTGGCCGTGATCGCCAACCTGCTGAAGACAGCGGACACCCTCGTGGTCGGTGGCGGCATGGTCTTCACCTTCCTCGCCGCGCAGGGCCACGAGGTGGGCAAGTCGCTGCTGGAGTCCGACCAGGTCGACACCGTCCGCGGCTACCTCGACGAGGCTGCGGCGACCGGCAAACAGATCGTGCTGCCCACCGACATCGTCGTGGCGCCCGCGTTCGCGGCCGACGCGACGCCGACCGTGGTGCCCGCCGACGCCATCCCCGCCGACCAGCTGGGCCTGGACATCGGCCCCGAGTCCTCCCGGGCCTTCGCCGACGTGATCACCGGTGCCAAGACCGTCTTCTGGAACGGCCCGATGGGTGTCGCTGAGTGGGAGAGCTTCGCCGGCGGGACCCGGGCCGTCGCCCAGGCGCTGACCGAGGTCGACGGGCTCTCGGTAGTCGGCGGTGGCGACTCCGCCGCCGCGGTCCGCGACCTCGGCTTCGCCGACGACGCCTTCGGGCACATCTCGACCGGCGGCGGCGCCAGCCTGGAGTACCTCGAGGGCAAGACCCTGCCGGGCCTCGCCGTGCTGGAGACCGAGTCGACGGCGGCAGCCGGAAAGGGCCGAGCATGAGCCGCAAGCCCCTGATGGCGGGCAACTGGAAGATGAACCTCAACCACGTCGAGGCCGTCGGCCTGGTGCAGAAGCTGGCCTGGACGCTGGACGACAAGCGGCACGACCCGGCCAGGTCCGAGGTGGTCGTGCTGCCGCCCTTCACCGACCTGCGCACGGTGCAGACGCTGGTGGAGGGCGACCGCCTCTCGATCGGCTACGGCGCCCAGGACGTCTCCGCGAACGAGAACGGCGCCTTCACCGGCGAGATCTCCGCGGCCATGCTGGCCAAGCTGAACTGCTCCTACGTCACCGTCGGGCACTCGGAGCGGCGCTTCTACCACCGGGAGGATGACGCCCTGGTCAACGCCAAGGCGCGCAAGGCGCTGGCGGCGGGGGTGACACCGATCATCTGTGTCGGCGAGGGTCTCGACGTGCGGCAGGCGGCGGAGCACGTCCCCTACACCGTGGCCCAGGTCAACGGTGCCCTGACCGACATCTCGGCCGAGGACGCGGCCTCGCTGGTCATCGCCTACGAGCCGGTGTGGGCCATCGGGACCGGGGAGGTCGCCACTCCCGAGAACGCGCAGGAGGTCTGCGAGGCCATCCGCGGCGAGCTGGCCACGCTCTACTCCACGGAGGTCGCCGACCAGGTCCGCGTGCTCTACGGCGGGTCGGTCAAGGCGAACAACGTGGCGGCCATCATGGCTCAGCCCGACGTCGACGGCTGCCTGGTCGGCGGGGCCAGCCTGGTCGTCGAGGAGTTCGCGGGGATCGCCCGGTTCTACGACCTGCCGGCCCTCTGACCAGGCGACGGGTCTCGCAGCGTAGACGGATCCGGTTCCCTGTGAGTTAGGCTACGACCGTGCTTTTGGTGCCCTTGATGACCGTTCCGATCTTGATCTTCTCGATCGTGCTCGTGATCACCAGCGTCGTCCTCGCGCTCTTCGTGCTCATGCACAAGGGCCGGGGTGGAGGTCTGTCGGACCTCTTCGGAGGCGGTATCTCCTCCTCCATGGGTGGGTCGTCGGTGGCCGAGCGCAACCTGGACCGGCTGACGATCATCATCGCGGTGATCTGGCTGGCGGCCATCGTGGCCCTGAACCTGCTGTACAAGCTCGGCGCCTGAGCGCGCGTCACGACGACAGCACGACTAGCGAGGCTGCCCGGTGCGACCGGGCAGTGGCAAGGCACACGTCAGGACTAGAGGGGGAGCGAACGTGGCTGGTGGGGGGAGCGCCATTCGTGGCAGCCGGGTCGGTGCGGGGCCGATGGGGGAGGCTGAGCGGGGCGACACCGCACCGCGCCTGTACGTGTCGTACTTCTGCGCTCACGGGCACGAGACGAGGCCCGCCTTCGCGGCGGACGCGACGGTGCCGGAGAGCTGGGACTGCCCGCGCTGCGGGCTGCCGGCCAACCTCGACTCACTGAACCCGCCGCCCCCGCCGAAGATCGAGCCCTACAAGACGCACCTGGCGTACGTGAAGGAACGGCGGAGCGACGCCGAGGCCGCGGACATCCTCAGCGAGGCGCTGCAGACTCTTCGCGACCGCCGCGCCCGGGGCGACGTCCTCTACTGACCCCTGGTCGGCGGCTGCCCGAGGTCGCCGGGGCTGACAGCTCGGAGAGCGAGCCCTAGATCCGACCCCGCTGCACCAGGTCCGGCGGCAGCCGACCGGCCGCGTCGGCGTCGATCAGCCAGAGCGTACGCATTCTGCCGCGGGCCCCGGCTCCGGGCACCTGGACCGGCCCGGCGCCCTGCAGTGCCAGGGCGGCGGCGTCCGCCTTGTCCTTCCCGCTGACGAGGAACCAGACCTCCGCCGAGCGGTTGATCACGTCGAGCGTCAGGCTGATCCGGTCGGGTGGGGGCTTGGGAGAGTTCCGAACCGCGATCACGGTGCCCTCGGCGTGCGAGGAGGGGTGCTCGGGGAACAGCGACGCGACGTGGCCGTCAGGCCCGAGACCGAGCAGACAGATGTCGAAGGCCCTGCTGCCCAGCTCCGCGGCGTAGCCGGCAGCGGCTTCGTCCAGGTTGACGCCACCGTCGCTCGCCGGCATGACGTGCACCCGGTCCCGCGGCAGTTTCAGCGGTCCTTCCAGCAGGTCAAGGGCCTGCTTGGCGTTGCGGTCGTCATCGTCGGCTGGCACGAAACGCTCGTCGCCCCACCACAGCTCCACCCGTGACCAGTCGACGGCCGAGCTCCGCCCTTCCGCCGCCAGCCGGCCATAGGCCTTCGTGGCGATCCGGCCACCGGTGAGTGCCAGCTGGGGAACCCGGGACCCTGTCTGCAGCTCCGTCAGGCGGGCCAGCAGCCGAGCGGCCAGGGCCGCCGCCACCTCGTCCGCGTTCGCGTGCAGCAGGATCTCCGGTGCAGGGGTGTCGTGGGCGGGCATCGAGACGGCCTCCGGGTCAGCTGGGATGGACAGGAGAACGGGCCGCCGCCGGGTCCTGCCCGGCAGCGGCCCGCACGGTCCTACTCGGAGTCGTGGGTGACGTTCGGGTCTGCGGACTCGCCCGGCTGCTTGCCCTTCTTGGCGTCCTCCAGCGACGTCCGCACGGTCTCGACGAGCTCGGCCCAGGACGCGTCGAACTTCTGCACCCCTTCCTTCTCGAGCACGTCCACGACGTCGTCGAAGTCGATGCCGACGGCGGCGAGGTCGTCGAACAGCCGCTGTGCCTCGGCCTCGGTGCCGCTCACCTTGTCCCCCTGCACCTCGCCGTGGTCGGCGAAGGCCCGCAGCGTCTTCTCCGGCATGGTGTTCACCGTGCCGGCGACGACGAGCTCGCTGACGTAGAGCGTGTCGGGGAGCGTCGGGTCCTTCACCCCGGTGGAGGCCCAGAGCGGCCGCTGCCGGTTGGCGCCCTTCGCCTCCAGCGCGGCGAAGCGCTCGGAGCCGAACTCCTCCTCGTACAGGGCGTAGGCCAGTCGGGCGTTGGCGAGGGCGGCCTTGCTCTTCAGCGCCTTCGCCTCGTCCGTGCCGATGGCGTCGAGCCGCTTGTCGACCTCGCTGTCCACCCGGGAGACGAAGAAGGAGGCCACGGAGTGGATCTTGCTCAGGTCGTGCCCGTTGGCCGCCGCCTGCTCCAGGCCGCTGAGGTAGGCGTCGATCACGCCGCGGTAGCGCTCGAGCGCGAAGATGAGCGTCACGTTGACGCTGATCCCCTCCGCGATCGCCGCCGTGATCGCCGGCAGTCCGGGCTTGGTCGCCGGGATCTTGATCAGCACGTTGGGCCGGTCGACGATCTTCCACAGGTCGGCCGCCTCGGCCGTGGTGCCTTCGGTGTTCATGGCCAGTCCGGGCTCGACCTCGATGGAGACCCGGCCGTCGACCCCGTTCGTCGCCGAGTAGACGTCGGCGAACAGGTCGCAGGCGTTGCGGACGTCATCTGTCGTCAGCGCCTTGATGGCGTCCTCGACCGAGGCGTCGACGGCCGCCAGCTCGCGCATCTGGTCGTCGTACTGCTCGCCCTTGGCCAGCGCCGAGGCGAAGATCGTCGGGTTCGTCGTGACGCCGACGACGGAGGAGTCGCTGATCAGCTCCTCGAGGTTGCCGGTCTTGATCCGCTCGCGGGACAGGTCGTCGAGCCAGATCGAGACCCCTGCGTCGGATAGTTGCTTCAGTCGGTCACTCATGGTGGTCCTCCTGGTGGGAGAGGGGTACGTGCTGGATGACAGCAGTGCTCAGCTGATGGTGACGCCGGGGTCGGACTCCAGGTCCGCGGGCGCCTTCGGGCCGCTGGCCGCGGGGTGGCTGGGAGCGGCGGTGGACTTCGCGGCTTCGAGGCTCTCCCGGGCGGCGGCGGCGACGGTGTCGCCGCTGAAACCGAACTCCTCGAACAGCTTCGCCCCGGCCGCGCTGGCGCCGTAGTGGTTGATGCTGATGATGCGGCCGGCGTCGCCGACCAGGTCGCGCCAGCCCATGCTCACGCCGGCTTCGACGCTGACCCGAGCCTTGACGTCCGGCGGGATGACGCTGTCGCGGTAGGTCTGGTCCTGCTCGTCGAACCACTCCCGGCAGGGCATCGAGACGACGCGGGCCGAGATGCCCTCGCCGGCCAGCTGCTCCTGAGCGCTGACCGCGTACTGCACCTCCGAGCCGGTGCCGATCAGCACCACGTCCGGCGTCCCCTCGGAGTCCTTGAGGATGTAGGCGCCCTTGGCCACACCGGAGGTGTCGGCGAAGCCGTCGGCACCGCGCGGCACGATGGGCAGGTTCTGCCGGCTGAGGATCAGGCCGGCCGGCCGGTCGCCGTTCTTCAGGATCGCGGCCCAGCAGGCCGAGGTCTCGTTCGCGTCCGACGGCCGCACGACGTCCAGGCCGGGGATGGCCCGCAGCGCGGCCAGGTGCTCGATGGGCTGGTGGGTCGGGCCGTCCTCGCCCAGCCCGATCGAGTCGTGGGTCCAGACGTAGATGACCGGGACACGCATCAGGGCCGACAGCCGCACCGCACCACGCATGTAGTCGCTGAAGGTGAGGAAGGTGCCGCCGTAGGGGCGCGTGCCGCCGTGCACCTTGATGCCGTTGAGGATCGCGCCCATGGCGTGCTCACGGATGCCGAAGTGCAGCACCCGGCCGTAGGGGCCGCCCGAGAAGGCCTTGGTCTGCCGGTCGGTCGGCAGGAAGCTCGGCTCGCCCTCCGGCGTGGTGTTGTTGGACTCGGCGAGGTCGGCCGAGCCGCCCCACAGCTCCGGCATCCTGGGGGCCAGCGCGCTGATCACCTTGCCGGACGCGGCCCGGGTCGCCACCCCCTTCGGGTCGGCGTCCCAGCTGGGCAGCGCCTCCTCCCAGCCCGGGCTCAGCTCGTCCGCGACGAAACGGTCGTAGAGCGCCTTGCCGTCGGGGTTGGCCTCGGCCCAGGCGTCGAAGCTCTGCTGCCACTCGGCCTGCTGCTGCGCCCCGCGGTCCAGCAGCTTGCGGGTGTGGCCGATCACCTCCTCCGACACCTCGAAGGTCTGCTCGGGGTCGAACCCGAGGACCTCCTTGGTGGCCTTGACCTCGTCCTCACCCAGAGCCGAGCCGTGAGCCTTGCCGGTGCCCTGCTTCTTCGGCGCGGGCCAGCCGATGATCGTCCGGAGGTCGATGAAGCTCGGCCGGTCGGTCACCTCACGGGCGGCCTGCAGCGCGTCGTCCAACGCCCGGACGTTCTCCTCGTACCGGGTCTCGCCATTGGTCCAGTCGATGCTCTGGACGTGCCAGCCGTAGGCCTCGTACCGCGCCGCGGTGTTCTCGGTCAGCGCGATGTTGGTGTCGTCCTCGATGGAGATCCGGTTGTTGTCATAGATCAGCGTCAGGTTGCCCAACCGCTGCGTCGCCGCCAGCGAGGACGCCTCGGACGTGATCCCCTCCTCGATGTCCCCGTCGGAGGCCAGGCAGTAGATCTGGTGGTCGAACGGCGAGCTGCCGGGAGCCGCGTCGGGGTCCAGCAGACCCCGCTCGCGCCGGGCAGCCATCGCCATCCCGACCGCGTTGGCGATGCCCTGGCCGAGCGGGCCGGTGGTGATCTCCACGCCCTTGGTGTGGCCGTACTCCGGGTGGCCCGGGGTCTTGGAGTTCCAGGTCCGCAGCGCCTTCAGGTCCTCCAGCTCCAGACCGAACCCGCCCAGGTAGAGCTGGATGTAGAGGGTGAGGCTGGAGTGCCCGCAGGACAGCACGAACCGGTCCCGGCCCGGCCAGTGCGGCTCGGCCGGGTTGTGCCGCATCACCTTCTGGAAGAGCAGGTAGGCCACCGGAGCCAGGCTCATCGCCGTGCCCGGGTGCCCGTTGCCCACCTTCTGCACGGCGTCGGCCGCCAGCAGGCGGACCGTGTCAACGGCTCTGGAATCGAGGTCGGTCCAACCCTCGGGGACGACTGCGGTGGAGACAGAGGTGTCGGTCACAGGGGTGCGATCCTTCCGAAAGACGCTGGCGGTGGTCGTGCGGCACCTGCTCGAGCCGGGCCGACGAACGTTCTGAGACTATCGGGGCCGCTCAGGGGCGGGAACCGGGTGTCGCTCCGGTTCCCCGGGCTGGTCGCTCCGCGAGGCTGCCAGCGGGCGGAGTGCGACGTGGAGCTCGGCGTCGGGGGTCATAGACTCGCTGTCGGCGTGCCCCAGACCCTGGGGGCGGGGAGCCGACGGTGAGTGAAGAGGGCTTGTGACGAGTATCGACGTTCCGGGTCGGACATCGACCGAAGACCGGTCGGCCTTTCCCGACGTCGACGAGTCTGGTCGGGACCGCCTCGCCGCCAAGAGCTCACTCGGGGACGTGCTCAGCGCCTACGTGGGCCTGACCAAGCCTCGGATCATTGAGCTGCTGCTGGTGACGACTGTGCCGGCGATGTTCCTCGCGGCCCGCGGTGTGCCGCCGCTGCTGCTGGTGCTGCACACCATGATCGGCGGCTGCCTCGCTGCGGCGAGTGCGAACGTCTTCAACTGTGTGCTGGACCGCGACATCGACGAGCGGATGCGCCGCACCCGCCGGCGCCCATTGCCTCGACACGCCGTGGCGCCGGCGGCGGCCACGCTGTTCGGGGCCGTCCTCGGCGTGGCGGCCACGCTCTGGCTGGGGTTCTTCGTCAACTGGCTCTCGGCCGGCCTCGCCCTCGGGGCGAACGCCTTCTACATCGGGGTCTACACCCTCTGGCTGAAGCGCCGGACCTCCCAGAACATCGTCTGGGGCGGTATCGCCGGCTGCTTCCCACCCCTCATCGGCTGGACCGCGGTGACAGGGTCGGTGGCGCTCACCCCCCTCGTCCTCTTCGCGATCGTCTTCTGCTGGACCCCCCCGCACACCTGGGCCCTGGCGTTCCGCTATCGCGAGGACTACGCCGCGGCGCAGGTGCCGATGCTGCCGGTCGTCCGGTCGGCGCCGGTGGTGGCGCGGCGGATCGTGGCCTACTCGGTGGTCACGGTCGCGGTCTCGCTGGCCTTGTGGCCGGTCGCCGGCACCGGGTGGCTGTACCCCACGGTGGCTGTGGTGACCGGAGCGGCTCTCATCTGGGAGTCGGTTCAGCTCCTGGTTCGGGCCCGGTCCGGGCTGGCGGACGCCGCGCTCAAGCCCATGCGCCTGTTCCACTGGAGCAACTCCTACCTCGCCCTGGTCTTCGTCGCCGCCGCGATCGACCCGCTGCTGCGCTGATCGGCCGGCCGCTCGGATGACCCAGTCCGTCGAGCTCACGCTGGACTCGAGGGCCGAGACGGCGGTTCGCGCGCAGTGGTCCCGGCTGGCGGAGGCGGGGCTGCCCACCGAGCAGCGGAAGCAGCCGAGCCCCTCCCACCGGCCGCACCTCACCCTGTATGCGGCGGACACCCTGAGCCCGGACGCCGACGCCCGGCTGCCCGGGGTGGTGGCGGGGCTCGACCTGGAGGTCCGGATCGGCTCGGTGCTGCTGTTCGGGCCGAGACGCGGCAGCTTCATCGTGGTGCGCCAGCTGGTGCCGAGCGCTGAGCTGCTGGAGCTGCAGGCCACGGTGGCCGCGGTCTGCGGCGCCCGACCGGAGGGCCAGTTCGGACCGGGCCGCTGGACTCCGCACGTGACCCTGGCCCGCCGGGTGGCGACCGATCAGGTGAGCGCGGTGCTCGGCGCGCTCGGGGACGTGCCCGACCTGACGGCCGTCGTCCGGCACTGCCGGCGTTGGGACAGCGACCGCCGCGAGACCTGGGAGCTGACCCGATCCTGAACACCCGGTCGGCTACGCTGCCCGCATGACCCGGCGCCCGGAGCCGACGGCGGGCAGTGTCCGACCCCCCGGCATGCTCGACGTCGCCCGAATCGCCGGGGTATCCCATCAGACGGTCTCGCGGGTGCTGAACGACCACCCGAGCGTTCGGCCCGAGACCCGGGAACGAGTCCAGGAGGCCATCGCCCAGCTGGGCTACCGGCGCAACTCGGCAGCGCGGGCGCTGGCCACGAACCGGAGCAGCACGATCGGTCTGCTCACCGCCACCTCGAGCCGGAGCGGCCCGGTCTCCACCCTGGTGGCGGTCGAGGAGGCTTCCCGCGCGGCAGGCCTCTGGGTCAGCGTGGCCAGCCTCAGCGAGTACGACCCGCAGTCGGTACGGGCGGCGCTGGACCACTTCCTGGACCAGGGGGTCGACGGGATCATCGTGATCGCCCCCGTGCAGGAGGCGGTTCGGGCGGCGGCGACGACCGCGGTGGACGTCCCGATGGTGGTGGTGGCGCCGCAGGTCGATGCAGCCAGCCGGGCGGTCGCCGTCGCCGTCCACCAGCGCTTGGGAGCACGGCTCGTCGTGCGCCACCTGGCAGCTCTCGGGCACACCCGGATCGCTCACCTGGCCGGCGCCGCCGGCTGGCTGGACGCGGCCGAGCGGGAGGCCGGCTGGCGCGACGAGCTCGAGGCACACGGGTTGGCACCCGGCGAGCTGGTGCGGGGTGACTGGACGGCCGCGAGCGGGTTCGAGGCCGCCGGCCGGCTCGGCTCGCGGACCACCGCGGTCTTCGCCTCCAACGACCAGATGGCACTGGGGCTGATCCGCGCGCTGACCGAGCAGGGCATCCGGGTGGCGCGGGACGTCTCGGTCGCCGGCTTCGACGACATCGAGATCGCCGGCTACGCACTGCCGCCGCTGACCACGGTCCGGCAGGACTTCGGCCGGCTGGGACTGGCTGCGGTGCGTGCCCTGCTCGACCTGCTGGCCGGCACGACGCCCCAGGACCCTACGCTGATCGAGCCCGTGCTGCTGGTTCGCGCCAGCACCGCGCCGCCACCGGAACCGTCGCCCGGTGGTTGACCACAGTCCGTGTGAACGTTAACATCGGCGGCGGCCATGGCCGACGTCGCCCGGAAGCGAGAAGGAGACCAACGGTGGTCCATCAGGAGAAGGCTCTGTCGGGTGCAGCCGACCACGGAAGCCGGTCTGGACCGACACTGGGGGAGCGGCGATGAGCATCACCGCCGAGATCGCCGAGGTCGTCGCCGACCTGCGGCGCGAGGTGGCCCTGCTGCATGCAGAGCTGCCGCGGAACGAGCTCGTGGTCTGGACGGCCGGAAACGTCTCGGCGCGCGTCCCGGGCCGCGAGCTGCTGGTGATCAAGCCCTCCGGTGTCAGCTACGACGAGCTGACTCCCGAGTCCATGGTCATCACCGACTTCCGCGGGCAACTGGTGGAGGGCGAGCACAGCCCCTCCTCGGACACGGCCGCCCACGCCTACGTCTACGCCCACCTGCCCTGGGTCAACGGCGTCGTGCACACCCACTCCACCTACGCGACCGCCTGGGCCGCCCGCGGCGAGCCGATCCCGTGCGTGCTGACGATGATGGCCGACGAGTTCGGCGGTGACATCCCCATCGGCCCCTTCGCACTGATCGGGGACGACTCGATCGGTCAGGGCATCGTGTCCACCCTGACCGACTCCCGCTCCCGGGCGGTGCTGATGCAGAGCCACGGCCCCTTCACGATCGGTGCCAGCGCCAAGGCGGCCGTCAAGGCCGCCGTACTGTGCGAGGAGGTCGCGAGAACCGTGCACATCGCGCGCCAGCTGGGTGAGCCGGAGCGGCTCGCGCAGTCCGACATCGACCGGCTGTACGACCGGTACCAGAACGCCTACGGCCAGCGCTAGCCGTCGCTGGCACCGCCCCCAGCCAAGCTTCGAAGGAGAATGATGACAGCCTCGCCCCGCGTCTGGTTCCTGACCGGCAGTCAGGGTCTGTACGGACCGGAGACGGTCGCCCAGGTGGAGCAGCAGTCGCAGCAGATCGTGCGCGAGCTGAACGACTCGGGGCACCTCGGTCTACCGGTCGAGTGGCAGCCGGTGCTGACCGACGCGGCCGCCATCCACCGGGCGGTGCTGGCCGCGAACGCCGACAGCGACGTCGTCGGTGTGATGGCCTGGATGCACACCTTCTCGCCGGCGAAGATGTGGATCACCGGGATGGACGCGCTCCGGACACCGTTCCTGCACCTGCACACCCAGGCGAACGTGTCGCTGCCCTGGTCCGAGATCGACATGGACTTCATGAATCTGAACCAGGCCGCGCACGGCGACCGCGAGTTCGGCTACCTGCAGACCCGGCTGGGCGTGCCCCGGAAGACGGTCGTCGGGCATGTCTCGGACCCGCTCGTGCTGGCCCGGATCGCCGCCTGGCAGCGCGCCGCGGTCGGCTGTGCCGCCGTCCGCTCCCTGAAGCTGGCCCGCTTCGGGGACAACATGCGCGATGTCGCGGTGACCGAGGGTGACAAGGTCGAAGCCCAGCTGAAGTTCGGCGTCTCCGTCAACACCTACGGCGTCAACGACCTGGTCGAGGTGGTCGACGCGGTCAGCGAGGCGGAGGTGGACGACCTGCTGGAGGCCTACGGCGACCTCTACGAGATCGCCCCCGAGCTGACGTCCGGCGGTGACCGGCACGCCTCGCTGCGGTACGGCGCCCGGATCGAGGCTGGTCTGCGCACCTTCCTCACCGACGGCGGCTTCGGCGCCTTCACCACGAACTTCGAGGACCTCGGCGGCCTGCGCCAGCTGCCGGGCCTCGCCGTCCAGCGGCTGATGGCGGACGGCTACGGGTTCGGCGGCGAGGGCGACTGGAAGACGTCGGTGATGCTGCACACGATCAAGGCGATGGCCGCCGGCCAACCCGGCGGCACGTCCTTCATGGAGGACTACACCTACCACCTCGGGCCGGGCACGCCGAAGATCCTCGGTGCGCACATGCTCGAGGTCTGTCCCACCATCGCGGCTGGCCGGCCGCGCGTCGAGATCCATCCGTTGGGCATCGGGAACCGCGAGGATCCCGTCCGCCTGGTCTTCGACGCCGCTACCGGACCGGCCGCGGTGGTCGGGATCTGTGACCTCGGCGACCGCTTCCGGCTGGTGCTGAACGAGGTCGACGTGGTCGAGCCCGACGAGCCGCTCCCCAAGCTGCCGGTGGCTCGCGCGGTGTGGGAGCCGCGTCCCGACCTCGCGACCTCCGCCGAGTCCTGGCTCGCCGCCGGCGGCCCGCACCACACGGTCTTGTCGAGCGCCGTCGGGACGGAGGAGCTGACCGACTTCGCCCGGATGGTGGGCGTCGAGCTGCTGGTCATCGACGACAGCACCGAGCGCCGGCACTTCGGCAACGAGATTCGCTGGAACCAGGCCGCATTCCGGCTGGGCATCGGCTTCTGAGGAGCGGCCCGGAGATGGGCTGAGCCCGCGGAGCACTCAAGCTCAACGCGGGCTCAGTCAGCGGTTGTGCGGCGGAGATCCCCCGATCGTCGACGCCGTACGTGACGATGCTGGCACCGGGGTTCGGACCGGCGATAGAGCCAACACGCCGGTTGTCAGGTTCCGGACATGTCCTAAAGCGGTCGTCCGGGAGTGCTGCGCAGCGCGTCCGGGTCTGCTTGTCTAGTGCACACGAGGTCCGCGGTCACCTGAACCCCCGAGCAGGTGAGCGCGGACCTCGCTCGTTTTGCACCCGGAGTTCTCACCCATTCCCGGTCCTCCGTGCGAGTGGGCCAAGCCCTGTCAGCGGCGACGGCTAGCGTGCCTGGATGGCGACCGAGCTCCTTCCCTCGACACAGCGAGCCCTGCTGCACCGGCTTGCCGTGGCTCAGCGCGCCGGTCGGGCGCCCTCGGTGACGGGCGCGGTGGTCCGGGATGGTGACCTCGCGTGGTCGGGCGTGCGTGGCGAGGTCGAGGGAGGTGTGGACGCGGCGTACCGGATCGGCTCGATCACCAAGACCTTCACCGCGGTGCTCGTTCTGCAGCTGCGGGACGAGGGGCGGCTGCGCCTGACGGACCCGCTCGGCCGACACCTGCCGGAGGTCGGGGGCGAGCAGACCGTGCTCCAGCTGCTCTGCCACACCGGTGGACTCACTTCGGAGCTGCCCGGACCGTGGTGGGAGCGGGTGCCGGGCGGGAACTTCCCAGGTCTGGCGCGTGCCCTGGCTGGCGAGCCGTCCCGGCTGGCCGCGGGTGCGCGCCTCCACTACTCGAACGTGGGCTTCGCGCTGCTCGGGGAGGTCGTGGCCCGACTCCGCGGCACCAGCTGGGCTGCGGCGCTGCAGAGCTTCGTCCTGGACCCGTTGGAGATGTCGCGGACCCGTCTCGGGCCCGAGCCTCCGTTCGCCTCGGGCTGGGCGGTGCACCCGCATGCCGACGTGCTGCTGCCAGAGCCGGCCACCGATACCGGGGCGATGGGTCCCGCCGGCCAGCTGTGGTCGACGGCCGCCGACCTCGCCCGCTGGGCGGTCTTCCTCAACGGCGACACGGGACAGGTCCTCCACCCGGCGACCTTGGAGGAGATGCGCCAGCCGGCGTCGGTGGACGACGCCGGGAGCTGGACCACCGGGTTCGGGCTGGGTCTGCAGCTGCGCCGCAGCGAGGGTCGCCGTCTGGTGGGGCACGGCGGATCGATGCCGGGGTTCGTCGCGGGCCTGTGGGCTGAGCCGGAGTCCGGGGACGCCGGGATCGCGCTGGCGAACGCCACGTCCGGCGTGTCCGCCGGCCGGTTGGCCGAGGAGCTGCTGCAGGTGCTGACCGAGCACGAGCCGCCCATGCCAGCGCACTGGCGGCCGAGCCCCGTCGAGCCGGGACTGCTCGCGCTGACGGGTACCTGGTACTGGGGGACCAGCCCGACGGTCCTCTCGGTCGAGGGCGCGCAGCTGGTGCGCCTCACGGCCCCCGACGGCGGGCGATCCTCACGCTTCCGCAGCGTCGGGGATGACAGCTTCGTCGGGCTCGACGGCTACTACGCCGGGGAACGGCTGCGTCCGATCCTGGATACCAAGGGCCAGGTCAGCCATCTCGACCTGGCCACCTTCGTGCTCACCCGCCGGCCGTACGAGCCTGCTGAGGCGGTGCCCGGCGGCATCGAGCCCCGGGGGTGGCGATGAGCGGGAGTCGAAGGGCCTGTCCCCGTCCTCAACCCTTGGTCGGGGTCCAGCCGCGGAGGAACGCGAGCACCGTGGCAGCGGGCATCTCGCACGGTCTCAGCAGGTCGCCACCGGCAGTGCGGTAGACGTTGGTGCTGACCAGGTCGCTGCCCCCGAGCTGCTCGGCAACGATGCTGACGCTGCGACCCGAGGCGCGACTGGTGCGGCGCAGGCCGTAGCGGCGACCCTCGTAGTCCACCAGCGTCCAACCCTCCGGCACCCGGTCCACGAGGGACGCCAGTTCGCTGTCCTGGAGCTCGGGCTCAGGTGGAGCGGGCTGGACGGTCAGCGAGGTTGTGCCGGGTTGGTGGGGTCGCCGTGCGAGGGCGGGTTGATCTTGGGGGCGTCCGTCGTCTGGTCCGTCTGGCGTGGCGTCGCCGGCCCAGTGCCACCTTCCGGGGCGATGCCGGTCGGAGAGCCGCCGGACGGTTCCGCCCCGTCGGCCAGCTCGGCCAACCGGGCCTGCAGCACCTCGGTCACCGGCAGCCGGTGTCCGTGCGCGCTCTCGTAGTCGAGCAGGGCCTGGACGCCGCTCGCGTCCAGGGTCCGTACCCGCTGGGCCAGCGAGGCGACAGGAAGGTGGTCGTAGTCCGGCAGGGGGAGCTCGTCGTGGCTGGTCATGCCGGCTCGCTACCCCGTCCGGCGGCGGCCGAACCGTTCCCGCGGGACAGCTCAGGGCGCTGTCGAGGGGTGACCGACAGGAACAGGTTGGTGCTCGCGGCGACCGCGAGCGAGGCGCCGAGGAGGTGCAGGATGACCAGTCCGACCGGCAGCCCCAGGTGGTACTGGGTGACGCCCAGCACGGCCTGGAGCAGCTCGACGGCCAGCAGCAGCACCGCCGCGCGGCTCCGCAGCAGCCCGACCGCGACGAGGGTCGCGCCGACCGTCCCGTAGACGGCTGCGGCGTGGAGGTGGGTGACGAGCACCCCGTCGAAGCCGGTCCGGACAGCGCCGTGGTCGCCGGCGTGCGGCCCGCTACCCGTCACGACCGTGCCCAGCCAGACCGTCAGCCACATCAGCACGAAGGCGACGCGAGCCGCCAGCACGGCTGGCCCGCCGACGGGCTGGGCACGCAGGTCGCGCGTTCGCCGCACCAGCCAGACGCTCAGCGCGATCAGCACCATGGACGTCAGCAGGTGGAGGGCCACGACGAAGGGGTTGAGCTGGGTCAGGACCGTGATGCCGCCGATGACGGCCTGCGCAGGAATCCCGAGCGCCAGTCCCGCCGTCAGCCACCGCAGGTCTCGCCGGGGCCGGCCCCCGTCGCGGTACAGCAGGGCCGAGACCCAGGTGAGCACGGCCACGACGATCAGCACGAAGGTCAGCAGCCGGTTCCCGAACTCGATCGCGCCGTGCACGCCGAGCTCGGGGTGGCTGACGTAGGACTGGTCCGTGCACCGCGGCCAGGTGGGGCAGCCGAGGCCGGAGGCGGTCAGCCGGACGAGGGCCCCGGTGACCACGATGACGATGTTCGCCACCAGCGAGGCGACGGCCCAGCGGCGGACGGCGTGCGGAGCGGCGACCGGACGCAGCAGGATGGCCAGCAGTCCCGACGCGCTTCGCCGGCTCGACTCGTCGTGCTGGTCCAGCTGCCGCTGCTCGGTGGTCAAGCCGTCCACCGGAAACCCTTCCACGCCGCGGCGCCCGCGAGCACCAGCCAGCCGGACGCGACCAGCAGCGGCCAGCCGAGGAGTGAGCCGGCCGCGGCGGCTCGCAACCCCTCGCCGAGCGCCGCCGTCGGCAGCAGCTCCAGCACGGGTTGGACCGAGGTTGGATAGCGGCTCAACGGAATGACGAGGGCGCCGCCGAGGAGCAGCACGACGTAGATCAGGTTGGCCAGTCCCAGCGTCGCCTCGGCCCGCAGCCGACCGGCGAGTAGCAAGGCCAGGCAGACGAAACCGGCCGCCGCGAGCACGGTCAGCAGCACGGCTCCAGCCAGCGACACGGCGCTGAACGCCGGTCGCCAGCCGAGCGCGATCGCGGCCGCTGTCAGCACGGCGAGCTGCCCGAGCAGGACCAGCACGACCGCCAGGGCCTTGCCGGCCAGCAGGCCGGATCTGCCCAGCGGGGTCGCCGCCAGCCGCTCGAGCACGCCGTACCGCCGCTCGAAGCCGGTCGCGATGGCGACCGAGGTGAACCCCGACGACCACACCGCCAGCGCGAGGACGGACGGCGCCAGCGTCGCGAGGGACCCGAAGTGACCACCGAGCACCCGACCGGCCACGAGGATCACGAGCGGGATGACCAACGCCAGCAGCAGCTGCTCCCCGTTGCGCACCAGCAGCCGGGCCTCGGTCAGCCCGTGCCGCAGGATCCTGCGCGAAGCCGGTGCGGCCACCGGCGCCGGGGAGAAGTCGAGAGCGCTCACGATCCGGCCTGCAGGGAGGTGTGGGAGAGGAAGACGCTCTCCAGGCTCTCGCCCGTCCGGGTCAGCTCGGCGACGGTGCCGGCGACGGTGACGTGGCCGTGGTCGAGGATGAAGACGCGATCGGCGAGAGCCTCCGCCTCCTCCATGGCATGGGTGGTGAGCACCAGCGTGACGCCGCTGCTGCGGAGCTCCTCGAGCAGCCGCCAGGTTGCCCGGCGCGCGTGCGGGTCCATCCCCGCCGTCGGCTCATCCAGGAACACGAGCTCGGGTCGGCCCACCAGAGCGGCGGCCAGGTTCACCGCCTGCTGCTGGCCGCCGGAGAGGCGTCGGTAGGGGGTGCTCAGGACGGGGCCGAGGTTCAGCCGGGCGACCAGCGCGTCGACGTCCTGCGGGTTGGCGTAGAGGCTGGCGAGGTAGCGGAGCAGCTCCCCGGCCCGGATGCCCGACCAGGCGCCGGTGCTCTGGGGCATCACGCCGACCCGGGTAACCGTGTGCCGCTCACCAGGAGTGCCGCCGAGAACCTGGAGGGTGCCGGCGTCGGGGCGCACCAGGCCGGTGCAGCAGCGGACCAGCGTCGTCTTGCCAGCCCCGTTGGGGCCCAGCACAGCGGTCAGCTCCCCGTGGCGCGCCTGGAGCGTGAGCCGGTCCAGCACGGTGCGGACCCCGAAGGTGACCGACAGGTCCTCGACCACCAGGGCGTCGGCGTTCCGGATGGGCACCACAGCAGTCTAGGTGGGGGAGCGCCGGCCGCAGAGGGAGAGGACCGCCGGAAGGTCTGGGGGTGCAGGTCCCCTTCGAGCTCCTCACCCGGCGCTGGGTCCGGCCTCCGGCTTGCGGGCAGGTGTTCGGCGACCAGGTCTGCTCGGCTGCGGTAGGCTGTTCCCAGTGCCTCGCTGAGTCTCGCCGCGAAGCACCGGTGATGTTGAGCGTCCGTGCTCCTCCCTCGCTGCTGTGCACTAAGCACCGTGTTCCCGGCCATCAGGTCTTGGGAGCGCGACCCTGTTCTGGTGAGACACCAAGAAATGTGATCTCCCTCTTGTCTGTTGACACGACACTGTCTCCTGCCACCTTCAGCGAGCTCGGCCTTCCGGCCGCCCTCGTGAAGGTGCTGTCCGGTCTCGGGATCGAGACCCCCACCCCCATCCAGGCCGCCACGCTGTCCGACTCGCTGGCCGGCCGCGACGTCCTGGGCCGTGGCCGCACCGGCTCCGGCAAGACCTACGCGTTCCTGCTGCCCCTGGTCGCCCGGCTGACCGCCTCGACCAGCCGCCGCGCCCCTCGCGCTCCGCGGGCCCTGATCCTCGCGCCGACGCGCGAGCTGGTCGGCCAGATCGAGGCGGCCCTCAAGCCGCTCGCGGCAACCGCGGGCCTGACCACCCAGACCGTCTTCGGCGGCGTCGGCCAGAACCCGCAGGTGGCCGCGCTGCGCAAGGGCGTCGACATCGTGCTCGCCTGCCCCGGTCGGCTCGAGGACCTGATCAAGCAGGGCGCCTGCTCGCTCGGCTCGGTGGAGATCACGATCCTGGACGAGGCCGACCACATGGCCGATCTCGGTTTCCTGCCCGCGGTCACCCGACTGCTGGGCCAGACCCCCGCACGGGGACAGCGGATGCTCTTCTCCGCCACCCTGGACAACGCCATCAACGGGCTGGTCAAGCGCTTCCTGCACTCCCCGGCGACGCACGAGGCCGACTCGGTGCAGTCCCCGGTCTCCACGATGGCCCACCACGTGCTGCACGTGAACCGCGACCAGCGGGTCCCGGTGCTGGCGGACCTGACCAGCGCCCCCGGGCGGACGGTGGTCTTCACCCGCACCAAGCACGGCGCCAAGGCCCTGGCCAAGCAGCTGAACGCCCGCGGCATCCCGGCCGTGGAGCTGCACGGCAACCTCAGCCAGAACGCGCGGACCCGGAACATGGAGGCCTTCCACGCGGGCACGGCGAGCACCCTCGTCGCCACCGACATCGCGGCTCGAGGGATCCACGTCGACGACGTGGCTCTCGTCGTGCACGCCGACCCGCCGGTCGAGCACAAGGCCTACACGCACCGCTCCGGCCGGACCGCACGCGCGGGGCAGGACGGCACCGTGGTGACGTTGATGACCGACGAGCAGGTGTCCGACGTCCGTGCGCTGACCCGTGCCGCGGGGATCAAGCCGACCACCACCCGGGTGCAGGGTGTCGACCACCCGCTGCTGCGCCAGCTGGCGCCCGGCGAGCGGGTGCTCGTACCCGGCGGACTGGCCCCGGCCACCTCCGCGGAGCCCCAGGGCGGTCGACGCCGCGCCTCGGTGCCGCGGAGCAGCGGCAACGGCGGTGGCCGGGCTCGCCGCGGCCCCGGCCAGGCCCGCCGTCCGGAGGGCCAGGGCAGTGCGCCGTCAGGGCGTTCCCGCGGCTCACGCCCGACGTCGACCAGCGGCAGCCACAGCGCTGCCGGGTTCAGCCGCAGCCGCCGGGGCTGACCCCGCTCAGGAGGTGACGACTTCGGGCTCGACTACGGGCCCGAAGTCGTCAGCCGGCCGGCCAGGTCGGCAACAATGAGCGGCATGCAGCTGCCCGTGATGCCGCCCGTGGCGCCGATGCTCGCGAAGTCGGTGCCGACCATCCCGGAGGGCCCGCTGTCCTTCGAACCCAAGTGGGACGGCTTTCGGTCGATCGTCTTCCGAGACGGCGACGAGGTGGAGATCGGGTCCCGGAACGAGAAGCCGATGACGCGGTACTTCCCCGAAGTGGTCGCCGCCGTCAAGGAGAACCTGCCCGACCGCTGCGTCGTCGACGGCGAGATCATCGTGGCGGTCGGCGACCGGCTCGAGTTCGAGGTGCTGCAGCAGCGGATCCATCCGGCGGTCAGCCGGATCACCAAGCTCTCCCAGGAGACACCGGCCCGCTTCGTCGCCTTCGACCTGCTCGCCCTGGGGGATGTCGACTACACCCGCGAGCCGTTCGAGCAACGGCGGGCAGCGCTCGAGGAGGCGCTGAGCCACGCTCGGTCCCCGATCCACCTGACCCCGGCGACCCGGGACCACGGCGTCGCCCAGGAATGGTTCTCCCAGTTCGAGGGCGCGGGTCTGGACGGGGTGGTGGCGAAGCCGCTGAACGGCACCTACCAGCCGGACAAGCGGACGATGTTCAAGATCAAGCACCAGCGGACCGCCGACTGCGTGGTCGCCGGCTACCGGGTGCACAAGAGCGGTCCGGACAGCATCGGCTCCCTCCTGCTCGGGTTGTACAAGGACGACGGCTCCCTGGCCAGCGTGGGCGTGATCGGCGCCTTTCCCGCCGCCCGACGGAAGGAGCTCTTCGCGGAGCTGCAGCCCCTCGTGACAACGTTCGACGACCACCCCTGGGCCTGGGCGAAGCAGGAGGAAGGCACCCGCACCCCGCGCAGCTCCGAGTTCAGCCGCTGGAACAACGGCAAGGACCTCTCGTTCACGCCGCTGCGGCCGGAGCTCGTCGTGGAGGTCCGGTACGAGCACATGGAGGGTGACCGCTTCCGGCACACCGCCCAGTTCAACCGCTGGCGGCCCGACCGTGACCCCCGGTCCTGCACCTACGAGCAGCTCGAGGAGCCGGTCACCTACGACCTCGCGGACATCCTCACCGGGAGTTCCCACCGCTGAGGCGTTAGCGCTTCCCATCGCCGGGTACGGCACCCTCACACCACGACGAAAGGGGAGCGGGCAGATGAGCATGGATGCGGGCAGCGCCCACGGCGGCGACCTGGAGGACACCGGGACGGGGGATGCCGCGAAGCGGATCGGCCAGGCGCCGACGACCACAGACGTGACCGACCCGGAGCGCTCCTCACGGAACACGGCGAGCGGCAGCGGCTCCGAACCCGGAGAGGGTCCGGTGCAGCCCGCGGCCGACGATGACAGCATCGACCCGTCGGCCAGCATCGAGCCGCACAACCAGGGCGAGACCCCGAACTGACCCACCCCGACGCCCGGGAGTGAGCAGCCTCACCGCAGCGGCTCCCGGGTAAGGCGGGCCTTCCTTGAACGGGCCTCGTGAATAAGCGCACACTGGTGTTGTGAAAAACGCCGAGGATGTCGCCGTGCGCGCGGCCGCCGGCGTCCCCGAGACGGCTCAGCGCGGCCATGACGCCGACGCCTCCACCCGGCACCGGGTGGCACAGTCCGTCCTCGAGCACGGGCCCTCCACGGCCGCCGCCCTCGGCGAACGGCTTGGGCTGACCGCGGCCGCGGTCCGGCGGCACCTCGACGTCCTGCTGGAACGCGGGCTGCTCGTCTCCCGCGAGCAGCGGGTCTACGGCGCCCGCGGACGTGGTCGGCCGGCGAAGGTGTTCGCCCTGACCGACGCGGGCCGCGCCGACTTCTACTCCGCCTACGACGAACTGGCGATCGCCGCGCTGGAATTCCTGGCCGACGAAGCGGGTTCCTCCTCGGTGAGGAAGTTCGCAGCCTCCCGGGTCGCGCCAGCAGAGGCTCGTTACCGCGAGGCGCTCAGCACGGCCGAGCCTGAGCTCACGCCGGTTCGGGCCCTGGCGGGCGCGCTGACGGCGGACGGCTACGTTGCCTCGGTACAGCCGTCCGCGCTCGGTGAGCAGCTCTGCCAGCACCACTGTCCGGTCGCCCACGTCGCGGAGCGCTTCCCGCAGCTGTGTGAGGTGGAGACCGAGATGTTCTCCCGCCTACTGGGTGTGCACGTCCAGCGGCTGGCGACCATCGCCCACGGCGACGGGGTCTGCACCACCCACGTCCCCGCCGGCCAGACCTCCCGGCACGACCCGCACGACGACAACCCGCACGACCTCGACATGCCAACCCCTGAGGAGAGGCCCGCACCATGACCCAGATCCACGAGCCCACCGTCAGCACCGGGCCGGTCGGCACCGGCGAGACCCAGGACCAGCACCTCGAGGCCCTGGGTCGCTACCGGTTCGGCTGGTCGGACTCCGATGTCGCCGGGGCCACCGCCCAGCGTGGGCTGACCCCCGAGGTCGTGGCCAACATCTCCGCGCTCAAGAGCGAACCGGAGTGGATGCTGGACCTGCGGCTGAAGGGCCTGCGGCTGTTCGAGCGCAAGCCGATGCCGACCTGGGGCGCCGAGCTCGACGACATCGACTTCGACAACATCAAGTACTTCGTCCGCTCCACCGAGAAGCAGGCAGCGACCTGGGACGACCTGCCCGCGGACATCAAGAACACCTACGACAAGCTGGGCATCCCGGAGGCCGAGAAGGCCCGGCTCGTCGCCGGCGTTGCGGCCCAGTACGAGTCCGAGGTGGTCTACCACAAGATCAACGAGGAGCTCGAGCGCCAGGGCGTGATCTTCCTGGACACCGACACCGCACTCAAGGAGTACCCGGAGCTGTTCCGCGAGTACTTCGCCACGGTGATCCCGGTCGGGGACAACAAGTTCTCGGCGTTGAACTCGGCGGTCTGGTCCGGCGGCTCGTTCATCTACGTGCCGAAGGGGGTGCACGTCGAGATCCCGCTGCAGGCCTACTTCCGGATCAACACCGAGAACATGGGCCAGTTCGAGCGGACGCTGATCATCGTCGACGAGGGCGCGTACGTGCACTACGTCGAAGGCTGCACGGCACCGATCTACTCCAGCGACTCGCTGCACTCGGCCGTCGTCGAGATCATCGTGAAGAAGAACGCCCGCTGCCGGTACACGACGATCCAGAACTGGTCGAACAACGTGTACAACCTCGTCACCAAGCGCGCCACCTGCGAGGAGGGCGCCACCATGGAGTGGATCGACGGCAACATCGGCTCCAAGGTGACGATGAAGTACCCGGCGGTCTACCTGATGGGCGAGCACGCCAAGGGCGAGACGCTGTCCATCGCCTTCGCCGGCGAGGGCCAGCACCAGGACGCGGGCTCCAAGATGGTGCACTGCGCACCGCACACCTCGAGCTCCATCATCTCCAAGTCGGTCGCCCGCGGCGGCGGGCGCACCTCCTACCGTGGGCTGGTCCAGGTCCAGGAGGGCGCACACCACTCCGCCTCCGTGGTGAAGTGCGACGCGCTGCTGGTGGACCAGATCAGCCGCTCGGACACCTACCCCTACGTCGACGTCCGCGAGGACGACGTGTCGATGGCCCACGAGGCGACCGTGTCCAAGGTGAGCGACGACCAGCTGTTCTACCTGATGAGCCGCGGGCTGGGCGAGGACGAGGCGATGGCGATGATCGTCCGCGGCTTCGTCGAGCCGATCGCCCGGGAGCTGCCGATGGAGTACGCGCTGGAGCTCAACCGGCTGATCGAGCTGCAGATGGAGGGTGCGGTCGGCTGACCGCGACCCGGAGCGCCTCCACGCCCAGCGCCTTGCCGAAGGGCCAACCCTGCGACACCGAGAAAGAGAACGCCTACCCGTGACGATCGTTGACACCGGCTCCAGCACGCCTACGCCGTCCGCCGCGCAGTCGGCGGAGGCCGTGGCGGCCGCCGTCGAGACCACCGACAAGGTCGCCAGCCACCTGCACCCGGCAGGCTCCTTCGACGTGGCCGACCACCCCCGGCCCAGTGGTCGGGAGGAGGTCTGGCGCTTCACCCCGCTGAAGCGGATGAGCAGCCTGTTCCAGGCCGAGCCCACGGCCGAGGGTGCGGTCGAGGTGGACGTCCAGGTGCCGGCGGAGGTCCTCGCGCCGCCGCTCGCCCCGGGTCAGGCCCCGAGGGGCACCGTCCTCGTCCCGAGCGACGGGCCGGCGGCGGCTGCCTCGGCCGGCTCACCCGAGGCGCTGCACCTGAGCATCCCAGCGGAGTACGAGGCGACGGAGCCGCTCCTCGTCACAGTGACCGGCGCGGCGCCCGGGCTCCGGTCCAACGCCCACCACGTCATCGAGGCAGGCCCGTTCAGCAAGGCCATCGTGGTGCTGCGGCACCAGGGGTCGGGCGTGCACACCGGCAACGTCGAGGTCGTGGTCGGCGACGGCGCCCAGCTCACGGTGGTCAGCATCCAGGACTGGGCGGACGACGCCGTGCACGCCGGGCAGCACGAGGCCAGGGTCGGCCGGGACGCCTCCTACAAGCACGTCGTGGTGAGCTTCGGCGGCAGCCTGGTGCGGCTGCACAGCAACGTCTCCTACGCCGGTCCCGGCGGCGAGGCCCATCTGTTCGGGCTCTACTTCGCCGATGCCGACCAGCACCTGGAGCACCGCCTGTTCGTCGACCACAACGCCCCGCGCACCCGCTCCGACGTGGACTACCGCGGCGCGCTGCAGGGGCGCGGGGCGCACACCGTGTGGATCGGCGACGTGCTGATCCGCAAGGTCGCCGAGGGCATCGAGACCTATGAGTCCAACCGCAACCTGGTGCTGACCGACGGCTGCCGCGCCGACTCGGTGCCCAACCTCGAGATCGAGACCGGCGAGATCGCGGGCGCCGGGCACGCCTCGACGACCGGCCGGTTCGACGACGAGCAGCTGTTCTACCTGCGGAGCCGCGGCATCGAGGAGTCCGAGGCGCGCCGGCTCGTGGTGCACGGCTTCTTCGCCGACATCATCCGCAAGGTCGGCGTGCCCGATGTGGAGAGCCAGCTGCTGGCGGCCGTCGAGGCCGAGCTGGCCGTGAACGTGGGGATCCCCCTCGGCACCGGGAGCACGGAGTCCCGCCGATGAGCGCGTCGCCCGAGGCCGGGGGAGGCTTCGTCCGCGCCTGCGCCCTGTCCGAGCTCGCCGAGAACACCGCCCTCGCGGTCGAGGTGGACGGGACCGAGGTGGCAGTGGTGTGCAGTGGCGGGCAGTACTACGCGATCGCCGACGAGTGCAGCCACGCCGCCATCCCGCTGTCCGAGGGCGACGTCGAGGACGGGGAGATCGAGTGCTATCTGCACGGCTCCCGCTTCGACCTGCGCACCGGTAAGCCCCTCGGCCTGCCCGCGACCGAACCGGTGGCGGTCTACCCCGTCCGGGTCGAGGGCGACGACCTGCTGGTCGACCCGACCAGCCCCTTGAACTGACCGACGAACGCCCCATCAGGAGATATTGATCATGGCCACCCTCGAGATCCGCGACCTGCACGTCACCGTCGACACCGAGTCCGGCGTCAAGGAGATCCTCAAGGGCGTCGACCTGACCATCCGGTCCGGGGAGACGCACGCGATCATGGGCCCGAACGGCTCCGGCAAGTCCACCCTGGCCTACTCGATCGCCGGGCACCCCAAGTACACGATCACGTCCGGCAGCGTGACGCTCGACGGTGAGAACCTGCTCGCGATGAGCGTCGACGAGCGCGCCCGGGCCGGCCTGTTCCTGGCCATGCAGTACCCGGTCGAGGTGCCCGGCGTGTCGGTGGCGAACTTCCTGCGGACCGCCAAGACCGCGATCGACGGCGAGGCGCCGAAGCTGCGGACCTGGGTCCGGGATGTCAACACGGCGATGGACAAGGTCCAGATGGACCGCGAGTTCGCCAACCGGAGCGTCAACGAGGGCTTCTCCGGTGGGGAGAAGAAGCGGCACGAGATCGTCCAGCTGGAGCTGCTCAACCCCAAGTTCGCGATCCTCGACGAGACCGACTCCGGTCTGGACATCGACGCGCTCCGGATCGTCTCGGAGGGCGTCAACCGCTTCTCCGGTCAGGGGGACCGCGGCGTGCTGCTGATCACCCACTACACGCGCATCCTTCGCTACATCAAGCCCGACTTCGTGCACGTGTTCGTGGCCGGCCGGGTGGCCGAGCAGGGTGGCCAGGAGCTCGCGGAGCGGCTCGAGGTCGAGGGCTACGACCGTTACGTCAAGGCTGCCGCCGCGGCGTCGGTCGGAGCGGAGTAACGACCATGACGACCGAGGCGGAGGCGGCTCAGCGGCTGCCCGAGTACCCACCGACGGTTGCCGTCGACGAGGCACCGTTGGAGGCCGGTTCGGCTCCCGAGGAGCCGATCCCGTTCGACGTCGAGGCGATCCGGGCCGACTTCCCGATCCTGCAGCGGACTGCGGGGGACTGGCCGCTGGTCTACCTCGACAGCGCGAACACGTCCCAGAAGCCGCGGGTCGTCGTCGAGGCGATCGAGGACCACTACCTCAACCACAACGCGAACGTGGCGCGGGCCATGCACATGCTCGGCGCCGAGGCGACCGAGGCGTTCGAGGGGGCACGCGCCACGCTCGCCCAGTTCGTGGGCGCGCAGCGCTCCGAGGAGATCGTCTTCACCAAGAACGCCTCCGAGGCGCTCAACCTGTGTGCACACACCCTCGGTGCCCGCCTGCAGCCCGGCGACGAGATCGTGATCTCGGTGATGGAGCACCACTCCAACATCGTGCCGTGGCAGCTGCTGGCGGAACGGACCGGGGCGGTGCTGCGCTGGTACGACCTGACCGACGAGGGCCGGCTGGACCTCGAGGGCGCGGTGGCCACCGGCCTGCTCAACGAGCGGACCAAGATCGTCTCCGTCGCGTACGTCTCGAACGTGCTGGGCACCGTCAACCCGATCCCCGAGATCGCCGCCGCGGCCCACGCCGTGGGTGCCGTCGTCGTGGTCGACGCGTCCCAGGCCGTCCCGCAGATGCCGGTCGACGTGTCGAGCCTGGGCGCGGACCTGCTCGCCTTCACCGGTCACAAGATGGTGGGACCCACCGGGATCGGCGTCCTCTGGGGCCGCTACGACCTGCTCGCCGAGCTGCCGCCGTTCCTGGGTGGCGGGGAGATGATCGAGGTCGTCAAGCTGACCGGGTCGACGTACGCGCCGCCGCCGCACCGGTTCGAGGCGGGCACACCACCCATCGCCCAGGCCGTCGGGCTGGCGACCGCGGCGAGCTACCTCCGCGCTGTCGGGATGGACCAGATCGCCGCCCACGAGAAGGAGATCACCGGCTACGCCCTCGAAGGGCTGGCCACCGTGCCCGGTCTTCAGGTCATCGGGCCGAGCGTGCCTGTGGACCGGGGTGGGGCGATCTCGTTCACGCTCGGCGACATCCACCCGCACGACGTCAGCCAGCTGCTCGACTCGCGCGGGATCGCCGTCCGTGGTGGCCACCACTGTGCCCGTCCCCTGCACGAGCGGTTCGGCGTGCAGTCCTCGACCCGCGCGTCGTTCTACCTCTACACGACCAAGGCGGAAATAGACGCGCTGGTCGAGGGGTTGAACTACACCGTGAGGTTCTTCGGTGGAGGCGGACGGTGAAGGTCGAGGAGATGTACCAGGAGATCATTCTGGATCACTACCGCGCCAAGCACCACAGCGGTCTGCGGGACCCGTACGAGGCGGAGGTGCACCACGTCAACCCCAGCTGTGGGGACGAGGTGACGTTGCGGGTCCACCTCGACGGCAGCACCGTGGGCGACGTCTCGTACGAGGGTCTGGGCTGCTCGATCTCGCAGGCCTCCACATCGGTGATGAGCGACCTGGTGATCGGCCGCGACGTCGCCGACGGGCTGGAGCTGCACCAGGAGTTCTTGACCCTGATGCAGAGCAAGGGCACTGTCGAACCGGACGAGGACCGGCTCGAGGACGGCATCGCCTTCGCCGGGGTCTCGAAGTTCCCCGCGCGGGTCAAGTGCGCGCTGCTTGGCTGGTCGGCGTTCAAGGACGCCGTCCTGCGGGCCCAGGCCGACCAGGCCGAACCGAACGCCGCCGAACCACATCCTGACGAGCAAGGAGCTGCACGATGACCGACACGCAGGCAAGCGAGACCGAGGTCGCCGCACGGCCGTCGGACCTGGTGCGGGACGACCTCCCCGAGGTGGACGCCGCGTGGAGCGCGCGTCCCAGCCTGGACGACCTCGAGGAGGCCCTGAAGGACGTCGTCGACCCCGAGCTGGGCATCAACGTCGTCGACCTCGGCCTGATCTACGGTCTGAAGCTGGAGGACGACAACAGCCTGACCATCGACATGACGCTGACCTCGGCGGCGTGCCCGCTGACCGACGTCATCGAGGACCAGACGGCCTCCGCGCTCGACGGGCTCGTCGAGAACTTCGTGATCAACTGGGTCTGGATGCCCCCGTGGGGGTTGGAGAAGATCACCGACGACGGCCGCGACCAGCTCCGCGCCCTGGGCTTCAACGTCTGAGGTCTCTTCCGTCTGCTCGGGTTCCGCTGGGGTCGGGAGGGGCCTGGTGAGGGCTAGGCAAACCTGCCCCTCGACTCCCTGCCTCGGTGACAGCCACCTGACGGCCCGGCCTCAAGCATCTTAGGTTTGCTACGCCCTCACCAGGCCCCTCCCGACCCCAGCTCCCTGCTCACGTGCGGGCCCCGGTCGTTGAGCCGGGCGGAGCTGGTCAGGCCCGCCGGGAGGATCTTCTCCCTGAGGTCGCGGTTTTGTCGGTCGCGTCTGCGCCCGGGCGGCGATCACGGTGAGCCCAAAGACTGGCTGTGGGGGCAGGGAATGGGGAACCTGGCAAGCCTGGGTCAGCGAGCAGCCTGAGCGGCCAACTCGGCCCGCCGGACTTTATTGGCCAGCCAGCGCGTTGAAGGTCTGCAAGGTGGGGTGAGCGGGCGTGGGGGCCGGCGTAGAAACCTAAGATGCTTGAGTCTCGCCCGCAGCGTCGCCGCAGATGTGGACCTGAACTGAGGGGCAGGTTTCCTAGCCGGCCCCCACGCCCGCTCGCCACGCCGGACCCAGCCCCCCGAAACACGAGTACGACGAAGAAGAAAGTCAGACGAGAACACCATGTTGGTCGCGAAGGATGTCGAGGTGCGCGCGGGAGCGCGGCTGCTGTTGTCGGGGGTGAGCTTCCAGGTCGCCGCCGGCGACAAGATCGGGCTCGTCGGACGCAACGGCGCCGGCAAGACCACGCTGACCAAGATCCTGTCCGGCGAGGCGGCCCCGGCGGCGGGCACGGTCACCCGCACCGGTGACGTCGGCTACCTGCCGCAGGACCCGCGGACGGGTGACCTCGACGTGCTGGCGAAGAACCGGATCCTGTCGGCACGGGGGCTGGACTCGGTGCTCGAGCGGCTCCACCGGGCCGGGATCGCCATGGGCGACGACTCCGAGGAGGTCCGGGACAAGGCGATGGGCAGCTACGCCCGCGCCGAGGCCGAGCTGGCCGCTGCCGGCGGCTACGGGGCCGAGGCCGAGGCGGCGCGGATCGCCAGCAACCTCGGGCTGCCGGACCGCGTGCTGAACCAGCCGCTGCACACGCTCTCGGGCGGCCAGCGCCGTCGAGTCGAGCTGGCGCGGATCCTGTTCTCGGGGGCGCAGACGATGCTGCTGGACGAGCCGACCAACCACCTCGACGCCGACTCCATCATCTGGCTGCGGACCTTCCTGCAGAACCACTCCGGCGGCCTGCTGGTGATCAGCCACGACGTCGGCCTGCTGGACCAGACGGTGAACAAGGTGTTCCACCTCGACGCGAACCGCTCCGAGCTCGACGTCTACGCCATGGGGTGGAAGCGCTACCTGCAGCAACGCGAGACCGACGAGAAGCGGCGCCGCCGCGAGCGGCAGAACGCCGAGAAGAAGGCCGACACCCTGATGGCCCAGGCGGACAAGATGCGGGCCAAGGCCACCAAGGCGGTCGCCGCGCAGAACATGGCCAAGCGGGCCGAGCGGCTGATGTCCGGACTCGACGCCGTGCGGGTGCAGGACAAGGTGGCCAAGATCAGGTTCCCCGAGCCCGCGCCGTGCGGGAAGACGCCCTTGATGGCGGAGGACCTCAGCAAGAGCTACGGCTCGCTGGAGATCTTCACCGGGGTCGACCTGGCGATCGACAAGGGCAGCCAGGTCGTGATCCTGGGCCTCAACGGAGCCGGCAAGACGACCCTGCTGCGGATCCTGGCCGGGGTCGAGGCATCCGACACCGGGGCGGTGAAGCCCGGTCACGGGCTGCGGCTGGGCTACTACGCGCAGGAGCACGAGACGCTCGACACGTCGCGCTCGGTGCTGGAGAACATGAGGACGGCGGCGCCGGACCTCAACGACACCGACGTCCGCAAGGTGCTCGGCTCGTTCCTGTTCAGCGGCGACGACGTCGAGAAGCCGGCAGCGGTGCTCTCCGGCGGGGAGAAGACGCGGCTGGCGCTGGCCGCGCTCGTCGTCTCCAGCGCGAACGTGCTGCTGCTCGACGAGCCGACCAACAACCTCGACCCCGCATCCCGCGCCGAGGTGCTGGCGGCGATCAAGACCTACGCCGGCGCTGTCGTGCTGGTGACCCACGATGAGGGTGCGGTGGACGCGCTCGACCCCGACCGCGTGCTGCTGCTGCCGGACGGCGTCGAGGACCTGTGGAGCCCGGAGTACGCCGAGCTGGTCTCGCTCGCCTGATCGCCCCGGCGGCCCGCCCGATGATCATGATTGCCTGATGATCATCCTGTCCTGATGGATGATGGTGGCCTGATCAAGGTCCTCGCCCGCGCTGAGGACCGGTACCCCAGCACAGGAGGCGTCGTGGCGGAAGCACTGGTCAAAGGATCGCGGATCACCGGGACGCAGCGGCAGGAGCTGGGCGCCAGGCTGGCGCAGCGCTACGCCGACGGCGAGAGCATCCGGGCGATCGCGGATGACACCGGACGGTCCTTCGGCTTCGTGCACGGGTTGATCAAGGAGGCCGGGGTTCCGGTCCGTCCCCGCGGCGGGGCCACCCGGGGCGCGGCCGCGAGGAAGACCACCCCCGAGGCGCCGGCCGAAACCCTGGACCAGCCGGCACCGGCAGGCACCGGCAAAGAGCCGAAGGACCTCAAGGCCAAGAGGGCCAAGGGGGCGGAGCCGAAGCCGGACAAGCGGGCCAAGGCCAAGAGGCCGGACAAGAGCGACGACGCCAAGAAGGGCAAGAAGAGCAAGAAGCGCTGACGTCCCCCGCGGCTCAGGCCATCCGGGCAGCCTGCGGGAGCGGGTCAACTTCGGGCGAGGTCCGGCGGTTGGCCCGGTGACTAGGCTGGCTCCGCCACAGGGTCTCCAGGCGTGCGGCTGGAGCTGATGGAACAAGCGTTCGGCCGTCCCCACAGCTTGTCAGCCCGGAACATCTGCTCACCGGGAGCGGCGGGGTTCGGGTCGTCGACGAGCTGCCGGCGACGGCCGGCCCGAGGCACCCGGCGCTGGGAACGGCGACCTCACCTCCGCTCGGTCGAGCGGCGTGGTGGCAGAAGGAGGAGTAGTCGATGTCGATGCGCATGGGCGGCGGGATGATGCGCCGGATGTCGCAGGACCCCGAGATCGCCCAGCACCAGCTGAGCCGGGGTGTGCTGCGGCGCATCCTCCGCTTCGCCCGTCCGTACCGCCGCCTGATCACGCTCTTCGTCGCCCTCATCGTGCTCGCGTCGGCGCTGGCCGTCACACCACCCCTGCTGTTCAAGGTGATCATCGACCGCGGGGTGCTGGGGGGTGACCGGCGGCTGCTGATCATCGTGTCGGTGACACTCGCGCTGCTCGCCGTGCTGCAGGCGGTGCTGAGCCTTGTGCAACGCTGGTGCTCCTCCAAGATCGGCGAAGGGCTGATCTTCGACCTGCGCACCCAGGTGTTCGACCATGTGGTGCAGATGCCGGTCGCGTTCTTCACCCGCACCCAGACGGGCAAGCTGGTGTCGCGGCTCAACTCCGACGTGATCGGCGCCCAGCAGGCTTTCACCTCGACCCTCTCGACCGTGCTGTCGAACGCCATCAGCCTCGTCCTGGTCCTGGTCGCGATGACCGTGCTCAGCTGGCAGCTGACCCTGGCCGCGCTGGTCCTGCTGCCGATCTTCCTCATCCCGGCCAAGGTCGTCGGGCGGAAGCTGGCCGACCTGACCCGGCAGCAGATGCAGCTGAACGGCGACCTCTCCGCCACCATGACCGAGCGCTTCAGCGTCAGCGGAGCGCTGCTCGTCACCCTCTTCGGCCGCCGCCAGGACGAGCACGACCGTTTCGCCGACCGGGCCGGGGCCGTCCGCGACATCTCGGTCCGGATTGCCATGAACGGCCGGTTCTTTCTCACCTCGCTCGGCCTCGTGGCCTCCCTTGCCACCGCCCTCGTCTACGGCGTCGGCGGCTCGCTGGCGATCGACGGGGTCCTCACGGTGGGCACGCTGACCGCCCTCGCAGGCCTGCTCAGCCAGCTCTACGGCCCGCTGACCAGCCTCACCAACCTCCGGATCGACGTGATGAACGCGCTGGTGAGCTTCGACCGCGTGTTCGAGGTGCTGGATCTCACCCCGATGATCGCCGACGCCCCGGACGCCCGACCCGTTCGTGGCCCAGCGTCGGTGGAGTTCTCGCACGTCGGCTTCCGCTACCCGAGCCCCACCGAGGTGTCGCTCGCCAGCCTGGAGTCCGTCGCCACCACCGAGCAGCGGCCCAGCGCCGACGTCCTGCACGACGTCACCTTTGTCGCCGCCCCCGGTCAGACCGTCGCCGTCGTCGGACGCTCAGGCGGCGGCAAGACGACGATGACCCACCTGATCGCCCGGCTCTACGACGTCACCGCCGGCAGTGTCCGGGTGGCCGGCGTCGACGTCCGGGGCCTGGAGCTGTCCTCGCTTCGTGCCGCCGTGGGTTACGTGACCCAGGACGCCCACATGTTCCACGACACCATCGCGGCCAACCTCCACTACGCCGCTCCTCGCGCTACCGAGGAGCAGATGTGGGACGCGCTGGAAGCGGCTCAGATCCGCGACCTGGTCGAGGAGCTACCCGACGGGCTGGAGACGGTGGTCGGGGAGCGGGGCTACCGGCTGTCCGGGGGTGAGCGGCAGCGGCTGGCGATCGCCCGGCTGCTCCTCAAGGCGCCGCCGATCGTCGTCCTGGACGAGGCGACAGCGCACCTGGACTCGGAGTCCGAGGCCGCAGTGCAGCGGGCCCTCGATACGGCGATGCAGGGCCGCACCAGCATCGTCATCGCGCACCGGCTCTCCACCATCCGGGACGCCGACCTCATCCTCGTCGTCGACCACGGACACATCGTCCAGCAAGGTCGGCACGAGGAGCTGCTGGCCGAGGGCGGCCTCTACGCCGAGCTGCACCGCACCCAGTTCGCCCGGCCGGCAGCCGGAGCCCGTGCGGTCGAGATCAACCAGGAGCCGGCGGCGTCGGTCTCCTGACCCAGGTCGAGACGGTGACGGCCACGGTGGCAGCCGCCGGGTCGGGCAGCCCGCCGACCCGGTCCGTCAGGTCGGCCCCGGACAGGTGGAACGCGTTCGGTCCCATCGCCACCAGGTCGACCACCATCGGGGCGGCCCAGGAGACGGGATAGCGGACCCGTTCCTCGTGCAGCGGGAGGAAGGCGTCCGAGAGAGTGCTCGCCAGACGCTGTTGCTTGTCCTGCTCGACGTCCAGCAGACCCAGGGCGGTCCGCAGCTCCTGCAGGTGCTCCGGCAGCGGGGTGACCACTGCCAACACGCCGTCCGGCCGCAGCACCCGTGCGAACTCGGCGGGGTTCCGCGGGGCGAAGACGGCGGCGAGCACGTCGAGCCGGGCGGCGACGACCGGAAGCGTGCCCCAGACATCAGCGACCACGGCCGCCAGCCGGGGATGCGCCCGGGCGGCCCGCCGAGCCGCCGCCGTCGAGATGTCGAGGGCCAGCCCTCGCCCGCCCAGCCCGTCGAGCAGGGCGGCCGCGTAGTACCCGGTGCCGGCCCCGCTCTCCAGCACCGCCGGCGCAGCCGGGACGGCGCCGCTCCGGGCCTCCGCCAGCCCGGCCCGCACCGCAGCGACCAGCGCGGCCGCGATCGGGCGGTACGCACCTCCCCCCAGGAACCGCTCCCGGGCCGCCACCATCGCCGGGGTGTCGGCGTGCCGCGGCGGAGCGGTCGCCAGCAGGTTGAGGTAGCCCTGCCGGGCCACGTCGAAGCGGTGTCCCTTCGCGCACCTGACGCTGCCGCCCTCCTCGGTGAACGCCGTCCGGCAGACTGGGCAGCTCAGCAGGTCGAGCAGCTCAGCGATCGCCACCCGGGCACCTCCCACCCCTCGCCCGGCTCACAGCGAGCGGAGCGCGCCGCCCTCCACCGGGATGACGCAGCCGGTGAGGTAGGAGGCGGCGGGGGAGAGCAGGAAGGCTGCGACCCGGCCGAACTCCTCCGGTCGGCCGGAGCGGCGCAGCGGGATCCCGGCCTCCGCGGCCCGGCGGGCGGCGGCAGGGTCGCCGCTGAGGGAGTCCAGGTGCTGCACCCGCTCGGTGTCGACCCGGCCCGGCATCAGGCCGAAGACGCGGGTGCCGTCGGGGCCCAGCTCGTCCGCCAGCTGCTTGACCAGCATTCCCAGACCCGGCCGCAGCCCGTTGGAGGCGGCCAGGCCGCCGATCGGAGACTTGACCGAAGTCGACAGGACCCAGCCGACCGCGAGGTCGGGCGCGGTGCCGGCGGCCAGGACGGCGTCGGTGACGCGGAGCGCGGACAGGAACACCGACTCGAAGGCCCCCCGCCACTGCTCCTCCGTCGTGCTCCGGACGCTCCCCGCCGGCGGTCCACCGACGCTGACCAGCGCGCCGTCCAGCCGGCCGAAGGCCTCGAGGGCCAGCGCGCAGACCTGGCCGGCCGTCGACTCCACGGCGAGGTCCGCGGCCAGCGTCACCGCCGCCCGGCCGCCGGCCGCCTCGTCCAGCTCCGCCGCCAGCTCCGCCAGCAGCTCAGCGCGCCGAGCCACCAGCGCGACCCGCGCACCCTCGGCGACCAACGCCGTCGCCGTGGCCCGGCCCAGACCGCTGCTCGCGGCGGTGACGACGAAGACACGACCCGACAAGCCCAGATCCATGGCGCGATCCTGGCACAGGTCTCCGGCCCGGGCGCCGCCGGGAAGTCAGGACGTGGTCGTCACCTGCGGCTCGGTGACGCCGACCGAGGCCGCCGCCTCCCGCGCCTCCCGGCGCACCCGCAGGTCGCCGCGGATGAAGACGAAGACCCCCGCGAGCGCCAGTCCGGCGAACATGAACCACTGCACGGCGTACCAGAAGTGGGGCCCGTCGGAGATCTCCGGCAGCTGCACGGTCTGGAACCCCCCGGACTGCGGCGGGTCCACGCTGAGCAGGCCGATGTAGCCGTCCAGCACCGGGTACGGCAGGGTGGCCGCGACCGACGTCGCGTTGAGCAGCCGCATCTGTCCGTTAACCGGCGTCATCGCCGACGCCCGGCCGACCTCGTTGCGGCGGACGTGCCCGACCACGGTGACCTCGCCGGCGGGTGGTGCGGGGGCCTCAGCCGCGGCAGGGATCGGCTCCCCTCGGTCGAGGCCGATGAAGCCACGGTCGACCAGGACCGTGCCGCTGCGGGTCCGCAGCGGCGTCACGACCTCATAGCCGCCGGCGTCCCCGTTGCTGCGGTAGCGCAGGACGAACTGGTGCTCCGCGTCGAAGACTCCGCGGGCCTGCACCCGCTGCCACTGGTCGCGCTCGGCGATCGGGTGGTTGAAAACCTGCTCGAAACCGACCACGGCGTTGCGCTCGTTGGCGACGGTGTCGGTGTTGCGCTGCTGCCGCTGGGCGAGCCGGGAGAGCTGCCACTCACCGAGGTTGACGAAGACCGTCCCCAGGACGGCCACGAAGGCCACGAGGAGGGCCCAGCGGACCCAGAGACGGCGCACCCGTCCAGAATAGGTGGGCCGCGCTCAGCCCGAGCTGTCCTGTGTGTCCGGGTCCGGCAGGGCGAGCAGGTCGGTGATGGCCTGGGCGGTCTCGGGCAGGCTTGCGCCCCGACCGACCGCTACCCCTGCCAGGAAGGTGGTGAGCGGTGCCGCCACCCGTTCGACCTCGTGGGCGCTGTCGCGGGCCAGGTCGAGCAGGATCCGCACGACCTCGTCGGTCACGGGCAGCTCGAGCTGCAGCCGTGCCGCCACCGCCTCCAGCCAGGTCGAGAGCTCCATCGGTGCACCTCCCTCCGCCGAACCTCGGCGCGTCGTGGGCCGCCGCGGGCGCGACCACGTCCCGTTGCTGTGACCGGCTGGGCAGCCGGTGTCAGGATGATGGCATGGGACGTGTCACCCGCCTGCACCCGGTGCTCAGGATTGGTCCGGACTCCCTCGTCCGCCGCAGCGACACCCTCGCTGTCGAGGAGCCGCTGGAGATCCGGCTGAACGGGGAGCCCTACGTCGTCACCATGCGGACCCCCGGCGACGACATCGACCTCGTGCACGGGCTGCTGCACAGCGAGGGCATCATCCGCGAGGTCGCCGACATCGTCGCCGCCCGCTACTGCGAGGGTGCCGGTCCCGACGGCCGCAACACCTACAACGTGCTGGACGTCTCGCTCGGTGCGGGCGCCGTGGCCCCGTCCGCCGAGAACCGACGCAACGTCGTCACCACCAGCGCCTGCGGGGTCTGCGGCACCACCAGCATCGACCAGGTCGTCCGCCAGACCTGCCACCCGCTCGGCAACGGGCTCCGGGTGCCGGTCGCGCTCATCTCGGCCGCGCCGGACCGGCTGCGGGAGCAGCAGCGGGCCTTCGACAAGACCGGGGGCCTGCACGGGGCCGGCCTGATGACGGCGGACGGGGTGATCGTCTGCGCGCGGGAGGACGTCGGCCGGCACAACGCCGTGGACAAGGTGGTCGGCTGGGCGCTGCGTCAGCAGATGCTCCCGTTGAGCGAGCTCATCCTGGTCGTGTCGGGTCGGGCGTCGTTCGAGCTCACCCAGAAGGCGGTGCTGGCGGGGATCCCGATGATGGTGGCGGTGTCCGCGCCGAGCTCCCTGGCCGCCGAGCTCGCCACCGAGGCCGGGTTGACCCTGGTGGGGTTCGTCCGCGGTGAGCGGATGAACGTCTACTCCCACCCGGAGCGGGTGAAGACCGGCACCGGCGACTGAGGCGCCCCAGAGGTCAGCGACCGTGCCGCAGCTGGGCCCCGTACACGGCGGCCTGGGTGCGGCGCTGCATCCCGAGCTTGGTCAGCAGGATCGAGACGTAGTTCTTCACCGTCTTCTCGGCCAGGTAGAGCTTCTCCCCAATCTGACGGTTGGTGTAGCCGTCGGTGATCAGGTCGAGGATCTCCTTCTCCCGGGGCGTGAGCTGGTCGAGCTTGGACGCCTCCTTGACCGGGTTGCGCAGCCGGTCCAGCAGCTTCTGGGTGACGGCCGGGTCAATCAGGGAGTGGCCCGCCGCCACCTGCCGGATGCCGGCGACCAGGTTGGAGCCGCCGACCTCCTTCAGCAGGTAGCCCGAGGCGCCGGCCATGATCGCGGCGAACAGCGCCTCGTCGTCGTCGAAGGAGGTGAGGATGACACAGCGGATCTCGGGGTCGCTGGAGCGGACGTCACGGCAGACGTCGATGCCGCTGCCGTCCGGCAGCCGACCGTCCAGCAGGGCGACGTGGGGTCGGGCCGTCGGGATCCGCCGGAGCGCCTCCGCGGCGGTGCCCGCCTCACCCACCACCGTGATGTCGGGCTCGGACTTGAGAAGGTCGACGAGGCCTCGCCGCACCAGCTCGTGGTCGTCCATCAGGAATACGCGGATGCTGCCGTCCGCCTCGTGCATAGGGATACTGCTCATCAGACTCGAGCCGCCTTCTGGTCGTCTGTGGTTGAGCTGACCCCCGGTTGCTCGGTTGTGGCTGCGACTGAGGATAGGACAGATGCCGGGCTCCGGGGCGCAGGACGTCGACAATCTGGCGACGGCGGTCAGGCTGGACGAGCTGATCCGGCACCCGGCGCGCGCGGCCGGAACGCTCCGCCGGACCTAGACTCGGACCCGTGACCACGATGCTGCCGATGCCCCGGCTGCGCTCCTCGGGCGAGGACGTCCGTGCGGCAGCCGCCGGGTCGCCGGGTCGAGGGCCCCTGCGGGACCGGTTCGGGCGGGTGGCCACCGACCTCCGCATCTCGCTGACCGACCGCTGCAACCTGCGCTGCACCTACTGCATGCCGGCCGAGGGGCTCGACTGGATGCCGCACGAGCAGGTGCTCAGCGACGCCGAGGTCGTGCGCCTGGTACGGGTCGGGGTGGAGCGGCTGGGGATCAGCACCGTTCGGCTCACCGGCGGCGAGCCGCTGCTACGGCGGGATCTCGAGCAGCTCGTTGCGGACATCGCGGCCCTGGAGCCCCGGCCCGTGATCGCTCTCACCACCAACGGCATCGGCCTCGCCCGCCGTGCCCGCGGCCTCGCCGACGCCGGTCTGGACCGGATCAACATCTCCCTCGACACCCTTCAGCCCGACACCTTCGCTACCTTGACCCGCCGCCGTCGGCTGGACGACGTCCTGGCGGGGGTGCGCGCCGCCCGCGAGGCGGGGCTGCAGCCGGTCAAGATCAACTCCGTGCTGATGCGTGGCCTGAACGACCACGAAGCGCTCCCGCTGCTGGAGTGGGCGATGGCGGAGGGCGTGCAGCTCCGCTTCATCGAGCAGATGCCGCTGGACGCGCAGCATGCGTGGCAGCGGTCCACGATGGTCACGGCCGCCGAGATCCGGAGTCGGCTGAGCGAGCACCTCCCGCTGGTGGAGGACCCGGCGGACGCCCAGGCACGGGGCAGCGCCCCCGCCGAGCTGTTCCGCGTCGCCGGCACCGAGTACGCGGTCGGCATCATCGCCGCCGTCTCGAAGCCCTTCTGCGGCAGCTGCGACCGGGTGCGGCTCACCGCCGACGGCCAGATCCGCACCTGCCTGTTCTCACGCACCGAGTCCGACCTGCGGGCACCGCTGCGGTCTGGCGCGTCCGATGCCCAGCTGGCCGACCAGTGGCTGGCCGCCGTGGCCGGCAAGCAGGCCGGGCACGGAATCGACGACCCCTCGTTCCTGCAGCCCGACCGGCCGATGTCGGCGATCGGCGGCTAGCTCAGCCCGCCTCGTCCGCGGCACCATCCGCGGGCAGCGCCCGCACCTCCCGCAGGAAGCCCCGTGCCGAGAGGAACCCGGTCAGCTGCGTGCGGTGCTCCTCACACGCCAGCCAGTGCTTGCGCCGGTCGGCCGGGTGGATCCTCGGGTTGTTCCACTGCAGGTCCGTGGTCGCGGCCAGCCGGCATCCCTTGGCGGAGCAGACCAGGCCGTCCGGGCCGCTGGGCAGTGGGTCGACCCCGCGCAGCATCCCCTCCTGCGGCTCAGCCACGCCTGTACTCCCGCCCGTTGGCGAAGTCCTCGGTCGTCCGCGCTCTGTGCGGGCCGGCGGGACCGTCGCCCACCACGTCGCCCGGGATGACGTCGACCTGCTCGCCGACGGTGAGCTGTGGGGAGCCGACCGGAGCGCCCTGCTCGAGCCGCCCTGCCGACGCCCGCTGGTCGGCCTGGTTTGCGGCGATCACGGCGACGTAGGGCAGGAACACCGCAAGCGCCAGCAGCACCCAGCGGAGCCCGCCGTGCACGAACAGCATGCTGACGAAGCACGCCATCCGGAACGCCATGGTGATGGTGTAGCGGCGGATCCGGGACGACATCTCCCGGCTCGACGCCGCCTGCGCATCGGTGATGACGACAGCCGTCGCCCCGCGGCGGCGTGGCCGACGCGGCTGCGAGCCCGAGGACCGGGAGCCGGCGAAGACGCGCCCCGGGTCGGCATCCTGCGTCGGGTCTACCACCGAGCCAGCGTACGCCTCCGTGGCAGCGGCGGCGGGTGCTCGATAGCGTGAGGGCCGTGACCACTGTGCCTGCCCCTGCGGGGCCCGCCACCACCCCTCGCGTCGTCCTCGTCACGGGTGGCAGCAAGGGGATCGGCCGGGGGATCGCCCAGCGGCTGTCGGCGGCCGGCCACCAGGTGGCCGCGACGTTCCGCAGCGGCGACGTCCCAGAAGGCGTCCTCGGGGTCCGCTGCGACGTGACCGACGCCGAGCAGGTGGAGGCGGCGTTCGCCGAGGTCGAGTCGACGCTCGGGCCGGTGCAGGTCCTGGTGGCGAACGCCGGCATCACCCGGGACACCTTGCTGATGCGGATGTCGGAGGAGGACTGGGACGCCGTGCTGGCCACCAACCTGACCGGCGCCTTCCGCGTCGCCAAGCGCGCGGCCCGTCCGATGATCCGCGGCCGCTTCGGACGGTTGATCTTCATCTCCTCGGTGGTCGGCCAGCTCGGCTCGGCCGGTCAGGTCAACTACGCCGCGTCCAAGGCCGGTCTGGTCGGGATGGCCCGGTCGCTGGCCCGCGAGCTCGGCTCCCGCGGGGTGACCGCGAACGTGCTGGCGCCCGGCTTCATCGAGACCGACATGACCGGTGAGCTGAGTGAGGACCTGGTGCAGAAGTACGCCGCCCAGATCCCGCTCGGCCGGCTCGGCGGTGTCGACGACGTCGCCGGGGCTGTGGAGTTCCTCGCTGGCGACAGCGCCGGCTACATCACCGGGGCGCTGATCCCCGTCGACGGTGGGCTGGGCATGGGACACTGACGCCCGCCCGCCCGTCCCGCCCGGTCCGACCAAGCCGCACATGAAGCAGGAGCAGCACGTGGGAATCCTCGAAGGCAAGAACATCCTGGTGGCCGGCGTCACCCTCGACACCTCGATCGGCTTCCACGTGGCGCGGATCGCGCAGGCCGAGGGCGCCACCGTCGTGGTGTCGAACTTCGGCCGAGCCATGAGCCTGACCGGCCGGGTGATCAAGAAGCTGGACCCGGTGCCGCCGCTGCTCGAGGTCGACGTCACGAACGCCGACCACCTGAGTGGCCTCGCGGGAGCCCTCGGCGAGCACGTCGACAAGCTGGACGGGCTCGTGCACTCGCTCGCCTTCGCCAACCCCGAGACCGCGCTGGGGGGGAAGTTCCTCAGCACGCCCTGGCCCGACGTCTCGACCGCACTGCAGGTCTCGGCGTACTCCCTCGCGTCGCTGACCATGGCGTGCAAGCCGCTGCTCGCGTCGCCGGCGTCGGTGGTCGGTCTGACCTTCGACGCCACCGTGTCCTGGCCGGTCTATGACTGGATGGGCGTCTCGAAGTCCGCGCTGGAGAGCACCAGCCGCTACCTGGCCCGCTACCTGGGCCCCGAGGGGGTGCGGGTGAACCTGGTGGCCGCCGGGCCGTTGGAGACGCTGGCGAAACGGGCCATCGGCGGGGCGGACACCTTCAACGAGGTGTGGGGCGAGCGGGCTCCGCTGGGCTGGGACCCGAAGGACCTGGAGCCGACGGCCCGTGCGGTCGTCGCCCTGCTGAGCGACTGGTTCCCGAAGACGACCGGCGAGATGGTGCACGTCGACGGCGGTCTGCACTCCACCGGTGCCTGAGCGCGCCTGATGCCCGACGAGCCCGACGGCGTGGCCCCGCCTCCGTCCCTCGTCGAGCTCCGGCTGCTGATCGGGCCGAACCTGTACTTCCCCCGGCCCGCGGCCAAGCTCACCCTGGACATCACCGGCCTGCTGCTGCTGCCGATCGAGCGGGCGCAGGCGCTGGCCGCGCACCTGGGCCTGACGAGCGCCGGGCCCGGCCCGGCCGGCTCCGCCTTCCGGCAGCGCTTCGCCGCCCGCTGGGTCGCCCGCCTGGTCCGACGGCTGGCCGCGGAGGCGGGGGTCTCGAGACTCGCCGTCCGGTCGCGTCCCGGCCCAGGACCGACCCAGCTCGTGGTCGCCTACCCCTGGCGGCGTTCCGGTCGGGCCGAGGCCCTCGGTGAGGCTGTCGCCGGGGTGCTGGACGAGCTGACCGGGGTCGCTACGGACACCGACGTCGCGGCGGCGCTGGCCAGGGCCGGTGACCGCGTCCGCACCGCCCCGGCCGGCCGGGGGCCCACCCTGCTCCGGCCTGACGTGCCGGTGGTGGCGGTCACCGGGACCAACGGGAAGACGACGACGTCCCGGATGCTCGGTCACATCGCGCAGCAGGCCGGCCTGTCGGTGGGCTGGTCCAGCACCGACGGCGTCTACCTGAACGGCGAGCTGGTGGAGGCGGGCGACTTCTCCGGGCCCAGCGGGGCGGCCCAGGTCCTCCGTCACCCGGGCGTTCAGCTGGCGGTCACCGAGACGGCCCGGGGCGGGATCCTGCGGCGCGGTGTCGGCGTGGCCTGGAACGACGTATCTGTCGTCACCAACATCAGCGCCGACCATCTCGGCATCGACGGCATCGACACCCTGGACCAGCTGGCTGAGGTCAAGGCGGTCATCACCCGGATCACCAGACCCGACGGGTGGTGCGTCCTGAACGCCGACGACCCCCGGACCTTCGCGATGCGGCTGGGCACGAAGGCGTCAGTCTGGGTCTTCACCCGGGACCCGGAGTCGCCGTCCGGTCGGTCGGTGCTGGACGCCGGCGGGCGGGTCACCACCGTGCTCGACGGCTGGGTCAGCGTGCTCCGTCCGGCCGCGGACCCGCTGCCGGTGATCGAGGTGGCCGACGTCCCGATGACCCTGGCCGGCCTCAGTCGGGTCAACGTGGAGAACGTGCTCGCGGTCACCTCCGCGGCCCTGGCCCTCGGCTTCGCTCCAGAGCAGGTGGCGGCGGGGCTGGCCTCCTTTCTGCCGGGGGAGGACAACCCGGGCCGGATGAACGTGTGGACGCTACCGCTGCCGGCAGGCGGCACCGCCAGCGTGGTGATCGACCTGGCGCACAACGAGGCCGGACTGGAAGCGCTGCTGGAGATCATGGCCGGCATCCGCCCGAGCGGGGCGCGGCTGCTGCTCGGGGTGGGAACGGCCGGCGACCGGGGTGACGAGGTGCTCATCCGGCTGGGGGAGGTCGCCGCGGTCGGGGCCGACGTGGTGGAGGTGGCCCGGAAGAGCCAGTACCTGCGTGGCCGACCCCCAGAGGAGATGGGGCGGCTGATCGCCGAGGGGGCAGCACATGCCGGCATGGGGATCGAACGCGAGCATGACAGCGAGCTCGACTGCCTCCGGTCGCTGGCCGGCCAGGCCCGTCCCGGCGACGTGGTCGCGGTGATGACCCACCAGGACCGGAGCCTGCTCGACGCCTGGCTGGTCGAGGCCGGCGCCAGCCGCGACTCCGCCGCAGCTCTCCGGGCGAAGGTGCGGCGCGCCCAGGGGGCGCCTCCGGCCTAGCAGGCCGGAGGCGCCGGTCCGCTACTCGGCCCCGGCTGCGGCCTGGTCGAGCTCGGTCTCGGGGTCCGAGCTCTCGTCGAGCACGTCGTCCAGTGCCTCGCGGACGGCTTGCCGGGTGGCCAGCCGGACGGAGGCCGCCCGCTGCAGGTCCACGTTGTCGGCCTCGGCGAGCCGTCGGCGCTCCGTCCGTTCGGCCTCCAGTGCCTGGTCGCGCGCATACCGGATGCGTTCGAAGATCTCCATCGGGGCTCTCCTCTCCTCGCCCCCGGCGGGGGCGCGGGCGGACCGGGCGGTTTGGCCGCCCGGGTATCGGATATATCTAGGGACGCCAACGGTTCGCCGATACCGAGGGCTGTGGACTCAGATGTCCGGACCGGTGTTCTACCCTGTCAAGGCCGTTGGGATGCCTGGTCGTCCTCCAGGCGTCCCCCACCCCCAGGAAGTTGACGCATGACTCAAGGTGCCACACAGACCGAGACCGAGGCCTCCCGGGTACCCGGAGGAACCGCTGACAAGCCGAGCGAGGTGCCGGCCCGCGGCTGGCTGCAGATCGCCAGGCGCGGCTGGGGGGAGGCGAAGGCCGACCAGGTCCCCCTGCTGGCGGCCGGCCTGGCCTTCTACGCCTTCCTGGCCATCTTCCCCGCGCTGATCGCCTGCGTGCTGCTCTACAGCCTGATCGCCGACCCGAGCCAGATCGCGGACCAGGTGAGCAGCCTCGGCGAGGCGGTGCCGGGCGAGGTGCGCGACCTGATCACCCAACAGCTCACCGCGCAGTCCGGTGCGGCCGGGTCCCTCGGCTGGAAGACGGCTCTGACCATCCTGGTGGCCTTCTGGAGCGCCTCCGGCGGTGTCGCCAACCTGATGACCGCGGTCAACATCGCCTACGACGAGGACGAGACCCGCAACTTCCTGAAGAAGCGCGGCATCGCCCTCGCGCTGACCATCGGCGCCATCATCTTCGTCATCATCATCCTGGCGCTGGTGGCCGTCGTCCCGGCCCTGCTGCAGAGCGCGATCTTCCAGTCCGCGGCGGTCAAGTTCCTGCTCCAGGTCGCTCGGTGGGTGCTGCTGGCGGCCATCATCACCGTGGCGTTGGCCATCGTCTACCGGGTGGCTCCGGACCGTGACGCGCCGAAGGTGCGCTGGGTGTCGGTCGGGGCCGCGGTCGCCACCGTGCTGTGGCTGCTGGCCTCCCTCGGCTTCTCGCTCTACGTCTCCCACTTCGGCAGCTACGACAAGACCTACGGCGCCCTCGCCGGCATCGTCGTGCTGCTCTTCTGGCTCTGGATCACCTCCTACGCCATCCTGCTCGGCGCCGAGATCAACGCCGAGTCCGAGCAGCAGACCGTCGCAGACACCACCAAGGGCGACCCGCTGCCGGTGGGCGAGCGCCAGGCCGTGAAGGCCGACAGCATCCCCGGCGAGGACGCCGGCGGCCAGAAGAAGAACCCCGGCAAGCACTGAGGCCCCCGCACAGCAGCGAGGCGGCACGGCCCGTGCCGGCGCGGGTAGTGCAGAGTGTCAAGACCGACGTGACCGAGATCAAGGAGACGATCAAGCGATGAGCGAGCCCAGCCAGTCCCCACCCCGGCCGGACGCCACCCCGGACGAGATCGAGGCCGACATCGCCGAGACCAGGGCTCGCCTCGCCGACTCCGTGGACGCGCTGGCCGACAAGGTCAACGTCAAGGCCCGGGCTCAGGAGAAGGTCGACGACGTGAAGAGCACGGCGCAGGCCAAGGTCGACGATGTCCTGGCCACGGCGCAGGCCAAGGCCGAGGATCTGCGGGTCAGCGCCCAGGCCAAGGCGAGCGTCGGCCGGGAGAAGGTCGTCCAGGGTTCCCAGGAGGTCAGCCGGCGGGTGCTGGCGCTGCCCCGACCGGCCCAGCTGGCTCTGCTGGCGGCACCGGTGCTGCTCGTCGTGCTGCTGGCCGTGCGGAAGGCCCGCTCATGAAGGACACCACCGCCGCGCTGGCCTACCGCCCGATCGGGATGCTCGCCGGGCTGGCCGCCGGTTCGCTCGCCGGCGCCATCTTCAAGCAGATCTGGCGCCGGGTGGCCGACGAGGACGAGGCTCCGGACGCTCTCCAGTCCGAGCACCCGCTCCGCCGGGTGCTGCTCGCGGCCGTCATCCAGGGCGCCATCTTCGCCGTGGTCAAGGCGCTGATCGAGCGCGCGGGGGCGAAGAGCTTCGAGAAGCTGACGGGGTCCTGGCCCGGGAACTGAGGGCACCGTGCCCGCAGCCCGGCGCGCTTCAGACGCTGGTCCCCGCCGTGGGGACGAAGTCCGGGTCGGACACGCTGGTCCGCGACGCGCCGTCCTCCCGGGCCCCGGGCTGGGCCTGCCGGGCGTAGGACTCGAGCTCGGCCATCACCGCGGCGTGCCGGTCGACGCAGAGAACCACCAGGTCACCCGGGTTGGAGTGGGCGATCGCGTGCCGGGTCGCCACGATCTCGTCCAGCACGGTCTCGAGCTGCTTGCAGCGGGCGCCCTGCTGCATCGCTGAGCGCACTCCCTCAGCGACCAGGGCGGCCACCTCCCCCGGACGCCTCCCGCGCAGCTGGGCGTCCTCCCGCACGACGACGACGTCGAAGTGCTGGGCCGCGACCTCGCCCAGCTCCCGCATGTCGTCGTCGCGCCGGTCGCCGGCTGTGGCGATCACCCCGATCCGGGACACCCGGCCGGTCTCGGCGGCGATGGCCAGCTGTTCGGCGGTCTTGTCGACGAAGTCGCCGAGCATCCGCATCCCCGGCGCGTTGTGGCAGTAGTCCACGATCACCGTCCGCCCCTCGACGGAGACCTCGTTCAGCCGGCCAGGGGAGAGGTAGTAGCTGGTCGAGAACGTCCGCAGGCCCTGGCGGATGTCGTGCAGGGACGCGCCGGCCGCGAAGGCGGCAGCTGCGGCGGCCATCGAGTTCTGCACGTTCATCAGGGCTCGGCCACCGAAGGTGGCCGGCAGCAGATGCGTCCAGGCGAGCTGCATCGCGCGGCGACCCTCCTTGACGACGATCATGTCGCCGAGGTCGCTGTGCTCCAGCACCACCGCGCGACCTCCCCGCCGGCAGTGGTCGTCGACCGACTCGCGGATCTCGCTGCCCGGCTCGGCCATCGTGAACCAGACGATCCGGCCCGAGCACCTGCGGCGCATCGCCCGCACCAGCGGGTCGTCGGCGTTGAGGACCGCGAAGCCGTTGCGCGGGACGGCCTCGACCACCACGGCCTTGACGTCGGCCAGCTCCTCGAGGGTGTCCACGCCTCGCAGGCCCAGGTGGTCGGGCTGGACGTTGAGGACCACCCCGACGTCGTTGCGTTCGTAGCCCAGCCCCTCCCGCAGGATGCCTCCGCGCGCCACCTCGAACACGGCGAAGTCGACCCGGGGGTTCTGCAGTACCATCCGCGCCGACCGCGGGCCGGAGGCGTCGGAGCGGATGATCAACCGCTCGTCGACCACGACCCCGTCGGTGGAGGTCATCCCCACCCGTTTGCCGATGCCCTTGAAGATGTGCGCGATCATCCGCGAGGTCGTCGTCTTGCCGTTGGTGCCGGTGACGGCCACGATCGGGATCCGCGAGGTCGCGCCCGGCGGGAAGAGCATGTCGACGACCGGTTTAGCGATGAACTGCGGCTCGCCGATGGTCGGGTGGGTGTGCATCCGGAAGCCCGGCGCGGCGTTGATCTCGCAGATGGCGCCGCCCGTCTCGCGGACCGGCTCGGTGATGTCGGGGCAGATGAAGTCGATGCCGGCGATGTCGAGCCCGATCATCCGGGCCGCCTCCTCGGCGATCTCGACGTTCTCCGGGTGCGCCTCCCAGGTCCGGTCGATCGAGATCCCGCCGGTGGACATGTTGCCGGTGAGCGTCAGCTTCACCATCACGTCTTCCGGCGGTACGTCGTCCAGCTCGAAGCCCTGGTCGCGGACCAGCTGCCGCGCGGCGGCGTTGACCGTGATCCGGGTCAGGATCTTCTCGTGCCCGACACCGCGGCGCGGGTCGGCGTTGGTGATGTCGACCAGCTCGGCCACGGTGTGGATGCCGTCGCCGACCACGTGCGCGGGCACTCGTTCGGCGATCGCCTCCATCCGGCCGTTGATGATCAGGCAGCGATAGTCCTTGCCGCTGACGAAGTTCTCCACGATCACCCAGCCGCGGCGGGACTGCTCGGCCGCGATCGGGAACGCCTCGCGGACCGCGTCGGCGTCCAGCAGGTTCAGGCAGACGCCCCGACCGTGGTTGCCGTCGAGCGGTTTGCAGACGACCGGATAGCCGATCTTGTTCGCGGTGATGACCGCTTCCTCGACCGTGCGTACCGACTCCGAGCGCGGCACCGGGAGGCCGGCCGACGCGAGGAGCCGCGTGGTGAGGTCCTTGTCGCTGGCGACGTCGACGGCGATCGAGCCGGTCTCGGACGTCATCGTGGCCCGGATCCGCTTCGCGTGCACCCCCTGGCCGAGCTGGACCAGGCTGGCCTTGTTCAGCCGGATCCAGGGGATGTCGCGGGACACGGCCTCGTCCACGATCGCCTGGGTCGACGGGCCGAACGCGGTCCGCTCGGCCTGCTTGATGAACTTCTCCAGTTCGGTGGTGAAGTCGAAGTCCGGATCCGGCTGGACGAGATGGTTCACGAACCGGACGGCGAGCTCACCGGCAGCGAGTCCGACGGCCTCGTCGGCGTACGCGTAGACGACGTTGTAGTGGCCGGGTGAGCCCTTGACCTGCCGGGTCTTGCCACGGCGCATGTCGTGGCCGGCTTCCTGCTGGAGCTGCAGCGCGACGTGCTCGGCGATGTGGCCTAGCCAGGTGCCCTCGTCCAGCCGCTCGAGGAAACCGCCCTTCCGCCCGCGCGAGCAGTGGTGCTGGTCGAGCCGGGGGAGGTCGGCGAGTAGCCGCTCGGTGAAGCCGGGAATGGTGTTCGACGGGAAGTTCTCCAACGAGCCAAGGTCGACGACCAGGTGGATGGCCGGGTCGTAGCTCCACACGTTCGGCCCGCGGTAGACGCGGGTCTCGATGATCTTCAGGTCGGGGGCGGGGGTACCGGTGGTGCCGGTCGTGTCATTCATGTGGTTTCGCTGTCTGCTGGCGGGCTGTCGGGGACGCTGAGCTCGGCGCCGGCCGTGATCGGCTCGGTCGCCTCCGGTCTGGATTCCCCGGCGTTCACCGAGCTGGCCGGTCTGGTCACCTTGGTACGGCGATCCGCCCGCCGCTTGCGTTCCGCGTAGTACCGGGGAGACACGCCTTCGGCGGCGATCTCCTTGGCCAGCTTGCGCAGGTCCGCCTCGGCGGCCTCGAGCTCGGCGATCTCCGACGCCGGCGGCTGCGGGCCGTACGACAGCAGCACCCGGTCCTGCAGGTCGAACGTCGCGGTGGCCGGCAGCACGTGCAGTACGACGCCGGAGGCAAGGATCGGCTCGGATCGCTTGGCGTAGTGGGCGTTGGAGGTGATCCGGCTGCCGTCGAAGATGGTCACGGCACCGCGGCCGACGACCTCCAGATGGCTGCCGCGAACGACCGCCGCAGTGTCTTCGTCGACGCCGATGCCGAGCAGGCCGGGGGACTGGGCGACCAGCGACAAGAGCCGGCCGTAGCGGTTGCGCTGGGCAAAGTGCTGGTCGACGATCGCGCCCTGGACCAGGCCGAGACCGCCGGCCAACTGGCTCATCCGCTGCCGCGGGGTCGCGCCGGAGCGGCCGAAGGCGATCATGTGTTCGGCGAGGATACTCGCGCCGGCCGACGTCCCCCCGACCGCGGCACCACGCGCGTGAGCGGCGGTGACGGCCCGGCCGAACGCCGTACCGGTGACGACTCCGGCCAGCTTGAGTTGGTTGCCGCCGGTCATGAAGATCCCGGTGGCGTCGTTCAGCGGCGCGATGAACGCCGGGTCGTCGGCGGCCTCCCCGGTCTCCGGGCGAACGCCGACGACGCTCTCGGCGCCGAGGGCGGCGAACAGGGCGCGGTACACGTCGATGACGTCCGGCCCGAGCGCCGAGGCGGTGGGCACCACGACGATCCTCGCCTTGGACCCACCTGCCGCCTCGACGAACTCCTGCAGCACCGTCCGCTTCTTCAGCTTGTTCTCGGCACCACCGATGGCGAACAGGGCTCCAGGCCCACCCTGCAGTTCAGACATAAGCCGAAGGATAGAGCGTTCGCACCCACCCCGCTCGCCACGCCGGCACCACCACCCACCCAGCCGGGCCCGGACTTTGAGAACCCACCGACCGTTTTCGGAGCCGATTCGTGACCGGTGGGTTCTCGAAGTCGCAGGGATGGGCGTCGACGCAGAGTGTCAGGCACGCGTCACAGCTGGATCCGATACACCGTCGTACTGCGGCGGACGCGCATGCCGAGGCGCTCGTACATCGCCAGCGCGCCGGTGCCGGAGTGCGTCCAGAGCATCAGAGTCTGTTTTCCGCGGCGGCCGGCGCGCTGGGCGGTGTACGTGAGCAGAGCGCGCGCCAGGCCCCGGCCGCGGAAGTCGCGACGGACGGCCAACTGGTCGACGTACGCGTCGGGCGAGCCCGGGA
>JBJMIS010000014.1:0-14056 GCA_045806705.1 Friedmanniella sp.
GCTCGAGCACCGGACCTTCGACGGCCGCATCCAGATGGTCGAGTACAAGCCCCGCGTGCTCGAGCACCCGCCGCTCGCCCCCGTTGGGTGAGGTCGCCCCGTCCGGAGAAGGCCGGCGCAAAGCCCGCACAGAGGAGGACACGCGGCGCCAGCCGCTCCGCGATCGCACGGCGTCTTGATCCAGAAGAGCCAGAAGCAGCAGTGCGCGGGGTCCGCGCCGGGTAATGGTGGACAGTGGCTCTGCCCCGTTGGCCGATGACTTCAGCGGGCCTGAGAGGTCGATGGCGACGGCCATTAAGGAGGACGCGTGACGCGTGAACTTGTCTGGACCGGTTTCATGACCTTGGACGGCAAGGTCGACTCACCGGGCGGCACCGTCGAGGGACATCCCGGCGGCGGATGGGTCTTCGACACCGAGTTCGTCCCTGAGGCGTACTCGCTCAAGGCGGAGGAGCTCGCCGATACGTCTGCCCTCATGTTCGGTAGGCGCAGCTATGAAGCGTTCGCGCCCATCTGGAGCAGGTCATCGGACCACGCCGCCTACCAAGAGCTGCCGAAGTACGTCGTCTCCAGCAGCCTCGGCGAGAGTGACCTCGCTGACGACTGGGGGCCGACCACGATCCTGCGATCCACCGAGGACGTGGCGGCGCTGAAGCAGCAGGACGGCGGCGCGATCTTCATCCACGGGAGCGCCGAGTTGGCCCGCCGGCTCGCCGAGGCGAATCTGATCGACCGCTACAACCTGCTGGTTTTCCCTTACCTGCTCGGATCGGGCAAGTCCGTGTTCACGTCCGATGACCGGGACCGCCAGACACTTCGGCTCCTGGCCTCGGACACCTATGCGAACGGCGTCGTCAAGCTGCTCTACGCGGTAAGGCACCGATCCGGGAGCCGCCGTTAGCACGCCATCCCGCCGGGGGCCGGCATGGACAAGTTGGTGCTTGCTCTGGCCAGGGGTTTGGCTGGCGCACCCGGAGAGACTCGAACTCCCAACCTTCTGATCCGTAGTCAGATGCTCTATCCGTTGAGCTACGGGTGCTCGTTGCCAGCGTGAGCCGCAGACAACGGTTGATCACTATAGCGGCCGGCTGGCGACGGCGCGAACGCAAGGCCCGACCGCTGGCCGCCGAGGCGCCGGCTGACCGTCTCGGAGCCAAGAGCGAGGAGTCCGGCAGCAGCGCTCGGCGCCCGCCCCTGGCCGGCCGCTCCGGGCGGTTTGGCCGCACCGATCATGAAGACCTTTTCCATGATCATCTTCGAGGCGGAGACAAAAGTGGCCCACTCGAACCGCTGCGACTCCGTTTGACATCGTCTACCGTTCTCCTAGAGTTCAGGAGCCGGCCACCTCGGGGGTGCGTCCGCACCAGAGATCCGTGCAGATAGGGAACGACGTGACGGTCTTATTCGTCGTGGTTGCGGTGGTGGTCGTCGCGTTGATCTTCGACTTCACCAACGGCTTTCACGACAGTGCCAACGCGATGGCTGGACCGATCGCGACGGGAGCGCTCCGTCCCCGGACGGCCGTGGTGCTCGCCGCTGTGCTCAACCTGGTCGGCGCCGGGCTGTCGACCGAGGTGGCGAAGACGATCTCCGGCGGCTTCTTCGACGAGAACTTGATCACCGCGCCGATCATCCTCGCGGGACTCGTCGGCGCCATCGTCTGGAACCTGCTGACCTGGCTCTTCGGGCTCCCCTCCAGCTCCTCCCACGCCCTGTTCGGCGGCCTCATCGGCGCCGTCGTGGTGGGCGCCGGGCTCAGCTCGGTGCACGGCTGGGTGATCGTCTCCAAGGTCCTGCTGCCGGCTCTTGCCGCCCCCCTGGTCGCGGGCATAGCCGCGGGCATGGCGACCCGGCTCGCGTACCGGCTGAGCGCCCGGCCCAAACGGGCCCTGCACGACCGGCACGGGACGGAGGCTGGCTTCAAGTACGGCCAGGCCTTCACCGCGTCGCTCGTTGCCCTCGCTCACGGCACCTCGGACGGCCAGAAGACCATGGGGGTGATCACGCTCGTCCTGATCGCCGCCGGGTTGCAGCAGGCTGACAGCGGGCCGCAGTGGTGGGTGATCCTCGCCGCAGGCCTCGCCATCGGCCTCGGCACCTACTCCGGCGGCTGGCGGATCATGCGGACCATGGGCAAGGGCATCGTCGAGATCGAGTCCCCGCAGGGGGCGGCGTCCGGCGCGGCGACCGCGGCGACGATCCTGGCCTCGTCCCACCTCGGGTTCGGCCTGTCCACCACCCACGTCAGCACGGGCGGGATCCTCGGCTCGGGTGTGGGCCGCTCGGGGGCGGTCGTCCGCTGGAGCGTCGCACGGCGGATGGTGTTCGCCTGGCTGCTGACGCTGCCGGCCGCGGCCCTCGTCGGCGGGCTCGCCGCCCTGCTGGCCGATCTCGGCACGACCGGGGTGGTGGTGCTGCTTCTCCTGCTGGCCGTGGCCTGCGCGGTGATCTACGGCTTCTCCCGGCGGCACAAGGTGGACAGCGAGAACGTCACCGAGAGCGCCGAGGTGATGGTGTTCGCGAGCGCCGGCGCACGGCCGTACGCACCTGTCGTTGGACCTGAGCTGCAGCCGGTTGAGCGCCCGACGGTTCGCTCGTCCACCGGGTCGGGGGTCTAGATGCACATCGACTGGTCATCCCTGCTCATCGTCGCCGTGGTCTCGATCGCGGGCACGGTGCTGTTCACGGGGCTGCTCGCCGGGGGCATCCGGTGCGTGGTGGCGGCCCGAGGGAACGGGCTGCCCGGCCGTTCCGGGGGCGCTGCGCTGTCGGTTGGCTACGCCCTGCTGGGGCTTGCGGGCCTGCTGGTCCTGTTCGGCCTCTACCTCATCGTGCCTCAGTTCCACTGAGGCACCTTCCCCGCCGCTGACGCCGGCAGCAGCCTCAGAAGAAGGTCTGGACCGCGTCGACGACAAGAGGGTCGGTCGCGTCGACCGACTCCACCACCGCGATCGTCCGCCACTTGTCGAAGGCTGTGCAGGGGTGTGACAGACCGAGCCGCACGACGTCACCCACGGCGACCGGGGAGTCCGGTTGCACCCGGACGTACGCGTGCTGGTCGTTGAGCCGCAGCACCTCCGTCGGGCCCAGCTCGACGACCGCTGCTCCTTCCCACCCTCGCCGCACCGCGCTCAGCAGCACGGGCAGGCCCAGGTCGAACGGCAGGTCCCGCTTGCCGGCGTCGAGGAGGACCAGCCCCGGCTCGGGCCGGGACAGCACCTGGGACCAGACGTGGATCGCCGCGTGCAGCTGCGGGCCGTCCCCGCGGGTGCTCGGAGTGAGCTTGGCGTAATGGACGTCGTCGTGCACGACGTAGGCCCCCGACCGGAGGACCACCGCGACTGTGTGACCGTCCCGGGTCCCGGCGAGCGGACCGAGCAGCTGCGCCACCAGGTCGAAGTGCGCGCTCCCTCCGGCCGTGACCGTGACCACCGGGGTCTCGAACCGGTCGGCCAGCCCCTCGTAGGCGGACGCAACGGCCCGAAGGAACGCCCCGACAGCGGCGAGGCCAGCGTCATCGGAACCGGCTCCGGGCACCGTGCCCTCGTAGCCGCTGATCCCGGCCAGGCTGCACACCGGTGACGCCAGCACCCGCTCGGCGGTGTGGACGACTTCCGCCGGCGTCCGGGACCCGGCGCGACCGCGAGGCGAGCCGACCTCGACGCACACGGTCAGCGGCCGACGCGGCGGGGATCCGGCCAGGGCTGCGTCGATGCGGTCGACCGCCGCCGGCGAGTCGACCCAACAGAGCACGTTCAGCTCGGGATCCGCGTCCTGGCGCTCTGCCAGCCACCGGAGCTCGGCCGTTCCGACCAGCTCGTTCGCCAGCAGGAAGGAGCGGACGCCGAACGCGTAGCCGGCTCGCAGCTGAGCGGCGTTAGCGACGGTGATCGCACAGGCGCCGGCGTCGAGCTGTGCCAGCCAGAGAGCCGGCGCCATCGTTGTCTTGCCGTGCGGCGCCAAGCCCAGGTTGCGGTCGGCGGACCACTCCCCCATGGCCGAGACGTTGTGGGCGAGAGCAGCCGCGTCGATGGTCATCATCGGCGTGCCGAGGTCGGAGAGGTGCACGTCAGCGGCGGCGAGCCCCGCCGCACTGACGGGACGGCCCAACGTGCCGAAGCCCTTGCTGCGCCAATCCAGCGGCAGCCCGCGCAGCTCCTCGACGAACTGCCGCAGCTTCGCGTGCGGATCAGCCATGAAGACCTCCAGGAGGATGAGGCGGGAATGACCGCGAGGCCGGCCAGAAATGCGAACGCCGCCCCGGTCCAGGAACCGGGGCGGCGGCCGAAACACCTCGCGGAGGCGGCGGGATTTGAACCCGCGAGAGGCTTTGTGACCTCAACCCGCTTAGCAGGCGGGCGCCATAGACCGGACTAGGCGACGCCTCCCCACGCAACGCTCGCCGGGCGAGCGCTGGCCAAGACTACCGACCTGACGCGCCGGTAGGCAAAAGCCGCTCGGCGACGAGCACCGTCCCTCCAGGGCGCGGAGGGACGGTTCCACCCACCACGTAGGATGACGGAAATTCCCCCGCCGTCCTGTCGCCGTCACGCCTTGTGGAGCCCCGATGCCCGAGCAGACACTCGGCGAGCACGACGACCGCAGCGCTCCTGAACGCAGCTTCCGGCGGGCGGCCCTGCTGACGGTCGTCGGCACCGTGCTGCCCGGCGTCGGCCTGATCGCGGCCCGCCGCCGGGTGATCGGCGGCGTGGTGCTGGGGTTTTTCCTCGTTGCGCTCCTCGGGCTGGGTCTGTGGGCTGTGTTGGACCTGCAGGGTCTGCTGGGCCAGTTCGTCAAGCCCCGCCTGCTCTACGCCGTCACGGTTGCCCTGGTGGTTCTCGGGTTGGTGTGGGTGGGCGTGGTGGTGGCGAGCCACCTCAGTCTCCGGGGACAGCCGACCCGCCCGCAGCGGGTGGCCGGCGGGCTGCTCGTCGCCGTCCTGGCCTTCGCGGTGGCCGCACCGATGGCGGTGGCCGCCCGCTACAGCTACGACAGTGCCAGTGCCGTGCAGGGTGTCTTCAAGCGCGAGAACGACAGCAGGAGCGCGACCCGGCCGACCCTGCAGGCCGGGCCCGGCGCCGGCGGCACACCCGGTCAGGACCCCTGGGCCGCCAAGCCACGTCTCAACGTCCTGCTGCTCGGGGGGGACGCGGGCAAGGGCCGGACCGGGACCCGGACCGACACGGTCATCCTGGCCAGCATCGACACCGCAACGGGCGACACCACCTTGTTCAGCCTGCCGCGCAACACCGGCCGGATGCCCTTCCCCAAGGACTCACCGCTGCACAAGTACTACCCCGACGGCTTCACCAACGGGGACGGCGACAACGCTGAGTACTTCCTCAACGCCATGTACGACAACGTCCCCAACACCGTCCCGAAGGACGTGCTCGGCGAGACCGACAACCTGGGGGCGGACGCTCTCAAGCTGTCCGTGGGAGCCGCGCTCGGGCTCAAGGTCGACTACTACGTGCTGATCAACCTGCAGGGCTTCAGCACGATGGTCAACGCCCTCGGCGGCATCCGGGTCAACATCAACTCCTACATCCCGATCGGCGGCAACACCGACCTGCACATCCCGCCGAAGGAGTTCCTGAAACCCGGCCCCAACCAGAAGCTCGACGGACGCAGCGCCCTCTGGTACGCGCGGGGCCGCTACGGCTCCGACGACTTCGCCCGGATGGACCGGCAGCGCTGCGTCGTCAACGCGATCATCCAGCAGGCGAACCCGAGGAACATGCTGTCCCGCTACGAGGACGTCGCCAAGGCGGGAAAGCAGATCGTCCGGACCGACATGCCGCAGGAGGTGCTGCCGCTCATGGTCGACCTCAGCCTCCGGGTGAAGAACGGCAACGTCCGCAGCATCGTCTTCAAGCACGGCCAGGACGGCTTCCTCAGCCCCGACCCCGACTTCGGTCGGATGCGCGAGCGGGTCAAGGTGGCACTTGGCGAAGCGAAAGCCGCCAAGCCGTCGACCAAGCCGAAGAGCACCGGCGGCGGCAAGACCAAGAGCAAAGGGACCGAGAGCGAGGACGTGGCGGACACCTGCGCGTACAACCCGGAGATGGCAGCCACGGCGACGCCGTACCGCGGCTGACCCGCTGCCCTAGCCGCGGTACTCCCGATACCCGTGGCTGGCGTCCAGCCGCTGCCTGATCTGGTCGAGCAGGGCCGCGAAGTGCCGGTCGCCGGGCTGGCGCGGGTTGATCACGACCAGGCCGGCGTCGGGCTCGGTCGCGAGCACCGTCAGCCGCGGGTGCTGCATGCTGACCTCGCGGACCTGGCTCCACGGCACTGACTGCCGCCGCCCTCGTCGGACCACCGTCAGGGCCTCGGCGTCGAGCCGCACCTCGGTGCGCAGCCGCGCCGTCAGCACCAGCGCCGTCACCGCGAGCACCAGGCCGAGCAGCATCAGCAGCGCACCGAGCAGTCCGACGACCAGCGAGAGCTCGGCGCTGCGCCAGAGCACCAGCAGCACGGCTCCCACGACCACCGCCCCAGCCGCGATGGCGAGCGGCCGGACCGGAGGCACAGCCGTGAGCGTGAACTGCTGCATGGACGGGGGCGCTGCTGGTGAGTCGCTCACCCCGAAACCCTAGCGAGGCGGAGCGTCACTCCCCGCGCTCAGCCCTCGAGCTGCAGGGGCCGAGCACGCCGCCGCCTCCGGCGGGGCACAATGTCGGCGTGGGCTGGGCATCGAAGGCGATACCGGCGGCCGCTGCGGCCGCTGCTGCTGCGCTGGCAGTACGGGACCTCACGCAACGCAACCATGCGTTGCTCCGCAACTTCCCCCTTCTGGGGCACGCCCGCTACGCGCTGGAGTCCATCGGTCCTGAGCTGCGTCAGTACCTGGTCGCGGGCAACAACGAGGAACGCCCCTTCACCCGCGACCAGCGGCGGTGGGTGTACGCGTCGGCGAAGAAGGAGAACAACTACTTCGGTTTCGGCACCGACAACGACATCGAGTACACGGCCGGCTACCCGGTGATCAAGCACCGGACCTTCGGCCGGGCTATCCCGCCGTCCTCACCCACGGCCGGTCACGAGGTCGAGCTGCCCGCCGCCAAGGTGCTCGGCGCCGCGCAGGGGCGCCGGTACGCGTTCCGTCCGCGCTCGGTCGTCAACATCTCTGCGATGAGCTTCGGTTCCCTGTCGGGCAACGCCATCGCGGCCCTCAACGCGGGCGCTGCTCTTGCCGGCTGCCTCCACAACACGGGTGAGGGCGGGGTCTCCCCCTACCACCGCAAGGGCGGGGAGCTGGTGTTCCAGATCGGCACCGCCTACTTCGGCTGCCGGGACGCCGAGGGCCGATTCAGCCTGGACCGGCTGAAGGACCTGGTGGCGTCGGCGCCGGTGAAAGCCCTGGAGATCAAGCTCAGTCAGGGAGCCAAGCCGGGGCTGGGTGGCGTCCTCCCGGCAGCGAAGGTGTCGGCGGAGATCGCCGCCACCCGTGGGGTCGCCGAGGGCCGGGACTGCATCAGCCCCTCCCGGCATGCGGAGTTCTCGGACACCGACAGCCTCCTGGACTGGGTGGAGCTCCTGGCCGCCGAGACCGGACTGCCGGTCGGGATCAAGTCCGCGGTCGGGGACATGCAGTTCTGGGACGAGCTGACGACCCTGATGGTCGAGACCGGTCGGGGGGTGGACTTCGTCACCATCGACGGCGGTGAGGGTGGCACCGGTGCGGCGCCGCTGATCTTCACCGACTCCGTCTCGCTCCCCTTCCAGCTCGGGTTCAGTCGGGTCTACACCATGTTCGCGGAGCGAAACCTCCAGGAGCGGGTGGTGTTCATCGGCGGCGGGAAGCTGGGCCTGCCGGACAACGCCATCGTCGCGTTCGCGCTCGGCTGCGACATGGTGAACATCGCTCGCGAGGCGATGCTCGCGATCGGCTGCATCCAGGCGCAGAAGTGCCACACCGACACCTGCCCCACCGGTGTCGCCACCCAGAACCCCTGGCTGGCTCACGGGCTGGACCCCGAACTCAAGTCGGTGCGTCTCGCCAACTACGTGAAAACGCTGCGTCGTGACCTGGTCAAGGTGGCCGAGGCGTGCGGCGTCGAGCATCCCGGCCTGATCGACGTCGACTCGGTGGAGGTCCTCGACGGCCGGACCGCGTCCACCTCGCTGCGCGACGTCTACCACTACCGACCGGGCTGGGGACTGCCCGCGGCCGACGATCGCGCCGCCATCATCGAGCTGATGACGGCCAGGGACGAGCAAGGGTCCAGCGCACCGCCCTCGTCGTCGGCGACTGGCACGCCCAACTAGTTCCCTCGGCCGGTGGAGCCACCGGTCAGTCAGCCGAGGAAGGCTCTGCCTCGCCTGCGGGCGGGCGTACGGCAGCGATATCGTCCGACCACGGGCCCGAGCCGAGGTCCTGCCTCTGACATCGAAGGAGATGATCTTGAGCACCAAGGTCGAAAAGTCCATCCTGGTCAACGTGCCGGTGAGCACGGCGTACAACCAGTGGACCCAGTTCGAAGACTTCCCCCAGTTCATGGGCGGGATCACCAGCGTGACCCAGCTGAGCGACGACCGGCTGGAGTGGGTCGCCGAGATCGGCGGCGTCCGTCGGCGGTGGGAGGCGAGAATCCTCGAGCAGGTTCCCGACCGGAAGGTGTCCTGGGCGGCGACCGAAGGCGCCACCAACGCCGGTCAGGTGACGTTCGAGGACGTCGGCGGCGGCCAGACCTCGGTCCATCTGTCGTTGGAGTACGAGCCTGAGGGCCTCGTCGAGAAGGTCGGCGACAAGCTGAACGTGATCGAGAACCAGGCCGAAGGTGACCTGAACCGGTTCAAGGCCTTCATCGAGGCGGAGGGCTACGCCTCCGGAGCGTGGCGGGGGTCGGTCAACCAGGGCGGCACCGTCGGCACGCCCGGCGTGGAGGATGCCGACTCCTCACGGGGCGACGAGGGCAAGGCGGGCGTGTCGGGCAAGGCCGTCGCCGCTGGGGTCGGGCTTGCCGCAGCCGCGGCGACAGCCGCAGCAGCCGCCGCGGGCGGCACGAGCTCCGAGAGCAGCGCGGAGGAGGCACGGCCGGTTCAGCAGACCGGTACCGACACGCCTGCCTCCGACAGCGGTGAGTTCGTGCAGGGGCGGGTGCTCTCGTATGAGGAGGTCAGCGAGATCACCGAGGAGAACGAGCGCCCCAGCGGGGGTACCTCGAGCTAGACCTGGGGCGTCTGCCGGAAGCCGAGAAGGCCCGGTTGGTGTACTTGGCTGCTGCCGCCCGGCTCGTTGGTAGAGCCGGGCGGCGACGGCGAAGAGCCAGGTCAGAAAGGCAACCAGAAAGACGCGCTGGACCAAGCCCTTGTCGGCGAACAGCCCGGCGTCGGGAAGCTGACTGAACTTCAAGAGCGCGATGTCGAGGGTGAGGAAGGCGGCGGCGGCGAGGCTCCAGCCGGCAAGGGGTCGCCAGGCCGGGTCACGCCGGAAGCTCCGGGAGAACAGGAAGCAGCTGACCGGGGCGAGGGAGAACACGACGGCGCCGAGAACCCCGTGGATGATGCCGTGGATGCTGACCGGGCTGCCGAGCGCAGAAGCGTCGGTGGCGAACAGTCCGGACGCCATCAGGCCGAGACCGATGATCTGCAGCAGGACCGAGCCGGCTCTCGACGCCGCTCCCGATCTCGAGTAGAGGGCGAGCCCGCGGCCGAACACCACCACCAGCGCGCCGGTCACCAGGAAGTTGAGGACCTGGACCCAACCGGCAGGGCCGAGTGACAGCTCGCTGACGAACCTGCTGAGCGGGGAGTAGCCGGGGCGACGCGCTCCCTCCACCGTGAACACGGTGACGAAGAGGACCGGAGCGCTCATGCCGGCCGCTGCCGCACGCCTGAGGAAGTGCCCGTTGGGAGCAGCGGCAGCCGAGCCCCGCACCTCGGGCTTGGTGGGGCTGTCGGGCTGGGAGGGGCTAGTCCCCGTCATGCATCAGCCGAGTGAGGGTGCCGTAGCACCGCATGGCGGAGATGTGGTCGTCGCTGATGTCATAGACGAGGCAGAAGGCCAGACCGGGTCCCATCCCGCTTCCGGCGTTCACGGAGCTGCCCTCCAGGAAGGCGTGCCCGTCCGCCACGACAAGCTCGCGCTGATCCCCGTCCTGCATCCTGCGGTGCAGCTCGAGGATGTAGTCCCGGACGGCGGCAGCCCCCCGCACCTCGTGGCCGCTGTCGACCATGACCCAGGTGACGTCCCTGTCGAAGAACTCGGAGAAGTCCTGCTCGGCACCCATCGCCGCGAAGTATCTGTCGAGAACATCCCGTGTGCTGGCAATGGACATCCGGGCCTCCTCGGTGAGCGGCGTGCTGGCGGACATCTGGCTCCGTCGGGTTCACGCTCCTCGCGTCCGGCACAGGGGTCAACAGGCCAAGGAGAGCCCTGGTGACCTTGCAGCGCGGCGAGGGTGGGATTCGAACCCACGGAACGGTCTCCCGCTCGGGCGCTTTCAAGGCGCCTGCACTAGTCCACTATGCGACCTCGCCCCTGCCCAGCTGGACGGCTCAGGCCCGCAGGACCCCCGAATCGTAGCGGAAGCGCTGGATGGCAGGCTCGGGCGCGTGAAGGCGATCGTGGCCCGGGAGGCGGGCGGACCGGAGGTGCTCGAGCTGGCCGAGCTGCCGACACCCGAGGCGGGCCCCGGCCACGTCCTGGTGGAGGTGACCGCCGCTGGGGTGAACCGGGCTGACCTGCTGCAGCGCCGGGGCCACTACCCACCCCCGCCCGGGGCGAGCCCGCTGATCGGGCTGGAGGTCTCGGGGCAGGTTGCCGGCCTCGGGGAAGGGGTCTCGGGCTGGGCCGTCGGCGACCCCTGCGTCGCGCTGCTGGCCGGTGGTGGGTACGCCGAGTACGTCGCGGTGCCGGCCGGCCAGGTCATTCCGCCGCCGCCGCGGCTCAGCCTGGTCGAGGCGGCCGGGGTGGTGGAGGTCGCAGCCACGGTGATGTCCAACCTGGACCTCGCGCAGCTCGGCGAGGGCGACGTCTTCCTCGTCCACGGCGGCGCCGGCGGGATCGGGTCCTTCGCGATCCAGTACGCGCACGCGCTGGGTGCGAGGGTGCTCACGACCGCCGGCAGTCCGGCGAAGCTCGACTACTGCCTGAGCCTGGGCGCCGACCGCGCCCTCTCCTACCGGGAGGACTGGGTGGCCGGGGTGCGGGAGGCGGCACCCGACGGGGTGGATGTCGTGCTGGACAACATGGGCGCCAAGTACCTCGGCGACCACGTCGGGCTGCTGGCCACCGGCGGACGGCTCGTGGTCATCGGGCTGCAGGGCGGTAGCAAGGCCACCCTCGACCTCGGCGTCCTGATGGCGAAGAGGGCCGTCGTCAGGGCGACCACGCTGCGGGCGCGCCCACCGGCCGAGAAGGCCGAGATCTGCGCGCACCTCGTCGAGCGGGTCTGGCCGCTGATCGGCAACGGCACGATCGAGCCGGCCCCGCAGACGCGCTTCCCCCTCGCCGAGGCGGCCGCCGCGCACGCCCACCTCGAGTCCGGGGACAACCTCGGCAAGGTGGTGCTCACCGTCCGGGAGTGAGTCCCGGCAGCGTCATCGAAGCCGGGGCGAGCTGCCGGCGGCCGCTGCCTCGGCCCGGTCACGGGGCACCTCGATGCTCCGGGCGCAGAAGGCGCAGGTGTCGATGTAGCGGGTGCTGACGGGGAACAACGGGATGAAGAACAGGCTGAAGCGGTTGGTGCGTTTGACGAGCTGGTGCGCGGCCTGGTTGCCGCAGACGTCGCACACGTAGAAGAGGGTGGCCAGGAGCACCTGCTTGGCGCTCAGCCCGAAGATCAGCACGAAGACTCCTCAGAAGGCGCCCGACCCTCGGACGCGCCCGACTAGCCTGCCATGGTGGCGCCGGGCGCCGCTGACGGATGCTCCGCCGTCGGGCTGAAGGGGCCGTTTGGAGCCCGAATCGTGCGTCTCCGGAGCATCCGTCAGCGCTCCCCCGCGGCATCGGTCAAGCAATCAAGCGATCCTGCCTCTCCAGCACCGACCCCCGGAGTTATGGTGCTGTCCGGGAGGCGACATGGACATCCGCAAGACGTTCCTCGAGTGGCCGGTGGTCCGGCAGCTCACCAGCAAGGACCCCCTCGGCCGTGGCACGGCCGTGCAGTCACAGCACACCCGTGCGATCGCGCCGCGGACCAAGACCGCCGACCGCGTGGTGCAGAGCGTCTGCCCCTACTGCGCCGTCGGCTGTGGGCAGCGCGTCTTCGTGAAGGACGAGCATGTCGTCCAGATCGAGGGCGACCCGGACTCCCCCGTCTCCCGCGGCCGGCTGTGCCCGAAGGGCTCGGCGAGCGAGGTGCTCGTCAACTCCGCCGGCCGTGCGACCACCATGCTCTACCGCCGGCCCCGAAGCAGCACCTGGGAGCGGATCGGCGTCGAAGAGGCGACCGACATGATCGCCGACCGACTGGTCGAGTCCCGGCGCAAGCGCTGGCAGGACACCGACGAGGAAGGCCGGCCGCTGCGGCGGACGATGGGCATCGCCGCCCTCGGCGGCGCCACCCTGGACAACGAAGAGAACTACCTGATCAAGAAGCTCTTCACCGCGATGGGCGCCATCCAGATCGAGAACCAGGCGCGTATTTGACACAGTGCCACGGTTCCCAGTTTGGGAGCCTCGTTCGGCCGTGGCGGCGCCACCGGCTTCCTGCAGGACATCCAGAACGCTGACTGCATCGTCATCCAGGGCTCCAACATGGCCGAGTGCCACCCGGTGGGGTTCCAGTGGGTGATGGAGGCGAAGGCGCGTGGGGCCAAGGTCATCCACATCGACCCCCGCTTCACCCGCACATCGGCGGTCTCGGACACGCACGTCCCGATCCGGGCGGGCAGCGACATCGTCTTCCTGGGGGCGGTGATCAACTACATCCTCAGCAACGACAAGTACTTCCACGACTACGTGCGGCACTACACCAACGCGGCGATGCTGGTGAGTGAGGACTTCCGCGACGTCGACGAGCTCGACGGCGTCTTCTCGGGCTACGACCCCGAGACCGGGACCTACGACACCTCGAGCTGGGCCTACGACGGTCTGGACGAGCACGCCTCCGGCGGCGACCGCGGCGGGGACTCGAGCGGTCAGGGAGACGAGAGCGAGGAGTCCTCGGCGAGCCGGGGCGCAGCCCACGAGCTCGGCGGCCATGGCGCCGCGCTGGAGCACGCGGAGGTCAAGCGGGACGAGACGCTGCAGCACCCCCGCACCGTCTTCCAGGTGCTGAAGCGGCACTACGCCCGCTACACCCCCGAGATGGTGCAGGAGACCTGCGGCATCAGCCCCGAGCAGTTCCTCGAGGTGTGTGAGTCGGTCACGGCGAACAGCGGCCGCGACCGGACCACCTGCTGGATCTACTCCGTGGGCTGGACCCACCACACGGTGGGTGTCCAGATGATCCGCACCTCGGCGATCATCCAGCTCCTGCTCGGCAACATGGGTCGTCCGGGCGGCGGCATCATGGCGCTCCGCGGCCACGCGAGCATCCAGGGCTCGACCGACATTCCCACCCTGTTCAACCTGCTGCCCGGTTACCTGCCGATGCCCAAGGTGGGCCCGCACGACTCGCTCGACCAGTACGTGCGCCAGATCGCCAGCCCCGACCAGAAGGGATTCTGGACCAACGCCAAGAGCTACACCGTCAGCCTGCTCAAGGCCTGGTGGGGGGACGCGGCGACGCCTGAGAACGACTTCGGCTTCCACTACCTGCCGAAGCTGACCGGCGACCACGGCACCTACGCGACCGTGATGTCGATGCTGCGCGACGAGATCGACGGCTACTTCCTGCTGGGCCAGAACCCGGCGGTCGGCTCGGCGCACGGCAAGATGCAGCGGCTGGGCCTGTCCCATCTCAAGTGGCTGGTGGTCAGTGACCTCAACCTGATCGAGTCGGCGACCTTCTGGAAGGACGCACCGGAGATCGAGACCGGTGAGCTCAAGACCGACGAGATCGACACCGAGGTCTTCTTCTTCCCCGCCGCGGCGCACGTCGAGAAGGGCGGCACGTTCACCCAGACGCACCGGATGCTGCAGTGGCATCACAAGGCCGTGACG
>JBJMIS010000015.1:0-14332 GCA_045806705.1 Friedmanniella sp.
GGGAGGTGTTCGGGGAGTGAGATCAGAGGTCGATGTCGCAGGCGCCGGCGGCCGCGGAGATGCAGGTCTGGATCAGGACGCCGTCGCCCTCGGCGGCGGTGGTGAGGTCGCCGTTGCGGAGGTCACGGACCGCGCCCTCACGGAGCGGTACGACGCAGCCGAAGCAGATGCCCATCCGGCAGCCCGAGGGCATCAGCACCCCGGCGTCCTCCCCCGCGTCGAGGATCGGGGTGGCCCCGTCGGCCTCGACCACGCTGCCCTGACGGGTGAAGCTGAGCGTGCCGCCCTCACCCTCGGTGATGACCACCGGCCGGAAGCGCTCGGTGTGCAGCCGGTGCGCAAGCTCTCCGGCCGCCCAGTGCTCCTCGAGCGCGTCGAGCAGAGCCGTCGGTCCGCAGGCCCAGGTCTCCCGGTCCCGCCAGTCCGGCACCATCTCGTCGAGCTCCGCCGGAGCCAGCAGGCCCTGCGTCGCGGTGTGCCGCTCGACGAGACGGAGCCGGCCCTGGTCGGCCCAGCGGCGGAGCTCGGGCCCGAAGATCGCGTCGGCGGCGGTGGGAGCCGAGTGCACGACGACGACGTCGGCCAGCTCGTCGAGGTGGTTGCGCAGCATGCCGACCACGGGGGTGATCCCGCTGCCGGCCGTGACGAACAACGTCCGGGCCGGCAGCACGGCGGGGAGCACGAAGTCGCCGGCCGCCTGGTCCAGCTGGACCAGGGTGCCGCGCTTCAGGTGCCGCACGACGTACCGGCTCACCTTGCCCTCCGGCAGGGCCTTGACGGTGATGCTCAGCAGGCCGTCGGCCGCGTTGCGCAGCGACGTCAGCGAGTAGGCCCGCCACTGCCGCACGCCATCGACGTCGACGCCGATCCGCACGTACTGGCCGGGCCGGTGGCCGCGCCAGGAGCGCCCCGGCCGGAGCCGGACGGTCGCGGCATCGGCCGTCTCGGCCTCCACGGCGACCACACGGGCCCGCAGGTCGGCGCCGCTGCGCAGCGGAGTGATCAGGTCCAGGTAGTCGGCCGGCACGAACGGGGTGACCGCGGACTCGGCCAGCCGCTGGAGCGCCTGAACGACACCGCGCACCGGCTTCGGAGGCGCGAGGAGGTACGAGCTCATGCTCAACTGTAACCTACGGAACCGTAAGTTACGTCACCGTAAGTTAGTTCCGGGCCGGGCCGGTTGGCGCATCGTGGCGCGTCGCGACGCCGAGCTGGGCATCGCTGAGCTCAGGAAGCGGCGGGAGCCGGTGGGGTGTCCCCGTCGCCGAGCTGGGTGGAGGGCGTGGCGTCAGGAGTGCCGTGAACGGAGTCGGCGCCACCGACCGAGGTCTCGGTGTCGCTGAAGCTGTTCGGACCCTCCGACACCTCACCGCCCCCGCGCTCGGTGCTGTCGTCGGGCTCCGAGCCGTCGTCGAGCTTGTCCTTCAGCCACTTGATCACGCACCTGACGCTATCCGACCCCTGCGCGGCCCTGCGCGCGGTGCTCTGGTGAACGGGTGGGTGCCGGCCGGGCGGCGCCCGCTGCCCTGGATTCTGCCCACTCAATCCGCGCGCGGCCCCGACCCGCCGGTGGCCCCGTCGCTCAAGGCGCACGAGTGGCCACTTCCCAGGGTCTCGTCAGCGAACCGGCTCGGCCCGCAGCACGGTCTCGTTGGTGGCGGTCTCGCGGATCTCCACCGTCCCGATCTGGGAGACCTTGAGCGGGGTCGTCCCACTGGGTCGCATCACCTTGTTGGCGCTGATCGGCCAGTCCTTGATCGTGCTCGCCCGCCCGGAGCGGTCGGTCACCACGACCGAGTACCGCGCGTAGTGGCCGTCCGGGTCCGGGTCCCGGGCACCGCTGTACTGGCACTCGACGTGGACGTCGGTCCCCGAGGAGACCGGCACCAGGGTGACGTTGGCGGTGATGTAGCTCCGCTCGACCGCTGCGAAGGCGAGCCGCTGCGGCTCGTCCCGGCCGGCCAGGTCCAGGAGCTGGCCCAGCCCCAGACCGGCCAGCACGAGCGCCATCGCCGCGGCCAGCCCGAGCAGCAGCTTGGTCAGCCGACCGCGCTCCTGCCGCACGGTCGCGAGGACCTCCGGCAGGACCGTGGGCGGCGGCCCGTCCTGCTGGGCCGGAATCTCGGTCAGGGCCGCGGCATCCTCGGGTCCGACCTGTGCCAGAAGCCCCGGCAGGCCCGCGATCTCCGCGACCGAGGCGCCGCACCGCGGGCAGAGCGCGAGGTGGCCCTCGAACTCCAACCGCTCCGACGGGGGCAGGGCCCCGAGCACGTAGGCCGCGTCCCACTCGGCATACGGGTCGGCGCTGGGGCCCTCGCTGCGCAACCAGTCCGCCGAGGCGCTCATGGCCGGGTCACTCCCTTCTCCTGCAGAACCAGCTTCAATGTCCGGAGGCCGTAGTGCAGCCGCGACTTCACGGTCCCCTCGGGGATCCGCAGCCGGGCGGCGATGTCGGCCACCGACCGTCCTTCGTAGTAGGCGGCGGCGATGACGGCGCGGTGCTCGGCCGAGAGGCTGGCCAGGGCGTCCGCGATCAGCCAGCGGTCCAGCACGACGCTGGTCGCGTCGCCGATCCACTGGTCCGGCGCCTCCTCCGTCCGCAGCTCGTGCCGGGACGCCGCACTGCGCCAACGGTCGATGATCAGGTTCCGTGACGCGGTGAACAGCCAGGCCCGTGACGCCGCCTCGCCACGCTGCCCCAGCTGCGGGTCCTTCCACGCCCGCAGCAACACCTCCTGCACGACGTCCTCCGCTACCTGCCGGTCGTGCGTCAACCTCATGGCGAAGCGCCAGAGCTCGCCGCCGTGCCGGTCGTGCAGCTCCTGCAGCGCGGCCTCTCGCTGCTCAGCGCCCATCGGTCCCCTTCCGCACCGGCCGCGTGCCGGCCGCCGAATCCGCGCCGCAATCCTTGCATTGAGTGACTACGAGAAAAGCTCGTCCGCGGTTCAGTGTTGCGCGATGGCAACCGGCGCGGGCCGGAGACGGCAGAGCCGGCCCCGGTCCAGGACCGGGGCCGGCTCGGGAGCTGCTCAGCCGGCGGGGCGGACGCTCGGCCGGTCGGGATACCTGTGGGTGCTGACCGGGTGGTCACCGGGGCAGAGCACCAGCAACGACTTGCCCTCGTGCGGACCGAGGGTGACGGAGAAGGTGTGCAGGTCGTCCACCTCACCGAGCGGCTCGTCGGTGAACATGTCGACGATCATGCTGCCGGGCACCAGGTGCTCCGAAATCACGCTGCCGGAGATCTCCGACGGCGAGAAGTTCAGCACGGTGACCTGCTCGGCGTCGCTCAGCTGGTGCACCATCACCAGCATCGCCTTGTTCGACACCTGCGGCACGTCCAGCTGGACGGCCGTGGCGATGCCGTAGCGCTTGCGGATGGCGAGCATGTCCCGCAGCCGGGAGACGAACGAGCCCGGGTCCTTCAGCTGCTCCGGCAGGCTGCCGTACAGGCTGACGCCTCGGGGCAGCCGGGAGAACGACTCGGTGGCGTCGGGCCGGTAGTCCATCAGGTCATAGGCCGACCGGTGGATCCAGCGGGTGTCACCGTCGGCCAGGAGCGAGGCCACCTGCTTGCGCGGCAGGGTGAGCATTCCGCAGAGGTCCCAGCCGGACAGCGCGAAGACGCCCGGCTGCAGCGCGTTGAACATGGCCAGCAGCAGGTGCGCCTGCTTGATCTGCTCGACCTGCTCCTCGCTCAGGTTGTCGATCGAGGTGAAGCCGAGGGAGGCCGCGATGATGGTTGCGCTCGTCGAGGCGATCCCGTTCTGGGTGAACGTGGCGTTGTACGGGCCGGCCTCGCCGGTCAGGTGGTCGAGCAGGTCCTGCCGGATCATGACGGCGAGGTCGCCACCGGTCACCTCGTGCCCGCGGAAGGTGAAGAGGTCGTCGGAGTGCAGGGTCGCGAAGTGGACGAGCTCGTACGTCATCTCGTCGTGGTTCTGCAGCGCGTGCACCAGCGACACCGGCTCCACCCCGTGCTGGCGGGACAGGTTGAGGGTCAGCCGCAGGAACTCGGTGTCCCCGGTCGCCAGGGCGTGGTCGTAGCCGGGCCGGGTGACGAAGTCGTAGGAGAGGTCGGCCCCCCGCTCCGCCGAGGACTTGATGTCGTCGATGGTGAGGTTGAGCTCCTGGAAGGTGAAGCCGCCCACCTTGCGCACCATGCTCGCGATCAGCTGGTTGGCAGCCTCGGACAGCGGATGCCCCTCCGACCAGGCTGGCGAGTCCTCCGAGCTCTTCTCCACCCCGAGGAAGCCGTTGGCGTCCAGCCGCAGCGCCCCGCTGCCCAGGTCGCCCAGGGAGTGCAGCGCGTCCCCGATCACCAGCCGCATGCCGGCGAACGACGGGTCCAGCCAGTTGATGGAGGGCTGGCCCTCCTTGAAGTAGTGCAGGTAGACCCAGCGGCGCTCGACCCCGTCCGCGCCCACCACGGGAGCGGTGGCGCTCCAGTTCGTGTCCTTCTGGCCCGGCTCGTAGAAGATGACCCGCTGCAGCCGGCCGATGATGTACCCGGCCTTGGCCAGCTGGTCCTCCGCCTCGACGTCGAGGTTGACCGAGTCGCCGCGGCGGACCTTGGGCAGCAGGTGCCAGTCCTTCGGGTCGATCTCCACCATGTGGTAGATGCCGGGGTAGTCGCCGACCTTCATCTCGGCCAGCCGGAAGTCGGCGCCCTTGCCGGTGTGGCCCGGCACGATGTCGTCGATCACCATCCCGAGGTGCCCGGCCGCGACCTCGGTCATGCTCCGGAACTCCTCCTCGGTCCCGAAAGCCTCGTCGATCTGGGTGCTGATCCGGTCGAAGTGCCCGTCCACGCTCGGCGTGGAGTCCCAGCCGCTGATCCCACCCGCCTGCTTCACGGGTCCGGTGTGCACGCCGTCGATGCCGATCTCCTCGAAGGCGGCCCAGAGGTCCTCATCGCCCAGGGTCCCCAGGAACGACGTCCCCTTCTTGGTGATCATCGAGATCGGGTACGCGGTGAACCAGACCGACGCCTTCTCGATCGCGGCACGGGGGTCGGGGTTGGCGAACGGGTTCTGCCACATGCTGCCCTGGCCGGAGAACTGCCGGGCGAACTCGATCGCGTCGGCCAGCATCGACTGCTCGGCCAACCAGCTCACGTACAGGGCGTTGTCGCCGGTCGGCTTGCCGGTGCGTTCGGTCCGCAGCCGCGGGAAGAGCCCACGCAGCCGGGCGCGGGGGCGCAGCCGCTTCGGTCGCGCCGGATAGCGCTGCTCGTCGTAGCTGATCTCGCTGGGCGCGTGCGCCTCAGCCGCGGCCTGATCGTGATCAGCGCCTCTGTCGCTCATCGATTTCCTGCCTGTCCATAGAGGTGACCAGGACGTACGAGGCAACACGGTAGTCCAACGAGCAGGGCCGTCCGGAAGCCGGGCGCGGCGCCGCGCCGGAGGCCCGCGGACACCCTGCGACCTCCGCTCCCTTCACGTGACCGAGGTCACAGACGATGCTGACCGCAGATGGAGAAACCTCCTCGGTCACGGCTCCGGTGGCCTGGTGCCGACGAAGAACTCCCGCGGCAGCCGACTCTCCATCGTCACCTCGGCGACCGACCGGGCGGCGAACCCGGCCTCGGTCAGCACGCGCAGCCAGGTGTCCCGCGGGAACAGCCCCAGCAGGTGGGAGTCGTGCGCCACCGTGACGGTCCCGTCCACCGCCCGGACGAGGAAGGCGTAGTCGGTCGTCGTGGTCGTCGCCCCCGCGCGCGCCGGCCCGGACCAGGACAGGTAGCGGACGCCGCTGCCGTCGGGAGCGTCGTTGCCACCGTGGTCGGTGGACGGCTCGTAGTTCTCGGCGATGTGGTCGGGCACGAGCACGGCCACCCCGCCGGGCCGGCAGTGGGCGAAGACGGAGTCGACGGCCTGCCGGAGCTCCTCCTCGCTGGTCATGTACTCGATGGCGTCGTGCACGAAGACCGCGTCGAAGGTGCGGCCCAGCCGCAGCGTCCGCATGTCGCCCAACAGGTGCTCGCACTCCGGGTTGAGCTGACGCGAGACGGCCAGCATCTCGGGAGACAGGTCGACGAGGGTCATCGCGAACTCGTGCTTCAGGTGGGCGGCATTGTTGCCGCCGCCGCTGCCCAGCTCCAGCACGGTCCTGGTCGGCGGCTCAGCGGTCCGCAGCAGGGCTGCCGCGAACGCCGCCTCCTCCTGGTACTCCTCGGGAGCGGAGACCAGCGGCCACCAGGGCGCGAGCTCGGAGTAGAACGCGTACCGGCTCGCGTCCTCGGTCACGCCGCGGTCCCGCCGGCGCGCTGGGCGAGACCGAGGACGTAGCCCACCTGACCGAGGTGCTGGAGGGCGTCGCCCAGCACGCTGACCAGCCGCACCGAGGCCGTGACGGGTGGGTCCCAGCGCTCGTCGACCACCCGCTGCAGCTCCTCGGCCGTCACGCCCTGCACGTAGCGCAGGCACAGCTCGTGCACGTCCGCGTGGTAGCCGGCGAGCAGCTCGCCGCTGACCCGCACCTGGCCGACCTCCGCGGAGCCCTGTCCGTAGCCTGTCGCGTCGCCGGCGAAGGGCAGGCTGAAGCGGTCGCGCCAGGCGGGCCAGGCCTGCTCGACCCCAGCCAGCTCGGCCACGTGGTCGTCCTGGACGCGGCTGACGTGCCAGAGCAACCACGCCGCACTGTTGGCGTCGGGGTCGGGCCGGAAGGTCGCCGCCTCCTCGGTCAACCCGTCGGTCAGCTGCTGGACCAGCTCGTGCACGCGCTGGAAGGAGTCGACCAACAGGTCCCGCAGCGCCCCGATGTCCGTCATGGCGCCGACGCTACCGTGCGCTCATCCGCCGCCCGGTGTCCCTTCTCGGCTCCGACCGGTGTCCCGGGGCCGCTCCGCGTCCTGACCGAGAATCTCCCGCGCCAGGTGCCGCAACCGCGGAAGGCCGGCCAGCACCTCGTTGCGTCGACGGGCGAGGTCGCCCGGCGTACGCACCCGGACCAGGTCCTCGAGCGCCGCCGCAAAGGCGGCGTGGTGCCGGGAGCGGTCGGCGGCGTCGGTGGCGTCGAGGATCTGCAGGCAGCGGGAGAAGGTCGCCAGCAGCCAGAAGACGGCCTCCCGGTGCTCGCCGCGCTGCACCATCGCGGCGGTGCCGTCGATGGCGATGGGACGGGAACCGGCGGTGATGTCCGTGGCGAAGAAGAAGGTGGTGGGACCCCGGCTGGCAGCGGCATCGAAGGCCGTGGCCAGGGCCCGCAGGTGGGTGCTGACCAGCTGTGGTGTGACCTCGAGGCAGCCGAGCTGGGCCAGCAGCTCGGGGTACCGGTCGCCCCGGCCGTACTCGGCCAGGACCTCCCGGGCACGCAGGTAGCGCAGCCGCACCGTGGGGTTGCGCCGCGCCGCCACCAGGACGACGTGGGTGGACAGGCTGGTCGGGAAGAGCCAGCCGGTGACGGCCTCCGGCCAGCTCGAGGCAGCCGGCACCGGCGCCGCCATCCGCTGCAGGACCTGGGTGCAGCGGTCCAGGACCACGTCCGGCCGGGCGAACAGGGGTTCCACCTCCTGCTGCAGCCGGTGCAGACGTCCGTCCGGGTCGGACAGGATGGTGTCGCGGGCGAAGCTGGGGGCCAGGTGCGGGACGCGGGCCACCCGCTCCGGGTCGGCGAGCTCGCTCCACGGCAGGTAGGTCACCTCGACCCGCACCCCGGAGACGTCCAGCTTGCCGAGCTTGGCGGGGGCAGGGCCGTCCACGACCACAGCCACGTCCACGTCGGACTCCGGCGCGAGCTCGTCCGATCCCTGGGCTTCGAGCGTCGACCCGGTGAGGAAGGCGCCGGTCACCGGTAGCGGGCCGAAGTCATGTCGGCGCACCCAGGCGGCGGCGACCGCCTGGGCCTCGTCGATCCGCATTCCGTCAGGCTAGGCGCGGCCGTCATATCCTCAGCGTCACCGAGTAGGACAGGAGCGGCTGTGCCCTCAGCAGAGCGACCCGAGCCACCCGAGCAGGTGGCCCTCAGCCTGCCCGCGCTCACCGACACCCCGGCCCGCGAGGTCGAGGAGGACGAGCGCTATGACGGGCTGCGTTTCACCGAGGCCGACTTCAGCCAGAAGGACCTCGCTCGCACCACGTTCGCCGACTGCGCCTTCGAACGCGTCACGTTGAACGAGACCGACCTCCGGGGCGCTCACTTCGTCGAGTCCCAGCTGTCCCAGGTCGAGGCACCCGTGCTGACGGCGCCCCGCAGCAGCTGGCGCAGGGTCGTCCTCGAACGCTCCCGGCTCGGCGCGATGGAGAGCTATGAGAGCAGCTGGCGTTCGCTGCTGCTGAGGGACTGCAAGCTGGGTTACCTGAACGCCCGCAGCAGCGTGTGGACGGACGTGACGTTCACCGGCTGCAGTCTCGACGAGCTCGACGTGAGCGGGGCCAAGCTGACCCGGGTGGCGTTCGCCGACTGCCGGATCGGCACCCTCCACACGGCCAACGCCACCCTCGTCGACGTCGACCTCCGCGGCGCCCGGCTCGAGGTGATCGACGGTCTGGCAGGGCTCGCCGGCGCCTGGGTCAGCGAGCAGCAGCTCACCGCGCTGGCGCCGCTGCTCGCCGACCACCTGAAGATCCGGGTGGGCTGAGCGGAACCCCTCCGCGGGACCCGCCCAGCCGGCGGCCCTCAGTGGGCTGCGGGGTGGTGAGGGGGCGCGTCCGTCGGGTTGGGCTCGATGTGCATGACGGGGTCCAGATGGCGCCAGAGCAGGAACAGCAGCCCCAGCACGAGCTGACCGATGCCCAGCCACAGGTTGATGTTGATCCCGGCGGCCTTGTCCAGCTCGGCCGGGGTCGTGAAAAAGCCCGCGATCGTCAAGGCGACGCCGTAGACGACGAACAGGCAGCCGATCATCAGGCGAAGGTCGAACAGCTTCGCGGCGGCCGACTTGGTGATGCTGGATTCGGACTCGTTGGTGCTCATCGCGGCTCCTCCCGGTTCAGATGAAGAGAATGGACAGGACGAGGACGATGCCCAGGGCGGTGAAGCCCAGCAGCTTGGGCGACTCCCACCACCGGCGCACGTACCCCTCGTGCGGGTCCCCGGCGTCGGGGTCGGGCACGCCGTAGATCAGGCCCTTCAGCTCGCTCACCGGCTTGGGCTTGGTGAGCAGGGACACCACGACGGTGACGACGGCGTCGATCACGAACGCGGCGATGGCGCCGTAGAAGTTCAGCATCTGGGCGTTGATGTCGCCGGAGGTGTTCCGATCGGGGTAGAAGTAGCCGATGTTGGGGCCGATGACGTACTGGAAGAGCAGGGCCGCGAAGAACCCCGACACCAGACCGGCGAAGCCGCCCCAGGGGCTGGTCCGCTTCCAGAACATGCCGATGATGAAGGTGGCGAAGACCGGTGCGTTGAAGAACGAGAACAGCGCCTGGATGTAGTTCATGATGTTGCTGAACTGGGAGGCGATGAAGGCGGTCCCGATCCCGATCACGATCCCCGCGACGGTGACCACCCGGCCCACGTTGAGGTAGTAGTGGTCGGGGTGGTTCTTGCGGATGTAGGTCTGCCAGATGTCGTAGGTGAAGACCGTGTTGAACGAGCTGACGTTCGCCGCCATACCGGCCATGAACGCGGCCAGCAGACCGGCGAGTGCGATGCCCAGGGCACCGTTCGGCAGGTACTGGTTCATCAGCAGCGGAATGGCGTCGTTGTAGGTCGTCCCCGAACCCTCAGCCCCGAACTTGGGGATGATCGCGACCGCGATCAGGCCCGGGATGATGGTGAGGCCCGGGATGAAGATCTTGGGGAACGCCCCGATCAAGGGGGTGCGCTCCGCCGCTGACAGGTCCTTCGCGGACAGGGCCCGCTGCACCTCGGTGAAGTTCGTCGTCCAGTAGCCGAAGGACAGGACGAAGCCGAGGCCCATCACGATGCCGATCCAGTCACCGAGAGGGTTGGTCCAGCTGCCGACCGCTGTCCCTCCCCAGGTCGAGAAGTGCTCGGCCAGCCCGGGCTGCGAGCTGACCTTGCTCTTCAGCCCGCTCCAGCCGCCGACGTCGGTCAGGCCGATCCAGACGAGCGGGATCAGGCCGGCGATGATGACGAAGAACTGCAGCACCTCGTTGTAGATGGCGCCGGACAGCCCGCCCAGGGTGATGTAGGCCAGCACGAAGACCGCGGACAACAGGATCGACAGCCACAGCGGCCAGCCGATCAGCACCTCGATCACCAGGGACAGGGCGTACAGGTTGACCCCCGCGGTCAGCACGCTGGCGGCGGCAAAGCTGAGCGCGTTCCACAGGTGCGTGGGCTTGTTGTAGCGACGCCGCAACCACTCCGGGACGCTGCGGACGCGAGAGCCGTAGTAGAAGGGCATCATCACCAGGCCGAGGAACACCATCGCCGGGACCGCGCCGATCCAGTAGAAGTGCACGGTCGAGATGCCGTACTGGGCCCCGTTGGCGGCCATGCCGAGGATCTCGATGGCCCCGAGGTTGGCGGAGATGAAAGCCAGACCGGTGACCCACGCCGGCAGCGAGCGACCCGACAGGAGGAAGTCCTCGCTCGTCGCGATCGCGCGCCTGGCCAGCACGCCGATGGTCACCACCAGGGCGAAGTAGATGCCCAGGATCCCGTAGTCGAACCAGTTCGTGTCGAGCCTTGTCATGCCGACTGCCCCCTCTTCATGAGATCTCCTTGGTCGGGGGGCTCCTCACCCACCGCGATCGTCCAGCCGGGAAGACGCCGGGGCGGCCGTTCTCGTGTCCGTGCGGCGGCTCGAGGATCGGTCGGCGGCTAAGCGACACTATGCACCCCACCCCTGGTGCACCGGCAGACCCTCGGCTCCGCACGGTTGGTGTCGGGACCGGCGGGTATCTGGGCGCTCATGGCCGACCAGACGCAGACAACCGACCCCACCGAGCAGTACGACCAGCCCGAGAACACCGACGAGCAGCAGGCGCACCCCGGACTCAGCCAGCAGATGCAGGACCAGCCGGACCACGGCGAGGAGACCTACCGCGGCAGTGACCGGCTGACGGGCAAGCGCGCCATCATCACCGGCGGTGACTCCGGCATCGGCAGGGCGGTCGCGCTGGCCTTCGCCCGTGAGGGCGCCGACGTGCTGATCAGCTACCTCGAGGAGGAGGAGGCGGACGCGGCGGAGACCGCCCGGCTGGTCGAGGAGGCGGGCCGCAAGATCGTCAAGGTCCCCGGCGACATCCGGGAGGAGGCCACCTGCCAGCAGATCGTCGACACGGCCGTGGCCGAGCTCGGCGGCATCGACATCCTGGTCAACAACGCGGCCTACCAGATGGCCCAGATGGGTGGCATCGCCGACATCAGCACCGAGCAGTTCGACCGGGTGATGAAGACCAACCTGTACGCCATGTTCTGGCTGACGAAGGCGGCCCTGCCGCACCTGCAACCGGGGTCGACGATCATCAACACCTCCTCAGTGCAGGCCGTCAAGCCTTCACCCGAGCTGCTCGACTACGCGACGTCCAAGGCGGGCATCCACAACTTCACGAAGGCGCTGGGGACCGAGCTGGCCGAGAAGGGCATCCGCGTCAACGCGGTCGCTCCCGGACCCATCTGGACCCCGCTGATCCCCGCCACGATGCCCACCGAGCGGTCGGAGAGCCACGGGGAGAGCACCCCCCTCGGCCGGGCCGGACAGCCGGCGGAGGTGGCGCCGGCGTACGTCTTCTTCGCCTCGCAGGAGTCCAGCTACATCACCGCCGAGATGCTCGCCGTGACCGGCGGCCAGCCGGTCACCTGAGGCCGGCGGGCCAGGCGTCCCGGCGCTGAGGTCGGCCCCGGCTCGCTTAGTAGAGCAGCGCGAGCCCGGGGTCGCCCAGCACCCCGGCGACGTCGGCCAGGAAGGTCGAGCCCTGGGCGCCGTCGGCCAGCCGGTGGTCGAACGAGACCGCCAGCGTGGTGACCCAGCGGGGCTCGATCCGTTCGTCGGCGCCGCTGCCCACCACCCAGGGGCGGCGCGCGACCGCTCCCAGGCACAGGATGCCGGACTCGCCGGGGTTCAGGATCGGCGTGCCGGCGTCCACCCCGAAGGTGCCCACGTTGGTGATCGTGAAGCTGCCCTGGGCCATCGCCGCCGGCGTGGTGCGGCCCTCCCGGGCAGTCGTCACGACGTCGTTGATCGCCCTCGCCAGCCCCAGCAGGTCCAGCGCCTCGGCGCCCTTGATGTTGGGCACCACCAGCCCGCGCGGTGTGGCGGCGGCGATGCCGAGGTTGACGCTCCCCAGCTGCACGATCTCGCCCGCCGGCTCGTCCCAGAACGAGTTGAGCTGCGGCGTCCGGCCCAGGGCGAGGCAGACGGCTTTCGCGACCAGCAGCAGCGGCGAGATCCGCACGTCGCGGAACTCCCGCCGGGCCTTGAGCCGCTCCAGCAGCTCGATGGTGGCGGTCACGTCACAGGTCAGCCACTCCGTCACGTGCGGGGCCGTGAACGCCGACCGGACCATGGCCTCGGCCGTGGCCTTGCGGACACCGCGGATCGGGATCCGGACGTCCTCGCGCAGCCGGCCGGCAGCCGCGGGCTGGGTCGCCGCGGGGACAGGGGCTTCGGGCGCCGCAGCCGGGGTGGCCGCGGCCGTCACGTCGTTCCGGGTGATCACCCCGCCCGGGCCGGTACCGCGGACCGTGCCGAGATCGATGCCGAGGTCCTTCGCGAGCTTGCGGACGGGCGGCTTGGCCAGGATGGCGCCGCCGGCGAGCACCGGCTCCGGCGCCGCCGGGCCCGGCCTGGGCAGCGGATCGGCGGTCGGCCGTGCCGGCGGGGTCGCGGCCCCCAGCGGCTGCCGGTCGTCGGTCCGACGGGAGACGGGGACGTTGGTGGCGAAGGTGCCGGCCGTCTGGTCGTGCGCCTGCTGCGGCGCAGGCTCCGATCCCGACCCCTTGCGCGGGCGCCTCCTGCTGGTCCCGGTCCGCGGTCCGTACCCCACCAGGTTCGGGACTCGGCTGCTTCCCGAGCCATCCCCCATCAGGCCGTCCAACGGCTCCCGCACCGGCGGCGCCTCCTCCTCCGCGGCCTCCGCCGACGGTGGCGCGGCGGGGACCGTGTGGGTGGTCGGCGTGCCGTCGTCGATGGCGATGACCGGAGAGCCGACCTCGACGGTGTCACCCTCGCTGACGAGCAGTGCTGTCACTGTGCCCGCGTAGGGGCTGGGCAGCTCCACCAGGGACTTGCTGGTCTCGATCTCGACGAGGATGTCGTTGATCCTCACGGTGTCGCCGACAGCGACCCGCCAGGTGACGATGTCGGCCTCGACCAGGCCCTCGCCCGGGTCGGGCAGCCGGAACTCACGGATGGCCACGATGCGGCTCCTCAGTAGGCCAGCGAGCGGTCGACCATGTCGAGCACGCGGTCCAGGTCCGGCAGATAGCTGTCCTCGGCCCGGCTCGGCGGGTAGGGGGTGTCGAAGCCACCGACCCGCAGCACGGGCGCCTCGAGAGAGTAGAAGCACTGCTCGGTGACCCGGGCCGCAAGCTCCGCCCCCAGACCCAGGTTGAGCGGGGCCTCGTGGACGACGACCACCCGGCCCGTCTTCTGGGCGGAGGTGGCGACGACGTCCATGTCCAGCGGGGAGAGCGAGCGCAGGTCCACCACCTCGAGGTCGCGACCCTCGTCGGCGGCCGCCGTGGCCGCGTCCAGGCAGGTCTTGACCATCGGCCCGTAGGCCAGCAGCGTCGCGTCCCGCCCCGGACGGAGCACCGCGGCGGCGTGCAGCGGCAGCGGGGTCGCGGACTCGTCCACCTCCGCCTTCTCGTGGTAGCGCCGCTTGGGCTCCAGGAAGATCACCGGGTCGTCGGAGGCCACCGCCTGCTGGATCATCCAGTAGGCGTCCACCGGGTTGGAGCAGGTGACGACCTTCAGCCCGGCGGTGTGCGCGAAGTACGCCTCCGGCGACTCGCTGTGGTGCTCGACCGCCCCGATACCTCCACCCGAGGGGATCCGGATCACCATCGGGATCTTCAGCGCGCCACGGGTCCGATAGTGCAGCTTGGCGACCTGGCTGACGATCTGGTCGAAGGCGGGGTAGACGAAGCCGTCGAACTGGATCTCGCAGACCGGCCGGTAGCCGCGCATGGCCATCCCGACCGCGGTCCCGATGATGGCCGACTCCGCGAGCGGGGAGTCGATCACCCGACCCTCCCCGAAGTCCTTCTGCAGGCCCTCGGTGACCCGGAAGACGCCGCCGAGCTTGCCGATGTCCTCGCCAGCAAGGATCACCTTCGCGTCGGCCTCGAGAGCGCGCCGCAGGCCGGCGTTGATCGCCTTCGCCATGGTCAGGACGGTCACCGGGCACCTCCCAGGGGCTGGTCGTCGAAGCTCGCGGCGTACTCCGCGTAGCCGGCCTGCTGCGCCCGC
>JBJMIS010000016.1:0-17569 GCA_045806705.1 Friedmanniella sp.
AGGACCGAACGGCGCGGCGGCGGACAAAACCATGCGTGAGCGCTCCACGAGGCGGCGGACGCAATCGACCGTGCACTCGGAGGTCAGGAGTGAGCGTTGCTGTCACCCCGTTCTAGGACGTGATCGAGCCGAGCCCGAAACGGAGCCTGACAAGGGGAAAGAGTGGAGCTGACGGTCGGACTCGAACCGACAACCGCCTGTTTACAAGACAGGTGCGCTACCAATTGCGCCACGCCAGCAGTGCCGGGCCAGAGTACCGAATCCCCGGCACCGGCACCTAAGCGCGAGCGGCGAGGTCCAGACCAGGTCCCGCGACGAAGAGCGTTCCGGAGCCCGTCACCGCCACCTTCTCCCCGGCCCGGACGAAGGCGGCCTCTCCGCGTTTCAGGCCCAGCTCCCCGTCCCCCTGGATGGTGACAGCGCCTTCGGTCACCAGGAGGACCCGTGCCAGCTCGGGCACCGGGAGCTCGATCGGCGCATCACCAGGCTCGACCCGCCAGAGCGCGAACTCGGGGGCCGGGGTGGGGTAGCGCCAACAGCCCGGGACCTCCTCGACCGGCTCCACGAGGTCGGGCTGGCCGGGGGTGAAGTCGAGGATCGCCAGCAGCTCGTCGGCGTCCACGTGCTTGGGCGTCAAACCTCCTCGCATCACATTGTCGGAGTTCGCCATGATCTCGACGCCGGCGCCGTTCAGGTAGGCGTGCAGGTTCCCGGCGCCCAGGAAGACGGCCTGGTACGGCCGCTGCGCGATCCGGTTCATCAGCAGTGCGGCGAGGATCCCCGGGTCGTCGTTGTAGTGCTCGCCCAGCTCCCGAGCCGTGCGCGCGAAAAGGCCGAACGCCCCGTCCGAGCGGGCCCCGGCGGCGGCGGCAGTGACGGCGGTCACGACGGAACGCTCGTCGCCGGACAGCCGCAGCAGCCGCTCGAAGACCGTGGCCACCCGCTCCTCCGGCGGTCGGTCTTCCTGGCTCAGGGGAGCCACGAGATCCAGAGCCGCTGCCACGCCCAACCGTTGGAAGAACCGGTAGCTCTCGACCGGATCGCGGAAGCCGCAGAGGGCCTCGCTGTCCACCAGCGCACACAGCATCTCGGGCTTCGGCCAGTCGTCCTTGTAGAGCCGGTGCCCGGCGTCCAGCGGGATGCCGGCCTTCTGCTCCCGGGCAAAGCCCGCCTCGGCCTGCTGACGCGAGGGGTGCGCCTGCAGCGACAACGGCTTCGCGGCCGCCAGGACCTTCAGCAGGAAGGGCAGTCCGGTCCCGAACGCCTCGACGGTGGGCCCACCCACCACGGCCTCGGGGTCCTCCGCGATCAGGGCGTCCAGCCGACGGCCCCCCACCGTCGCCGAGGCCGACGAGTGCGCTCCCAGCCAGAGCTCGGCCTGCGGCTCGCCCGTCGGCTCCTCCCCGAGCAGCTCGGGAATGAATGTCGTCGAGCCCCAGGCGTAGGGCTGGATGGTGCCGACCAGCCGTTCGACCACGGCTCAGGCCTCCTTGGTTGCGGCACTGTCGACGGCGGTCTGCCACCGCGCGAGCGTCCGTGCGACGGCCAGTGTCGCGCTCCAGGGCACCAGCGGCGACTCCTGCTCGCCGGTCCGCAGGCACCGCATCACCTCCTGGGCCTCGAAGGTGTAGCCGCCCCCGGGCCACGACGTGACCAGCTCCTCAGGTTCGTCGCTGCCGTCCCGATACACCGTGACCTTCTCCGGCCGGATGAAGAACTTGTCCACCATCACGCGCCCCTTGGTGCAGTAGACGGCGAGCCGGGTCGGGAGCTGGGCGTTCAGGGTGCAGAGCACCGCGGCCGTGGCGGTACCTCGTTCGTCGCTCGCCGGATAGGTGAGCAGCGCGGCGGCGTGGTCGTCCACGCCCGTGGAGGCATGGGTTCCGTAGCCCACCAAGCCCGCCGGCTCACCCAGGATCAGGTCGACCGCATGGACGGGGTAGACCCCGGCGTCCAGGATGGCGCCGCCCGCCTGCCCGGGGTCCAGCAGCCGGTGGGTGACCGGACCGTCGAACGCGAACCCGAACTGGGCGTCGACGTGGCGGACCTCGCCCAGCTCTCCGGACGCCACCAGCTCGGCGAGGTGCCGGATCAGCGGCTGGGTCCTGGTCCACATCGCCTCCATCAGGAACAGCCCGCGGTCCCGGGCGAGCGCGACCAGCTCCTCGCTCAGCTCGGGGCTGACGGTGAGGGGCTTCTCGACCAGGACCGACTTGCCGGCCTCCAGGCAGAGCTTGGCGGAGGGGAAGTGGTCGTTGTGCGGTGAGGCGATGTAGACGACGTCGACGTCCGGGTCGGCGGCCAGGTCCTCGTAGGAGCCGTGGCTGCGTTCGAAGCCGTACTCGGACGCGAAGGCAGCCGCCTTGTCCGCGCTCCGGGAGCCGACCGCGACCAGCCGTGCCTCCTCGGGCAGCAGAGCCAGATCCTTGGCCAGGACGGAAGCGATGTGACCGGTGCTGAGGATGCCCCAACCGGTGCGGGGGGCGTCGGTGTTCGTCACGGCAATATGGTCACCCATGGCGCCGACAGATGTCGGCGTTGGGGGTGGGACGCGCCCGGCAACGGAATGACATGGCTGTTATTTCTGCTTACGATGGGCCGCATGGTCAGCGCCTCGAACCCAGCCGTCGAGAGCAACGAGCCTTTCGGTGAGCTGAGCGCCCGGGATGCCGAGATCCTCGCCTTCGAGCGGCAGTGGTGGAAGTTCGCCGGCGCGAAGGAGCAGGCCATCCGGGACAAGTTCCAGATGTCGGCCACCCGGTACTACCAGGTGCTGAACGCCCTGATCGACAAGCCCGAGGCCCTCGCGCAGGACCCGCTGCTGGTCAAGCGGCTGCGTCGGCTGCGGTCCACCCGGCAGCGCAACCGGTCGGCCAAGCGGCTGGGCATCGATCTGACCATCGACTCCTAGGGTCGAGGGGCATCGGGCCGCGGTCGTCGGCGACCGACCAGCCCGGCGAGGACCCGTCGAGGTGGCACCTCGCGGTAGCCGCCCAAGGCCAGCCCCGCGCGCCGCTCGAAGACATTCGCCGCGGCCAGGTCTCCGGTGCGGACCAGCGACCAGACCAGGCAGATCCCGTAGGCAGGCAGGAACGGCAGCCCTCCGCACCAGAACCACTGCCAGGCGTGCGCCTCCTCATGGGCAAGCAGCCCCGGACGGCGGCGCTCCAGCTCGTCCCAGCGGCCCGGACTGAGCAGGACGTTGCCCACGGTGAAGGCGGCGGCCACCGGGAACGGCAGGCGGTAGCCCTCGCCCAGCAGCAGGCCGCGGGGGCCGGGGCGGACGGTGGCCCCACCGATCATCGCGACCCCCAGGCCCAGCGGAGTGCTGAGGTTGACGAGGTTGCCGAGTCGGCGGAGCTGGTGCCGACCGGCCAGACGTCGTCCCGGTCTTTCCGTCATGGCGATACGGTAGCCCCGCGGCAGATCCCAAATGGCGGACGGCGCTCCCATCATCTGGACCGGCGTGTGGGAGGAGCACTCCCGCCCCGTTAGGCTGAGCGGGTTCATCCAGAGGGGATGAGGGACCGGCCCTTTGACTCCCCGGCAACCGCCTGACGGACCAGGAACGGTGCCAACTCCGCCGTGGTCGAACGTCGACCAGGACAGATGAAGAAGGACAGTGTCATGACTGCGCTCGCCACCTCCGCCGCCGCGACGAACGGGGTGCCCGCTCCTGTCGGCGTCCGGGCCGGCGCCTTCGGCAACGCCACCCACCTGGTCTGTCGCGCCTGTGGCGAGAAGACCCAGCTCGGCCCGTTCTACGCCTGCATGGAGTGCTTCGGCCCGTTGGAGGTCGGCTACGACTTCCCGGCCATCACCCGCGAGCAGATCGAGGCGGGGCCGAAGAGCATCTGGCGCTACGCGCCCCTGCTGCCCGTGCCCGCCGACATCGCCAGCTTCCGGTCCACCGACCCCGGCTACACCCGGCTCCTCGACGCCCACAACCTCGCCACTGACCTCGGCCTTCGACAGCTGTGGGTCAAGGACGACTCCGGCAACCCGACGCACTCGTTCAAGGACCGGGTGGTGGCCGTCGCCCTCTCCGCGGCCCGGGAGCTGGGTCTGCAGGTGCTGGCCTGCCCCTCCACCGGCAACCTGGCCAACGCCGTGGCCGCCGCCGCCGCCCGGGCCGGGATCAGGTCGGTCGTCTTCGTGCCGGAGAACCTCGAGCAGCAGAAGATCATCGCCTCCGCCGTCTACGACACGACCCTGGTCGCGGTGGAAGGCACCTACGACGACGTCAACAAGCTCGCCAGCGAGATCGCCGCCGAGGAGGAGGGCTGGGCGTTCGTCAACGTGAACGTCCGTCCCTACTACGCGGAGGGCTCCAAGACGCTGGCCTACGAGATCGCCGAGCAGCTCGGCTGGCGGCTGCCGGACCAGGTCGTCATCCCGGTCGCCTCGGGCTCCCAGCTCACCAAGATCGACAAGGGCTTCGCCGAGCTGGTCAAGCTCGGCCTTGTCGAGGAGAAGCCGGTCACGATCTACGGCGCGCAGGCCACCGGCTGCTCGCCCATCTCCCAGGCCTACCGCGCGGGTCAGGACTTCGTCGCCCCGGTGCGGCCGAACACGATCGCGAAATCCCTCGCCATCGGCAACCCGGCCGACGGTCCCTACGTGCTGGACGTCGTGCGGCGCACAGGGGGCCTGATCGCTGACGTCGACGACGACACGGTCGTCGCCAACATCCAGCGGTTGGCCCGCACCGAGGGCGTCTTCGCCGAGACGGCGGGTGGGGTCACGGTGGGAGTCACCGCCAAGCTGATCGCCGACGGCGTGCTCGACCCCGACGCCGAGACCGTGGTCATCAACTCCGGCGACGGGCTGAAGACCCTCGATGCCGTCAGCGGCAAGGTCGGCCCGAAGACCACCATCCCGCCTCGCTACGAGGCCTTCACCGACTTCTGGAAGGAGTACCAGCGATGAGCGCCACCGTCCGCATCCCGACGATCCTGCGCAACTACACAGCAGGAGCAGGCGAGGTGAGCGCTGACGGCGGCACCCTCGCCGAGCTGCTGGAGTCGCTGGAGAGCAACCACAGCGGCATCCGTGGCCGGATCCTCGACGACGCCGGCCAGCTCCGCCGGTTCGTCAACGTCTACGTGGGTGACGAGGACGTGCGTTTCGCCGGTGGGCTCGACGCCCCGGTGCCCGACGGCGCCAAGGTTTCGATCATCCCCGCCGTAGCCGGCGGCTGATCCTCCGCCGTCCACAGGGCTGCCGCTCGGTTTTCCGCCGTCCACAGGCGGCGGCGCTCGGCCGCTCTCGTCAGTGCCGCAGGGCAGGATGACGGGCATGACGCAGTCACCCTCGGTCACCCCAACCGCTGACGTCCTCCACCGTGTCATCACCACGATGGCGGGACCCCTTGCGGTGCCACGGGAAGACCAGCTGACCGCGGTCGTGGAGCTGGTCGACCGGCGCCGGCGGGTCCTGGTGGTGCAGGCCACGGGCTGGGGCAAGTCGGCGGTGTACTGGGCTGCGACGGCGGCGCTGCGCGAGCGCGGCGCGGGGCCGACCCTGGTCGTCTCGCCGCTGCTGGCGCTGATGCGGGACCAGATCGCTGCCGCCGAGCGGGCCGGGCTGCGCGCGGCGACGGTCAACTCCACGAACGTGGAGGAGTGGGGGGCCGTGCTCGCAGCCATGCGGGAGGGCGGGCTCGATGTCCTGCTGATCTCACCCGAACGGCTGGCCAACCCGTCCTTCGCGGCTCAGCTGCCCGGCCTGCTCAGCTCCTGCGGACTGCTGGTCATCGACGAGGCGCATTGCGTCTCGGACTGGGGCTTCGACTTCCGGCCGGACTACCAGCGGCTCACCCGGACGTTGCTCTCGCTCGCTCCCGGCACCCCCGTGCTGGCCACCACCGCCACCGCGAACGAGCGGGTCACCAGCGATGTGGCGGCGCAGCTGGGGGACGAGACGGTGACCCTGCGCGGTTCCCTCGCCAGGGCGTCCCTCCGGCTGGCCGTCGTCCCGCAGCTCACGGTGCTGGAGCGGTACGCCTGGGTGGCCGAGGCGCTGCAGTCGATGCCGGGCTCCGGCATCGTCTACGCGCTGACGGTGGCCGAGACGGAGCGGGTCACGGCTTTCCTCCGCAGCCAGGGGCTGGACGTGGCGGCTTACTCGGGTCAGACCCCGAACCGGGAGGAGCTGGAGGACCGGCTCCGCGACAACCAGGTGAAGGCACTGGTCGCCACCTCGGCCCTCGGCATGGGCTACGACAAGCCGGATCTCGCGTTCTGCATCCACCTCGGGTCCCCCGGGTCACCGGTTGCCTACTACCAGCAGGTCGGCCGCGCGGGCCGGGCCCTGGAGGACGCGCGGGCCGTGCTCGTCCCGGCGGAGGCCGACGAGCGGATCTGGGAGTACTTCGCAACCGCCGGAATACCGGACGAGCACCAGGTGGAACGGATCCTCGACGCGCTCGGCGATGAGCCCCAGAGCGTGCCGGCCCTGGAGGCGGCGACCGGGATCCGCCGCGGTCGGCTGGAGAGCACGCTGAAGATCCTGGCCGTGGACGACGCGGTCAGCCGCCGCTCGAGCGGCTGGGTGGCAACCGGCCAGCCCTGGTACTTCGACGAGGCCAAGTGGGCGGCGCTTCGCGCGGTGCGTGCGGCCGAGGCGGACCTGATGCGCTCCTTCGCCCACGGCGAGGGCTGCCTGATGCAGTTTCTCCAGCAGGCCCTCGACGACCCCGAGCCGCAGGCCTGCGGCCGCTGCTCGGTCTGCACGGGCCAGCTACCCGAGCCGGGGGAGCGGCCGAGCCGGGAGGTCGTGGAGGCGGCGGCGCGCTTCTTCCGGGGTCAGGACGTGGTCGTCGAGCCTCGCAAGCTGTGGGCGAGCGGCTTGCCGGGACGTAAGGGGCGGATCGGGTTCCTGGTCCCGGGCCGCGCCCTGGCCTTCGCCGACGATCCCGCCTGGACCGAGGAGCTGGACCGGCTCTGGCAACGGGACGAAGCGGCTCCACCGGAGGTGCTGACGGCGATGGTCGACGTGCTGAAGCGCTGGTCCAGCAGCTGGCAGCGACCGGTCGCCGTCGTTCCCATGCCGTCGCGCAGCTATCCCCGGCTGGTCAGCTCCGTGGCGCAGCACCTGGCCGAGGTCGGGCGGCTACCGCTGGTCGAGGCACTCGCGGTCAGCGGCCCGCCGCCCCGGGCCGACACGTCCTCCTCCACCCGGGCTGCCGACCTTCTGCGAACCATGACCCTGCAGCCGGGCGTCAGCTTCGACGGCCCGGTGCTGCTGGTCGACGACCGCATCCGCAGCCGCTGGACCCTCACCGTGGCCGGTTCCCTGCTAGCCGAGGTGGGGGCCACGTCGGTGCTGCCGTTGGCGCTGCACCAGCTGCCGTGACCCGGCCCGTCCGGCAGCCGCGACGGGCGCCGGAAGGCCGCCCCCGGACGGGACTCAGGTCAGCTGGAGAGCAGCCAGCCGACGTGGTCGGTCAGCTCGTCCGCGGCCTCGGGTCCCCAGCTGCCGTCCTCGTAGATCTGCACCGGCGGTCGGGTCTCGCCCAGCAGCGGGGCGAACGCCTTGAAGGCGGCCTCCAGACCGGCCGAGCTGGTGAACAGCGACCGGTCGCCGGCGAACACGTCGTAGATCAGCGAGGTGTAGGCGGTCATCGAGCCGGCCGACACGTTCTCCAGGTGCAGCCTGCTGCAGCTCTCCGCCGGCAGCGGCTCCGGACCGGGCTTCTTGACGGTCATCTGGATCTCGATGGCGCCGTTGCCCTTGAGGTCGAAGATCAGCGCGTTGGTGGTCGCGCCGTGGGCGTGCACCGGACCGTCGGTGGGCTTGAAGATCAGGCTGACCCGTTGGGCGCTCTGCGCCAGCATCTTGCCGGTCCGGAGCAGGAACGGGACGCCCTGCCAGCGGTCGGTGTCGATCCACAGCCGCGCGGCGACGAAGGTGTCGGTGTCGGAGTCCTCCGGGATCCCCTCCGTCTTCCGATAGCTGCGGTACTGGCCGAGGACGACCTCGGACGGGTCGAGCGGGCGGAACGCCGCGATGACCGACTCTCGGGCGTCCTGCAGGTCCTGCGCGGTGAGGCTCGCCGGCGGCTCCATCGCCACCTGGGCGGCCACCTGGAAGAGGTGGGTGACCAGCATGTCCAGGGCGGCGCCGGTCTCGTCGTAGAAGCCGGCACGGTCGGCGATGTCGAGGGTCTCGGGGACGTCGATCTGCACCTGCGACAGGTGGTCCTTGCTCCACGTGTCGTTGAACAGCCGGTTGCTGAAGCGGACGAGGTGCAGGTTCTGGGTCGCCTCCTTCCCGAGGAAGTGGTCGATCCGGTACACCTGCTCCTCCTCGAACACCGAGTGCACCAGGGCGTCGAGCTCGTGGAAGCTGTCCAGGGAGGTCCCGAACGGCTTCTCGTAGACGGCCTTGGAGCCGGGCGCCAGGTTGTGCTCCTTGATGGCCCGGGTGGTCGCTTCGAACGCCGACGGCGGGATCGCGAGGTAGTGGATGATCGTGCGGTCCTCGCCCAGGTCCTGCTCCGCCTCGCCGATCACGTCCAGCAGCGTGCCGGGGTTGTCATGGCGGAAGCCGCCCCCGGCGAACAGGACGTTGTCGGCGAAGTCCTCCCAAAGCTTCGGGTCGGGGGTACTGGCGAACTCGGAGAGGGCGTCATGGATGTGCTGGCGGAAGTCCAGGTGGGAGACGTCGCCTCGGCCGTTCCCCACCAGCTTCCAGCGCTTGGGCAGCAGGTCCCGGGAGTAGAGCTCCCAGAAGGCCGGCAGCACCAGCCGCTTGGCCAGGTCGCCGGTCCCGCCGTACAGGATGATGATCGTCGGCTGCTCGCTGGCAGGTGCTTGGTCAGACGTCGGGTTCTCAGCCACCACAGCAGTATGCCGCTCTCGGCAGGGCCTGCTCCGACCGAGTCCGGAGGTGGAACATCAGGGTCCCGTGGGCGACCCTCAGCGGAGCGCGTCGAGCAGCGGTGCGCACCGGCCGAGGTCGTCGGCGTCGCGCAGGTCCGGCAGCGCCAGGAAGACCGTGTCGACGCCGAGGCCCGCGAGTCGCCGGAAGCGCTCGGCCTGCTCCGCTGCCGTCCCCGCATGGCTGCGGGCGGCGAAGACGGGGGCCGGGGTGCGGCCGCGGCGCCGCTCCACCCGGGCGGCCACGTCGTCGGCGTCAGTGCCGATCACCGGGACGTCCAGCACCGTGACGGCGACCTGTTCGGGGTCGCGACCCACCTCGTCGCAGTGTCGGCGGAGCACGCCGATCAACCGCTGCAGCTCCGGCTCGGCGGAGGGGAGGTTGCAGCCGTCGGCCTGCTCGGCCACGATCCGCAGTGTCCGCCGCTCCCCGGACCCGCCGACGATGATCGGGATCTCGTGCAGCGGGCGGGGATAGCAGGTGGTCTCGGGCAGGTGAACGTACCGGCCCTGGTAGGCCTTCGTGCCGGGCGCCCACAGCGCTCGGAGCGTCTCGATGCAGGCCTGCAGCTGGTCCAGGCGTTGCCCGGTGCCGAGGAAGTCCAGGCCGTAGGCCTGGTGCTCGCGCTGCCACCACCCCGCCCCCAGACCGCAGAAAGCGCGGCCGCGGCTGAGCACGTCCAGGGTCGCGACCATCTTGGCCAGGATCCCCGGTGCCCGGAAGCTCGCCGGGCTGACCAGGGTGCCGAGCTCCAGGTCGGTGTCCAGCGCGGCCAGCCACCCCAGACTCACCCAGGGCTCGACGATCGGCTCCCAGGCCCGGTCCACCTGGGGGATCTGGATCAGGTGGTCCATCAGGGCCAGTCCGGCGAAACCCAGCTGGTCTGCAGCGCGGGCCACGTCCCCGAGCCACCCGGTCGGGTCGCTACCCCACGGGAAGCGGGAGAGCTGGAGCATCACCCGCGGACCCGATCGGCGCCGTGGCGCCGGCGGGGTCGGCGGTACCGGGATGGGTGGCGCCGGCTCGGCGGGCGGACCGGACTGGCGCTCAACCCGGACGAGGTCCCAGCCCTCGTCCGGCGCGCTGCGGAGCAGCGACCGGAGTCGGCGGAGCTGGTCGGTCAGGGCGGGGGCCGGCACGGGCCGGTCGCGCTCCCGGTTCCGCACCCGGCAGAGGGCGGGGTCGGTGTCGAACAGCACCAGGACCGCCGGCAGCCCTGCTGCCCGTGCGGACTGGAGGTAGCGGGCCCGCCGGTCGGGGTCCAGGCCAAGGGTGTCCACAACGGTGGTCAGGCCGCGGCGCAGGCGCGCGGCGAGGATCTGGTCCAGCAGGGCGAACGCCTCGACCGAGGCCTCCAGGTCGCCCGGCCCGGTCCCGACAACGGCGCGCAGCCCGTCAGAGGAGACGATCTCGGCAGCCCGGAAACGGGAGGCCGCCCACGTCGACTTTCCCGACCCCGAGGCGCCCGCCAGCACCACCATCACCGGCGGCCCGAACAGGTCGCCACTCACCCCGGAATCCTGGCAGCAGCAGGCGGGCGGGGGAGCAGACCGGTCAGCGGGGGAAGTCCTCCACCCGCAGGGTCCGAGGCAGGCCCTCGCTGTCGGTGTAGCGCACAGTCAGGCCGTCACTGCCTGCACTCGCGGCGACGCCGGAGATCAGCGGCCCCGCGGGGGCTGCTGCCGAAGTCACCGCGGAAGCCGACGGGCCCGGGGTCGGGGCAGGACCGGAGGCGGCCGCGTCACCACAGCCGGCGAGGGCCAGGCCCGCGGCCAGCACCGAGCCGGCCACCCTGAGGAGTCTCATCGGACCCAGCCTAAGCAGCGGCGTCAAGGCGGCTGCCCGCTTGCAGGGTCGGTGCGACGGTGGACGGGGGTGCTGACAGCCTGGGCGGGTGACCGAGACCAAACCGGTGTCCTGCTGGCTGACGGACATGGACGGCGTGCTGGTGCACGAGGAGCAGGCGTTACCGGGCGGGGCGGAGTTCGTGGCGGCGCTGCAGGAACACCGGCGGCCGTTCCTCGTGCTGACCAACAACTCGATCTTCACCGCCCGGGACCTGCGGGCGCGGCTGCTGGCCAGCGGCATCGACGTTCCCGAGGCCTCCATCTGGACCTCAGCGCTGGCCACCGCCCAGTTCCTCGCCGACCAGACCGCGGGCGGGGCTGCCTACGTGATCGGTGAGGCGGGCATGACGTCCGCGCTGCACGACGTCGGCTTCGTGCTGACCGACCGCAACCCCGACTACGTGGTGCTGGGGGAGACGCGGACCTACTCGTTCGAGGCGATCACCAAGGCGATCCGGCTGATCGAACGGGGGGCCCGCTTCATCGCCACCAACCCGGACGCCACCGGGCCCTCACCGGAGGGGTCGCTGCCCGCGACCGGGTCGGTGGCTGCGTTGATCACCCGGGCCACCGGCACCCAGCCCTACTTCGTCGGGAAGCCGAACCCGTTGATGATGCGCTCGGCCCTCAACGCCGTCGAGGCCCACTCCGAGACCACGGTGATGGTCGGGGACCGGATGGACACCGACGTGATCGCCGGCATCGAAGCGGGCCTGCGGACCGTCCTCGTGCTGACCGGCTCCACCCGGCGGGAGGACATCGGCCGCTACCCGTACCGGCCGACCCGGGTGCTGGACTCGATCGCCGACGTCGTCCCGCTGGTCGCCGAGTTCGCCCCGCCCCCTGCCCAGGAGCTCGGGGCCGGCTGAGCCGCGCTCAGGGGCGGTCGCCCTCGGCCGGCTGGTCCCAGCGCAGCACGGCTGCGGCGGGAGTGCCGACCAGCCGGCTGGTGTGCGCGACCACCAGGTCGGCGTCGGTGAGACAGGCCGCCGCGATGAGCACCCGGTCAGCCCGCAGCTCACCCGTCGAGGGGACGGCCCCCAGGCTCAGGCCCGGATAGTCGTCGATGCTGAGGTCGAACTCGGCCGCGGCCGCCGGGTCGAGATAGAGCCGGTCCACCTGGCCCCGGATCAGGGCGGAGACGACGTCGCCCACGCCCGTCGCGACCCGGGAGCCCTGCCCCAGCCGGTCGCGCAGCTCGTGCAGCTCGGCCAGCGACCGTGCCACCACCTCGCCGCGGAGCGCCTCCAGCAGCTCAGCCTGCAGTGCCTCGTCGCCGCCGTCGGCGGAGCGGCTGCCGTGCTCCAGCTGCAGCACCGTGGCCGAACCGTCCCCCAGCGCCTCCAGCAGCTTCGGACGGGCCTGCGGGTCGCCGGCGAGGACGACCAGGTCGGGGCCCTCCCGGAGCTGCTGACGGAGCTCGGTGGCGACCTCCTCCTGGTTGTGGTACCAGATGTTCTCGGTGTTGTGCTGGTAGCGGAGATGCCCCCAGCCGCCGCCGTGGAACTTGTGCTCGTTCGGCGAGACGTTGGTGACGTCCGCCTCCTGGTCCGCCCGGGTGACGTCCGACGCGAAGGTCGTCACGCTGCCGCCGCGGTGGTCGACGACGACGAGGATGTGCGGGACCAGCAGGGATTCGTCCGCCAGCCAAGCGCTCAGCTCCGGCAGCACGTCGTAGGCCACCACGGGCTGCGGCACGTGCCGGTGGGTCAGCTCGTCGAGCAGGATGCCGCGCTCGGTCGCCACGACGCAGCGGCTGACCGTGCCACCCTCGTGGGTGCTCGCGGCCAGCGCGTCGGCGACCTGCTGTGCCAGGGCCTCGGGGGCGCCCTGGGCGACCAGCTCGTCGCGCGCGGACCGCGCCTGCAGCTCCGCGAGCCGGTCCCCGTCCTCCTGGGCGCGGCTCACCTCCACGTAGGCGCTGGCGAAGGGGCCGGGGTCGGCGTACAGGTCAGAAAGTCGATCCAGCTTCATACCCGACCCCTACCCGCCGAACCCGCGGAGAAACGCCCGGCGCGAACCTCAGGACCGGCTGGGAACCGGGGTCCGGGGCATCAGGGCGACGGCGACGAGGAGGACGACGGCGACGGCCGCCGATCCCACGAAGACGGTGTGCAGCGCCGAGTCCAGGGCTGGGGCGGGGATGCCCGCTGCGGTGGTGGACACCTTCCCGCCGCCGGCGCCGGCCAGCGAGGCGTTGGCGAGGGCTCCGAACACCGCGACACCGAGCGCGCTGCCCATCGACCGGGCGAACATGTTGGTGCCGGTGACCACGCCACGGACGTTCCACTCCACCGCCGACTGACCGGCGATCAGGGTGGGGCTGGCAACCAGGCCCATGCCGAGCCCGATCACGAAGCAGGTGGCGCCGACCTGCCAGACCGAGCTGTCCGGGGAGAGCAGCAGCAGCAGCGCGGCGCCGAGCAGCAGCACCCCGGCGCCGACCAGGGCGGTGCGGCGGAACCCGATGCGCAGGTAGATCCGGCCCGCCAACGAGGCCGAGATGGGCCAGCCCAGGGTCAGCGCGGCCAGCGCGAAACCGGCAACGAGGGCGTTCTGACCGAGGACACCCTGGACGTAGAGCGGGATGTAGGAGGTCAGCCCGATCAGCATCACCCCCACCGACAGACTGGCGAGGTTGGTGGTGTTCAGCAGCCGGCTGCGCAGGACCCACGGGGGGATGATCGGCTCGGCGGCCCGGCGCTCCACCAGAGCGAACGCGACCACCGCCGCCAGGCCCAGGGTGAGCACCCCAACGCTCCGGGCGGACAGCCACGGCCACAGCACCCCGCCCTCGAGCAGCCCGAGCACCAGCAGCGAGGTCCCGACGGCCAGCAGGGTGGCCCCGAGATAGTCCACGCGGTGGCGCTCGCGGGTCACGTCCTCGTGGAACCGCCGGGCGAGCACCCAGGCGGCGACCGCACCCAGCGGGACGTTGACGAAGAAGATGAAGCGCCAGTCGAGGAAGTCCACGAAGACCCCGCCGAGTGTGGGCCCAACCACCGAGGAGATCGCCCAGACGCTCGCCACGTACCCCTGCACCTTGGCGCGCTCCGCGACGGAGTAGATGTCGCCGATGATGGTCATCGCCGTCGGCTGCACCGCGCCGGCCCCGAAGCCCTGGACGGCACGGAAGAGAATCAGCGCCGGCATGCTCCAGGCCAGGCCGCAGAGGACCGAGCCGAGGACGAACAACCCGACGCCGGCCAGCATCACCGGCTTGCGGCCGACGAGGTCGGTCAGCTTGGCGAAGATCGGCACGCAGACCGCCTGGGCCAGCAGGTAGATCGAGAACAGCCACGGGAACTGGGCGAAGCCGCCGAGGTCGTCGACGATCGCCGGGACGGCGGTGGCGAGGATCGTCGAGTCGATCGCGACCAGCCCGACGCTGAGCATCACCGCCAGCAGGATCGGTCCGCGCTCGGACCTCAGCCCGACGTCGGCGCGGCTGATCGGCTGCTGGGTGCTGGTCTCCACCATGGCAGCGGCAACCTCTGTGGGAGGCTGCACATTCCCGGCGCCTGTCCAGCAGAGCGAGGAGCGCCATGTCTGACCTGAACCGCGAACCCGTCACCGCTCCGTACCAGGACCCCCAGCTGCCGGTGGAGCAGCGGGTCGAGGACCTGCTGCAGCGGATGAGCCTGGCGGACAAGGCCGGGCTGATGTTCCACGACATGGTGGTGATCGGGCCGGACGGCAGCCTGGTCGGCGCGGACAATCTGATCCGTCGCCCCGCGACCGTCGACGCCATCACCGGCCTGCGGATGAACCACTTCAACCTGCTGGGTGCACCGAACAGCGTCCCCGAGCTGGTGGCCTGGTACAACCGGCTGCAGGAGCTCGCCGCCGGCACCGGGCTCGGCATCCCGGTCAGCCTGTCCACCGACCCCCGGCACGCGTTCAGCAACAACCCGGGGACGGCGGCCCGCGCCGGTGCCTTCTCGGCCTGGCCGGAGTCGCTCGGCTTCGCCGCACTGCGGGACCCGGACCTCGTGCAGCGGTTCGCCGACGTCGCCCGGCAGGAGTACCTCGCGGCCGGCTTCCGGGTAGCGCTGCACCCGCAGATCGACCTCGCGACCGAGCCCCGCTGGGCCCGGATCGGCATGACGTTCGGCGAGGACGCCGAGCTCACCTCCGCCCTGGTCCGCGGCTACATCCGCGGCTTCCAGGGTGAGCGGCTCGGGCCGGAGTCGGTCGCGACGATGACGAAGCACTTCCCGGGCGGCGGTCCCCAGCTCGACGGTGAGGACCCGCACTTCGCCTACGGCCGGGAGCAGGTCTACCCGGGCGGTCAGCAGGAGTACCACCTGCGACCCTTCCTCGCCGCGCTCGAGGCCGGGACGTCGCAGCTGATGCCGTACTACGGGATGCCGGTCGGCACCGACTGGGAGGAGGTCGGGTTCGCCTTCAACCGGCCGGTGATCGGGGGTCTGCTGCGATCGGAGCTGGGCTTCGACGGGATCGTCTGCACCGACTGGGGGCTGATCACCGACTCCACCTTCGCCGGTGAGCCGATGCCGGCGCGGGCCTGGGGAGTGGAGACGCTGAGCCCCGGCGAGCGGGTGCAGCGGGCCCTGGACGCCGGGGTGGACCAGTTCGGCGGCGAAAGCTGCCCCGAGCTCGTCGTCCAGCTCGTCCGCAGCGGCGCCGTTTCCGAGCAGCGGGTCGACGTCTCCGTCCGGCGGCTGCTGCGGGAGAAGTTCGTGCTGGGACTGTTCGACGCCGACCCGCTGGACCTCGCGCACGCGCTCGCGACGATCGGCCGGGCCGACTTCGTCGCGGCCGGCGCCGCGGCTCAACGCGCGTCCATCACCCGGCTGACCGCCGCCGCCGACGGTCCGGCCGCCCTGCCGCTGGTGCCGGGCCGAGCCGTCTATGTCGAGGGTTTCGCCGGCGACGCGGCGGAGCGGCTGGGACGCGTCGTCGACGACCCGGCGGCGGCCGACCTGGCAGTGCTCCGCCTGCAGGCGCCCTTCGACCCCCGTCCCGGTCGGTTCGAGTCCTTCTTCCACGCCGGTTCGCTGGAGTTCCCGCGCGAGGAGCGGGACCGGCTGCTCGGCATCTGTCGCACTGTGCCGACGATCGTGGACCTCTACCTCGACCGGCCGGCGGTGGTGCCCGAGCTGGCCGGGGCCGCCGCGGCCCTGCTGGTCAACTACGGGGCGACGGACGACGCCCTCGTCGACGTGCTCACCGGAGCGGCGCGAGCGCGGGGACGGCTGCCGTTCGACCTGCCCTCCTCGACCCTCGCCGTCGAGGCCAGCCGGAGCGACGTCCCGTTCGACACCGCCGACCCGCTCTTCCGCTTCGGTGACGGGCTCGTCGACTGAGCCGGGGGGTGTTTGCACTCGCCTGGACCGAGTGCTAAACATTGGTTAGCACTCTCCTCGTGTGAGTGCCATCCTCAGCAGGCGTGTGAGGCCTCGTCAGAGGTCGTCCGTCGCGGGCACCGCCGAGGGGAGCCGACAACCTAGCCATCTAGCCGGCGGTCCCGCCGCCGGCGCGCGGGAGGACTCGCGGAGAACATGACCAAACTCATTTCGTTCAACACCGAGGCACGTCGCGGACTCGAGCGTGGGATGAACATCCTCGCCGACGCCGTCAAGGTCACCCTGGGTCCCAAGGGTCGCAACGTGGTGCTCGAGAAGAAGTGGGGCGCGCCCACCATCACCAACGATGGGGTGAGCATCGCCAAGGAGATCGAGCTGGAGGACCCGTACGAGAAGATCGGGGCCGAGCTCGTCAAGGAAGTTGCCAAGAAGACCGACGACGTCGCGGGTGACGGCACCACCACCGCCACCGTGCTGGCCCAGGCTCTCGTCCGCGAGGGTCTGCGCAACGTCGCAGCCGGTGCCAACCCGATGGCTCTGAAGAAGGGCATCGAGAAGGCGACCGAGGCGGTCAGCGAGCAGCTGCTCGCCCTGGCCAAGCCGGTCGAGACCCGCGAGCAGATCGCGCAGACCGCCTCGATCTCCGCCGCCGACGAGCAGATCGGCGACCTCATCGCCGAGGCGATGGACAAGGTCGGCAAGGAAGGCGTCATCACCGTCGAGGACTCCAACACCATGGGCCTCGAGCTGGAGCTGACGGAGGGGATGCGGTTCGACAAGGGCTACATCTCGCACTACTTCGTCACCGACACCGAGCGCATGGAGACGGTGCTCGACGACGCCTACGTGCTGGTCGTCAACAGCAAGATCTCGTCGGTCAAGGACCTGCTGCCGGTGCTCGAGAAGGTCATGCAGAGCGGCAAGCCGCTGCTGATCATCGCCGAGGACGTCGATGGTGAGGCCCTGGCGACGCTGATCGTCAACAAGATCCGTGGCACCTTCAAGTCCGTCGCCGTCAAGGCGCCCGGCTTCGGGGACCGCCGCAAGGCCATGCTCGGCGACATCGCCATCCTCACCGGTGGCCAGGTCGTGTCCGAGGAGGTCGGTCTCAAGCTCGAGTCGACCGGCATCGAGCTGCTCGGCTCCGCGCGCAAGGTCGTCATCACCAAGGACGAGACCACCATCGTCGAGGGTGCCGGCGACGCCGACCAGATCGCCGGCCGGGTGAACCAGATCCGCGCCGAGATCGAGAAGTCCGACTCCGACTACGACCGCGAGAAGCTGCAGGAGCGCCTGGCCAAGCTGGCCGGCGGCGTTGCGGTCATCAAGGTCGGCGCGGCCACCGAGGTCGAGCTCAAGGAGCGCAAGCACCGCATCGAGGACGCCGTCCGCGCCGCCAAGGCGTCGGTCGAGGAGGGCATCGTCGCCGGCGGCGGCGTCGCTCTCGTCCAGGCCGGCAACACGGCGTTCGAGAAGCTCGACCTGAACGGCGACGAGGCCACGGGTGCC
>JBJMIS010000017.1:0-66133 GCA_045806705.1 Friedmanniella sp.
AGGCCCGCAACTGGATCGAGAAGAAGGACATCAAAAAGATGGACCTCTTCATCCAGTATGCGATCGCCGCCTCGCAATTTGCCGTTGACGATGCCGCGCTGCCGATCACGGCGGAGAATGCCGCGGAGATCGGCGTCTTCATTGGTTCGGGCATCGGCGGCTTCATCACCATTGAACGGGAGCACGAAGCGCTCCTCGGTGGCGGGCCGCGAAAGGTGTCGCCGTTCTTCATTCCCTCCGCGATCATCAACCTGGCGTCGGGCCAGGTCTCGATCCGGTTCGGTGCCAAAGGCCCGAACCTGGCGACCTGTACCGCGTGTTCGGCGTCGGCGCATGCCATCGGGGAGTCGTTCGAGATCATCAAGCGGGGCGATGCGACGGCGATGATCGCCGGCGGCTCCGAGGCGGCCATCACACCGATGAGCGTTGGCGGCTTCGGCCAGTTGCGTGCGCTGTCCACCCGCAACGATGAACCGGACCGGGCGAGCCGCCCGTTCGACAAGGATCGCGACGGCTTCATCATCGGTGAGGGCGCCGGGGTGGTGATCCTGGAAGAACTCGAGTTTGCGAAGGCGCGTGGCGCGAAGATTTACGCCGAACTGGTCGGCTACGGCTCGACTGCCGATGCGTACCACATGACCGCGCCGTCCGAGGATGGCGATGGCGCGCGCCGGGCGATGGCGATGGCCGTCCGCAAGGCCGGCATTCGTCCGGAGCAGGTCGACTATGTGAACGCGCACGGCACGTCGACGCCGTACAACGACAAGCTCGAGACGCTGGCCATCAAGACCTGCTTCGGGGAGCACGCACGCAAGGTGGCCATCTCCTCGACCAAGTCGATGACCGGTCACCTGCTCGGCGGCGCCGGCGCACTGGAGTCCATGGCCACGCTGCTGGCCCTGCACCACCGGAAGGTGCCGCCGACGATCAACCTCGACAACCCGGACGCCGATCTCCGGATGGACATCGCGACCAAGGTCCGTGACCTCCCGGCTGGTGACCTCGCCGCCATCAACAACTCGTTCGGCTTCGGGGGCCACAACGTGGCGGTCGCCTTCACCAACGCCTACGCCACAGGAGCCTGAGCCATGACGACCACCGCACCCGCACCCGCACCCACGGCGCCAGTCGCCCCACCAGCCAAGGTCAAGCTGCCCCGTGACCAGGACCCACGGAACCCCAACTTCCGCCTGGCGGCGCTGCTCGACGAGGGATCGGTCGAGCTGATCACCCCTGACGACGACTCGGGCATGCTCGCGGCGGTCGGCACCATCAACGGCTGCCGGGTGGTGGCCTTCTGCTCCGACGCCACGGTGATGGGCGGTGCGATGGGCGTCCAGGGCTGCGACGTCGTCGTCCAGGCCTACGAGCGGGCGATGAACGACCGGGTACCCATCCTCGGCATCTGGCACTCCGGCGGGGCCCGACTGGCGGAGGGGGTGCTCTCCCTGCATGCCGTGGGGAGGATCTTCCACGCGATGACCCAGGCGTCGGGTCAGATCCCGCAGATCTCCATCGTGCTCGGCTTCGCCGCCGGCGGCGCCGCCTACGGGCCCGCGTTGACCGACATCGTCATCCTGGCGCCGGAGGGGCGGATCTTCGTCACCGGCCCGGACGTCGTGCGATCCGTGACCGGTGAGGACGTCGACATGCTGCGGTTGGGTGGTCCCGACACCCACGGCCGCCGTTCCGGGGTCGTCCACCTGGTCGCGGAGGATGAGCCCGACGCGATCGAGCAGGGACGCCGCCTCACCACGCTGCTCGCCAGCCAGGGGCTGACGGCGGCGCAGGTCGTCGACACCGACCTCGCCGCCCGCCTCCCCGAGTCACCGCGCCGCGCCTATGACGTCCACCCCCTGATCAACGGCGTGCTCGACGAGGGGTCGACCGTTGAGCTGCACGCCCGCTGGGCGCCCAACGTCACCGTGGCGCTGGGCCGGCTGGGCGGCCGCACCGTCGGCGTGGTCGCGAACAACCCGCTGCGGCTCGGCGGCTGCCTGGACTCGCTCAGCGCTGAGAAGGCCGCCCGCTTCGTCCGGATGTGCGACACGTTCGGTGTGCCACTGGTCGTGCTGGTTGACGTCCCGGGCTACCTGCCGGGCGTGGGCCAGGAGTGGGACGGGGTGGTGCGCCGGGGGGCGAAGCTGCTGCACGCCTTCGCTGAGGCCGTCGTGCCCCGCGTCACCCTGGTCACCCGCAAGGCCTACGGGGGCGCGTACATCGCGATGAACGCCCGGTCCCTGGGCGCGACCAAGGTCTTCGCCTGGCCCGGTGCCGAGGTGGCTGTGATGGGACCGGTGGCCGCCGTCCGCATCCTCCACCGGCGCAAGCTGGCCGCCGTGGCCGAGGATGTCCGCCCGCAGGTCGAGGCCGAGCTGGCCGCCGAGCACGAGCGGATCGCCGGGGGTGTCGAGAAGGCCGTGGAGATCGGCGTGGTGGACGAGGTCGTCTCCCCCGCCCGAACCCGTTCGGCTCTGGCCGCCGCCATCCGGGACGCCGACACCGGCACCCGGGGCGGGCACACCAACATCCCGCTCTGACCCGTCGCCGCACCGGCCGGGCCGCCGACCGGTGCGAGGGGAAGACTACGGCGGGGCCATCCGGTAGACGGCGCCGGCGTAGTCGTCGGTGACGTAGACCGCGCCGTCGGGTCCCTGCACCGCCATCACCGGTCGCCCCCAGCGCCTGCCGTTCGCGCCCTGGAACCCGCTGAGCAGGGTCTGCTGGTCACCCAGCCTTCCCTGCTGCCAGGGGAAGAACGCCACCTCGGGCGGTCGCGGCGGCTGCCGGTTCCAGGACCCGTGGATGCCGACGAGTGCGCCGGCGCCGTACGGCTGCGGCAGCCCGGGCGAGGTGGCGAAGCTGAGGCCGAGAGGCGCCGAGTGGGCGCCCATCCCCTGCTCCACCGCAGCCAGGCCGGCGCAGTCCAGCCGCGAGCCGTCCGCGTTGGTCTGGCGGTCCCGCTCGAACGGCCGGTCGGCGTAGCGGAGCGCCGTGCCGGGCACGCCGGGTTCGACGTCGGGGACGGGGTTGCAGTAGGGCCAGCCAAGGTCCCGACCCTCGGTCAACCGGGCGAGCGGCTCCAGCGGATGGTCGGCGACGTAGCTCGGCAGCACCCTGCCCTGGTCCGAGCGCCCGTCCCCGTCGTAGTCGCGGTCGTCGGGGTACTCGATGTTGTCGCGGTTGTTGACCGCCGTCCACACCGCGCCGTCGGGGTCCAGCGCGAGGCCGGTGCCGTTACGCACCCCCCGCGCGAACACGGTGGGCGCGCCGCCCCCCGGTGGCACCCGGAGGATGGTGGCCCGCTCGGGGCTGGCGCTGCGGTCCTCCGCGGACACGTTGCCGGTGGAGCCCACCGACACGTAGACCGCCCGGTCCTTCCCCACCGCCACGCTCTTCAGCGCGTGTGCATACGCCCCTCGCAGGTCCGGGCTCTTGGCGTCCGGCAGCCCGTCGACCACCGTCTGCGGGGACGAGGCGGCTCCGTCCGCGTAGCGGTAGGCCTGGACGCGGTCGCTCTCCGCGACGTAGAGGGTGTTGCCGGCGAACGTGAGTCCGTGCGGCTGGTTCAGCCCGCTCAGCAGCGTCTGCTGGGTGGCTGGCGACGAGCCGGCCCCCGGGGTGAGAGCGACGACGTCCCCCTCCTTCGGACGGGAGACGAGCAGCTTCCGATCCGGGGACCAGGCGGCCAGCCGGGCGGCGGGGACCCGAGCCCAGACGCTGACGGTCCAGCCTTCAGGAGCCAGCACCCGGCGCGGCTCGTCCAGCGGCGACCCGTCGAGACCGGGCGGTACGACAAGCGCGGCCGCGACCAGGGGCGCACCACTCGTGGTCGGTTCACCGGACACCGCGTCAGCGCCCATCAGTGAGCTGCAGCCCCCCGCGAGCAGCGCGGCGACAGTGACCAGCACCGCGCCGTGAGGTTGCCGCCGGAGCGTGCGTCGGCTCATGGGGGCAACCTATGCGACCTGGGCAAACTGTGGGGCCCGTCCTCGCAGACCGGCCACCGGGGGGCTCTTCCGCCCGGCCGCCTCTCCCGACCGTTGGTGCCTCAGACCACCTCGTGCAGCCAGCGGACGGCGCCGCCGTCGCCGGCGTGCCGGAACGGCTCGAGCTCCTCGTCCCAGGGGCGGCCCAGCAGCTGGTCCAGGGCGGCGCGCAGATCGCGCCCAGCCGTCGACGCCGCGGCCACCGCGTTCCGGATCCGGTCCTCGGGAACGAGGATGTCGCCGTGCAGCCCAGTGACGGCGTGGAAGACCCCGAGGGTCGGCGTGTAGGAGTACCGCTCCCCCTCCGACCTCCCGGTCGGCTCCTCGGTGACCTCGAACCGGACCTTCTGCCAGCCCTTGAGTGCACTGGCGAGGCGTGCCGCGGTGCCCACCGGACCCACCCAGGCGTACTCGCAGCGGTACGCGGCGCGCTCGATGGGCTGCGCGGTCCAGGAGACGCGTACGGGCATGCCGAAGACGCCGCCGACCGCCCACTCGATGTGCGGGCACAAGGCTGACGGCGCAGAGTGGATGTACAGAACTCCACGGGTCGTGCTCATGCGATCCTCCTCGTGCTGACCGGACAACCTGAGGGCTGCCTTCCCCGACATCCTCATGTCGGTCACACACGCGGTGAATCAGCTCCTAGTCTGCACCATCCGTCCCAGCCGCACCAAGAACCGGACTGGCCGGGATCGAGCGTGGCGCTGCGGTCTGCCTGACGACATTTCGATGTGCAACTAGCCGCCGGCTGTGAAAGCCTGGGGTGGATGCACAACAGCGCCCCCACGATCTCGGCACCCGACCTCCAGACCCCGCTCGGCACCGGGCTGCGCTCATACCTGAGGCTGGTGCAGCACGGGCCCGCGCGCAACCCCTTCTTCGCCGCGCTGATCGCCCGGCTGCCGATGGCGATGGCGCCCCTGGGCATCATCCTGCTGGTGCAGAGCGAGCGCGGCACCTACAGCCTCGCGGGAGTGGTGACGGGCGCGTACGCGGTGGGCAGCGCTATCGGCACGCCGCTGTGGGGGCGGCTGATGGACCGCTTCGGTCAGGTGCGGGTGCTGCTGCCGACCGCGGCAGCGTGCGCCGCGCTGCTGTCCGCGCTCGCCCTCAGTACGGTCAGCTCCGGGTCCCCGTCCCTCCTCATCGTGCTCGCGGCGCTGGCCGGTTTCGCCTACCCGGCGATCAGCCCTGCCCTCCGGTCCGCCTGGCGGGTGATCTTCCCCGATCCCGACTCGCGCCGGGTCGCGTTCGCGCTCGATGCGACCTCGGTCGAGCTGGTGTTCGTCGGCGGACCGCTGCTGCTGTCGTTGCTGCTGGCCCTCACCCCCCCGGTGGTGCCGCTGCTGGCGACCGCGGCGGCCGTGCTCGCAGGCTCGCTGGGCTATTGCCGCACCAACGCGGCTCGGACCTCGGGTGCACGGGCAGTGACGCCGGCGGCCGGTGGCCCGGACCGGGTGCCGGGCCCCCGGTCGGCGGTGACGGCGACCGGAGTCGGCGCTCTGCTGCTGGTCATGCTCGCCCTGAGCGTGGGGTTCGGCCAGCTGGACACCTCGATGGCTGCGACGGCCGGGCTGGTGCTCGGCGACACCGACCGGGTCGGGCTGCTCTTCTGCGCGATCGCCGGTGGCAGCGCGGCCGGCGGCCTGGTGTTCGGGACGCGGTCGTGGCCGTTCGACGAGCGGCGCGCGGTGCCGACGCTGCTGACGATCTTCGCCCTGATGCTGGTGGCGATGGCGGTGCTGCTGACCTTCCCTCCGGTCCGGCTGTGGATGCTGTTCCCGCTGCTGGTCGTCACCGGCGCCACCATCGCGCCGACCTTGATCATGCAGCAGGCTCTCCTGGACCACCTGGCTCCGGCTCACCGGCTGAACGAGGCCCAGGCGTTCCTCTCGGCGGCCAACACCACCGGGGCAGCGGCAGGGACCGCCATCGCCGGCATCCTGATCGATGTGCACGGGCTGGGCGTCTCCTTCGCCGGCGCTGCGGTGGGAGCGGGGCTGGCCGCAGCCGTCGCGCTCGGCAGCCAGGCTCACTGGCGCGCCGCGTCAGCCCGCCGCTGACGGCGGTCGTGCCGGGCGCGCTCCGTAAGGTGGCGCCATGACCACCACCGCTCCGTACGGCTCCTGGACCTCCCCGGTCACCGTCGACCAGCTGACCGGCGCGAGCGTCGGACTGTCCGCGGTCTGCGTCGACGGGACGACGGTGTACTGGCTGGAGGCACGGGCGGACCAGCGAGGGCGGTGCAGCGTCTGGAGTGCGCCACTCGGCGGCGGCGAGGCGGTCGAGGTCACACCGGCGACCGCCAACGTGCGCAGCCGCGTCCACGAGTACGGCGGTGGTGCCTACCACGCGCACGAGGGCGTCGTCGTCTACTCCGAGATGATGGACGGCCGGCTCTACCGGGTCGCCGAGGGCGCCGCCTCGCCGATCACCCCCGCCGGGCAGCTCCGGTTCGCCGACGTCCGGGTGCATGCCGACCAGGGCCTCGTGCTCGCCGTCCGGGAGGACCACCGCAACGGCGAGGAGCCCGTCAATTCCGTCGTCGTCCTGGACCTCGACGGCCCCAACACCGACGGTGGAACCGTGCTCTGCTCCGGGGCCGACTTCTACTCCACCCCCGAGCTGTCGCCGCAGGGCCGGTTGGCCTGGGTGCAGTGGGACCATCCGGCGATGCCCTGGGACGCCACGTCGCTCCGGGTCGGCCGGCTGCAGCGCGGTCCGTCGCGGGAGTGGACCGTCGCCGACGAGCAGCAGGTCGCGGGCGGTAGCGAGGAGTCCGCCGTCCAACCGCGGTGGCTTCCCGGTGGCGACCTGATCTTCGTCTCCGACCGCACGGACTGGTGGAACCTCTACCAGTGGTCCGCCGCCGAGGGCCAGGTGACGGGGCTCTGCCCGACCGAGGCCGAGTTCTGCGAGCCCCAGTGGGTGCTCGGGGCCACCCCCTACGCGGTGCTCGACGAGGATCGGCTGCTCTGCACGCTGAACCGCAGCGGAGTGGAGAGCGTCGCCCTGCTGCACCGCTCCACCGGGCGGCTGACCCCGCTCACCGACGAGGGCACGGGAACCTCCGACCTTGCCGTCGGGATGGCAGGTGCGGCCGCCGTGCTGCGCTACTCAGACCGGCCCAGCGCGCTCGCCGAGCTCGTCCTCCCCGGCGCCGACGACCCGGAGCCGCGCTGGGTCGAGCGCCGCCGGTCGAGCAGCCTGGAGCTGGCGCCGGAGGCCATCTCGGTGGCCCAGCCGATCAGCTGGCCGAGCGACCTGGGCGAGGTGCACGGCTTCTACTACCCGCCGACCAACCCGGACTTCAGCGCTCCTGAGGGCTCGCTGCCGCCCCTGATCACCTTGTCGCACGGCGGCCCGACCGCCTTCAGCTCACCGGCGCTGAGCCTGAGCTACCAGTTCTGGACCTCCCGGGGCTACGCCATCCTCGACGTCAACTACGGCGGCAGCACGGGCTACGGGCGAGCGTACCGGGAGCGCCTGGTGGGACGCTGGGGCTTCGTCGACGTGCAGGACTGCGCGAACGGCGCGGCCGCAGCGGGCGCCCGAGGCCTCGCCGACTCCCGGCGGCTGGTGGTCAAGGGCGGCAGCGCCGGTGGCTACACCACCCTCCGCGCGCTGACCGCGACCGACGTCTTCGCGGCCGGGATCAGCCAGTACGGGGTCGGCGACCTGGAGGCGCTGGCCCTGCACACCCACAAGTTCGAGTCGCGCTACCTCGACGGGCTGGTTGGCCCCTACCCGGAGACCCGGGCCGTCTACGTGGAGCGGTCCCCGCTCCACCACGTCGACGACCTGACCGCGCCGATCCTGCTGCTGCAGGGGACCGAGGACAAGGTGGTGCCGCCGGAGCAGGCCGAGGACATGGCCGATGCCGCCCGCCGCAAGGGCCTGCCGGTGGCGCTGATCATGTTCGACGGGGAAGGCCACGGCTTCCGGCGCGCTGACAGCATCCGCACCTCCCTCGGCGCGCAGCAGTACTTCCTCGGCCGGCTGTTCGGGTTCACCCCCGCCGACGACGTCCCGGAGATCCCGATCGAGAACCTGGACTGAGCCGAGCTCAGCCGGCGACCGGTCGGGCGCCGAAGAGGCCCTGGCCGATCCGCACGGTGGTGGCGCCGTGGGCGATGGCCAGCTCGAAGTCACCCGACATCCCCATCGAGAGCTCCTCGTAGCTGCCCGGCGCGCCGTCCAGCTGGCGCAGCCGACGCCGAACCTCCACCAGCCGCTGGAAGCAGGCGGCGACGGCGCTCTCGTCGTCGGAGAAGACCGCGAGGGTCATCAGGCCACGGACCCGCAGTGCCGAGAAGGGACGCAGGTCGAGCACGAACTGCTCCACCTGGTCCGGCCGGAGGCCGGACTTGGACGCTTCCCCGGAGGTGTTGACCTGGACGAAGACGTCGAGACCCCGGCCCAGCGCCTGCAGGCGCCGCTCGAGGGTCTCGGCCAGCCGGACCGAGTCGAGCGCGTGGAACTCGGCGGCGAAGCCCAGGGCCTGCTTGACCTTGTTGCTCTGGAGGTGCCCGATCAGGGACCACTGCAGGTCGGCATGGTCACGAAGGACCGCGGCCTTCTCCGACGCCTCCTGCACCCGGTTCTCCCCGAACAGCCGCAGACCGGCGTCGTAGGCGGCGGTGAGCACCTCGCGCGGCTGCGTCTTCGTCACCGCCATCAGCCGCACGTCCCTCGGGTCGCGACCGGCCGTCCGGCAGGCCGCCGCCATCCGCCCGCGCACCTCCGCGAGACGTTCGGCCACCCTGGTGGGCTGACCGGCCATCAAGGCCAGCGGGCCGCGAGCGACATCATCCCCAGCGCCGCCAGGATCGCGAAGCCGAGCCCGAAGCCTGCGTAGCGCGAGGTGACCTCCTGGTCGACCTTCTCCTTCCCGACCGAGCTGCCGATGTCCTCATAGACCTGCTTCAGCTGGCCCGCGGAGGTTGCGGTGTAGGCCTCGCCGCCGGAGATCTTCGACACCCGTGCCAGCTCGGTGCGGTCCACCGGAACGGGCTCGCGCCGGCCCCCGACCTCGATATAGCCGTCGGCCGTGCCGTAGGCGATGGTGTAGATCGGCACCTTCTGGGACCTCGCGGACTGGGCGGCCTCGTCCGAGGCACGGCCGACCTGGGTCTTGCCGTCACTGAGCAGCACGATCCGCGCGGGCACGACCGCGTCGGGGTTCGTCGGGTCCGGCGGCATCTGGAGCAGCGCGGTGAGCGACGTGTAGATGCCCTCCCCGATCGCCGTCGAGGGCTGCGGCTGCAGGGCTTCGATGGCGGCGGTGACGGCCCCCCGGTCGAGGGTGGGTGGCACCAGGGTCGTCGCCGTGCCCGCGAAGGAGACCAGCGCGACGTTGAACTTCGGCGGCAGGCTGGTGACGAACGCCGAAGCGGCCGACTTGGCGGCCTCGATCCGGTTCGGCGCCACGTCGGTGGCTTCCATCGAGAGCGAGACGTCGATGGTGACGACGATCGTGGCCCGCTCCCGCGGCACCGACACCTGGTCCTTCGGCTTCGCGAAGGCCAGCGTCAGGGTGAGCAGGCTCAGGATGGACAGCCCGACCGCGAGGTGCCGCAGCCAGGTGCGGTCCCGGGGGATGACGAGGTCGAACATCGTCCGGCCCAGGGACTTGTTGCGGTTGCGCTTGCGCTGCACCAGCCACAGGTACAACCCGACCAGCACCGGGATGAGCAGCAGGAACCAGAGCCGGTCCGGGGCGAGGAAGGACAGCATCGGCGTTCTCACGGCCACCGAGCCCCCAGCGAGATGGCGCCGAGCGCAGCCAGCACGGCGAGGGCGAGGCCGTACCCGGCGAAGCGGGCGGTGACCTCGCGGTCGGCCTTCTCGTACCCGACCTCGGACCCGATGTTCTGGTACACCCGCTTCAGCTGGTCGGCGCTGGCGGCGGAGAAGTACTCACCGCCGCTCACCCGCGCAACCTGCTGCATCTCCTCGTGGTCGACCGGGACCGGCTCGCGCTTGCCGTCGAGGTCGACATAGCCGTTCTCGGTGCCATAGGCGATCGTGTACACGGGCACCTGGGCGACCTTGGCCTCGGCGGCGGCCTGCTGCGGAGCGCGACCGACGGTGTTGTACCCGTCGCTGAGCAGCACGATCGCGCCGGGCGCCACCGACTCCGGCTTGCTCGGGTCCTTGGGGGCCTGCTCCAGAGCCCGCAGGCCGGCCGCGATCCCCTCCCCGATCGCGGTGGAGTCCTGCAGCTGGATGCTGTTGATCGCGTTCTCCACGGTGTTGTGCGCGATCGTCGGCGGCACCAGGATCGAGGCCGATCCCGCCATCGAGACGACCGAGACGTTGTACTTCTCCGGCAGCTGCTGCACGAACTGGGTCGCGGCCTGCTTGGCCGCGGCGAGCCGGTTCGGCTGCACGTCGGTGGCCTGCATGGACAGCGAGGCGTCGATCACCAGCACCACCGTCGCGCGCTCCCGGGGCACGTCCACCTGCGTCTTCGGCCGGGCGAATGCGGCGGTCAGCGTGATCAGGCTGAGCAGCGACAGCGCGACCGCGAGGTGGCGCCGCCACTGCGACTGCTTGGGCACCACCACGTCCAGCATGGAGGTGTTGGTGAAGCGCATTCCTCGCCGGTTCTTGCGCCGGGTCGCGAAGATGTAGCCGGCGACGAGCAGCGGGATCACGAGCAGGATCAGCAGCCGCTCCGGGTCCAGGAACGCGAGCTGCGGAACCAGCGCCCGGGGCGTCACCCGGTCCTCCGGCGGTTCATTTGGTCACTCCCTGAGGCGGCGCGTGCAACATGCTCGCCACGCGGCGGTAGGCCAGCACGAACCTGGCGATGTCGGAGACCCAGTCGCGGTCGGTGCGCAGCTGGATGTGCCCGACCCCAGCACGACGAAGCGCGATCCGGATTCGTTCCCGCTGCGCGGCGCTGGCAGCGTCCATCCGGGCTCGGGCGTCCGGGTCGGCGGTGTTCACGTAGCGCTCGAAGTTGGTCTCCGGGTCCCGGATCAGCATGTCGCCGACGTTGGGGAACTCGACCTCCCGGCGGTCCACGACCTCCACGGCGAGCACCTGGTTCCGGACTCCCAGCCGGCGCATGGCCCGCTCCCAGTCCGGTTCGACGTTGGGGTCGAGCTCGTGGTCACCCGGGGACAGGAAGTCCGAGACCACCACCCGGAGACCCCGGCGGCGCTGCATGCGGGACAGCTGCTCGACACCGGCGGCCAGCGACATCTCCCCGGACGCGTGGTCGGGGACGAACGGCTCGGTCAGCATCGTCCGCAGCAGGGCGTAGAGCGCGGAGCGACCGGAGCGGGCCGGCAGCCGGCGGAGCGAGTCGGGCCGCATGATGTAGCCGCCGAACCGGTCCCCCATCTTCTGGCTGAGGAACCCGATCGTCGCGACGGCGGCGATGCCGAGGTCCCGTTTCGTGACGCCCTCGGTGCCCCAGTTCATCGACGGCGTGACATCCAGCAGGGCCCACACCTCGAGCTCGCGGTCCGACATCGTGTCCCGCACGAACGGCACCGTGGTACGGGCCGTCACGGCCCAGTCGATCTTGCGGACGTCGTCCTCGCCGGCGATGTAGGCGCGGGCGTCGTTGGTCTCCGACCCGGGCCCCGGCAGCAGGCCGAGATGGTCCCCGTGCAGGTAGCCCTCCAGCCGCCGGACGATGGTCAGCTCGAGCCGGCGCAGCGCTGCCTCGGGCGCCAGCTTGTTGAGCGGGATCGTCGCGCGGGTCGGCTCCCCGACCACCGAGGCCACAGCCCCGTACTGCTGCTCGGGCGTGGGCGCGCCGAAGCCCGGTGCGGTGTGCACGGGGGGCGCGGGGACGGGCGGCCCGCTCTGGGGCGGGTAGCCCGCCGGGCTGGGAGGCGGGTACGACACGGGCAGCCTCAGTGGAAGTCCGGCGGCGGCGGATACTGCGGGTTCGGCTGCTGGCCGGGGTAGCCCTGCGGTGCCAGCGGCCCGATCGGCTGGCTGGGCATCGCCTGGACGGGCGGGCGCTGCTGCGCCTGCCCACTGTTCCAGACCGGCGTGGGGGGCGGGACCATGGCGATGATCCGCTCGACCACCTGCGCGGAGGAGATGTTGTCCGCGACCGCGTCGAAGCCAAGCACGATGCGGTGCGCCATCACGTTCTTCGCGACCGCCTGGACGTCGGTCGGCAGGACGTAGTCGCGGCCGTGGATCAGAGCCAGCGCCCGGGACGCGGCGACCAGGCCGAGGGTGGCCCGGGGGCTGCAGCCGATCTGGATCACCGAGGCGAGGTCGCTGATACCGAACTCGGCTGGCGTCCGGGTGGCCAGCACGAGCCGCACGATGTACTCGGCGACCAGGTTGTGCACGAACACGTCGCCGGCCTGCCGCTGCAGCTGCAGGATCATCTCCGGGTTGAGCACCGGGTTCGCGCTGGGCGGGTCGACGCTCATCCGCCGGAGGATCTCGAACTCCTCGTTGCCGCGGGGGTAGGGCACGTCGATCTTGAGCAGGAAGCGGTCCCGCTGGGCCTCCGGCAGTGGGTAGACACCCTCGGACTCGACCGGGTTCTGCGTCGCGATCACGATGAAGGGCTGCGGCACCGGGTAGGTGGTGCCGCCGATCGAGACCTGCTTCTCCGCCATCAGCTCGAGCATCGCCGCCTGCACCTTGGCCGGCGCACGGTTGATCTCGTCCGCCAGCACGAAGTTGACGAAGACCGGGCCGAGCTCGACGTCGAAGGTCTCCTGGCTGGCCTTGTAGATGCGGGTGCCGACGATGTCGGAGGGCACCAGGTCGGGGGTGAACTGGATCCGGGCGAACCCGCCGCCCACCACCGTGGCGAAGCTGCGGACCGCGAGCGTCTTCGCGACACCTGGGACGCCCTCGAGCAGGCAGTGGCCCTTGGCCAGCAGCCCGACCATCAGCTGCTCGACCATCTGCTCCTGACCGACGATCACCCGCTGCACGCCCGCGATCGCGTCCTTGAGCAGCTGGGACGCCTCCTGGGTCGCCAGCGGAGCCTGGTGGCTCTGGCCGTTCTGGCGCTCGGACACCGACGGCCCGGGCGGGCTGTGGAGCGGACTGCTCACGACAACTACTCCTGTGGGATCTCGGGGCACGCGGGCCCTCGTCAGGGCCTCGGGCTGCAGACTCGGCCATTCTCGCAGACCGACCAAACCAGGGACCCCCAAAACGTCCTGGCCATCGGTTCTCCCACCGCCGATTAGACTTTCCGGACGCCGCGGTCCGCGGTGCGACGGTCGGCCGCCGGCTGTCCCGTGTGATCTGATGAGGATGATGTCCACGCCTGAGCCGCCCGCGGACGACCCGTGGCCGACCGACGCCGAGGACGACGGCCTCCCCTACGTCCCGCTCAGCCCGCTGCTACCCGAGGACCCGCCCCGGGTCGGCGACTTCTGGCTGGACGCCCGGCTGACGGCGAGCCCGGCGGGGGTGGTTTTCACCGCGCACGACCCGGACGGGCGATCCGCCCTGGTGGTCCTGCTGTCCGAGGGTGCCACCGCCGACGCCGCAGCCCGGGAGCGGCTGGCCGGTGTGGTGAACGCGCTGCACATCGACACGGTGCTCGCTCGCGGCGGGCACGGCCAGGACAGCGGACGGCTGGCGCGCAAGTACCGGTCGGACAGCACAGGGCCGGTCGCTCCCGATGACCGGCTGGTCGCTCCCTGGGCCGCTCTGGCCTACGACGGCACCCCCGAGCAGGCAGCGGAGGCCCGCCGCATCCTCGACGAGGTGGAGATCGCCACTCTCCCACCGCAGGGCGTGTTCTCCGGACCGGACTACCAGCACTACTGGATCGACCGGGTGCGGCCGGGACTGGCCCGGCTGTGGCCGCTGCCCTGGCCCGGCCGTTTCGACCGGGCCGGCTGGCGAACCATCCTGGTGTCCTGGCTACTGATGCTGCTGCTCGCGGCGCTCGCCGTCCTGATCGCCATCCTCATCTTCCGCAACGAGCCACCACAGGCCCCACCCCCGCCCACCGGCCAGTCCGGCAGCCCGCCACCGGCCTCGAGCTCGCCCTCGCCCCAGTCAGGGTCGCCGTCGCCACAGTCCGGGTCACCCTCGTCGCAGTCCGGGTCCCCGTCCGGATCGCCCTCGGGCTCCCCGTCCCCGTCCGGCTCCCAGTCCGGGTCAGCGTCCCCGTCCGGCTCTCAGTCCGGATCGGGGTCCCCCTCACCGTCCGGCACGGAGTCCGGTGGGGCAGGGTCGACCCCGGACCCGTCCGGTTCCCCGAACACCAGCGAGTCACCCCGGTCGAGGCTCTAGATGGGGAGCGACGTGACCGCACGCCCGCCGGTGGTGCCGCAGCTCATCGTGACCGACCTGGACGGCACCTTCCTGTCCCCCGACGGTACGGTCAGCGAGCTGAACCGGGCGGCCGTCCGGGCTGCTCAGGAGGTCGGCATCCCGGTGCTGATCGCCACCGGCCGCCCGGTGCGGTGGCTGGAGGTGATCCGTGACCTCCCTGGGGCGCATCCGACGGTGATCGCCAGCAACGGTGCCGTCCTCTACGATCTCGGTACCCGCTCGATGCTGGCCCGGCTGTGCGTCGACACCGAGGTGGCGCTGGCCGCCGTCGGCAGAATTCGGGCCGCCCTGCCGGCGGCCGCCTTCGGTTTCGAGTCCGGCGCCCGGTTCGGCTACGAGCCCGCCTACCGGACCTGGCCTGTCGACACCGTGCTCGATCCCGCGATGTTCACCGGGTCCGCCGAGGAGATCGTCCGCCGGGAACCGTTCGTCAAGATGCTCGTGCAGGACCGGACCCTGTCCCCGGACCAGCTGCTCGAGGAGGTGCGCACCGTGGTCGGGAACACCCTCACCGTCACCCACTCGGCGACACACGACTTCGGCCTCGTCGAGGTCAGCGGACCGGGGGTGAGCAAGGCCTCGATGCTGAGGCGCTGCTGCCGCCGGCTCGGCGTGGACCCCGCTGCCGTGGCCGCGTTCGGGGACATGCCCAACGACCTGGACATGCTCACCTTCGCCGGCATGCCGCACGTCGTGGCGAACGCCCATCCGCTGCTGCTCGCCGGTCGCTACCCGGTCGTGCCGGGCAACAAGGAGTCGGGCGTAGGTCGGACGATCCTCCGCTGGGTCGAGACGGTGCGCTCGACCGGGGCTGCGGTCCCGACGTTGACCGCGTGACCCGGCTGCTGCGCGGCCTGGCAGCGTGCCTGCTGCCGGTGCTGGTCGGACTGTACGTCGCGGCCACGACCTTCGGTGGTGGCCGCTTCATCCCGTGGCACCCGATCATGGTCGACTTCGACGTGTACCGGCGGGCCGGGCGCGTCCTGCTGGAGGGCGGCGACTTCTACACCCTGCCCGGCGCCCTGCAGTTCCTCTACCCACCGTTCGCCGCCGTGCTGGCGGTCCCGCTGGCGGTGCTGCCGACCGCGCTGGTCCAGATCGGCTGGACCGTCGCCGGAGTGCTGGCACTGCTCGCCGTCCTGCACCGCTTCGGCCTGCGCGGCTGGGTGCTGTCTCTGGTCGGGACGGCCGTCGTCTGGTTCGTCGAGCCGGTGACGGAGACGCTCGCCTTCGGCCAGCTCGGCATCTTCCTGGTCGCGCTCGTGGTGCTCGACCTGGTGCCGGGACCACGGGTGTGGCGGCGCCGGCTGCTGCCCGAGGGAGTGCTCACCGCGCTGGCGTCCGCGGTCAAGCTGACCCCGGCGATCTTCGTGGTCTACCTGCTGGTGACCCGCCGGACCCGTGCCTTCGTCGTCGCCATCGTCACCGGGTTTGCGGTCACCCTGGCCAGCGCGGCGGTCGCCCCGCGCGCCTCGCTGGGCTTCTGGGGGCGGCTGGCCCACGGCGACACGGGGCTGGGCGGCAGCATCATCTACTACACGAACCAGTCGGTGATGGCCGACGTCGTGCGGATCCTCGGCCTGGGCTCAGCGCCGGCGGCGCTCGGGCTGCTGTTGTCCGCGCTGGTCGCCGCACTCGGCGTCTGGGCCGCCTACCGCTGGGACCGGCACGGCCAGGTCGCGATGGCGGTCAACCTCTGCGGCGTCGCGAGCCTGCTGGCCTCCCCGGTCTCGTGGCTGCACCACTTCGTCTGGGTGGTCCCGCTGTCGCTGAGCCTGGTGCAGCACGCCCGCGGTTCCGGAGCGGACGACCAACCCCTGCAACGGCTGCCGGGATGGTTCCTCGCTCTGGGCTGGTCGTTCGTCGGCTGGGTGGTCGCCTCACCGTTCCGACGGCTGCCGAACGGGGCCGACGTGGAACTGACCTGGAGCTGGAGCCAGAACCTCCTGGCGTCGCTCACCGTCCTGCTCGGCCTCGGACTGCTGGTCGCAGCATGCGCTGTCCCGCTGACCGGGTCGGCCCGGACCAGTGACCCGGCCGTACCTGCTCAGGGCGACGGGTACCGAGCGGCGCGGAAGTTGACGCGCAGCGTGTAGAGCGAGGTGGTGGCTGTCACGTAGAGCTGGTTGCGCTGGGGCCCGCCGAACTCCAGGTTCGCTGCGATCTCGGGCAGCAGCAGCTTGCCGAGCAGCGTGCCGTCTGGGTGATAACAGTGCAGGCCGTCATTCGCCGCACCCCAGAGCCGGCCGCGGTCGTCGAACCGGATCCCGTCGTAGCCGAGGTCGTCGGCGGCGAACACCGCGCCACCGGAGAGCCCAGCGCCGTGCACCTCGAACACCCGGATGGTGTGCTGGTCGCTGTCCACCACGTACAGCAGCCGCTCGTCCGGACTGAAGGCCAGCCCGTTGGGCTGGACGAAGTCGCCGGCCACCATGTCCAGGGCTGCGGTGCCGGGGTCGGAGCGGAAGACGTAGCGGGCGCCGATCTCGGACTCCGCCTGGTGCCCCTCGTAGTCGGAGTGGATCCCGTAGCTGGGGTCGGTGAACCAGACCGACCCGTCGGAGCGGACCACGACGTCGTTGGGACTGTTCAACCGCATCCCCTGCCAGGAGTCGGCCAGCACGGTCGTCGCACCGTCGTGCTCCAGCCGGGTGACCCGGCGGGCACCGTGCTCGCAGCTGAGGAACCGCCCCTGCCGGTCGAGCGTCCGTCCGTTGGGGAAGTCGGCGGGGCTCCGGAAGACGTCCGTCCGGCCGCTCACCTCGTCGTAGCGCAGCACCCGGTCGTTGGGGATGTCGCTGAACAGCAGGTAGCGACCCGCCGGAGAGTACGCCGGACCCTCCAACCATCGGCCGTTGGAGAAGACGCGCTCGACGAACCGGTCGCCACCGGTACCAGCGAAACGACCGTCGAGGACCTCGAACCGGGCGGGGATCATCTCGGACACGGGCTCTCCTAGGGTCGCGGCGGTCAGGTCACCGTACCGAAGGCTCCACGGCTCGGGCGGCTGAGGCAGGAGCCCCTGGCAGCCACGAGCCGGGTCGTCCCCGGGATCGTGACGCAACCCTCAGGTTCTCCCGGGCCCACGGTGCGCCGGGGTTGAGGTCGAGCCGCCACGCTGCCGGAGTCAGAACCGCAAGGAAGGCCGGCGGCGGCGTGCAGTCGGGACCACGTCGTGCCGTCCCTTCCGTCCTCCCGAGGAGACCACCCACCGTGCCGCAGACGCCCTCGAGCAGCACTCTCGCCCCGACCCGTCCGGCAGCGGACCAGGAGGTGGCGGAGACCACCGTCCTCATCGTGGACGACCACCGCTCCTTCGCCGACCTGCTCACCGTGGCCCTCAGCTCGGTGCCCACGATCCGCTGCCTGGGCTCTGCCTCCTCGGCCGCCGAGGGCATCCGCCGGGTCAGGCAGCTGTCACCGTCGGTCGTCGTGATGGACATCGAGATGCCCGGCACGGACGGCCTCGCCGCCACCCGGCGCCTGCGTCAAGCGAGCCCGCGAACCGCGGTGGCCGTGGTGACCGCTCACTCTCAAGGCGAATGGGTGACCCGAGCGGCCCAGGCCGGCGCGTCGGCATTCATTCCCAAGACCGGGTCACTCGAGGAGATGGTCTCCATGCTCCAGGCGGCCAAGCCGGGCAGGATGGTGGTGGCGCCCTCGATCCTCCGGACATCCCAGCTGAATGTCGACCCGGCAACCCTGTCCAGCGGCAGCCTGACCGGCCGTGAGCTCGAGGTGCTCGGATACATCGGTCAGGGCCTGCAGGCCAAGACGATCGCCAAGGTGATGGGCATCAGCCTGCACACCTGCCGTGGCTACATCAAGTCGACGTACACCAAGCTGCAGGTCAACAACCGCATCGCCGCGGTCAACCGAGGGCGTGAGCTGAACCTGCTCGAGGCCTAGTGGTCTGGCCGGGCCTGACGTCCTCGTCAACGGGCCGGCTCGACGACCCTGTTCAACGGCACGTACTTCAGGTTGCTGGTAGCGCCACCGGCGTTCGACCCATCATGGACGACCAGGACTCCCTGCTCGAAACCCGGTCCGGCGTTGGCGCTGGTGACGTCGAGACCATCACTGCTGCTGACGGCATCGACCCCGCCCTTGCCCACCACCTTGACTTTCTTCACGAACTCGTTCGTGCCGCCACGCTGGTAGATCGCGATCGTCGAGTCGCCTTGGCTGGAGACGAACAGATAGCCCGAGCCGTCGGGGTCTTCGACGATCGACATCCCCTCGATGTCGGCCACGAGGTGGCCGTTGCCTACCGTGTCGACCGAGATCGGGCGGGCCTTGCTGTCCGGTTCGGCGCCGAACTTCCAGATGCCGACGTCCTCCTGCCCGACGTAGAGCACGCCCTCGTCGTCATCGGCGACACAGCTCTCGGTGATGCTGCTGATGGGCAGGCTCCGCACCAGCTTGGCATCAACGGTGCCGCGCTCGCCCGGGATCAGCTCGAACTGCTGGATCATCCCCTTGTCGTGCGGGGTCACGAAGCCGTAGAACCTGCCACTCGCCGTGCTGTGGTACATGCAGAAGCCGTAGTTGGATGGCGCCGTCGCGATCCGACCGAGGGTCACGGGCGAGAGGGTTCGGGTCGCGGTGTCCAGGGACCACAGCGCCAGGGTGTCGGTTGACCGGTTGTTGGCGCCGACCAGGACGATGGAGCCATCCGTGGCAGGAAAACCATCGCGAACATCGACGTTCCCGATCCGGCCATCGGGTCGGAACTGCAGCAGCTTGCCGTCCATGCCGAAGACGCCGATCCCCCCACCTGAGCTCGCCTTGTCGTCGGCGATGACGACGCTGTTCGCCGGGGTCACCGGGTCGACCCAGATGGCCGAGTCGTCCGAGAGATCACCAGAGCCTGCGAAGCCGGTGTTCTCCAGCAGCGGGGCGACCCGTTCAGGCTCGGCTGCTGCCGACGCGTGGGACGCCGCGGCAGGCTCGGGGCCCGCCGACGCCGCAGCGCCGTCGGAACGGCTGCCCAGTGCGCGCACGACGACGACGACCAGAACAAGAGCTGCCAGCAGTGCGAGAATCGACAGCACCACTTTCGGCTTGCGTAACGGCATCGGTGACACCCCCGTGTCGTGGAATAGCGCTTTCTAGGCTTCGGAGGACTCGCCAGGTGCCGCTGGCTCACCCCAGTCCGAAGGAGTCTACGAACAGATTCTCATGTTTGCACTGTGCCGGTAGGCGAGCGCCGATCTGCGGACGACAGCCGGCGGCACATCGGCACTGATGTCGTGATTCGCTAGCGAGTGGACACGCTGGCACTGCCCAGCCTGGCCTTGCCGCCACTCGGTCACGTTTCGGTTGAGGATCCGGACCGGCGCTCCCGGTGAAAATCTGACCGGACGGCAGAGGAGCCCGCCAGCGGCGAAGGCGGGGTCAACGAGCAGACCAGGCGGCATATGACCGACCCGCGAGGGCACGACCCAGAAGTCGCCTTTACAAATGTACCGACCGGATGACGTGGTTTCGTAAGTATATTCTTTACCATAGATGGGGTTGGCAACCAAAAAACCTGAACCGAGATGAAAACGATCTTGACCGGTGCTTTCGAGCCGACCTACCCTCAAAAGTGCGCTCGTGAATCGTCAATCCACGAGCCTCCTTTCAACCAGCACGCCTCGCTGTGCTGGCTGTTGTGTTCCCGTATGGGGCGGGGGCACATCAACTATGTTACGGGGGAAGGAAAGCTCATGCTCAATCACTGGATGGGCCGTGCCGCGATGATCGTGGCACTACCTGCTCTGCTCGCGGGGAGTCTTGCCGCGCCGGCATACGCCTACGGTGGCGGTGGCGGTGGCGGTGGCCACGGCGGCGGTGACGACGATGGTGACGGCCGTGGCGGTGGCCGCGACCGGACGGTGCACGTCACTGTCTGCAAGGAAGTTCGAGGCGGCGACCGTTGGGACGACCGGGGCCGTGGCCGGGACCGCGACCGGGACCGGGACCGCGATTTCAACATCCGTCTCCGGACCACTGAGGACCGTGACACCGTCGAACTCCGCCGAGGAGAGTGCGACGACGTGTACCTCGACTACGACCGGGACGACAAGACGGTGTATGTCCGGGAGTTCGACATCCCCCGTGGCTACCGCTTCGACGAGCTCCGGTGTTGGGACGGCCACGACTACGAGAGGTCCCGCTACAGCTGCGACTTCGACGACAACTGGGTCAAGATCACGGTCGTGAACAGGAGATACCGGGACCGGGACCGTGACCGCGACCGCTAACTGAGGAGCGGCAGCTCGACCAACAACAGTTCTTTGGGGGGTGCAGCGGGCGAGGCCGCTGCACCCCCCATTGACGTCCATTCTTGCTGTACCTCGCCGCCCGACAACGGCTCCAGCCCGTGCGGAACGGTGTCCGGGCATTAGATGCCAAGACTACGGAGATTGATTGATAGCATGCGGGCGAACAGCTCCTACGACGCGGGGATCGGCAGAGTCACCTCAGCACCTCCCTCCGTCTCGAAGGAGCCAGCGTGGCGCACCTTCCGCAAGAGTCGAGCACCGCCACAGGGAGTCGGCTGCATCACCTGGTTGACGCAAGTCGGCGGCTCGTGTCGGAGCTCACCGTCGACGTCCTGCCGCCCCAGATCCTCGAGGCCGCCCAGCGGCTCGTCGAAGCGGAGCACGCTGCGCTCGGAGTTCTCGGCCCGGACGGCTCCCTCGAGCAGTCCGTACACCGAGGGAGCGGGTTGGCGGCCACAGCGGCGGCGAGTGAGAACCCATCTGCCGCCGAGGCTCTGTTGACTGCCGTAGCCGGGACCACGGACGTCCTCCGGCTGCGACGTCCCGCCACCGAGGCGGGCCTCGCCAGCCTGGCACGGCTACAGCCACCGATCGACTCACTCCTGGCTGTCCCGATCTCCTCGAGCGGCCAGGTCCACGGACACCTCTGCCTGGCCAACGGGGTGGGTGAGCCGGAGTTCAACGCGGAAGACGAGTACCTTCTGACCGCCTTGGCCGCCACGGCCGGCATCGCCCTGGAGAACGCCCGCCGCTACGCCGAGGCCCGTCGACGCCAGGACTGGCTGGAGGCCTCAGCCGAGGTGGGCCACCAGCTGCTGGCTGCCGGGTCGGATGTCCGGGTGCTGGAGCTGATCGCCGAGTCGGTGGCCCGGCTGGCCGACGCCGACACGGTCCAGGTGGTGCTCCCGGTACCCGGCCAGGAAGACACGCTGGAGTTCGCCGTCAGCAAGGGGCGCGGAGCCGAGCAGGCCCGGGGCCTCCGGTACCCGGCGGCGGGCAGCATCGCCTGGGAGGCTATGCAGCACCCGCGGGGTCCCGTGCTGGACGACGTGCGGGGCCGGCTGAAGAGCTATCCGGACGCACGCTCGGAGCTGCCCATCACCAACCTGATCGCCTTCCCGCTGCGTGGTGAGGGCCAACCGCGGGGCAGCGTGGTCATCTGCCGCTCGAACGGCAAGCCCTTCACGGCGGCGGAGGTGGGGATGGCCGAGAGCTTCACCAACCAGGCTGCGCTCGCACTGGAGCTGGCTGACGCCCGCGCGGACCGGTCCCGGCTGGGCCTGCTCGAGGACCGCGGCCGCATCGCCCGGGAGCTCCAGGACCACGTTCTGCAGAAGCTGTTCGGGGCCGGGCTGGCCATCCAGGGTGCTGCCACCATGACGACCAACCCGGCGATCCGCTCGGGACTCACCAGCGCCATCGCCACGTTGGACGACACCATCCGTAGCATCCGGTCCTCGATCTTCGCGATGTAGCGGGGGTATCACGGGGGCAGCTGGCTGACTGCGGCGGCCGACGTGAGCTGTCGAGCGAGAAGTCGCCACAATGGGCAATCGGCACCGACGCCTTGAACCTCCAGTCACGCCCGGCCGTCCTCAACAGGAGACCCTCTTGTCCTCGCCCCCAGCGCCCTCGTTCCGGCCACCGTGCGGACCCGTCCGCGGCTGGGTGGACAGGGAGGTGATCCGGGCCACCGGTATCCCGTACGCCACCGCTGGCCGCTTCGAACCGCCGGTGCCCGCCCAGGACTGGGACGACCCGTACCCGGCCACCAGCTGGTCCCCCGCCTGCCCGCAGCCACCCACGCCCTTGTTGGACGCCGTGCTGGGCAACCAGCTGGAGCACCTTCCGAGGGACGAACACTGCCAGCACCTGTCCGTGACGCTCCCTCGTGACGTGGCGCCAGGCGAGGCGCTGCCGGTGATGGTGTGGATCCACGGGGGCTCCTACACCTCCGGGGCGGGCGACATGGCGATCACGGACCCCGCAGCGCTGGTCGCCGAGCAACGCGTCGTGGTCGTGTCGGTCACCTACCGACTCGGCATTTTCGGCTACCTGGGCGACGGTCGCGGCCGACCCGCGAACCTGGGGCTGCTCGACCAGGTCGAAGCCCTCCGCTGGGTGCAGCGGAACATCGCCGCCTTCGGCGGTGACCCCAGCCAGGTGACCGCCTTCGGCGAGTCCGCGGGCGCCGATGCGGTCGCCCACCTGATGGCGACGCCGGGAGCGACGCAGCTGTTCCGCCGCGCGATCATCCAGAGCCCACCGCTGGGGATCTCTCGGGGGCGTGAGCGGATGACCGCGGCGATGGCCGAGGCCGCGGACCGCGTCACCAGCGAGATGCCGGCCGCCGAGGTCGTGGCGCTGCAGCCCGACGTCGAGAAGGTCAGCTCCTCCTTCGGGCTGATCGCGGGGATGCCGTTCGGCACCCAGTACGGGCTTCCACCGCTCCCTGCGGAGGATGCGGTGGAGGCGGCGTGGGACAGCGTTGCCCCTGACATCGACGTGCTGATCGGGCACACGGCGGAAGAGGCGAAGCTGTTCCTGTCGAGAGCGCCGACGCTGCAGCGGTTGACGAACCTCCCCGTCGTCGGCGGGCTGATCTGCCGGGCCGTGGTTCGCTACGTCACCGCGGCGGTCTACAGCCGAGGCGTGCGACGTTTCGCCAGGCGGCACGCCCGCGCCGGAGGCCGTGTCCACACCTACGTGGTGACCTGGTCCGCCCCGGGCAACCCGTACGGTGCTGCTCACACCATCGACCTGCCCCTCCTGTTCGGCGACGAGGAGGCCTGGAGATCAGCGGCGTTGGTCGCCGGCGCTTCGTGGGCCGAGATCAACAGGCAGGCCACCTCGGTCCGGAAGGTCTGGGCCGACTTCGCCCGGGGTGAGCTGGGCGACCGAGGACGTCTCCCCGGCGTCCTCCACTATCGGGCGCACCGCCGGGTATCCAGGGTCCGCCCTTCCGACGACGAGCACGCCGGCCAGCTGACCGGGCTGTCCCCGCAGTCCTCGTCAGCCTGAGCCTCTGGTCGCCCGGCACCCCGCGGTACTAGCACCTCCTAGGACTTTTAGGGGGTCCGATCCGCCCCGACAACCGCTCCGCCCACCGTAGGCTCGGGGTATTCGGATGGCGGTGACCCCAAGCACTGCACCGAGGCAGCGCCCTCATCGACGACGCTGAGGGCGCTGCTCCACAAGCTGTGGGAACTGGGCTCGGGCCTAGGATGTGGCCTTGGAGTCACTGAACCAGTAACGCTTGGTGGTCTTGTTCGTGGCGAGCGTGACCAGGCCACTCGTGGTGGTCACCGACTGCTTGCTTGCGGTGACGTTGCTCAGGTCCGGCGAATCCGCGTCCCTCATGATGATCTTCCCCCGACCCGAGGGGAAACTCGGGTTGGCGAGAGATGCGGACTTCTGGACGATGACCCCGCGTTCACCGGCGTACTTGCAGCCGGTCTCGGGGGCAGTGGCCATGACGTACACCCGCTGGGTCGAGCTGTTCAGCACAACGATCGGCCGCGTCACGCAGTCACGGATCCTCCACACCGTCCGGGTACGCCAACCGGCGCCGGGACTGAAGGTCGCCAGGATCACCTGCGGCAGCGACTTCTTGGTCGACACGTCGTTGAGGTTGGTCCTGAGCACCGCGTACACCCGACCGGTCCGGTCGGACTGCAAGGACTTGATGTTGAGATGGTCGTCGGCGATGGCGGGGCTCTTCACGGCCACACCCCTGGTCCAGGTCGCGTCGCTCGCTCCGTCGCGGTGGACGGACCAGTAGAACGCAGACGTCGTCTGGTTGCTCCACAGGACGCCGATCCGGTTGCCGAAGGAGACCACCGTGGAGATGTCGTCGGGCCTCGGCCGGTTCCCGCCGCGGTCGGCCGACGGGACGAGGAAGGGCTTTCCCCAGGAGGCGCCTCCCTTCGACCCGCGGGCAACGTAGACCTCGGCATTCGTCCGACCCGCTGCGACCTGGGTCCAGGTGGCCCACACGTTGTTAGCGGAGTCCTTGTCGATGGTCATCGACTCGCTGGAGTAGCTCGTGATCTTGGTCGGGAACCCGGCATCGAGCTTCCAGGCGCCACGCACGTAGCTGTAGCGCATCAACCGCGCGGCATTGCCCGGCAAGGCAGTTCCCTTGGTCACGACATGCGAAGCGATGTAGAGCTTGCCCGCCCCGGGCTTGTAGAGCACGTCGGCCAAGCTGCGGCTCCGTCTGTCCACGAGTATCCCCGTGTCGAGCCAGCGGTGGGTCGAACGCTTGAGCCGGAAGATGTGCCAGTCCGCGCTTTTCGTGTCCCACATCACCGCCCACCAACGGCCGTGGGCATACCAGAGCTTGCTCTCCGGCTTGTCCGCCGACGCCGGCCGGGCCGCTCCAGAGAAGGACGGCCCCTCAAAGCCCCGGTCTCCCGTCGCCGCTTCGGCCGGCGCTCCCGCCAGCCCCATCAGCACCATGGTCAGCACCGCGATGACGGCAGTGGCCCGCTGAACGGCCGCGCCACCTGACGCTCTCACCAGCCTCGACAAAGTCGCCCCCCAGAGAAGAAGTTCAGCAAACGATCCCGTAACGACAGGAAGTGAGGCCAGGTCGGGCCGTGCGCATGCCCCTTCCGGGAGGGACGGGCAGGAATCCGGACGAGCCTCACGCGTCTCGGCGGTCACACTAGTGCACCCTCGGCGGCTTCCGGTCCCGATGCCCTCACCGATCCCGCGACGACGGGTGCGCTGCCGCAGCGGCCGTCCCCAGGGGTAGTCCCTCCGCGAGGGGGGCAGAGGGACTACCACCTGTCACCCGCATGGCGGCTGAACAAGCGGGCTGGACCAAGAACGAACCTCAACCCCTGAGCGTTCCCGCTGCATCGGCTGCACCCAGCCTGAGCAAGTCTTGAGCCAGCGACGCGCGAACGGTCGCGCAGGCCTGAGGCTGGCTGCCTAGCGTGTGCGCCACGGTCGCCGGGCAATCCTTCGGGGGAGGGAGAGCTCGGCGGCCCAGGCCAGGCAGTTGGCCAGCCCCAGCTGCCTGGCCGCCTGCCATCCGGCGTGGCGGAAAGGCCGGTGCCTCAGACTCCCGACCTGCTTCGCCCACCAGCGCTTGTGCCCATCCGACCTGTCGTCGTCGTCAGCGCGCTGGTTCCTGCACTACCTGGACGGACCCGCTGGCTCCGTCCACGGTGACGAGCTGGCCCGTAGTGATCCGGGCGGTGGCGTCGGGGACACCGACGACGGCGGGAATGCCGTACTCCCTCGCGACGACGGCCCCGTGCGAGTTGGATCCACCCATCTCCATCACCAGCCCGCCCGCCGTCAGGAACAAGGGCGTCCATCCGGGGTCGGTCGAGGGTGCCACCAGGATCTCCCCCGGCTCCAGATGGGCACCGACGGGATCGAGGACCACCCGCGCCCGGGCCGTCACCTGACCGGCTGACGCCGGACTGCCCATCAGGGCACCATCGGCGACCTCGACCGCGCCGAGGGCCTCTGGCTCGGTGCCGTCGGAGAGCAGCAGACGTGGCACGTGCCGGCGCCGGAGCTCGAGGTCGTAGCCCGCCCTGCGCTGCTCGACGAGCGCCGACAGGTCCTCCCCGCCCAAGCCGCGTCGGGCCTCAGCCAGATCGAGGAAGAAGATGTCCTCCGGCCTACCGATGCAGCCGAGTTCGGCGAGGCTGACCCCGACCAGCCCCAGCTGCCGGCGCATGGCTGCCAGCGCGAGCACGAGCAGGAACTTCGGCCGCTCCCGGAGACCTGCCAGCTGACGTGCCCGGCGGAGTCCGAACCCCACCACCCACGAACGCGGCCGGCTCCGGCGCAGCATCCGTCGCGTCAGCTCGTCGACCATCGTCTCCGCCTCCTCGTTGCCGTCGGCGAACTGGTCAGACGGTGATCGGTCGGCAGGGGTCAGGCGGAGGTAGTTCTTGATCACTCCGAACAGGTGCGACGGATCGTCGGACCAACGGGGCATCCCGAGGTCGATCTCGGCAACGGCTCGATGACCGTAGCTGCGGAGGAACTGGCTCAGTCCGACCTGGATGGTGGGTGGCAGGGCGCCCTGGGCGAACCCGTCCACCAGCTCCGCGACGGTTCGAGAGCCGAGCGCGTCTGCCGCCGCCTGATCGTCGCGGATGCGCTCGGTCAGCTCCCACAGCTCCAGGTCCATCTCCGTGGTGACGTTGTGTGGGAGCCCGCGCAGGATCGCCTGGAGATCTCCGGGCCGGGCCAGGTCGCCCAACAGCCTCCGCGCCAGCCCCAGGAGCAAGAAACCCGCAGCGGGATAGGAGATCGCGGTGGGCATCAACAAGAAGATGTGGCCGGACAGCTCCCGCTCGACCTGATCGAGACGTTGGTCGGGAGTGCTGACGGCGGAGACCGTGAGGTCGTTGCGTAGCCGCGCCTCCAGCTGGTCGACGGCGCGGTGGGCACGCGCCGGGCTCACCGCGGCCAGCAGGACTCGCCCAGGCACCCCGACGCGCAGCACCACCCGGGCCACCGGCCGCAGTGTTCGCAGCGGCGAGGCGGCCAGAAGGGCGAAGCGTGGGTCGGCGGCCAGGGCCCGGATCACCGCCGCAGCCCGTGCCTCCATCACACCGAAGACGGTCAGTACGGCCCGCCGCCCGAGGCGGTTACGGATCACCGGGGTGAGGTCGACGAACAGCCGCTGGCCGATCGACTGGCAGGCAGCCGGTCCCCGAAGCCGGTCCGGCGGCGGGTGCCCGGCCGCTGCGGCGATGGAGGTGGCGATCAACCGGAACCCGGCGAGGCCCATCGGCGTGATCGGACGGGTCAGGCCCTGCGCCAGGCTCAGGCACATGTACGCCCGGACGTGGCTCCCCGTGACGCCGTCCGGCAGCGGGTACAAGGTGGTGACCGGCCTGGCCTGGGTCAGCCAGAGCTTGCCCGAGTCATCGATCGCCCATTCGATGTCCTGTGGCGCCCGATAGTGGTTCTGCACCTGCCGGCCGAGGTCCGTCAAGGCGCTGATCTGCTGGTCGGTCACCGAGGGAAGGTCCTCGGGTCCGGGCTTCTCGACCCGCTCGACCCCGCCGCTAGGCAGCGCTCGGATCAGCACCCGCTTGTCGCCGATCCGGCGGCTGAGGACCCTTCCGTTGGTGCCGTCCACGACGAAGCGGTCCGGGTTCACGGCCCCGGAGACCACCGCCTCGCCGAGACCGGGGCTGGCGTCGATCACGGTGCGCCGGCGGCTGCCGGTCACGGGGTCGGCGGTGAACAGCACTCCGGCCGTGGCCGGCCGCACCATCTGCTGGATCACCACCGCCAGCCGCACCGAGCGCTGGTCGATGCCGTTCCGCGTCCGATAGTCGACGGCCCGGTCGGTCCACAGCGAGGCCCAGCATCGGCGCACAGCCTCGACGACCGCATCCCCTCCGATGACGTTGAGAGAGGTTTCCTGCTGGCCGGCGAAGCTCGCGAAAGGCAGGTCCTCCGCGGTGGCCGAGGACCGGACGGCAACCGGGACGTCCGGACCCAGCTGCCGGTAGCTCTCCCTCACCGCGAGCCGTACCTCCTCCGGCACCGGCGTCCCGAGAATCGCTTCCCGCAGGCGCCGGGCCAGCGGCGCAGGATCGGCCGCGGCCAACAGCTCGGCCAGCAAGGCGACGGCCGGGTCGCTGACCGCGAGCTCGTACGCCTGGGTGGTGACGACGAAGCCGGGCGGCACGGGGAACCCTGCGGCGGCCAGGATGCCGAGGTTGAGTGCCTTGCCACCGACCACCTCGAGCGAGGACGCCTCCAGCTGATCGAACGGCACCACCAGAGCCATGCCTCACCCTAGGCCCGTCAAGGGCACAGCCGAGAGGGTTGACCTGGTCGCCCGCAGCTCGCATTGCTTCCCACCCTTGCTGGTGGCCCGGAGCGTGGCGTGTCAGGCTGATCCCGCCGGGTGGCCGAAGCCAGGCCGCTCCGGCTCGCAAACCCAGGCTCGTCCGATGAAGGAAGCCCGTGAACAGAATCCGCACCCGCATTGCCGCCGTCGCCGCGGCGGGGCTTCTCCTCGCCGCCGTCGGCTGTGCCCCACCGGCCGCCAAGCCTGCAGCCTCGGGCTCCGGCGGCGCCTCGACCGCAACCTCTGCGGCTGACGTCGGCGGGATGGACGCTCTGGTGGCCGCAGCTCAGAAGGAAGGAACGCTGAACGTCATCGCGCTGCCGCCGGACTGGGCGAACTACGGCAAGATCATCAAGAGCTTCACGGCGAAGTACAACATCAAGATCAACTCCGCGCAGCCGGACGCGGCCAGCCAGGAGGAGATCAACGCCGCGCAACAGCTCAAGGGCTCCGACCGCGCTCCGGACGTGTTCGACCTCGGCCAGTCGGTCGCCCTGGCCAACACCAGCCTGTTCGCCCCCTACAAGGTGTCGACCTTCGACACGATCGACGCCGGCTTCAAGGACCCCAATGGCACCTGGGTCAACGACTACGGCGGCTACATGGCGATCGGCTACGACTCAGCCAAGGTGCCGGAGGTGACCGAGGTCGCCGACCTGCTCAAGCCTGACTACAAGGGCAAGGTGGCCCTGAACGGAGACCCGACCCAGGCGGGTGCCGCCTTCAGTGGGGTGATGATGGCCTCGCTCGCCAACGGCGGTTCGGCCGACGACATCCAACCCGGTATCGACTTCTTCTCCAGGCTGTCCAAGGCAGGGAACTTCCTTCCGGTGGACCCGACCAGCGCCACCATCGAGTCCGGGCAGACCCCGGTCGTGATCGACTGGGACTACACCAACGCCGCGGAGACCGCCAAGCTGCCGAGCTGGAAGGTGGTCGTGCCGCAGAACGCCCAGCTCGGCGGCTACTACTACCAGGCGATCAGCAAGGACGCTCCGCACCCTGCCGCCGCCCGCTTGTGGGAGGAGTACCTGTACTCCGACGAGGGGCAGAACCTGTTTCTCGGCGGCGGCGCCCGTCCTGTCCGCGCCGACGCCATGCAGCAGGCGGGCACCATCGACACGGCCGCGCTGGCGAAGCTGCCCAAGGTGACCGGGACGCCCGTGCTGCTGACCGCCGAGCAGAACACCAAGGCCGCCGGGGTTCTGAGCAAGGAATGGGCCAAGGTGACCGGCTGAGGTGACCGGATCCCGGTGACTGCCACCACTGCCGCTTCCGCACGTGAGCCGGGGCGGGCGATGGCCGCTGCGGGGCGGTTCGTGCGCCTGACCCCGGTGCTCGGCGTGGTGCCCTTCCTGGGCTACCTGCTCATCTTCCTCGTCATCCCCACGGCCACCGTGGCGGTGGGGGCCTTCGTCGAGGAAGGTCGCCCCAGCCTGGCCGCCATCCGTGACCTGGCGGACCCGTCCGTGCTCGGCTCCCTCGCCCACAGCCTCGAGCTGTCGGCGGTCACCGCGGTGATCGGAGCTGTGTTCGGCGCCCTGGTGGCGTACGCGGTGGTCACCGGTGCTCCGGACGGGCTGCTGCGCCGACTGGTGACCAGCGTCTGCGGCGTCCTGGCCCAGTTCGGAGGCGTCACCCTGGCCTTCGCCTTCATCGCCACACTCGGCATCTCGGGCGTGGTGTCGGTCTGGCTCGATGAGCATCTCGGCACCGGGCTCACCAGCAGCACCTGGCTGTTCGGCCTCAAGGGCCTGGCGCTGGTGTACGCGTACTTCCAGATCCCGCTGATGGTCATCGTCTTCCTCCCGGCTCTCGACGGGATCCGTGTGCAGTGGCGGGAAGCGGCCGAGAGCCTGGGCGCAAGCACCTGGCAGTACTGGCGACTGGTCGCGCTGCCGCTGCTGGCCCCGGCGTTCCTCGGCTCGCTGCTGCTGCTGTTCGCCAACGCGTTCGCGGCCTACGCCACCGCGGCCGCTCTCGTCAGCCAGGGCAACCCGATCGTGCCCCTGTGGATCCGCTCCGCACTGACCAGCGAGGTCGTGCTCGGTCACGCCAACTTCGCCTACGCGCTCGCCTTGGAGATGATCGTGATCGTTGCGCTGGTGATGACGGGCTACGGCCTGCTCCTGCGCCGCACCGCCCGGTGGCTCGGATGACGACCACCGGGGCCGGGCCGTTGCCGTCGCGGTCCGCCGCGCCCGCCGTCGCGGCCGGCCAGGAGAGCTCGACCGGTCCTGCCCCCCGCTCCCCTCGCCGCGTGGCCCGGGCTCGGCTGCAGGTCTTCCGGGTCGTGGTGCTGGTCCTGACGGGCGCGTTCTTCGTGATCCCGCTGCTCTCGATGCTCGATTTCAGCACCCGTCAGCTGCGCGGTGGGGGCCGAACCTGGGCCGCCTGGGAGCTGCTGGTCACGGACCCGCCGCTGCGAGCTGCCATCCTCACCTCACTGCTGCTGTCCGTGCTCACGATGGTCCTGATGGTGGTGCTGCTGGTCCCCACCCTGATCTGGGTCCGGTTGCGCGTGCAGTGGATGGCCAGGCCGGTGGAGTTCCTCTGCCTGCTGCCCCTGACGGTCCCACCGCTGGTGATCATCGTCGGTCTGACGAACGTCAACGCCTGGCTCGACTACCTGTTCGGCAACACCCCCACCTGGCTCGCGTTCCTCTACGTGGTCCTCGTGCTCCCGTACGCCTACCGCGCCCTCGACGCCGGGCTCTCCGCGATCAATGTCGCCACTCTCGCCGAGGCCGCCCGCAGTCTGGGGGCGAGCTGGTTCACCGTGATCGTCCGGGTCGTCGTGCCGAACATCAAGACGGCCCTGATCTCGGCCTCGTTCATCACGATCGCCCTGGTGCTCGGGGAGTACACCTTCGCCTCGCTGATCAACTTCAACACCCTCCAGGTCGTCATCACCCAGCAGAGCAAGTCCAACGCCCAGGAGTCTGTCGCGGCGTCGCTGGCCTCCATCCTCTTCGCCGCGCTGCTGCTGATCGGGTTGTCCTTCGTCACCGGTCGTCGCCGCGGGACGAAGGTGGCCCCCGACGCCCTCGCCCCAGCCCCGGTGGAACCCGCCACCGCGCCGAGCACAACGGAGCCCCGATGACCAAAGCGAGCGCCACGGTGTCCGGGCCGACGCCTACCGAACGGACGTCGGTGGAGGTCCGGCTGGAGGACTTGCGGCGCATCTACGGCAGCGTGCACGCCCTGGACGGGCTGTCACTCACCCTCGCGCCGGGCGAGCTCGTTGCCCTTCTCGGGCCGTCGGGCTGTGGCAAGACCACCGCGCTGAGGATCTTGGCCGGGCTCGACGAGCCGACCTCGGGCCGGGTGGTGGTCGGAGGTCGCGACCTCACCTCCGTGCCGGCGAACAAGCGGGACATGGGCATGGTCTTCCAGGCCTACTCGCTCTTCCCGCATCTGAGCGCCCGCGCCAATGTCGAGTTCGGGCTGAAACTGCGCGGAGTCGCGTCGGCGAAGCGCCGCGCTCGGGCGCTGGAGATGTTGGAGCTGGTGGGTCTCGCGGCGCACGCCGACCGCTACGCCACCCAGCTCTCCGGGGGCCAGCAGCAGCGGGTCGCGCTGGCGCGGGCGCTGGCCGTCCAACCGTCCGTGCTGCTCTTGGACGAGCCGCTCTCAGCCCTGGATGCCAAGGTCCGCGCCCAGCTTCGGGACGAGATCCGCAGGGTGCAGCTGGAGGTGGGCACGACCACCCTCTTCGTCACCCATGACCAGGACGAGGCCCTGACGATGGCCGACCGGGTCGGCGTGATGAACGCAGGACGGCTGGAGCAGCTGGATCCGCCCCGGATTCTCTACTCGCAGCCGAGAAGCGCGTTCGTGGCCGATTTCGTCGGGCTGATGAACCGCGTGCCGGCTCAGGTCGCCGACGGCGAGGTGCAGGTGCTCGGAACCCGCCTACCCGTCTTGGCCGGCTCCATCAGCAGCGGCCGCGGAGTCGCCCTCATCCGGCCGGAGCAGCTCGTGCTGACCCCCGGCACCGGCTCGGAGCGGGTGGTCGCAACCTCCTTCCAGGGCCCGGTCTCCCGTGCGACAGTGCGCACGGCGGATGGAACGGAGCTCATCAGCCAGGTCAGCGGTTCCGCCGCCTCCGCGTTGAGCGTGGACGCCCAAGTCGAGGTCCACATCGACGCCACCGGCCTGCTCGTCGCAGCGGATTAGGTACGCAGGGCAGGAGCGGCCGGACGCCGCTTCGTCAGGGTGAAGCGGCGTCCCGGCGTCCCTCGCGACCCAGCTGCGTCCCTCGCCCCTGATCCCTCCGATCAGCTGCGAGACAACTGCCGTCGCCACGGCCACCCGGAAAGGCCACAGCCTTGTGACATCCTCCCTGGGCCGTCATTCAGGAACGCTAGCGGGGCGTCAAACGATCCGGAAGCCCCTCACTTGGGGGGTCTGATCGTGATTCGCCGAAGCGGACGGAGCTGACCTGCCTGGCTGGGGTGAGCCTGTGTCATGCCGCCCCACCGCGTGGGGTCAGGTCAGCGGCTCGACCCGTCGTGCTCCTAGCGGCGCCGCCAGCCGTACCGGGACGACGGACTCGATGGCGATGGCCGCGCACTCGAGCTCCGAAGCCTCGGGCAACCGGCCCACCCGCAGCTCCACCCGCACCTCGGTGCCACTCTCCATCACCTTGCTCGCTGCCCCGTAGCAGCTCGCGGGTCCGGCGCTGACCTTGAACTCCAGCAGCGTTTCCTCCACTGCACGCCAGGAGCGCCAGGTCACCACCTGCGGGTCGACGAGATCTGAGCGAACAGCCAGGGTGGGTGCCGTGCCGGGGGGCGACGGGGCACCACCGGGGGTGCCGCCGCCGTCATCACGCCCCAGTCCGCAGCCAACCAGGACCAGGACCGGCCCGATCAACAGCCAGGCCGACACGCGAGGCCAGCGCGGCGTCACGAGCCGCGGCTCAGCGGAGGCTGCTCACTCTGCGCGCCACTCACGGCTGATGGGTGTCCCAGTCGCGGTCGGCCAGGTCTCGCAGGTCACGGACCGCGGTGTCGAAGTAGGGACCCCTGTTGACGCCGAGGCCGTCGATGGTCGACATGACCGACCGCACCTTCCCCAGCCCGGTGCTGTTGTCGTACTCCCATAGCCAGGGTCCCCCGGACGAGCCGGGCCCGAAGTTGCAGGCGATCTTGGAGATGTCGTCGGACGCGCTGCTGTCGGTCGCGAGCCCCCAGCAGGCCCACATCTTGTTGCCGCCGTCACGGTTGCTCGGGTAGCCGAAGATGGAGACCTCGAACTCGGTGCCTCCGTTGAACGACGACCCATGCCCCCCGACAGTGTCGACCACCGTCCGGTTGGCGTCACCTCCGTTGTAGGTGGTGACGAAGCCCACGTCCCGGTTGAGGTCGCTCTCCTCGCTCCAGGCGCTGAAGGTGCGCAAGAAGAAGGCCTGGAAGACGCCGACGGGGGCGTGGTCAGCGGCCAAGGCGTTGTAGCCCGGCACGAAGACCAGGTTGCTGCGCCAGGTGCCACCACTCCCACCGTGGACGCAGTGGCCCGCGGTGACCACGAGACGCCTGGACGGGGTGTTGATCGCCGACGCCGAGCACCACGAGCCGCTCTCGTAGCCGTCGATGAACAGCTTGCCGTTGGTGATCGAGAAGTTGGTCACCGCCGCTGGAGATGCGGCGGTCCGCGTCGAGAGCTTGCTCGGCGCAGCAGGGGTCACCGATCCGGGTAGCTTCCTCGTCACCGCCTGCACCGCCCGGTGGACGGCCTTGGCATCCGCCGGGGCGTTGAGCGGCTTGGCCGCCGCCATCCGCTTCGGTGTCCAGTAGGCCAGCACTGCCGGGTCGCCGCCGGTGCGTTCGAAGGCGCTCACCTCAGCTGCCGAATAGGTGCGCGCCAGCTGCTGGCCCGGCAGCTTGACCGGCGCCATCGCACCGACGGTGCCTGCGTCGGCAGCCACCTCCGGACTCGAGCCACTCGGCGCTGCCATCGACGGGGACGGCGCCATGACCGTGACGGCGGCCAGCGCCGCGGTCGGCACCAGACATCCCAGAATGCGTGATCGTGTTCTCCTCGATGGCACAGCCATCCCCCTAACACACCGTGTTGCCTGATCGACGCGCACACGTTAGGCGAGTGATGCACTTGTGGAACGATCTCAGCTGTCAGGTAGATCTTCACCGCGGACAGAAGGATTTGTTGGTGCTTGGTTACCTAGCCATTTTGTGCGGGCCCGGCGGCTCCGGCAATCCTGGGTGAGTGGGGCCCCGAACTCACCAGACCGAAGTTACCGCCCATTCGGAGCCGGCGTCAATCATGGCGAAGGGTCTTGTCGACGCTTCTGGGCATCGCCCGGAGAAACCTGGCAAGGTCGAGGTTATCGACTTCTCTGCATTTCAAGCATCAGCAGTTTGGGGTAGCCGGCGGCTTGTCACGGCGCAGCCAGCGCCGCTGTTCCACCGTCGTCGCTGACGACCGCGGCCTCCCCCGCTCCTCAGGACACCAGGCGGGCGACTGCTCACGTTGCGCCCCATCTGTGCAAGACTCCGCCACCAGGAAGCGTCGACACGAGGAGCGCCAGGAGGCATCCCTTGAGGACCATGGATGCGGCGCCGGTTGCCTTCGCAGCCTCCCGGCGACTGCGCGCGGCCGGTTGGACCCTGCACGCCTACACCGCGAGCGGCACCGTGCTTGCCCTGCTCGCCGTGACGGCCGCGGTCGGAGGCAACACGATCAGGGCGCTCTGGATCCTGCTGGCCGCACTGGTCATCGACGGAACGGACGGCGCCCTGGCTCGTCGCCTCCGTGTGAAGGAAACCATTCCCGAGTTCGACGGTGCTCGGCTCGACGATATCGTCGACTACATCACCTACGCGTTTGCACCAGTCCTGCTTTTGTGGACCGGAAACTACCTTCCCGCGGGGCCGTGGGGGGTCGCCTTCGCGGCCATCCCGTTGCTGGCCTCGAGTTTTCAGTTTTGCCGGACCGACGCCAAAACCGCCGATCACTACTTCCTCGGGTTCCCCAGCTACTGGAATGTTGTCGCCTTCTACGCGGTCGTGCTCGAGCTTCCCGCTATGGTCACCGCAGCCATCCTCGTCTTGTGCGCCATCCTGGTGTTTGTGCCCATCAAGTACATCTACCCCTCCCGCACGACAACGCTGCGCGTGCTCAACCTGACGCTGGCGACACTTTGGCTGGTTCTGTGCGCGGTCATCCTTGCCGAGCTTCCCGATCCCAGCATGTTGGCCGTGGGACTTTCGCTTGCTTATCTCGCGTACTACCTGCTGGCGAGCATCTATCTGACAGTGAGAAACCGCCCCTCCCGGTCGGTATGAAAGCGCCGCCTCTCGTGCTACGCAGAGGAATCGCCGCAGGGATCCCCGTTCGGCAGGGCGCCGGGCCGCGGACGACGGTGTCAGTCTCGATGGTGCGACCGGCCCAACCTGAGTGAGCCCGCCCGCTGCTGCGGCCCACTACTCTGAGCGAATGTCCCAGCACGCCGTCAGGACGAGGTCGGACTCGATGCTCGGTCTGGTACTCAGGTCTCCGCTGTACCGGCGGTCGATGGTGAGCCTGTTCTTAGGTGGCCTCGGGATTTCGGTTGCCATGCCCCAGCTGTCGCTGTTCTTGGTGCAGGACCTGCACGCGTCGCTGCCAGTGGCCGGACTGTTCTTTCTCACCAACCTGGCCGCCCCGGTCCTGGGATTCCTGGTCGGGCGGTGGTCGGACCGGATGACCGACCGGCTGTCGTTGTTCAGGATCGGTGCCGTGGTTGGCCTGCTGGGTTGGGTCGGAATGGCATTCACCACGCAGGTGTGGATGGCGTTCGTGGTGAACCTCACGGTGCTCGGATTTGCCGGGGCCACCAGCTCACTGATCTTCGCGGCAGTTCGCGACCAGCTGACCCACGCTCCCACCGGTGCCGACAACCGGGTGATGTCCACGGTCCGGCTCGGGTTCAGTCTGGGTTTCATGACCGGTCCGCTTCTGGGTAGCGTGCTGGGCGGCGTCGCCGGGCTGCGGCTGACGCTGATCGCGTCGGGGCTGTGCACCCTGCTGCAGGCGGTGCCGATGATCGGGCAGACAGTCCCCCGCGCCCTACCGGACCAGGGCGTCAGACAGGAGAGCCCAGCCGGCCACAACGTGCCGGGTGCACAGAGCTTGCTGCCCCTGGTGACCTTCCTCGGCCTGAGCGTCTTGGCGATGTGTGGCGACACCATCAAGTTCGCCTACCTACCGATCTACATGGAGCTGCAGCTCGGGACCCCCGACTGGCTGCGTGGTGTCGTGATCTCAGCGCAGTCGGTCGGAATGCTCGTGTTCATCCCGATCATGGGCGTCCTGGCGGACCGCTTCGGGGCCCAGCGCCTGGTGGTGGTCAACGTATTGCTCGGGGTCGGAGCCAACCTCGGCTTCATGGTCGGCGGCAGCGAGCTGGTGCTGATCGCGGCGACCGTCCTCAACTCGGCGATGTGGGCGACGCTCGGCGGCATCGGCATCACCGTGGCACAGGATCTCTATCCGACCGGGATCGGCATGGCCTCGTCGCTCTATTTCTCGGCGGTCCGGTTCTCCGGCGCGATCGGCGGCGTCGCCGGAGGCCTGGGGGTGAGATGGTTCGGTGTCCCTGGAGTGTTCCTGATTCCCGCTCTCCTCTGCATCGTTGCCGCCGCCGGACTCCTGGTCCAGGCACTCGTCATGCACCGCCGCGCTGGCGCCCTTGTCGACCTCAGGGTCGACAGCGAGCAGTACGGCTGACCCGAAGCACTCCACACCTGAGACGGCGGTGAGGTGGCTCGGCGCTGGACTCGGGCACTGCTGGCCGGTCGGTCCAGTGCTCACATTCTTTCAACCGAATGGTTGACGACTGCGACATCCCACCGTTATGTTGCTGTCAACCAAAAGGTTGAGGAGTACGGGAGCCAACGAGCGGATCGACTACAGCTCACGCACACCAAGCCGAAGAGCACTGAGCGCCGGGACGCGGTTCTGGCGGCCTCACAATCCCCTACCGAACCATGACAGGAGTCAGCATCATGACCAGTGCTGCGATCACCACCGCCCGCATCGAAGCAGACCCCAAGGTCCCGATCATCCACATCGTCCGAGACTTTCGGGCGACGCCTGAGCAGCTCGTGCGCGCTCACACCGACCCGGACCTCTTCGCGCGCTGGGTGGGGCCGAACGGCCGGACGGTCACAATCGACCACTGGGACGCCCGGACGGGCGGCAGCTGGCGCTACCTCGACGTCACCGGCGACGACCGCCAGGCGTTCCGCGGCTGCTTCCACGAGGTCGGCCCGGACCGCCTCGTGCAGACCTTCACCTGGGAGGGGATGCCCGAGGCGGTGGCGCTGGAGACGATGACCTTCGAGACCCTTGGCGACGGCTGGACCCGGCTGCACGCAACCTCGTTGACCGACAGCTTCGAGGGCCGCGACGCCTGGCTGGCGTCCGGCATGGAGGTCGGGGTCAACGACGGCTACGCCAAGCTGGACGCGCTCCTGGCGAACGGCGGGTGGTAGCGCCGGCTCGGTTACCCAGCGCGGAGGCCGGGTCGACGTGCAGCTCGCTCGTCAGGTCGGTCGGATGACGAGTGGCTGCCTAGGGTGTTCGCCATGGCGAGCTTCCACCAGCCGCAAGTCGTCCTGCTGAGCGAGAACCTTCCTCGGGCTGCCGCCTTCTACGAGGGGTTGGGCTTCGTGCAGACCTTCCGGACACCAGCGGAGGGCGATCCCATCCACGTCGATCTTGTCCTCGACCGCTACAAGATCGGCATCGCATCCGGCGACTCGACCCGCGATGACCATGGCCTTGACCCCGTCACCACCGGACAACGAGCGGTTGTCGTTCTGTGGACCGAGGACACCGCAGCCGCGTATGCACAGCTCACCTCAGCCGGTTGCCCAGGCCTGAAAGCGCCGCACGAATGGCTGGACCGGCTACTGATCGCCTGGATCGCAGACCCCGACGGCAACCCTGTCCAGATCGTGCAGGATCTCTGACGGCAGGATCGTGCGGGCTGCGACCCGGGTCTGCGCGGCCCGGAGCGGACCCGCGATCCGCTGGGAAGCCAGGTGTCGGTCGACGGTGCTGTTCACGGCCGCCAGTACTTGTTGGCGGCCGCGATCGTCTGAAACTCGAGGGCGACGACCTGGGAGACGGCGATCAGGTTGCACGACTGCTGCACGACGGGGATGGGGACCTCGGACATCGGGGGGCGGCATGGGGTAGACCGTTGCCGTGGCTGCTGAACCGCCCGTCTTGTTGGCGCTGGACCTGATCGGGACTTTCGCCTTCGCGCTGAACGGCGGGCTGACGGCGGTTCGGGCGGCGCACGTCGACATCGTTGGCGTCATCACCCTCGGCATCATCACCGCCGTCGGCGGTGGCATCATCCGCGACATTTTGCTCGGCGCCCTGCCACCTGCCACGTTCGTCGACTGGCGGTACCTGGCCGTTGCGGCCGCCGGAGGTCTGGCGGCCTTCCTTTTCACCCCACGGTTGAGCCGGCTCACCGGCCCGATCGACGTGCTGGATGCGGCGGGCCTCAGCCTGTTCGCCATCACCGGAGCAGGCAAGGCCCTTGAGCTGGGGGCCGGACCCCTGCAGGCCATCATCCTTGGCACAGTCACCGGGGTGGGAGGTGGCACGGTCCGGGACGTGCTGATCCGACAGGTTCCCAGCGTCCTGAGCAGCGGGCTGTATGCCATCCCGGCCCTCGTCGGCGCGGCGCTCGCCGTGGCAGCGGCCAGCAGCGGCGTGGACCATCTGCTCGGTGCGCCCGGAGCCATCGGTGCGGCCGCCGTCTGCTTCTCGATCCGGATGGTCGGGGTGCACTTCGGACTGGACGCCCCCAGGCCGCCCGGTGCTCGAGGGGCGGGGTTTCGCGATGCCGGCTCCGACTAGGAAGCCAGTCGTTCGCAGCCCCCCAACCCAAGGCCACGTCGGGGCACTCAGCCGGCAGTCCCCTCGCCGTGAGCGCGGCCTCGTGCCGGCGATCGCCCAACAAGCGGGGTCATCGGCGGGTGTCCCAGGCTCCGCACCACACGTTCTCGTTGTGCGTGCCGCGGAACTCGCTGCGGCCGGTCAGCTTGGACACCAGCGCCCGCACGGTCTCAACGGTGGGCGTGTGGGCGTTGATCGCCGTCTTGACCATCGGCACGTCGATCAGGTGGTTCGGCATGTTGAGGGACACGAAGACGGTGGGCACCTCGGCGGCGTACCAGGGCATCTCGGGTCCCATCGGCATCGACCACTTGATCCGCAGCGCACTCTGCTGGGCGAAGTCGGACACGTTGGCCAGAATCAGCGCTGCGTCGAACCTGCTGGCGTAGCCAGCGGTCTCTGCGGCGATGAAGGACTGCATGTCCAGCTGCTGGCCCTCGGCGGCCAGCTCGGCGGCGGTCTTGAACAGGCTGACCTCGAAGCCGGCCGCCGTGAGCTCGTCAACCGCCACTTGCTGGAACTCCGGCACCACGCCCGTGAAGTCAGGGGCACCTCCCAGGCAGTAGAGCCGGAGCCGGCGGTGCGTCGCCGGGTCCAGCGGCAAGGTGCCGGCGGTGTCCTTGAGCAGGGCGATGGTCTGGTCCGCGATCTTCGCCGCGATCTTGTGGTGCTCGGCGCAGCCGACCAGCTCGAGCTCCTGCACTGATGGGACCAGGTCGTCCGGGGCTCGCTCGTGCAGCCCCAGCGTCGCCTTGAGGCCGAGGATCCGAGTGAGGGCGGCATCCAGCCGCTGGCCAGTGATCTCACCGGAGCGGACCGCGTCCCGGACGAAGCCGAAATCCTCGTCGTGGTTGCGAAAGAACAAGATCATGTCGCAGCCGGCGGTGATCGCCTGCACCAGCTGCCGCTCCCGTGGCAACGCCGAGGTCAGCCCGACCATGAGCGACGCATCGGTGAGGATGACGCCGTTGAAGCCGAGGTCGTCGCGCAGCAGGTCGGTCAGCAGCTCGGGCGAGACCGTGGCGGGCAGAATGTCGGCGTCATCAATCCCCGGGCGGAGCCGCCGGCTGTACTCCGGCAGCATGATGTGGCCGACCATCACGGACTCGATCCCGGCCGCGATCCCCCACTCCCAGATCGGACGGTAGCTGGCGTCCCACTCCTCCACCGTGCAGTCGTTCACGGAGGTGAGGACGTGCTGGTCCCGCTCGTCGCGGCCGTCGCCCGGGAAGTGCTTCATGCACAGGGCCATCGGCCGGTCCCCGGCACCATCCCGGACGCCGTCGCTGTACGCCTGGGCGTACTTGATCACGGTCTCGTGGTCGTTCCCGAAGGCCCGGGTCGCCACGACGGTGTTGCGCCAGTTGTGGTGGATGTCGACGATCGGGGTGAACGCCCAGTTGCAGCCCAGTGCCCGGGACTCCCGACCGCCGACCAGCCCCATCTCGTACGCCGCGTGCGTTTCCGGCGTGGAGGCGGTCTGCAGTGGAGTCGCCACGTGGGTGCCGTCGGTGCAGGCGCCGTTCCCGCCGGCCTCGATGTTCGAAGCCACCAGCAGCGGCACCCCCGATCCCGCTCGTACCGACCGGCTCTGCGCATGCCGGATGTGCGCCTGCACCCTGGCGGAGTCGGTGTGGCTGTAGCGCATGCCACCCGGGTGGTAGCCATCGACGATCCGCTCGACGAAAGCGTCGTCGAAACGGTTGTTGAGATTGATGAACAGTTGACCGACCTTCTCATCCTCCGTCATGGCGTCGATCGTCCGTCGCACCCAGCTGACACCAGCCGCATCGAGGTGGAAGGGTGCGGCGGTCAGATCAGGCTCGGTCATCTTCGTCTCCAGGGTTTCGGCGTCAGGGGAGCAGGGCGCTCACACCTTGTGGTCGGGCGTGATGAACACGTCGGGGTCTTCGTGGTGAGCCTGGATCGCAGCGAGCTTGCGGGCCTCGGTCTCGTCACGAATCTGCTTGAAGCGCACGTCGGTCAGGGGGTACTTCACGAAGATCAGCATCGCGATCAGCGCACAGGCCGCCGGCAGCAGTCCGATTGTCGCCTTGATCGCGATGATCGCGCTCTCGGGCTGGACCGGGCTCGGGGTGGCCGCGCTCGCCGCGACATAGCCGCCCACCGCGAGCGCCCAGGCGCCCACCGCGCCGCCGATGGACTGGGTGACCTTGCGGGTGAAGGAGAAGAGGGCATAGGTCGCCCCCTCGCTGCGCCTGCCGGTTTGCCATTCGCCGTACTCCACGGTGTCAGCTTCCAGTCCGAACATGACGGTGTTGATGAGGCTGGCGCCGATCCCCTTGATGGCCAGGGTGAGAAGCACGAGCCAGAACATGTTCGCCGGAGCGAGGAAGAGACCGACGCCACCGACGATGGTGAACACACCGCAGTACTGGTAGACCCGCTTCTTGCCGAACCAGTCGATGATCTTGGGAATGAACGGGGTGATGAGCAGCGTGATCCCCGTGTTGACCAGGGTGATGATGCCGACCAGGCCGATGTTGCCCAGCACGTACTGGGCGTAGAACGCCGTCGTGCCACCGACGGCGAAGACGCCGACCAGATAGAAGAAGCTCGAGCCGCACAGGTACGCCAACGGCTTGTTCGACTTCACGGTAGTGAAAGTCTCTCGAAGGCTGATCGTGGGCTGGGTGCGGATCACCCGCTCCCGACAGGCCCACGCGGTGAAGAGGAAGGCCGCCGTTCCGATCACGATGAACGCGAGCGTGACCTTCGTGAACACACCCTGCACGGCTGCCTGGTAGGCCACCAGGTCCTCCGGGCCCTGGATCAAGGCCTTCTGGCCTCGCAGGTCGCTGATGTAGTTCCCGACGACGAAGGTGAGGATGACGCCTCCGATACCGGCGCCGAACGCCCGCGCGGCCACCAGCTTGGCTCGCTCGTGGACCGACTGAGTGACCGCCGAGGCAAGCGACCCGTAGGGGATGTTCACCAAGGAGTAGATGAGACCGAGGATGGCGTACGTCGCGTAGGCGTAGATCAGCTTCATGCCGGCGTCAAAGCTGGTCGGCACATGAAAAACCAGGAAGCTCATGAACAGCAGCGGGACGGCGCCGAACATGATAAAGGGTCGGAACTTGCCCCACCGGGTCATCGTCCGGTCCACCAGGCGCCCGGCGAGCAGGTCCGCGAATGCGTCCCACAGCCGAACAACCAGGAACATGGTGCCGATCGCGGCAGCCGAGATGCCCGCGACGTCGGTGTAGTAGTAAAGAAGGAAGGAGGTGCTGAGGCTGAACGCCAGGTTGAAGCCGAAGTCACCAGCCCCATATCCCGCAACGGTTTTGAAGGGCAACCGGTCGAGCGACCGCAGCTCCTTCGTGTTGGTGACGTTGAGTGTCGACATTGATGACTCCTGGGCTCGAGGCCTGTCGGCCGTCTAGGGAAAGCTGATCGAACGAGGAACGGGGAAGCTGTTGGGCTTCGGGCTGGCACGAGCGCGTGCTTCTCGACCAGACGGGCGCGGCACGTTCTCCCGACTCTTCCCGTTCCGGCCGTGGCCCGCGGCCACCTGGCCTGCGGGACTACGAGAGCCGTCGGGAGACGACTCCACTGGGGGGCTCTGCTTGTACTCTCCTCCGGCACGGGCCTACCAGGCCAGTTGTTGCCATAAGTTGTTCGTCCGCCGTCCCGCGGAACTCCGGGCGCGCAGCCGGGTCAGGCGAGCTGCCTCGGCGGGACACGCCGGCGCCTGCGCCAGGGGCTGGACCAGTGATCCTCCCTGGCGCGAGCTGGGCGCGCGCCGGTGAGACTGACAGGGGCCAGCAAGGGACGAGCTGCAGGAGGTGCTCGATGAGTAGTACTCAGTTGAGCAAGGGAAGTGTGGCAACCGCTGCTGCTGCAGGAAAGCAAAGAACGGCTCCCAGGCGCGTCTGAGGACGGGCACGGTGATGTGACGATTCCCAACCTCAGGACCCAAGATAGGGGTGAAATGCTATGCGCTCGGACATCATTCCCGGCGGAGTTTTCCCGGATTACGCCTTGCCGGACCACACCGGCACCATGCACACCCTCAGCGAGCTCCAGGGTCGGGACCCGCTGATTCTCACGCTGGCGCGCGGTCATTTCTGCCCGAAAGAGCATCAGCAGCACCTCGACCTGGCGGCCTTCCAGTCGAAGATCGGGGTGGCCTACACCCAGGTGGTCACGATCACGACCGACGACCGCCATACCCTGCAGGAGTTCCGGTCGTCGGTGGGCGGCCAGTGGACCTTTCTCTCCGATCCGGAAAGGGTCATCCAGAAGGATCTTGATATCCAGGAGTACACCGACCCCGAGAACGACCCGATGATCCCGCACACGCTCGTCCTCAAGCCAGGCCTGGTCATCCACACCGTCTACAACGGCTACTGGTTCTGGGGCCGGCCGTCCGTCTACGACCTCTGGCGGGACCTGCGCGAGGTGACGGCCGAGATCCGCCCTGACTGGGACCTGAGCACCCCGGGGCTCCGCGAGGCCTGGGATGCCGGCGACTGGTCCCTCTTCCACGGTTGGGACCACCGCTCCGCCAGTCCTGCCGGGATGACGTGATCCGAGGCCGCCCGAGCAAGCCATCGCGCCGGCCCCAGCGCGCTGGCTCAGCCCAGCCATCGCCCGACCGGTGCTACCGGGCGGATCCCCGATCCGCGGCGCGCGGATTCTGCTCCGAAGGATGACGACCCAGCTACCCCAACCCGAACGGGAGAACTGCCATGGACATCGCAACCCTCGCCGAACTGCTGCACGAGACCGCCGAACAGCACGACGCGTTCGAGAAGGCCTCTCCCCCGCACAACTGGTGGGACTGGTACGCGCCCTACCTGCACGCGCGGGAAGACGGAAAGACCTCCGCGGAGGCCATCGACGCCGCCAACCGCTACATGGAGGAGGTCAAGCACGTGGTTGCCGCGCGAACCTGACCGCCCGACCCCGACGATCAAGAGCCGGCACCCTCCTCGGCCGATGAGTCCTGCCCCCAACACCGGTCCGTCCTGTCGTGAGCCGACGGGCTCGGACCGATGGGGGGAACACCGTGGGAACCGTGGTCGCGCAGGCCTCGATGTCGCTGGACGGCTACATCGCGAAGGGCCGGCTCGGCTTGCCGGGGACCCCCATCCTCAGGTCGGGACTTCGCCGCCGGTCCCCTGCGCCGCGGGCGTCACCGGCTGTGGCGACGCCGCCCTGATCGGGGCTACCACGTCCTCGTAGACATGCTCGGCGGCACGGCGGGCGTCAGCGGTCCAGACGTCGCCGAGGTGGTGCTGCAGGCATCGAAGGATCCGATCGACGATCTCCTCTTCCTCGCTCATGGTCGCAAGGTAGGCCCGCGGAGTCCTGGTGAGAAGGGGTGACCCGGTCGTCCGCGCACCCCGGCTCGCCGCCCCACGCTGAGTCCTGCTGAGACGACGTGTCCGAGGTCCCGGCGAGCATTGCCCGCCGCCTAAGGTGCGCGCTCGTCGTCGCTGAGCAGCGGCGCGGACTCGTCAAGAATGCTGGTGATCAGCTGCAGCGTGGGCCTGGCGGCGAGCGGTCGGAAGTGTCCGATGGTGGGCAGGCGGATGTTCTGTGCACCTTCGAGATGGCTGGTCTCGGGGATGTGCGGGTCGAAGACGCTGTACAGCGAGCTGATCCGTGCGTTGACCGCGGTCTCGAGCGCGAGGGCCTGGATCACCGGACCCTTCGGCGCAAACATCCGCACACTCGGCAGCAGGAAAACGGTCGCATAGCGCGATCCGGAGAACGGCGTGTTGACGGCGATCAGGCGACGGACCCGGCCGAGGGTTTCGGGCCGACCCATGGCCAGCTTGGCGATCAGCCCTCCTTTGCTGTGCGCGACCACGGTGACGTCGTGCAGGTCCTCGCGTTCCAGGTAGTCGGAGACGATGAGCGCCATCTCCGGGATCGCGCCGGTGTTGTAACCGAGCTTGTCCAGCACGTGCACCGGGTGGCCGCGCTGGTAGAGGTGCTCGGCGACGGGCTCCATGAACCGCCAGCTCTCGAACACGCCGGGAATGAGCAGCACCGGTGACCGCGGCTCGCTCGGGGGACGCAGGCGCTGGTCGGGGCTGCTCCGACCGAGGACCCCTCGGGTCGTCCAGTAGCTGACGTAGGTGTAGTCGAGCAGCCAGCCCCACGGCTTCTGGAGCAGCGTCGGCGTCTTGGGAGTAACCGTCGTTCGATCGCGTTCCCTCCGCGACACGCGCACGGTTCTCATCGAGGCGGCGACGGCGTAGGGGCCTGGCCGGTCGACTCCCCCGGCACCAGGACGCCGACGCGGAGCACAGGCTCGGTGGGCGGTTCGCCGTCCAGCTGCCGGAGCAGTGCCTGGACCCCGAGCTGGCCCAGCTTGTTGGCGGGGGTGGAGACGACGGTGAGCGGCGGGTTGCACGCGGACCGGTACTCCAGCGAGGTCAGCAACGACAAGACCGACATGTCGTCGGGGATGGTGATCCCACGCGCCTGCAGACCGGCCACCAGTCCTGCGGCGACGGCCTCATGTCCGACCACGACGGCGGTGGCCTCCGGGGCCATGCTCGCGAGACGCAGGGCCGCCGCCCTTCCATCCGGCACCGAGGAGGGGCACGGCATCACGACAGGCGGAATGCCGTGCCGCTCCGCCATCCGGCGATAGGCAGCCTCGGTGCGGACATGGCGGCCGAGCAGCGCCGCCCCGCTCTCGATGCTCGGCATGTAGACGATCCGACGATGGCCGAGGGCGACGAGATGATCGATGGCGAGCCTCATGGCGGCGTCGAAGTCAATGTCCACGGAGTACAGCCCAGTGGTATCGCCGGTGCGGCCGATCAGGGCGAAGGGGACACCCAGCCGGGTCAGCAGCTCCACGCGGGAGTCCTCCATCTGGACCTCCATCAGGACCACGCCGTCGACGAGACCCTGGCCCACGAGAGCCGGCAGCTGGCCCCCCTTCTGGTCGTCGGGGTAGACCACCAGGTGGTAGTCCGCGTCGCTCGCCGCCCGCGCAGCCCCAACGACGAAGTCGGAGCTGGCACCGCGGATGCCGTGGTCGAGTGCTGCCAGGACGAGCGCGATGATTCGGGTGCGGCGGCTGGCGAGCGCCCGGGCAACGAGGTTCCGCCGGAAGCCGAGTTCCTGCATCGCCTGCTCGATCCGCGCTCGCGTGTCCGGGGTCACTCGCTTGGTGTTGTTGACCACGAACGAGACCGTGGCGATGGAGACCCCGGCTCGGTCGGCTACATCCTGCATGGTGGCTGGCATCTCGTCCCATCCTTGCGTCCCGGACCCTTGACAAGCGCTGAACCGTCAGTTCAGACTCTAGCCGACAGTCAGTTAAGCGCTGAACCGGTTACGCCGGGAGGAAGCGGGCGGGCAGGGAAAAAATCTCTGTTGAAAGTTAAGCGCTTATCCATTCTGAGCGAAGGAGCTGCACGAATGACGAAGAAACGACTGCTGGCCGTGGCCTCTCTGGTTGCGCTGGCACCACTGACTCTCACCGCCTGTGGCGGCGGCGGGTCCAGCAGCGGCGGGAGTGGTGACGCCTCCGCAGCGGCAGTCGACTCGCTGACCGTCCTCGACTACTACAGCGACAATCCCGGCCACACCCAGATCGGCGACCAGCTGAGCAAGTGTGGGACGTCGATCGGCGTCGCCAAGGTCGACCACCAGTCGGTGCCCGGGCCGACCCTGATCCAGAAGGTCCTGCAGCAGGCGTCGTCGAAGTCACTGCCGGACGTGCTGATGCTCGACAACCCTGACATCCAGCAGATTGCCGAGACCGGGGCGCTTGCGCCGCTGGAGGACTTCGGCATCAACGCCGACGGCTACGCCCCCGGCCCGATCTCGGCGGCGACGTTCGACGGCAAGCTGTACGGCCTGCAGCCCGGGGCCAACACCATCGCGATCTTCTACAACAAGGACATCCTGGCCAAGGCCGGGGTGAAGGCCCCGACCACCTGGCAGGAGCTGAAGACCTCCGCCAAGAAGCTCACCTCGGGCAAGCAGTACGGTTTCGCGTTCAACGCGACCGCCGACTACGAGGGTGCCTGGCAGTTCCTGCCTCCGATGTGGACCAACGGCGGGGACGAGACGAAGCTGACCAGCCCCGAGGTCGCGGGGGCCCTCCAGCTGTGGAAGGACCTGGTCGACGACGGTTCGGCCTCCAAGAGCGTCGTCAACTGGAAGCAGGCCGACGTCAACGACCAGTTCATCGCCGGCAAGGCTGCGATGATGCTGAACGGCCCATGGCAGATCCCCGCCCTCCAGAAGGCCAAGATCAACTACGGCGTCGTCCCGTTCCCGATCAACACCGCGGGGCAGACCTCGATCGCTCCCTTGGGGGGAGAAGCGTGGACCGTCCCGGTGACCGGGGACGACGCGAAGATGACCAAGGCCGCGGAGCTGGTCAAGTGCATGAACACCGACGAGAACCAGATGCTGCGCGCGAAGCAGGGCGGCCTGGTCCCGACCAAGCTCGCACTCGCCCAGCAGTTCAAGACCGAGGTCCCGTCGATGGCCGGCTTCGTGGACGCGGTGGGTAACGCCCGCGCCCGGACCGGAAAGCTCGGCGCCAAGTGGCCGGAGACGGCGAAGACCATCTACACGGGTGTGCAGCTCGTCCTGACCGGGCAGGCGACTCCGGCCGAGGCGATGGCCAAAGCCGGCGCCAGCTGATCAGCCTCGAGCGAGCGAAAGGAGCAGTCTCGTGTCGGATGCGAACATGCTGACCGAAGCTCCACGGGCCACCTCCGCTGCCCCCGCCTCAGCGCCGGCCCCCCGCAGGGGGGGTCGGCGCCGGGAGGAGGTGTACAAGGTGCTCTTCGTGGTCCCGGCGGCCCTGGCGATCGTCGCACTCTTCGGGTATCCGGTGGTCAAGAACCTGACGATGAGCTTCCAGGAGTACACGCTCCGGACGTTCTTCACCGGGAGAGCACCGTGGGTCGGCCTGCAGAACTATGTCACGGTCGTCAGCGACGACGTCTTCAGCCAGGCGCTGGTCAACACCGCGCTCTTCACCATCGGCTCGATCCTCGGCCAGTTCGTGCTCGGGATGCTGCTGGCGTTGTTCTTCCACAAGAACTTCCCGCTCAGCGGCGCCCTGCGCGCCTTGTTCCTGCTGCCCTGGCTCATTCCGCTCATCGTCGGCAGCGCCGCCTGGCGGTCGCTGCTGGAGCAGGACAGCGGCATCGTCAACATCATGCTGGAGAAGCTCGGGATCATCGACGCACCGATCCCGTGGCTCACCTCGCCGGACGTCGCGCTGGTCGCGATCATCCTGGTGAACATCTGGATCGGCATCCCGTTCAACCTGACCCTGCTCTACAGCGGACTCCAAGACATCCCGGAGGAGCTGTACGAGGCCGGATCGTTGGACGGAGCCACTGGCTGGAAGGCGTTCTGGCACATCACCTGGCCCAACCTGCGGGCCGTGGTCAGTGTGCTGCTGATGCTGGGGGTGATCTACACCCTGAAGGTGCTGGACATCATCCTGGGACTGACCCAGGGTGGTCCGGCCAATGCCACCCAGACCATCGCCACCCAGTCTTACCAACGCTCGTTCGTGGAGTTCAAGTTCGGCCAGGGCGCTGCACTGTCGAACATCTTGATCCTCATCTCACTGGTATTCGCCATCGTCTACCTGCGCGCCACCCGGCGCCGGGTGGACGAGTAAGGAGTCGACGATGTCGGTCAACAGTCGACGCACACGAGGCCGCATTCGAACCGTCATCGCCATCGTGTTGCTGGCCATCATGCTGTTCCCGATCTACTGGATGCTCAACATCTCGCTCCAGGCGACCGGGGGCACGCTGGCCACGAGCTTCTTCCCCACCCACCCGAGCCTGGCCGGCTACCAGACGGCGATCCACGACCAGGGCCGCAACCTGGTGACCAGCCTGACCATCGCCATCGGCACGGTGGTCATCACCCTGCTGATCGCGACTCCCGCGGCCTACGCGCTCGCCCAGTTCCGTTTCCGCTGGATCAACTGGGCCCTGCTGGCGATTCTCATCTCCCAGATGATTCCGGGCATCGTGATCGCGAACGGGCTCTACAGCGTCTACGAGCGGATCGGCCTGCTGGACTCCATCCCCGGACTGATCATCGCCAACGCGACAGCGGGGGTTCCGTTCGGAATCCTGATCATGCGGTCGTTCATGCTCGGGATTCCACCTTCCCTCGTGGAGGCAGCGAGGGTCGATGGGGCGGGACTGGTCCGCGCTTTTCTCTCCATCGTGGTGCCGATCAGCCGGAACTCCCTGATCACCGTCGGACTCTTCGCATTCATCTGGGGCTGGGCGGACTTCGTCTACGCCCTGACCCTGACCACGAAGGGCCAGATCGTCCCGGTCACGCTTGGCATCTACACCTATCTCGGGGCACACATCTCCGACTGGAGCGCGGTGATGGCCACCGCCATGCTTGGCTCCATCCCGGCGATCCTCCTGCTCGTCCTTGCTCAGAGATACATCTCGGCCGGCGTCAGCAGTGGCGCCGTCAAGTAGCAGACACCAACACCCACCCGCATATTTCCGACCCACGAAGGTAGATCCGCCATGTCCGCAGCCAGCGCTGCCCGCCGTCCCATCCGCGTCCTGGTGTGGGGCGAGAACGTCCATGAACAAGTGGAGCCGCACGTGGCGGCCATCTATCCCGACGGTATGCACGCCACCATTGCCGACGGCATCGCCGAGAACCTCGGCGATGGGGCGGTGGTCACCACCACCACCCTGGCCGAGCCGGAGCACGGCCTGACCGAGGAGGTCTTGGCGGCCACCGACGTCCTGGTGTGGTGGGGTCACGCCGCGCACGGTGACGTCGCGGACGAGGTCGTCGCACGGGTCCACCAGCACGTCCTGGCCGGCCTCGGACTGATCGTGCTGCACTCCGGGCACTGGTCGAAGATCTTCGGCAAGCTGATGGGCACGTCGTGCACGCTGCGGTGGCGGAGCGAACAGGACCGGGAACTGGTCTGGACCGTCAACCCGACCCACCCGATAGCGCAGGGGATTCCGAACCCGATCATCATCGACGCCCAGGAGATGTACGGGGAGTTCTTCGACATCCCCGCGCCCGACGAGCTGATCTTCATCTCCTCCTTCAGTGGTGGGGAGGTTTTCCGGTCCGGCTGCACCTTCCGCCGCGGTCACGGCAAGATCTTCTTCTTCTCCCCGGGCGACCAGGACTTCCCGGTCTACCACCACACCGACGTCCGCAAGGTCATCGCCAACGGCGTCGAATGGGTGAACAGCGACCGCCCCGAGCGCGCCGTGCCCGTCCTGCTGCGCTATGACACGAACGACTTCTTCAACGGCCGCGGGTACACCGGTCCGATCGAGAAGCACGACGGCGAGGAGGCCGAGGATGCGGTCAGCGTCTGAGCCCGTGCGGATCATCCAGGTGGGCGCCGGTCAGATGGGCCGGGCCTGGCTGGGAACGATCGGCCGCTCCCCGGATGCCGTCCTGGTCGGCCTGGCCGACCTCGACCCGGCACTGGCGGCCACCGCGGCTTCGGAGACCGGTCATCCCGAGGCGGCGGTGGCAGCCTCCTTGGCGGAGCTGGTCTCCACCGTCGCCGCCGATGCCGTGGTGAACGTGACCGTGCCGGCTGCCCACCGGGCGGTCAGCGCCGTCGCCCTGCGTCACGGCCTGCCGGTGCTGTGCGAGAAGCCTGTTGCGGAGACGGTCAGCACCGCGCTGGCGATGGCGGCCGAGTCCGAGATCGCCGGCCAGTTGCTGATGGTGTCCCAGTCACGTCGCTACTTCCGGCACCTGAGCACCTTCCGGGCCCAGCTCGCCGAGCTGGGCGACATCGGGCTCCTGCACTGCACCTTCCACAAGGCGCCGCACTTCGGCGGGTTCCGAGAGGAGATGCCCTATCCGCTGCTGGTGGACATGGCCATCCACCAGTTCGACCTGTCCCGGCAGCTCACGGGTTCGGATCCGGTGGCGGTGTACTGCGACTCGTTCAACCCGGGCTGGAGCTGGTTCCGAGGTGACGCCGCTGCTCAGGTCGTGTTCGAGTTCGCGAACGACGCCCGGTTCGCCTTCTCCGGCAGCTGGTGCAGCCCGGGTCTTGAGACCTCGTGGAACGGCAGCTGGCGGGTCAGCGGATCCGCTGGTACGGCCCTGTGGGACGGCGACAACGCGCCGGTGGCCGAATACGCCGACGGGCAACCGGTCCAGGCCGCAGCCGGCGAGGGCCCGGAGCAGATCGACGGCTCGCTGGCGGAGTTCATCGCCGCCGTTCGCACTGGTACCCAACCCCCCTCGGGCGAGGTGCACAGCAACGTGCTCAGCCTGGCCATGGTCGAAGCCGCGATCCGATCGGCGGAGGAGCACCGACGGGTGAGCATCGCCGAGATCCTCGACGATGCCTACGAGCGGGTGCTGCAGGAGGAGAGCGACCCGGCCCTCAGGGAGGCCCTGCAGGCCTGGCCGTCCGTGCACGCGGTGGTGGGTGAGCGCTCGGTCAAGCCCGTGGGCGCATCGGCTGCGGACATCGGCCCGTCCTGAGTCGGCAGGTGCTGCTTCCGTCTCCGGTCTGACCCTGGGCGTCTGACCTGCGGTCCGAGGGCGGGGCTGGGAGGATGGGGCCCGTGCCGAGACCAGGTCCACAGGAGTTCCACGATGGCGTCCTGGACCTGGCCCGGCGCGGCGGGGCGGCATGGGATCGCGGAGCCCGTCTGGCTCTCCGGCGGCTCGGGCTCAAGCGGTGGCGGGGGGGACCGTCGACGGCCGCGGCCGGAGTCGCCACACCCTCACCGCCGCCGGGTACCGAGCGGCTACCCGTTGCGAGGCCGCTACCGGAGGCCCGCTACCTGTTCGTGGTGGGAGCGGTTCCGGCCAACTTCGGCGGCCGGACCGCCTCCATCCTGCAGAAGTGCCGGCTCCTCAAGGAGCTTGCGGGGGTCAACTCGACGATCGTCACGCTCAACTACACCTCCGAGATCGAGGATGTGCCGGCAGACCTGCGGAGGCGCGGGCTGCTGGTCGAGGGTGTGGACATCGTCAACCTGCACGACTATTTCGAGCGCGATGCCGCACCGGTGACCGCGGCCGTGCACCACGAGCTCGACGAGCCGGGCATGGAGAGGGTGCAGGACCCGGGCCAGGGGGTTCACCGCTACTACCAGAATGGCGTGTGCCGGCTGTCGAAGCGGTTCGACGACAAAGGGCGGCTGCTCGTGCGCGAGTGGTTCGATGAAAACCAGTCGCGGACGCGGCGCGACGAGCTCGGGTCGAACGGTCTCGTCCGGCGGATGATCGAGCTGGACCCCCACAACAACCGGCCGCGGCAGGAGACCTTCTACCGCTCAGACGGAACGCCGTGCATGCGCAAGCGGCACGCTCTTGACCCTGCCACCGGCACCACCCGCGTCGGCGAGGTCACCCTGCTTGACGCCGACGGCCGCCCCGCGCAGGTACTGGCATCCAACGTCGCGCTCAAACAGCTCTACCTCGACACGCTGATCGGCAACGGCCGCGCCTTCCTCACAGTGGAGTCACGGCGCTCCGACCAAGAGACGCTGACCTACCGGCGTCCGAACGTCAAACAGATCTATGTGCTCCACAACCCCCACCTGGCGCCGCCGGGTGACGACCCGTCCGCCATCCGACCGGCATACCAGCCGCTGTTCGAGCACCAGGACGATCTGGACGCCATCGTCTTCCTCACCAACGCCCAGCGCGCTGACGCCGAGGCGTACTTCGGGGAGCGGAAGAACTTCCGCGTCATCCCGCACCCCGTCGGCCGAGCCGAGGCGGTCTCGTTCGGGGACCGCGACCCGAACCTCGTGGTCATGTTGGCCCGACTCGACCAGCAGAAGCAGATCTCCGACGCGATCACCGCCTTCGCCCACGTGGTCGAAGACCTGCCGGCGGCCCGGCTGGAGATCTATGGGGAAGGCGCTGACCGGGACAAGCTGCAGGGTCGGATCGATGCGCTCCGGCTCGGAGGCTCTGTCACCCTCATGGGCTACACCAAGAACCCCGACGCCGTCTACCAGAGGGCGGCGCTGTCGATCCTGACCAGTAAGTTCGAGGGCTTCGGGCTGGTGCTTCTCGAAAGCCTGGCCCAGGGCTGCCCCGTGATCAGCTATGACGTGAAGTACGGACCGAGCGACATCATCGTGAACGGCGTGAACGGGTACCTGGTCGAGCCGCGAGCGACCGCTCAGCTGGCCGACCGGGTCGTGGAGGTGCTACGCGACGAGCCGCTCCGCCGTCGGCTCAGCGATGGCGCCGCCCGGCTGAACGCCCAGTTCAGCCAGCAGGCATTCGTCGCGCGTTGGGCCGACCTCTTCGGTGACCTGGACGCGGAGGGTTGGGGCTGAGCTCGATGCTCAGCAGCCCCCGCTGAACTCTGTCCACTTGCGGACATGTCCTAAAGAGGGCGCGGTTGTGGGTTGGCCGCGGGGGTTGACGCTTCCTAGGGTGGTCAGCGTGTCGGAGGCGATGACCCCCCGAGCATCGTCTCCGACATCCACTCGTCGGGCCGGCTGTCTACGGGCCCCGCGAGCAAGGCGACCAGGCACTCCGCTATCGCCATCGTGCCGGTCACTCCGGCGGCGTAGCCAAGTGAGCAACCGGTTCAGCGAGCGCACGTGTTGCTGGGGGTCGGGCAGGGTGTCGGGAACCTTGCGCCGGCGACAGCTGAGAATTGGGGATTCGGGATGCTTCAGCCGAGCCGAGGTCGCCGGGAAGAAGCGACCAGGCGCAGCCTGACCGGTTGGGTCGTGGGATTTGGCTGCTCCGTGCTGGCCGACCAGGTCTTTTTCCTCTCACTTGCCTGGGCCGCTGTGCAGCTGGACGTGCCCGGCCTGGTCGGTCTGGTCCTGACCGCCGGGGCGTTACCCCGGCTGCTCGTCCTGCTCCTTGGTGCCGGCCTGGCCGATACGCGGTCGCCGAAGCGGATCATCATCGGCACCGACTCCGGTCGGGCCCTGATTATGGCGGCCGCCGCCGCCGTTCTGCTGACGGGGTCGATGAGCGCCTGGGCCCTGGCCATCGTCGCCGTCCTCGTCGGGACGCTCGACGGCTTCTTCCTGCCCGCGGTCGGCGCCCTGCCGGTGCGGGTCGCGCCCCCACACCTGATCGGCCGGGTCGCCGCCCTGCGCACCGTCACGCAGCGGGTGGGGTTGCTGGCCGGCGGGCCGGTCGCCGGCTGGCTGATCGACCTGTTCGGCCCCAGCGCTGCGTTCTTCGGGTCCGCACTGCTGTTCGCGCTCTCCGTCGGGTCTCTCGCCCTGGTCACCCTGACACCCCTCCGGTCCCGGGACCAGCCAGCAAAGCGGCATGGGGAGGCCGGTGAGAGCCGCAGGGTCCACCAACGGCGGGTGGGCGTGCTGACCCGGACGCGGCTGGAAGCGACCAGAGGCTTCGGCATCCTGCGGGACAGACCGGTGCTGGCCGGGCTGCTCTTGCTCATCGGTGGCATGAACTTCGGCTTCTCCGGCCCTTTCACCGCCGGCATCCCGCTGCTGGCCGCCGCGAAGGGATGGGGGGCGGGCGGTGCCGGTCTGCTGATCGGGGTCTTCGGTGTCGGTGCCGCGATCAGCGGCCTCGGCCTCCTCCTCCGCAAAAGGGTCCCGGGTGCCGGTCTCGTCCAGCTGGCGGCCCTGGTGTCGATGGCCGTGGCGATCACCGTCGTCGGGGTCGTGCCCAGCCTGCCGGTCGCCCTCGCCGGCGGCCTCGTCCTCGGCCTGTCCTCGGGCGTTTTCGGCACGCTGGCCTATGCCCTGCTGCTGGAGGCAACCCCGCCCACCGAGGTGGGGAGGGTGATGGCGCTGCTCTCCCTCACCCTGGAGAGCAGCGCGGCCCTTTCCTTCCTGGCCACCGGGTTCCTCGCCCCGAGCCTCGGCACGAGCGCCACCTTCCTGCTCGGTGGCCTGACGATCGCCGCCGCCACCCTGACCGCCGCCGCCCGGCCCCAGCTCCGCCGGCTCCAGATGAACCCGGTCGAAGCTGAGAGAGAGCAGCCCTCCGCTAGGCCCCACCACCCGCCTCCTCGGAGCGAGCTACCTGCCGCCCGGCCGGCCCTCGCGTCCGCCGCGTCGCCACGGTTCCCCAGGGTCGGCCCGGCACTCGGCTCGACCTCGGTGCCGGCAGCAGCCCGACCTGGCCACTCACGACCCCGGCCTAGCCGTAGATCCCGCTGGACCTGACCCGAGGCCTCACTGGCGTTCCGTCCCCGGCTCGACACATCGCCGGCTGGTGGTCGGATCCATACTGGTGGTCCGATCGATACTGGTGGTCACGGTCCTCGCCTCACGTCTCGCGAGATCCCTTCAGGTCCCTCCTGCGAGGACCGTTCCCACAAGGGACGAGCAGGCGAGGAGAGCTGCAGGGGTGATCCAGCAACGCGAGGTCCGCGTGGCACGTCTCTATGACACTCCGAGTCCGGATGACGGCTGGCGAGTCCTGGTGGACCGGATCTGGCCCCGCGGCATTCGCAAGGAGGGCGCACCCTTCGACGAGTGGTGCAAGGAGGTAGCGCCGTCACCGCAGCTACGCCGGTGGTACGACCACCAACCGGACCGTCTTCCCGAGTTCAGGCGACGCTACGAAGAGGAACTGGAGGACCCCCAGCGCCAGACGGCGGTCCAGCAATTGCGGGAGCGGGCGATGGAAGGACCCGTCACCCTGCTGACCGCCAGCAAGGATCTCACCCTCAGCCACGCCGTCGTGATCCAGGCCGCCCTGCAGACCTCGGGCTAACGGACAGATCTATTGACGTTAGAGCCGGTCCCGGTCTAACGTCGACTGCACTATCCGATAGTCATGGAACGCCGGTCCGGGAGGGCGGGAAGAATGCCAGTTGCTGCACTTGTCACCTGGGTGGTCACTGCAGGGTTCGGGTTCTTCATGCTGATGCGGTGGCTGAGACACGGCGGACTACGTCGGGACGGCTCGGCGGCGAGCCACTTCCCGCCGGCCCGGGTCTTCACCCATTTCGGGTTGGCCGCGGCCGGTCTGGTGGTATGGATCGTTTACCTCCTGACCGACGCCGGGGTGCTGGCCTGGGTTGCTTTCGCGGACCTCGTCCTGGTCGCCGCACTGGGCGGTCTCCTGGTACGGCGATGGGCTGAGGACGGCCGGGCCGCCATGCGCGGCAGCTCGCCCCAGGGGGCGGTGGATCTTGCGGAACAGCACATCCCCAGGACCCCAGTGGTCCTGCATGGGTTGTTCGCGGTGAGCACCGTCGTCCTCGTGCTGCTCACCGCGCTCGGGATCGGCGGAGCCTAGCCCTCGTGGGCGTAGCGCCGCTCTGGCGCCGGTTCGTCGCGGAGCAACGAACAACTCCTCACGTCGCGGTGAGCAGGACACAGCAGCGGCCAGGGGCTGGGTCCAGTCGGGCTGTCAGCTTCTCCTCGCCCAACTCCGCAGCTGCACCCTCCAGCAGCGCGAGATTCATCCCACAGATCAGGCCGGTGTGCTGCTGCACGAGGAGGTGGAACGGGCAGTTTCGCAGCTCCAGCGATCCCGCCTGGTGGCTGGGCTCGTACCCGTGAGTCGCCAGCGCCTCACTGGCTGCGGTGAGAAGCCGCTCCCGGCTGCGTCCGCGCTGCAGCAGGGAGCGCATCTGCTGACCGATGGACCGGCCGAACTGCGCCGCTGCTGACTGCAGGGCCTCGAGCACGGGGACGGCGTGGTGTGTCGACTCCTCGATGGCCTGCGCCATCAGCTGGGCGGCGAGATCGTAGTGACGTTCGGGCACCGTGACCGACAGCTCACGGTCCGAGCGCTCATACAGCTTGGTCGGTCGGCCGGCCCCGGGGCCGCGGCGCTCGCTGAGCCGTTTGAAGCTGCTGACGAGCAAACCCTCCTCGACCAGCTTGTCCAGGTGGAACTTGGCGGTGTGCCGGGCGACCCCGACACCTTCGCAGGCCTGGTCCCGGCTGACCGGGTGCTCCTGGCTGACGACGTACAGGTAGAGGTCGCGCCGTACCGGCTCGGCCAGTGCGGCGACGCCTGACACGCGTTCGCCCAGCTCATCGCGTTCCACCGGCTCGACCTCCTTCTATCGGACAGATCTATTGACGAAAGACCAGATGTCCTTCTAAGGTCGAGACTACTGTCCGTTAGATGAGGAGTCAACGATGAGCACCCATCGCGCCACCGCAACACCGCAGGTCACCACGCAGCAGAGGGGGGATGCGGAGCATCAGGCGTTCCTCCTGCTCCGGACAGCGTTCACCGTCGCGCCGGTGGTGTTCGGGCTGGACAAGTTCTTCAACGTGCTGACCGACTGGCAGCAGTACCTCGCCCCGGCGGTGGACAGGATCGTGCCGGGGACCGGACACCAGATGATGCTTGCGGTCGGGTTGGTGGAGGTCGTTGCCGGGGTGCTGGTGGCGGTGCGGCCGCAGCTGGGCGGCTATGTCGTCGCGGCCTGGCTGGCCGGCATCATCACCAACCTGCTGCTCATCCCCGGTTTCTACGATGTCGCCCTGCGCGACTTCGGTCTGCTGCTCGCCGCCCTGGCTCTCGCCCGGTTGGCCTCCGCGGTCCAGCACGCCCCCCGCACGGTGCGCTTCCACGGGAGCACACGGTGAGCGTGGCCGAGCGCGGCTTCAGTTCCGCCCCCGCCGCGTCCCGAGAGGCGAGAACCAGTCCGCTCCGTGTCGTCCGGACCGGGGTCGAGCCGGATCTGGTCGCCGCGGAGCGGGCGGCCTTCGGGTTCCTGGCGGCCCTCGGCGTCGACCTGGACAGCGAGAGCATGTCCGCCACTCCCGGCCGGATGGCGCGGGCCTACGCGGAGATGTTCTCCCCACGGGCCTTCGACCTGACCACCTTCCCGAACGACGCGAACTACGACGAGCTGATCATCGCCCGGTCGATCCCGGTGCAGTCGGTGTGTGAGCACCATCTGCTCCCCTTCATCGGGGTAGCCCACGTCGGTTACCTGCCCGGCGAACGGATCCTCGGTCTGTCCAAGCTTGCGCGGGTGGTCGAGCTGTTCTCGCGCCGCCCGCAGGTCCAGGAGCGGCTGACTCAGCAGGTTGCGAACTGGCTGCAGGAGAACGTCTCACCCCGAGGTGTCGGCGTGGTCGTTGAGGCGGAGCACCTGTGCATGACCGTGCGTGGGGTTCGGGCTGCCGACACGAGCACCATCACCTCAGCGCTGCACGGCCAGCTCCGCAACGACGCCTCCTCCCGTGCCGAGTTCTTCTCCCTCCTCGGCCCGACCCGGCCGGCGGCGCACCATGGCTGACCCCCTGCAGGACCTCACCACCGCCGGGGTGTCGATCTGGCTCGACGACCTGGGCCGGCCACTGCTGACGAGCGGACGGCTGGACAGCCTGGTGAGCGGCAGGCACGTCGTCGGGATCACCTCCAACCCGACCATCTTCGCCAACGCCATCAGCGGTAGCGGCGCCTATGACGACCAGATCGCCGACCTCAGCCGCCAAGGAGCCAGCACCGAAGAGGCGCTGCGGCTCCTCACCGTCACTGATGTGCGGAGCGCGTGCGACGTCCTCCGACCCGTCTTCGAGGCCAGCCAGGGAGTGGATGGTCGGGTCTCCATCGAGGTCGACCCCCACCTGGCCGACGACACCGCCGGCGCGGTGGCTCAGGCGCGACAGCTGCGACGGCTGGTCGACCGGCCCAACGTGCTCATCAAGATCCCGGCCACCGAGGCCGGCCTGCCCGCCATCGCGGCGTGCCTCGCGGAGGGAATCAGTGTCAACGTCACGTTGATCTTCTCCCTGCAGCGCTACGCCGAGGTGGTCCAGGCCTTCCTCGACGGCATGGAGAGGGCGAAGGCCGCCGGGCACGACCTGTCGGACGTGGTCTCCGTCGCCTCACTCTTCGTGAGCAGAGTCGACACCGAGATCGACCGGCGCCTTGACCAGCTGGGGACACCGGAGGCGAGAGCGCTCAAAGGAAGGGGCGCCATCGCCAACGCGCGTCTCGTCCACCAGCATTTCGGTGAGGTCTTCGGCGGCCGACGGGCAGCCGCCCTGGCCGCGGGTGGAGCACGACCACAACGTCCGCTCTGGGCCTCCACGGGGGTCAAGGATCCCGCCTATGACGACACCCGTTACGTCACCGAGCTCGTCACCGCCGGCGTCGTCAACACCATGCCGCAAGCCACTCTTGCCGCGGTCGCCGACCACGGTGAGATCCGAGGCGACACCATCCGCCAGCACTACGCGGAAGCCGCCCACGTGCTGCACGACCTGGAATCAGTCGGGGTGGACTACGACGACGTGATGGCCGTACTGGAGCAGCAGGGCCTCGACAAGTTCGCCGACTCGTGGGCCCTCGTCACCGCCGAGCTCGACGAGCGTCTCCGCCGGACCCAGCACAAGGCTCCGGGGACTCCACCAACCCCACTGTCAACCGCCACCACGAAGAGGACGCCATGAGCAGCACAGGAATAGTGATCGTCGGGGCCGGCCTCGCGGGAGCGGTCGCCGCCGAGACCTTGCGGGAGGAGGGCTTCGGAGGCCGCATCACCTTGCTCGGCGCCGAGTCTCACCGTCCCTACGAGCGTCCGCCCCTGTCGAAGGGCTACCTGCAGGGGGACGCCGACCAGGAGAGTCTCTTCGTCCATCCCGAGGCTTGGTATGCCGACCACGAGGTCGAGCTCGGCCTAGGCGCAGCCGTCACCTCCCTGGATCTGGACGCCCACACGGTGACCACCGACCACCAGAGCCGGCTGCGGTATGACCGGCTGCTCCTGGCCACCGGGTCCAGCCCTCGGCGGCTGGCCATTCCGGGCGCTGACCTCGACGGGATCCGGTACCTCCGCAGAATCGAGGACAGCAACCGCATCCGGGAGGACTTCCGGGCCGCACGCCGGGTGGTCATCGTCGGTGGTGGCTGGATCGGCTTGGAGACGGCCGCGGTTGCGCGCTCGGCCGGCCTGCATGTGACCGTGCTGGAGGCCGCGGAGCTGCCCCTGGTGCGCGTCCTCGGACCCGAGGCGGCAACGCTGTTCGCCGACCTGCACCGCGGGCACGGCGTGGATCTGCGCTGTCAGGTCCAGGTGTCCCGGTTCGTCGGCCAGGGCGGCACGGTCTCCGGCGTGCAGCTCGGCGACGGTCAGGTGCTGGCCGCTGACCTGGTCCTCGTCGGCGTGGGGATCAGCCCGAACGTGCAGCTCGCGCTCGATGCGGGCCTCGAGGTCGACAACGGCATCAGCGTCGATGAGCATCTGCGCACCTCACACCCTGACGTCTACGCGGCAGGCGACGTGGCCAACACCTGGCACCCCGAGCTGGGCGAGCGACTCCGGGTGGAGCACTGGGCGAACGCCCGCCGGCAGGGAGCGATCGCCGCGCGAGCGATGCTTGGACAGCCCGCCACCGACTTCCAGCCGCCCTACTTCTTCTCCGACCAGTACGACCTCGGCATGGAGTACACCGGCTACGTCGGCCGGCGCGGCTACGACCACGTCGTCCTCCGGCGATACCCCGAGCCCGGCCAGGTCATCGTCTTCTGGCTGCTCGAGGGCCGGCTGCTGGCTGGCATGAACGTCAACGTCTGGGACGTTGCCGACCAGATCGAGCAGCTGATCCGGTCCGGGAGAAGGCTCGACACCGACGACCTCGCCAGCCCCGACCGTCCGCTGGCCGAGCTGGGGGTAGCCGCGTCCACGTCGCTGGTCAGCAGCATTTCCTGAGCTTTGCAGGTGCGACGCGGCCCGCTGGGGCTGAAACGTATGTCATGACGACTCTCGGGCAATTCCGCAGACCGATGCCGTGCCGGCTCCGGAGGCGAGCGGCGGGGCCGGGGCCTTAACCGGAGGAAGCTCGAATGCGAGTTCAGCGCCACCTCGCGGGACTTTGTTTAGCAGATTCTGAGAGTCACTCTCCCGGCGGTCGAGGGGATGACCGCGCCGCTTGTGCGAGTTTGGGGCTGTCATAGAGTGCCCTCCCACATCACTTTCCGACGCGACGATGCCAGTGGTTGTCGTGTCAATGATCCGGGGGGAACTATGAGCAGGAAAGCAACGGCACAGGATGTCGCCGACTTGGCTGGTGTTTCCCGCAGCACCGTCTCTCTGGTGCTCAACGGACGCGCGGAGGGCAACATCTCTGCCGCCAAACAGCAGGCCGTCCGGGAGGCGGCGCACCGACTCCACTACATCCCCAACGCCGTCGCGCAGGGCCTGCGGATGTCCAGGACGCGCACCCTGGGCGTCCTCACCTGGCGAGGGCTTGGCGGGCTGCCGCTGCACCTCATCGCCGCTGCGTTGCAGACCTCGCTGGACGCGGGCTACGTGCTGATCAAGATGTACGCCGAGCCGACCGAGGTCGACCAGCATCGAGCCCTGTCGACGCTTAGTAGGCACCGGCAGGTGGACGGCATGTTGGTGGTGGCGCCCGAGATGTGTGAGTACAACGCCGTGGAGGCCATGTCGGTCTCCCCCGTGGTGCTGCTCAACTGCATCGACCCCGCCCATCAGCTGACGTGCGTCGTGCCCGACGAGGAGGACGGGGGGGCCCGTGCCGCTCAGCTGCTGATCGACCAGGGCCATCGCGACATCGGGATCCTGAGTGGACCGCTGACCCACTTCCAGACCGGTCTGCGAGCCCGTGGGGTTCAGCGCGCCCTCGCCGCCGCCGGGCTCTCGCGCGCCCAGCTGGCCACGACCGAGGTCCGGATCGACGAAGGTTGCACGGCGGCCACGACCCTGCTGACCCAGGAGCACCCGCCGACGGCGCTCCTCTGCACCAACGAGCGGCTCGCGGTGGGCGCCCTGCTCGCAGCGGCCCAGCTGCGGCGGTCGGTGCCGAACGACCTCTCCATCGTCAGCCTGGACGACCGCGAGCAGCTGAGCAGCCAGCTTCGTCCGGAGATCACCCGCGTCGAACGGCCCGACGACCTGATGGCGACACACGCCGCCGAGCTGCTCATCGGGTATGTGGAAGAGCGCAACTCGGCAGATGCGCATCGCTACTCCTTCGCATGTCCCGTGGTTGAAGGGGCCTCGGTCGCACCGTCGGCCTGCCGCGGCTAAGCCGGCACATCGCCGCCTGGCGGGTCGGCTCGTGGGTCCTTCTGCGAGCGCTACTCGAGATGCGAGTGGGCGAGTCGGCGTGGGGTCGTCCACTTCGTCATTCCACCCCGGGCGAAGGCACCTTCGGAGTTGACGGCTTGAACGAAGGACAGCGCCTGCGAAGTGCGGCCCAAGCCTGGATTTGAAGGGAACGCCCGATTCCACCGCCCAACGTCCACATTCAGTCTAATCTGCAGGTCATGTCCCCGGTACGTGCCGCCCTCTACCTGGACTTTGACAACGTCTTTGGAGGTCTTTACCGTCTCGATCCGGAGGCGGCCGAGCAGTTTGCCGAGGACCCGAGCGTGTGGGTTCGGCGACTACAACGCAGCGTGTTGGTGGACGGGCCACGTCGCTGGTTGGTACTGCGCTGTTACCTGAACCCCGCCGGCTGGGTTCCCAACGGCGACGGCCGCGTCTACTTTTCCCGGTTCCGCCCGTACTTCACCCGAGCCGGCTTCGAGGTGGTTGACTGTCCGCGCCTGACTCACACCAAGAATGCAGCCGATATCCGGATGGTGGTGGACGCAGTGGACGCCGTCTCCGCCTCGACCCACTACGACGAATTCGTCATCGCCTCCGGAGATTCGGACATGACGCCGCTGGTCGTTCGGCTGCGAGCCGCGGACCGCCGAACCACCATCATCTCCCCATCCGATGCCGCGGAGGCGTTCACCTCCATCGCCGATCGACTGGTCGATGCACAACAACTGCTTCAACTAGTCCAGGGCGAGGCGGTCGAGGAGCCCGAGACCGGACCAGAGGAAGAGCGGATCGTGATCGAAGCCGACGGAACGGCGGATCTCGATCGCATGGCTGACCGGGACGAGCTCGAACGTTTCCGAACATTGGTGACCACGCGCTATCTTGCAGCAGAGGAGCCCATCAATCTCGCCACGTTTGCTCATCAGGTGCGGAGCGAACTACCGGCCGTTCACGAGCGGGGCAACTGGCTGGGCTACGGCAGCTTCAGTCGGGCGCTCCAACGGATGGAGTTGCCGGGACTGACCTTCTCGCAGCACTACATCTGGGACGAGACCCGCCACCGAGCCCCGAACGCGTCTGGACCGAGACTGCCGGGCCCGGTGCAGAGAGTGACGGATCTGCTGGCCCTCCCCCGCCTGCCCGGTGACGCTTGGCCGGCGTTGTACGCGGGACTGGCTTCCTATGCCGCAACCCACCACTTCAACCTCACGGAAGCGACCCGGTGGACCCGCGACCACCTAGCAGCCAACGGGGTGGCCGCCAACCGGGCAGCCGTGGGTTTCGTCGTCCGAGGTGCCTCATTCGGCGGTACCCCCCTGCATCGGGACCCGCCACCAGCCGCCCACGAGATAGCGGGGGCCTTCGTTCACAATCTCATCGACCGTGCGGAAGCAGCGGGGATCACGCTCGACGAAGAGGCTAGCGTTGATATCAGGCGCTGGTTTGGCTGCCCGGGCGACCCTGCACCAACTACCAGCCGTTGATCGATGCCAGCTCGGGGCGCGTCAGGTAAGAACCCTGTCCTGGGGTCGTTGATGAAGCCGACCTCCCATCCAACGGCTCTTGGGCTGCCGTCAAGTGCGCGAGCGCCGACAATCCCTGCCGGTGTCGCCCAAAGGGCCCACACTGGGCAACGGAAGTTCGGAGTTGAGGCTGAAGGCCACCCCGAGGGGCCGGCTCAACCCCGACGAGGATGACGCAAGCCCGGCAAACGTTGCCCCGTTGCCAGGACGACGGCCGCCCTGACATAGCGGCCTCGTGGCCGGTCTCCTCGAGACCGGCCACAGCCGCGTCATGACCCACTCATACGACGAAGGTTCTGTAGGAGGGGTCTCCCTTTTGGAACCAGATCGTGTTGGGCGACCGCGGGACGGTGACGCCGTTCACGGTGATCCGATCCGGGAGCCATTCTGCGTCGCCGCCGCCGAGCGGGTTGAAATAGATGGTCACGGAGCGGATAGTGCCTGCATCTCCACCTGATCTCAGGAAGTGATCGGTGCGATTCCGCTCGTAGTTGTCAGCCGAATCATCCAAGTACCAGTACTGGGTTGATCCGTTTGTGCCATTGACGCGCAACCAGACGTCGCCGTCGGTTCCGGCATAGTTCACATTAGCGGTGTGAATTCTGATGTCGTAGCCGATCGCACTCGCGGCCACTCCATGCCGACTGCCTGCGGTCGATGTGCTTGAGGTGTCGTGCGTTGCCGCAGCGGCGACCCCCGCGCTTGCGGAACTGACTCCGGCCAGGGCCAGACCCGCAGCGATGATGACTCCTGTGAATTTCACGATGTAATCCTGCTTCCTCTTCTCGGTCAATTCGGCAACCTCTGTTGCCCTCTCGAGAGAAGATAGGCGCACTAGGCAGCAACCGCTGTTGCCCAGCGCACTCCAGAAGTGTCACCGTCGTGACATTCGGGCTCGGGCCCATATGGTGAGAGGGCGGCGCTGCTCGGCTTGTGTTGACTTGCGATCACCTGGGCGGAGGGCTCAGCTCGCAGAGACGTTCTGGCCGAGGCCGGGATTCCCAGCTGTAGGGCGGCGGGGATTTAACCCGCGACCCAGGGATCATCAGTGCGATTCCACCCAGCGCCGTGCTCATACGCTTACCGAGCATCAGGATCTCGAGCGTGATCTGTCGAATCCCTTGTTCGTCCACCCCAAGTCTTGGAGCTCGAGCCACTCGCTCAGCGGCAGGCGCGCACTAGACCGTATGTCCAACTCCGAGATCGGGATACGCCTGATCCTGCGCCGCGAACAGTCGAATGCCACTTGGACAAATGTTTCGCCAGGTTGAGCGTCGAGTCTCGCCAGCAGTTGACGGCCACTCGCGCGGGGTGGCGGCGACTGGGCCGCACTTCTTGTCCTCACCCCCCAGTCGAGCCCGCACGGGTCACGCCAGGGGTCGAGCCCGGGGTCACCCGGGGCCGATCGACGCACGGCGCGACCACCGTTACACATGTAACTGGTCGGGCACGAGCGCGACCGCAGGACTCGGTCACGACGACAGGTCGTGCACCCGGAAGCGAGGACATGATGAGCGATAGAACAACATCCCGAGTAGCGCTCGTGCTCGGCGCGACTGGCGGCATCGGCCGCGCGATCGTCGATCGCCTGGTTCGCGACGGCCTGGCAGTCGGCGTGCACTACGCAGGCAATGCTGGGCGGGCCGACGAAGCCGTCGCCGCGGTGAGCGCGGAGGGCGGACAGGCGATCGCCGTTGCCGGAGACGTGGCCGACGAAACACAGATGAGTGCCGTATTCGATCTCGTAGAGCAGAGGTTCGGCGGGATCGACGTCGTGGTTAACACGGCCGGCATCATGCTGCTGGGCCCGCTCGCAACGTTCGATCTCGACGACCTCGACCGCATGCATCGGACGAATATCCGCGGCACCTTCGTGGTCTCCCAGCAGGCGGCGCGAAACGTGCGCCCGGGTGGCGCGATCGTCAACTTCTCGACCTCGGTGGTGCGCACCCAGCTGCCGGCCTACGGCGCCTACGTCGCCAGCAAGGCCGCGGTCGAGAGCCTGACCCTCATCCTGGCCCGTGAGCTGCGCGGCCGGGACATCACCGTCAACGCCGTCGCCCCCGGGCCCACCGCCACCGACCTGTTCCTCGAGGGCAAGGACGAGGAGACCGTGGCCCGCCTGGCGGCCCAGCCTCCGCTGGAACGGCTCGGCACCCCCGCCGACATCGCCGAGGTCGTCGCCTTCCTCGCCTCACCAGCGGGCCACTGGGTCAACGGCCAGGTCATCCGCGCCAACGGCGGCCTCATCTGACGGCCCCCTCATCCTCCCTCTCGCAGGCAGCTCCCTGTAACCCACTGAAGAAAGAGAACAACCA
>JBJMIS010000018.1:0-28392 GCA_045806705.1 Friedmanniella sp.
TGACCGTGCTCCCGTCCGGGTCGGCCGAGCGCAGCCCCTCGGCGACGGCCGCCGCCACCTCCGCCGCCGGAAGGGAGCCCTTGAACTTGTCAGGCGCGACGACGACCCGCATGACGTTCAGACCCTCCCGGTCGCCGCAGGCATCACGGGCGTGGTCACGACCCGCTCACCGGACGGCCCGACAGCCGCTCCACCCCCCGCAGCAGGGCCGAGTGGTCCAGTCCCCCGTCACCCTGCGCCCGAAGGGCGCCGACCAGCTGCGCGGTGAGCGCCCCCAGCGGCAGTGCGACCCCCTTCTCGCGTGCGGCGGCGGTGACGATGCCGAGGTCCTTGTGGTGCAGGTCGATCCGAAAGCCGGGCTGGAACTGACCGGCCAGCATGCTCCGACCCTTCCGGTCCAGCACCGTGCTGCCGGCCAACCCGCCGGCGAGCACCTCCAGCGCGGCCTCCGCATCCACACCGTGGGCGCGGAGGAAGACGATGGCCTCGGCCAGCAGCTCGTAGGTGCCGGCCACGATGAGCTGGTTGGCGGCCTTCACCGTCTGGCCCGAGCCGACGGGACCGACCAGGACGATCGTGCTGCCCACCGTCTCGAGGATCGGCCGGACCGCCTCGAAGTCCTCGGGATTCCCCCCGACCATGATCGAGAGCTTGGCCTCCTTGGCGCCGGCTTCGCCCCCGCTGACGGGAGCGTCGAGAACCCGGACGCCGGCCTTGGCCCCCGCCTCGGCCAGGCTGACGGCGACGTCCGGCCGGATCGAGGACATGTCGAGGTGGATGCTGCCCGGGCGGGCGGCCGCGTAGATCCCCTCGGGGCCGAGGGCCACGCTCTCCACGTCCGGCGAGTCGGGAACCATCGTGATCACCACGTCGGCGTCCCGCACCGCGTCAGCGACGCTTCCCCCGTCCTGCCCGCCCGCCTCGACGAGGCGCTGCACTGGTCCCGGGCTGCGGTTGACCCCCAGCACGGTGTGGCCCGCCCGCACCAGGTGGGCGGCCATCGGGCCGCCCATGATGCCCAGGCCGATGAAGGCGATCGTGCTCATTCGTGTCGCTCCCTCTCGTGTGCGGGCCTTGCCCAGGCCCGACGCTTCAGCGCTCCCAGACCACCGGCCGCGGCAGGCCGTCCACGGACACCGTCGGCCAGCGCTGGTCCAGGCTGAGCACCTCGATGCCGGTGTCGGTCAGGAGCACGGTGTCCTCGACCTTCCCCCCCGGGGCCCAGGGGTTCCAGGCGAAAGCCTGGCCCGTGCCGACCAGGAAGTCGCAGTCGGGGGTGGCCCGGGGGTCACGGCCCGCGTAGCCGGCCGCCCCACCCTGGTGGTGCCCGCGCCAGTGATCGGGGCCGAACCCCAGCGCGGCGTAGGCCTGGGCGATGGCCTGCAGCACCGAGGACAGCGGCGTGCCGGGCGTGGCAGCCGCGAACGCCGCGCGCTCGACGAGGAGAAGGCGCTCCTGCAGGTCACGCTCGGCGGCGGTCAGCGAGGTCAGGGCGAGCAGCCGGCTGAGGTTGACGATCAGCCCGTGCCGGCGGGCGCAGACCACCACCAGGACCCGGCTGCCGATCGGTCCGGCGGTGGGCAAGGGATGCGGCAGGTCGGCCCGGGCCTCACCGCCGACGAGCACGACCAACGGCTCGGCGCCGAGCTCGACCAGCCCGCGGGCGACCTCAGCGGCGAGCTGCCGCTCGCTCCATTCCGGACTGACGATGCCGAGGACCTCGGTCAGGACGCGTGCGGCGTCGTGGCCCAGCCGGCGGAACCGTTCGGTCTCGCCCGGCAGCAGTGGGGACCGCGCCCGCCGCAGCTCGTCCTCCAGGGAGCGCTCGGGCACGGCCTCCAGGTCCGGCAGCGGCGCGAACCAGGGGCGCTCGTGCAGCGTCATCCCGGCCGGCAGCTCCTCCCGACGCAGCCGGGGCGTCTCGTTGTCGGTCACGAACACCTCGTCGCCGTCGCGGCCCACCCGCACGCAGAGCACCGGGTCCGCCGCCAGGCTGACGTGGGTTCGGGCTCCCCCGAGGTACCAGGACAGTGACGGCGAGCTGGTGAGCGCCACGGCGTCCACCCCCGCCTGCTCCAGGACCGCGAGGACGCGGCCCCGCTTGACCTGCTGCTCCTGGAGCTCGATGTCCGGACGCGTGCTGAGGCTCATGCCAGCACCGCCGCGAGTGCGGGCCTCATCCGGCGACCCGCTCGCGCTCGGGGCGCGCCCAGGGCACGCCGAGCTCGCGGAAGGTCTGTCCAGTCGCGGCGGCGCGCTCGAGCCAGTGCTCGACGTCGTCCACCACCGGGCGCCGGCCCTCACCCTCGCCCTCCCAGCGGACGGCGCCCGAGTCGATGGGGGTGGGCTCGTCCGCCTCGGCGACGGCGCCCAGCACCCTCATGAACGCCCCGGTGCTCGCGAGCGGGACGAGCAGCGGCCGTCCGTCCCGCCGGTGAGCCAGCAGGTTCTCGAGGAGGTCCTCCCGCTCCAGCACCTGGCTCCGGTTGCCGTTCTCTCCTTCGACCTCCACCCGGTCGGCGGTGTAGGCGTAGCGGGCACGGCCGTGGCTGCCCTCCACGTGCAGCACGGGCTCGCGCTCCACCGGCGCACACAGGCTCAGGGCGCAGGTGACCTCTTCACCGCCGCTGGTGCGGATCCGCACCACGGAGGTGTCGTCGCTCTCGATGGCGTTGGCCCGGTACAGGTCCGTCTCGACCGACGCGACGTCGTCCAGGGTGCGCGCCCCGACCAGCGCCAGGCCGGTCGCGACGGCGTGGGCGAGCGGGTTGGTCACCACCCCGTCGACCACCGGCCGGCCGTCCAGGCGGCGACGTCCGGCCCAGGGTGAGCGGCTCCAGTAGCCCAGCGTGCGCGACCAGGCGCCGACCGCACCGACCCGGGCCACCGGACCGATGCCGAAGGCGTTCCGGGCGAACATCGGCAGCGCCTGCGAGCCGAGACTCTGGAAGCCCACCTGGACCACGCCTCCGGTCTCCCGCTCCGTCGCCAGCAGCCGTCCGAAGTCCTCCAGCGACGCCACCGGCGGCTTCTCCAGCAGCACGTCCGCGCCCGAGCGCAGCGCGGTCTCGGCCAGCGCCGCGTGCTCCCCGATCGGGGCGGCGATCACCACGACGTCCACCGGACCCACCGCGGCGAGCGCCTGCTCGAGGTCGGCGTGCAACGGGACGCCGTGGGCCAGCGGCGGGTCGGCCGTGACCCCGGGGTCGACCGTCGCGACCAGCTGCACCAGGCCACGCTCGGCGAGCTGCGTGATCCGGGTCGCGTGCACCTGCCCGTACCCGCGGACACCGACCAGCACCAGACGTGCCGGGGAGGCTTCGGTCCGTGGCCCGCTCATCGGGCCACCACCCCGGCGAGTGCGGGCTGGAAGCGGAGGCCGAGGCCTGGCACGCCGGTCTCGCTGAGCCAGCCGTCCTGGATCACCACCGGAGCGGAGTCCGCGAGCAGGCCCAGCCCGGTCAACGAGGCGTCCTCGACGTCCTCCACCAGACACGGCTGCTCCAGGGTGAGCGCGAGCTGCCCGGAGATCTCCGGCAGCAGGTGCGGGTGCAGCTCGGCTCCCCGCTCCACAGCAAGAGCGGCGATCCGGAGGAAGGGCGTCACCCCACCGACCCGGACCACGTTCGGCTGGATCACGTCGCAGGCCCCGAGGTCCAGGGCGTCACGGAAGCGGTAGACCGTGTGCAGGTTCTCTCCCAGGGCGACCGGCGTGCTGATCCGTCGGCGCAGCTCGGCATGCCCGGCGAGGTCGTCAGCCCGCAACGGCTCCTCGATCCAGCGTGGCTCATAGGCCTGCAGCGCCGTCATCGCTGTCGTCGCGCGGTCCAGGTCCCACCGCTGGTTCGCGTCGATCATCAGCCCCCGGTCCGGCCCGATGACCTCACGGACCGCGGCCACCCGCTCGCAGTCCTCCGCGAGGTCCGGCCCACCCACCTTGATCTTCACCATGGGGTAGCCGGCTGCGACCCAGCGCTGGGCCTGCGCCACCAGCTCGTCGAGGTCGTAGTGCAGGTTCACCCCGCTGCCGTAGACCGGCACCCGGTCCCGGCGGCGGCCGAGCAGCTGGGCCAGGGAACGGCCGCTGCGCCGACCCGCGAGGTCCCACAGGGCCAGATCCAGGCCGGCCATCGCGATCGTGGTGACCCCACCGGAGCCCGCCTCGTGCAGGTGGGCCCACAGCGCGGGCCAGATCACCTCCGGGTCGGCGGGCCCGCCGAGCACCGCGTCGCGGATGTCGTGGTCGAGCATGGCCCGCACCGCGTGCGCGCCGATCGAGGGGGTCCAGCTGAATCCGATCCCCACCGCGCCCGTGCTGTCCTCCACCTCCACCTCGATCACGTGGTTCGTCGTGACGTCGGCACCCCAGGGCCGGACCAGCGTCCCTCGGTGCAGCCGGGTCCGGAGGGCGGCGATGGTGGCCACCTCGACCATCAGGCGGCCCCGACCTGGCTGCGCTGGTCCGAGGGCCGGAGCTCGGAGCGCCAGCTGTGCTGCGGATGCCAGCCCAGCAGGCGCTTCGCCTTGGCGTTGGCGAATGCCGGGGTGGTGCCGGTCAGGGCCTCTGCGGCGCCGCTGGTCCCGGGGTGGAAGCGCGGCAGCAGCTCGGCGAGCGGTGCGGTGGCGAGGGCGTCGTCGGCACCGACGAGGAAGACCTCGCCGTTCGGAATCGTCGGCATCGCCTCGAGCAGGGCGGAGACGAAGGACGCGGCGTCACGCGCGTCGAGGTAGTTGAACAACGCCGGGGCGGACAGTGCAGGGTCGGCGAGCCGCTCCGCGACGGTGTGCCCCTGCTGGGTCGGCGCGCCTTGCCACTCCTCCGGCGCGATCACGAAGCACGGCCGGAACACGGCGAACCGCACCCGATCCCCGACCTGGGCGACGAACATCGCGACGACCTGCTCGGCCGTCAGCTTGGAGAGGCTGTAGGCGTTCCACGGCCGCGTCGCCGACTGCTCGTCCAGCGGCAGGTACTGCGGTGACCAGCCGGTCGGGGCACCGTAGCCGTAGACAGTGGGGCTGCTCGCGACGACGACCTTCTGGGCGCCCGCGTCGAGGGCGGCCTGCACCACCGTGAAGGCGAGCAGCGTGTTCGTCTGCAGGATCGTCGCTTCCGGTGCGCTGAACGGGATCGCGATCGCGGCGAGGTGGACGACGGCGTCCGGCTGGAAGTCCTGCAGCACCGCCGTCGCGGCCTTCGGATCGCACAGATCGACGACCTGGCTGGCGGGATCGTCGTGCGGAACCCGGTCCAGGGAGAGCACCTCGTGTCCAGCTTCTCTCAACCCGGCGACCACCGTCCGGCCCAGCCGCCCCGCGCCTCCCGTTACCGCCACCCGGCTTCCCGGGCCGGCCACTGCCGGGGAAAAGTCCATCCAACGCCCCTGTCTCGTGAGAAGGTGAGAAAGCGTTTTCACCGTACAGGATAAGGTCTGCCTGTGACCATCCGGGGAGAGTTTCCCGCTGGCGGGTAGACAGGCGCTGCCAGCTGTATGTCGGCAGAAGAGGAGGCCTCGTGGCAGTTGAACCTCACGCCCGCGCCCGGACCATCGCCGACGTCGCCGCTCGAGCCGGGGTCTCGCTGGCGACCGTCTCCCGGGTGATCAACGGCAATCCCACGGTGGACGCGACGCTCGCGGAGAAGGTGCGGGCGGCGGCCCGCGAGCTCAACTACACCGCCAGCCCGCTGGCGCGCAGCCTGGTGCTGGGCAGGACCAACACGGTGGCGGTCGTCGTCCCCGACCTGGAGAACCCCACCTTCCACGGGGTGCTCCGCGGCTTGAGTCGCGCCGCCGGCCGGGACGGCTATCACATCCTGGTCGCCGACTCCGCCGAGTCCGTCGACGACGAGCGGATCCTGGCGGTCGAGACGCGTCGGCGGTGTGACGGCGTCGTGCTGTGCGCGCCGCGGATGCCGGAGTCGGAGCTGCGGGCGCTGCTGCCCGAGCTCGAACCCGTCGTGCTGGTCAACCGGGATGCCGGTCTGCCCAACACGCCGGTCGTGGCGGCGGACTACCGTGCCGGGTTGCGTGAGCTGCTGAATCTCCTGCACGGCGACGGGCACCGGTCGCTGGTGTTCCTGGCCGGCGCCCCGCAGAGCGCCTCCAACAGCCGGCGTCTCACGGCGGTCCGGGAGTTCCTGGCGGAGCATCCCGACACCAAGATCCAGGTCCTTCCGTGCGGGGTCAACTTCTCCGACGGCCACCAGGTGGTGGACATGGTCCTCGCCTCCGGGGCCACGGGCGTGCTGGCCTTCAACGACCTCGTGGCGATGGGGTTGATGAGCGCGCTGGGCGAGCACGGTGTGCGGGTCCCCGAGGACATCTCGGTCGCCGGGTTCGACGACATTCCGTTCGCGCAGTACCTCACCCCACCCCTGACCACGGCCTCGGTCCCGGTCGCCCACCTCGGAGAGGAGGCGTGGCAGCGGATGTCGGACCTCCTGAGCTCCCGCACTCCTGGGCACACGATCTTCTTCCGGCCCCGGATCGAGCGCCGGGGCAGCACCGGGCCGGCGCCGACGGACCCTGTCCGCCACTCGTGAGCCCGACCACGCCTGGCCCCGGACAGCAGCGCGAGCCCGACCCGCTGGCCGGCTACGAGGACTGGCCGGCTGCGGCGCGGTCGGCGGAGCCGTTCACCGGTCCCGACAGCGCCAGCACCGAGCTGGGCGGGCTGCTCGGCCTGCGGCAGGTTCCCCGGACGCCGTCTGTGACGGAGGAGGGCAGCGAGATTGTCGACGGGGTCACGGTGCGGCGGCTGCGCTGGTCGGTGGGGTACGGTCCGGACACCACGGCCTGGTTGCTGCGGCCGGCGGGAGTTCGAGGCCCGTTGCCGGGCGTGCTGGGAATGCACTGCCACGGCGGGGTCCGGTCGGTGGGTGCCGAGCAGCTGGTTGATCTCGGGTCCAGCGGCAGCCCGCGCGCCGCGCAGCTACGTGCCGCGTACTACTCGGGGCGGTCCCCCGCGAACGACCTGGCGCGCCGCGGCTACCAGGTGCTGGTCCACGACACGTTCTCCTGGGGCAGCCGCCGGTTCGACCTGTCCCAACCGACGCCGCGGCTCGCGGCCCACCTCGCCGCCTACGAGGCCCTCTGGCGGGAGCAGGACGTTCACCCCGGTGAGGACGAGCGCTTCGACCTCCTCTCCGGGCTGCACGAGGACACCCTGGCGAAGGCGGCCGGCGTGCTCGGCCAGACCTTCGCCGGGATGGTGGTGGCCGACGACCTCGTGGCGCTCGGTGTGCTGGCGGACGAGGCCGGCACGGACCCGAGCCGGCTCGGGACCTTCGGCTTCTCCGGCGGAGGCGGTCGGGCTCTGCTGCTCGCTGCGCTCGACCACCGCCTGAGCAGCTGCGTCGTCAGCTGCATGATGGCGACCTTCGGCTCCCTGGTGCCCTCCCGACTGGACGCGCACTCGTGGCTGCTCCACGTGCCGGGGCTGTGGTCCTGGTCGGACTGGCCGGAGCTCACCGCACTCGGCCGGGCTCGCTTTCTCGTCCAGTACCGCGAGGCTGACGAGCTCTTCCCCCTCGCCGGGATGAGGGAGGCGGACGGCCGTTTGCAGCGCCTCCACCCGAGCGCCCGCTACCGGGGGACGTTCAGCCCCGGAGGGCACGCGTTCGATGCCGCCATGCAGGAGGAGGCGTGGCGCTTTCTCGACGGTTCGGGATGAGCGCCACCGGCGCGTTGCTTCACCAGCTCACTGCCGCTAGCATCCAGCAAACGCTTTCTTGACGATCCAGGGGGTCTCCGATGACCAGTTCGCTGTCCGTCGAGCACCTCAGCGACGGGGCCGCCGCCGCGCCGGACACCTCCCGTCGGGCAACCGTGCTGCCGCCGGCCGCGCTGGTGGCAGTGATGCGGGCCCCCGACGCCGATCGCTTCGTGCCCGCGTCGGAGGTGCTCGCGGACGCCGGGCTCACGGTGTTCGAGTACACGCTGACCACAGCGGGCGCACTCGCCGCGTTGCAGACCGCGCGGGAAGCCCTGCCCGGCGCCGTGCTGGGGGTTGGCACCGTCCGGACGGCCGACGACCTCCGGGCTGCGGTGGACGCCGGTGCGGACTTCGCCGTCAGCCAGGTCTTCCTGCCCGAGCTGGTGCAGACGGCGGCCGACCTCGGGCTCTGCTACATCCCGGGTGCCCTGACCCCGACCGAGATCGTCTCGGCCTGGAACAGCGGTGTACCGGCGGTCAAGGTCTCCCCCATCGGTCCCCTCGGCGGACAGGACTACCTCCGCGAGCTGCGCGGGCCGCTGCCCGACGTCGCCCTGATGCCGACGGGCGGGGTCACCCTGGAGGCTGCCGCCGGCTACCTCGAGCTGGGGGCAGTGGCCGTCGGGGTCAGCGGCGCCCTCTTCGCCGACGCCCTGCTGGGCGGCGACCTGACCGCGCTCCGGCAGCGCGCCGACCGGCTCGTGTCCTCCGTCCGCCAGGGCTGAGCAGCAGGTCGGCGAGCCGGTTACGCCTCGGTCACCAGGACGACCGGAACCTGCAGCAGCCCTGACCGGACGCTGTCCATCGCGCGGTCGAGCTCCTGCATCCGGAACCGGCGCCCGTACGAGGCCTCGCTCTCGGCGGCGACCCGACCGATGTGCTCATCCGCGGCCACCGCGTTGGCCGCCGTGTTCGCGACGGTGACCTCGATCCCGTTGGAGCCGGCGCGCACCGCTGGCGTCAGGTCGAGGCGGTACGGCGGTGCCCACAGCACGCCGCAGTGGATGCCGTTGACCCGGACCTCGGCGACCTCGCCGACCGGGGTCTGGGCGGCCGCCCGGTAGGAGGGGCCGACCAGCCCCACCTCACCGCTCGACCCCTGGTCGACCGCCGACGCCTCGCCGAGGTCGAGGACCACCCGGTCGCCCGGCTGCAGGTCCAGCTCGACGTCGGTGCGGTACGTGGCGGAGCCGGAGTAGTGTCGGCGCCCCGGGTCGGTCTCCCAGACGTGCGGCAGCCGAACCGGCTCCGGCGCACCATCGCCGAAGCTGACCTGCCAGGGCCGGTCCAGCAGAACCGATCGGGAGCGGCCTGCCGTGCTGGCCACGTCCGTCGAGACGGCGGGGAGCCGGTCCGCGGCCCCGACGTCCGTCCTCAGCACGAGCACCGTCGAGGCGAAGGGCGCGAGGACGATCGGGATGCCCCCGGCGACGGTTCCGGCCCGCAGCAGGTGACCCGAGCGCGGGTCCCACTCCTCCCAGGTCGGCGCGTCTCCCCGGGGTTTCACGGTGCAGGCGCGCGGCGTCGGTCCCGTGTTGGCCAGGAAGTAGACCTCCGCGTCGGCGCACCGGCGGTGCACGAAGCCGACGTCGGGGGTGGGCGGCTCCAGCGCGAGGTCGGGTGGCGAGGCCACTGAGAGCGCCGAGGCGAGGCCGTCCGCCGTGGTGGCTACGGCCCCGGGCACCGCCAGGGTGCCGTCCACCAGGATCACCTGGCCGCCGACGGCCGGCACCTCCTCGAACCAGCGGGCGGTGGGCGGTGGGACCGTCCCGGTGGCCGGGACGACCACCACCCGGTAGCGGTCGGCAGGGGTGCTGCCGAGGGCGTCGTCGTCGACCAGGTCGAAGTCCAGCCCGGCCTCCCGGATCGCAGCCGGCACCGCGCTTCCGATCCGCCGGGCCGCCTCGCGCCAGGTGTCGAGGGAGCCGCCGACGGCCAGGCCCATGCCCGCGAAGAGGTCCTCGTTCGGCACGTAGAGGGCGACGTCGGCCACCGGCCGGCCCTGCCGGAGCAGCCAGCACAGCCTGCTCAGCGACTCGTTGAGCTTCGGCATGGCGACCCACCAGGGGTTGCGGTCGTCCAGCGCCCCCGCGGCGTAGAAGAACCAGCCGAGTCCGGGGGCATCGGCAGGTGAGTACGGCCAGCCGTGGCCGATGAGCTGGTTGACCCCGTTGAGCAGGTGCTCGTGCGCCTCGCCCTGCAGGTCCAGCGGAGTGGCCCGGAAGGACGGCGAGTGCACCCAGGTCCATGCTTCGGCCGAGACCACCTCCCGGCCGTAGAGGTGCCCGGCCGAGGACGCCCACCGGGTCTGGGTGAGCTTCTTCCAGCCCCACCCCTCGCCCTCGACGAGGTCGGCGAAGCGGTAGCTGCTCACGGTCGCCGGCGGCGTCCCGTAGCCCTGGATGCGGAAGAGCACCCCGCGGCTGGCCGCCCAGTGTTGGATGACCGCGACGAAGTTCTCCTCGTACAGCTGGGACAGGGTGCGGTGGTAGTCGGCCCGGACGCGGGACGCGTCCGCGCCGTCCACCGCCAGCAGGTACAGCACCGGGAGCAGCTCGTAGCCGCACCGGCGGGCGAACTCCTCCGGCAGGTCCGGGGTCCAGTCCGCCTCGTAGACCTCCAGGCTGTCGCAGAACACCGAGCCGACCAGCTCCGAGGGCACCGCGTCGAGCAGTCGGTCCCCCGCCCAGCGCAGGTGAGCTCGAGTGGCGGCAGCCTGGTAGTGGTCCAGCACCGGTCCTTCGGCACCGACCGCGGCACGCTTAACGTTCTGCCCGGTCGGCTGGCTCGTCGCGAGCAGCACCACCCGGGTCCCGGTTCCGTCCGGCACCTGAATCGTGCCGTCCACGATCGGCAGCCCTGTGTAGGCGGCCGGCCCCTCCTGCAGCGACCCGGCACCGAGATACGCCGCAACCAGCACGTCCCCCGGCCAGGCAGCGGACACCGGCACGCGGTGCGGACCCGGCGCGATTTCGCGCCGCTCCCAGCGCAGTCGCCGGGCCGCGAGGTCGTCGGTGATGTGGGGACCGCCGAACGACCAGCCACTGCCCAGGGTGAGGTCGAACCGGAGACCGAGCTCGTGCGCCCGGTCAGCCGCGAACCGCAGGTCGGACAGGAAACCCTCCGACAAGAACGGGCTGCTGACCGCCGCCAACGGGTAGACGTAGGCCACCTCCACACCACCGAAGCCCGCGCCGGCCATCGCCGTCAGCTCCCGGTCCAGCTCGTCCCGCTGTACCGAGGGCCCGAACCACCACCACCGCAGCATGGGCGCTGCACCGACCGGGGGCTGCACGAACCCCTGCCGGAGCTCCTCGATACCGAGCGGCGGGGTCACCGCTGCGACCCGCCGCGGCTCAGCGCGCCAGCTCCACGCCCAGGCCGAGGTCCGCGACCTTCACGGGCAGCCCGCTGCGGAGCGACTCGTTCCCCGCCAGGCCGACCGCGATCGAGCGCACGCCGTCGACCCAGGTGGAGGGCCGTTCCAGCCAATCTTCCCCTGGTCCTCGGAAGACGTCGGCGAGCAGCAGCGTGTCACCGCCGCCGTGGCCGCCGTCGCCTTCCTCGATCTTGACGTCCTGGGCTGCTTCCCAGTGCCGCTGCAGGGTCAGCCGCTGACCGCCGGCCCGGGAGGAGGACTGGGGCATCGCGGACGGGTCGACCACGACGCGGCCATCGGCGTCGGTCAGCACCGCGGCCCGCTCGACCACCTCCAGCTCCGCACGCCCCTCCGTCCCGTTGACCGCGATCCGGTAGCCCTCCCAGGGTGAGTGGGCGTTGAGCGCGTAGCTCAGCGTCGCACCACGCTCGTAGTCGACGATGACCGCGAGGTTGTCCTCGGTGGTGATCCCGGGGCCGAAGACGTCCTGGTCGCGGAGGTAGCCGTCATAGGACTCGTTGTCGAGGTAGAGCCTGCTCAGCCAGGGGTCGCCGCGCAGATCCAGCTCCCAGGGTGTGTGCGGTCCATCGTGGGTGCCGCGAGCAGGACGCGGTGCCAGGCCTCGGGCGGCCGCGTTCTCGGCGCCGTAGAACCGCACCCCGCCGCGGGCATAGACCTGGGCCGGCGCGTCGGCGAGCAGCCAGTTGATGAGGTCGAAGTGGTGGGACGCCTTGTGGATGAGGAGGCCGCCGGAGTTCGCCTTGTCGCGGTGCCAGCGCCGGAAGTAGTCCGCGCCATGTGCCGTGTCCAGCACCCACTCGAATGTCACCGACAGTGGCGTGCCGACGGCGCCGTCCTTGATCAGCTCCTTCAGCCGCGAGTTCCGCGGCGAGTAGCGGTAGTTGTGGGTGACCACAACCTGTCGCCCCGACCGATCCACGGCTTCGGCGATCCGTCGGACGCCCTCGGGGTCGATGGTCAGCGGCTTCTCCACGACCACGTCGACGCCCGCCTCCAGCCCTCGGACGATGAGGCCCGCATGGGTGTAGTCGGGAGAGGTGATGATGATCCGGTCGGCGCGGGTCTGCTCGATCACCCGCTCCAGCTCGTCGGGGTCGGCTTCCACCAGGCTGCCGACATCCAGGCCCGCAGCCGCCAGCAGGTCCCGGTGGGCAGCCCGGCGGCCAGGGTTGGGCTCGACGAGGCCGACGAGCTCGGCATCACCGCGGTGGTCACCCGCCATCGCGGTGAGGTACATCTGCGCCCGGTGGCCCGTTCCGACCACAAGGTGACGTCGTCTGGCAGTCACGTGCAGTTCTCTTTCCTATGTAGGAGTTTGGGGCAGGACGACAGTCACTTCCCGCCGGTGGTCGCGATGCCCTTCACCAGGAATCGTTGGCCGAACAGGAACGCGAGGAAGATCGGCACCACCGAGACGATCGACATGGCGAACATCGCGCCCCAGTTGCTGCCGCTGGTCGAGTCCAGGAACGAGCGCAGCGCGACCGGCACCGTGTACTTGTCGGGGTCGGTCAGGTAGATCAGCGAGGTGAAGAAGTCGCTCCAGGTCCAGATGAAGGTGAAAATCGCCGTCGTCGCGAGCGCCGGACCCATCAGGGGAATCATCACCCGCAGGAAGATCTTCCCGTGGCCACAGCCGTCGATCCGGGCCGCCTCGTCCAGCTCGCGCGGGATGCCGCGGATGAACTGCACCATCAAGAAGACGAAGAACGCGTCCGTGGCCAGGAACTTGGGCAGCACCAGGGGGATGAAGGTGTTGATCCAGCCGAGCTTGTTGAACAGGATGTACTGCGGCACCACGATCACGTGGATCGGCAGCATGATCGTCACGAGCATGATCGAGAACCACAGCGTCTTGAGCCGGAACTTCAGCCGGGCGAACGCGTAGGCGGCCAGCGAGCAGGAGAGCAGGTTCCCGAGGACCGCGCCGATCACCACGATCGCGGAGTTCAACATGTAGTGGCCGAACGGGTTCGCCAGCGCGTTCCAACCCTCGGTGTAGTTCGTGGTGATGAGGTCGTTGACCCATAGCCCCGGGCTGCGGAAGATCACGTCCGTGGGCCGGAACGAGCTGACCAGCATCCACAGCAGGGGGTAGACCATCACCAGGCTGACGGCGATGAGTACGGCGTGCTTGATCAGGGAGCGGCCGTGACCGAGCAAGACGTGACGCCTGTGCTGGTGCGTCGCGGCGGCGGTCGTGCCCGCCTGTCCAACGGACTGCGTGCGGGTCTGGAGATCAGTCATCGTAGAACACCCAGTACTTTGAGGCGAAGAAGTTGATGGCGGTCAGGACGCCGACGATGACCACCAGCAGCCAGGCCATCGCCGAGGCGTAGCCCATCTGGAACTGCCCGAAGCCGCGCTGGTACAGGTAGAGCGTGTAGAACATGGTCGAGTCCGACGGTCCACCGGTGCCGTTGGAGACGACGAAGGCTTGGGTGAACGACTGGAACGCCCCGATGACCTGCAGCACCAGGTTGAAGAAGATGATCGGCGACAGCAGCGGCAGGGTGATCTTGGTGAACCGGACCCACCGGCTGGCCCCGTCGACCGACGCCGCCTCGTAGTACATGCCGGGAATCTGCCGCAGCCCGGCCAGGAAGATCACCATCGGGGACCCGAACGTCCAGACGTGGAGCAGGATGATCGTCCACAGCGCGTAGGACGGGTCGGAGATCCACCCGGTGGTGGAGTTGATCCCGACGGCCTGCAGCAGCTGGTTGACCAATCCCTCGGCGCCGAAGATCTGCCGCCACACCAACGAGATCGCCACCGAGGCCCCCAACATCGAGGGCAGGTAGAAGATCGAGCGGTAGAACGACAGGCCGCGCATCCCCTTGTCCAGCAGGACGGCGATCCCCAGTGCCAGCGCCAGCTGAAGCGGCACCGACACGATCACGTAGGTGAAGGTGACCTTGATGGAGTTGTGCAGGCGGGCATCGTCCAGCATCCGCGCATAGTTGGCCAGGCCAGTCCATTCGGGAGCCTGGATGAGGCTGTAGTTGGTGAACGACAGGTACAGCGAGGCCAGCATCGGCCCGATGGTGATCACCACCAGCCCGACCAGCCAGGGCAGCAGGAACAGGTAGCCCACCTTGTTGTCCCGGCCGGCCTCTTTAGCCTGGCGACGCTTCTCCTCGGGTGTCCTCGCCTTGGAGCGGCTGATACTCGAGAGCTCGGAGATGACGCTCATGGCGTCAGGCCGTCAGGTTCGACTTGACTTCGTCCACGAACTTCTGCGCCGCGTCCGCCGTGCTCGACTTCCCGAACAAGATGTCGGTCTCGTACCGGAGCATCACCGAGCCCAACGTGCCACCCCCGGCAGGCGGGTTCGGCAGGTCGTCACCGAGCTCAGGCTTGATGTCGGCGATGAACTTCGCCACCGTCTGCTGGACCTTGGACAGCTTGGGCTTGATCAGGGCGGCGATCTCGGTGTTCGCCGGGATGCCCCGCTCTGCCAGGTTCGCGTTCGCGGCTTCTGGGGAGTTCACCAGCCAGTTGATGAAGGCGACGGCGGCCTTGGGGTCCTTGCTCCGGCTCGACGCCGAGAACAGCATCGACGCCTTGTACCAGGCCTTGCGCTCAGTCGCCTTGCCGGCGAGGCTCGGGAACCGCAGGATCTTCAGCTCGGTCCCGGCCGCGGCGCTGACCGCCTCCAGCTGGTTCGAGTTGGAGGTCTGCATCGCCGCCGAGCCGACCGCGATGGCGGCCTGGTCCACGGGCTTGGTGGCCTCCTCGGTCATCGCCGACGGCGACCCCATGGCCTTCGCCTTCTGGTACTTGACCATCAGGTCGAACCAGGCCTGGGCGTCCGCGGCCTCGAAGCCCAGGCTCTTGTCCTGCCAGAGCTCCTTGCCGTTCTGCCGCAGGAATGCGGCGAACATCACGTCGCTCGGGAACATGGCGGCGATGCCGGTCGGCACGTTCGCTTTCGCGGCCACCTCGGAGGCCACGTCCATCAGCGAGTCCCAGGTCCAGGTCGTGTCGTCCGGGAGGTCCACCTTGGCCTTCTCGAAGATCTTCGGGTTGGCGAGGATGACCAGGGCGTTGACGCCGGCGTTGATCCCGACGAGCTTGCCGTCCACCCTGCCGGAGTCGACCGTGCCTTCGGCGAACTTCGAGACGTCGGCGCCGTTCTTCTCGAGGTCCAGCAGGGCCCCGCGACTGCCGTACTCACTGATGTAGGCGACATCCATCTGGATGATGTCCGGGGCGGTGTTGCCCGCGGTCTGGGTGGCCAGCTTGTCCCAGTAGCTCGCCCACTCTCCGGGCTGCTGCGAGATCTTCACCTTGGGGTTCGCCGCGGTGTAGGCAGCGACCGCGTTGGCGGTGTTCTTGTTGCGGACGTCGTTCCCCCACCAGGTGAACTGCAGGTCCGCCGACCCGTCGGCGCTTCCCGCGTCGCTCGAACCCCCGCCGCACGCCGACAACCCAGCGGTCGCCGCCGCGGCCGCCAGGCCCCCTAGCAGGAACTGCCTCCGGTTCACGGGCATTCTGAACTTCCCCTCATCATTGATGTGAAAGCGTTTTCTGGACCCTAGGTCGTGCGACGGGCACTGTCAAGACACACTGCGAACCTCACAGCAAGGAGCCGGGGTACTGGCCCGCCGCCACGCGACTGGTTACCCCGCACTGATGCCTCGACAGCATCATTGCACTCCCCTCCCCGTGGCTCTATGCTGCCACCCGAGTGCGAAAGCGCTTTCTCGGGCAGCGACGACTTCGGAGGCGACATGGCCCAGCGCACGATCCGCGTGATCATGAACGGCGTGACGGGCCGGATGGGCCTCCGCCAGCATCTGCTCCGCTCCGTCCTGGCGATCCGGGCGGACGGCGGCGTCGAGCTGCCCGACGGCGACCGGATCACGGTCGAGCCGGTCCTGGTCGGCCGCAACCGCGAGAAGCTGGCGGACCTGGCCGCGGAGCACGGCGTGAGCGACTTCACCACCGACCTCGACGAAGCCCTGAGTGACACCTCGGCATCGGTCTACTTCGACGCCCAGATCACCTCCGAACGCAAGAAGGCGCTGCTCAAGGCCATGGCGGCCGGCAAGCACCTCTACACCGAGAAGCCGGTGGCCGAGTCGGTGGCCGAGGGTCTCGAGCTGGTCGACGCGGCCCGTGAGGCCGGCATCATCAACGGGGTGGTGCACGACAAGCTCTACCTTCCCGGCCTGCGAAAGCTGAAGCGTCTGGTGGACGCCGGCTTCTTCGGACGGATCCTCTCCGTCCGCGGCGAGTTCGGCTACTGGGTCTTCGAGGGAGACCTGCTGCCCGCTCAGCGGCCCAGCTGGAACTACCGCGCCGAGGACGGCGGCGGGATCGTGCTGGACATGTTCTGCCACTGGAACTACGTGCTGGAGAACCTGTTCGGCAGCGTGCAGGCCGTGACCGCCAAGGCCGTCACACACATCCCGGAGCGCTGGGACGAGCAGGGCCGTTCCTATGCCGCGACGGCGGACGACGCGGCCTACGCGATCTTCGAGCTGGAGGGCGGCGTGATCGCCCAGGTCAACTCGTCCTGGGCGGTCCGCGTGGACCGGGGTGAGCTCGTCGAGTTCCAGGTGGACGGCACCCACGGCTCGGCGGTCGCGGGCCTCTTCGGTTGCCGGATCCAGCCCCGGGTCCGCACCCCGATGCCCGTCTGGAACCCCGACCTGCCCACGAGCGAGGATTTCCGCAGCCAGTGGGAGCAGGTCCCGGACAACATGGCGTTCCCCAACGGGTTCCGGGCCCAGTGGGAGCAGTTCCTGACTGATGTGGACGCGGGCCGCCCGCATCCCTACGACCTGGCAGCGGGCGTCCGGGGGTTGCAGCTCGTGGAGGCGAGCCTGCGCTCCTCGACCTCGGGCTGCCGGGTCGCGCTGGCAGAGGCTTCGTCATGACGGGCACCACGACGACGGTGCCGCTCCCCACCCCCACCGGCGGCTGGCGGGACGTCCGGCTGGCGGAGCCCCGGGCGTGGGCCGAGCACCCGCAGGGTTTCCAGAGCCGGGTCGCCTTCGCCGCAGCCCACGTCGTGGCCGACCCCCGGGCTGAGAACGTGCCCGGTGCGCCCGCCGTCGTCGACTGGGACGCCACCCTCGCGGTGCGGCGTCAGCTCTTCCGCTACGGCATGGGCGTGGCGGAGGCGATGGACACGGCCCAACGGAACATGGGGTTGGACTGGCCCGCCGCCCGGGAGCTGATCACCCGCAGTGCGGCTCTGGCCCGGGAGCACGGCGCGCGGATCGCCTCCGGCGCCGGCACTGACCAGCTGTCCGGTCCCGCTGCCGGGCTGAGCGAGGTGACCGAGGCCTACCTCGAGCAGGTCGAGGCGGTCGAGGCGGCTGGATCTCAGGTGATCCTGATGGCGTCCCGGCAGCTTGCGGCGCTGGCGCGCGGGCCGGAGGACTACCGACGGGTGTACGAGGCGGTACTGGCGGGCGCAACCCGGCCGGTCATCCTGCACTGGCTGGGCGAGGCGTTCGACCCTCAGCTGCGTGGCTACTGGGGCTCGCCGGAGGTCGACACAGCAACGCGCAGCTTCCTCGAGCTGGTCGGCGAGCACAGCGCCAAGATCGACGGGGTGAAGGTGTCCCTGCTGTCGGCCGAGCACGAACGCGGGCTGCGTGCGGCGCTGCCGGACGGGGTGCGGCTGTACACCGGCGACGACTTCAACTACCCCGAGCTCATCGAGGGTGACGGCCGGCACCACTCCGACGCCTTGCTCGGCGCCTTCGCTGCCATCGCTCCGGCGGCTGCCGCGGCCCTGGCCGCGCTCGATGCCGGCGATGTGCCCGGCTACCGTCGCGAGATGGCTCCGACGCTGGCTCTCTCCCGGCACCTCTTCGCGGCCCCGACCTACTACTACAAGACCGGGATCGCCTTCCTGGCCTGGCTGAACGGCCACCAGGACGGGTTCGTGATGGTCGGCGGGCTGCAGTCGGCCCGATCGACCTTGCATCTGGCCCGGGTGTTCGAGCTGGCCAACGAGGCGCGGCTGCTGACCGACCCGGAGCGGGCCGCCTTCCGCCTTCACCAGCTCTTCGCTGTCGCCGGTCTGACCCGATGACCGCGGTAGGGCCCCTCGACCGGCTCTCGCTCAACCAGCGGACGACGGCATCCTGGAGCCTGCCCGAAGCGGTGCGAGGCTGCGTCGACGCCGGCCTCGGGGCTATCGGCATCTGGCGGGAACAGCTCGCCGAGGTCGGGCTCGAGCAGGCCTGCCAGCTGGTCGCGGACTCTGGGCTGCGCGTCTCCTCCTTGTGCCGCGGCGGCTTCTTCACCCACGCTGAGGAGGCCGCGGCCCAAGCCGCGGAAGCCTCGAACCGGAGAGCGATCGACGAGGCGGCGGCTCTCGGGGCCGCCACGCTGGTGCTCGTGCCGGGCGGGCTCCCGCCGGCCGACCGGGACCTGGCCGGCGCACGCGAGCGGGTCGCCCGCGCCGTCGAACGGCTGGTCCCCTACGCCTCTCAGCGGGGGGTCACGCTGGGGATCGAGCCGATGCACCCTCTCTACGCCGCGGACCGGGGAGTCGTCTCCACGCTGGCCCAGGCGCTGGACGTTGCCGAGCGCTTCGACGTCGAGGACGTCGGCGTGGTCGTCGACAGCTTCCACGTCTGGTGGGACCCGGCCGTCGCCGAGCAGGTCGCGAGGGCGGGTGACCGCATCGTCAGCTACCAGATCAGTGACTGGATCACACCGCTGCCCCCGGACAGTCTGCTCGCCCGGGGCATGGTCGGCGACGGGCACATCGACTTCGCCGCTCTGACCAGGGCCGTTGCGGCCACCGGCTACGAGGGCGACGTCGAGGTCGAGATCTTCAACGCCGACCTCTGGGCGACACCGCCGGACGAGGTGGTCGCGACGATGGCCGAGCGGTATCTCGCGCTCGTGCGGCCGCACCTGGAGAGTCGGTAGTCGGCACACCGGCGGCCTCGGTCGGCCCGGCAGACGGCGTCAGGCCGGGCACCAGGTCCTGCAGCCCCAGCAACCGGTCCATCAGCCGGAAGCGGTAGCTGGCTCCCAGCGCGACGAACCAGAGCAGCAGCATGGGGAGGACGGCGGCGTAGACAATCGGGACCGGCCTGGTCAGGTCGAAGTAGTCGCGGAGGGCGGGCACCACCAAGGCGGCGGTCAGCCCGGCCAGCAGCGCAGCGACCAGCACGCCGGCGCGCTTGTCCGCACTCGGTCGGGTCCAGGCGCTGAACAGCCGCGTGGGAGGTTGCAGGAAGAGGATGAGCAGGATGGAGGCGAGCGACACGAAGGTGGACAGACCGGTCTGGGCCCCGACCGTGGCTGCCGCCTGGGTGAAGTCGGCGTCCACCCCGTAGGTGAGGCCCGTGTACTGCTCGAACTCGACGATCATCCTGTCTCGGAGGTTCGGCTCGTCGAACGCGTGGGTGACGCTGGTGTACAGGAAGGTGTAGATCGCGACGGCACATCCGGCGGTGAGCACGGCTGCGGGCAGGACGAAACGGGCGAGGTTCGTCAGCAGGTGGGGGTCGGGTACGCGGGGCCGGGCCCAGGCTGTGAGGAAGATCGTGGGCAGCCCGACGGTGAACAGCGTCAGCCCGGTCTGGGCGGGTGAGTAGGGGAAGCCCAGACCCAGCATGGTGATGGTGACGATGATCAGGGCCTGCGTGGCCACCCGGCTGAGGAAGACCTGCGCCGAGATGGCGATGCCGCTGATGATGCGCCGGCCCTCGCTTCGGGTGGGCAGCAGTGCGGCCAGCGAGTCCTCGACCAGGACGATGTCGGCGACGTCCCGGGTGACGGCACTGCCGCTGCGCATCGCCACCCCGACCTGGGCGGCCTTCAGGGCACGGGCGTCGTTGACCCCGTCACCCACCATGGCCACGTACCGGCCCTGCCGACGCAGCGAGGTGACGATGCGCTCCTTCTGCTCGGGCGCGACACGGCCGAAGACGGCTCTGCTGAGGACCAGCGCGTCCAGCTCGGCATCGGCGAGCCGGTCCAGATGCCCGGCATGCACCGGCTGGGGGTCGTTAAGCCCGGCACGGGCGGCGAGGGCGGCGACGGTCTCGGGGTCGTCGCCGGAAAGGACCTTCAGGTCGATGCCCTCTTCCGCGAACCGCGCGATGGTGGCGGGGACATCGGGCCGGAGCTCGTCGGCCAGCGCAACCAGGGCCAGCGGCTCCAGGGTGCTGAGCTGAACCCCGCCTTCTGGGTTGCGGAGCGCTGCCGTGCCGTCGACGGCTCGGGCGAAGACGAGCACGCGCAGTCCCTGCCCGGTGCGGACACGCACGTCGAAGGTCAGGTCCTCACCTCGCAGCGAGGCGGCAAGGGCCTCGGGCGCGCCGAGGACCCAGGTGGCTCCGGCGGTGCGCACGGCGCTCCAGCGCAGTGTTGAGCTGAAGGGCACCTCCTCCAGCACCGGTACCGCCTGCCCGGGAAGTTGGGCGGCCAGGGCGGTGCTCGTCAGGTTCCCCGCGCCCGCGCTGCGGGCCATCGAGCCCAGAGCGACAGCCACGGTGTCAGCGTCCTGACCGGCAACCGGCGCCACCTCCTCGACCGTGAGCCGGCCGGTGGTCAGGGTGCCGGTCTTGTCGGTGCACACGACATCGACGTTGCTCACCGACTCCACGGCGTTGACGCGCTGCACCAGAGCTCCGCGGCGGGACGAGGTGACCGCCCCGGCGGTGTAGGACAGCACGATGAGGAAGAACAACCCGTAGGGCACCAGCCCCGACAGCACAGCGGTGATCTGCACGACCCGGACGAGGGAGAGACCCTCCAGGCAGGCCTGGAGCAGGATCGCCCCGGTCATCAAGAACACGAGCACCATGACCAGGCGCACGCAGAACGCGATCTGGCGCTGCAACGGGGTGCTGTCGGTGGTCGCCCGCCGCGCCTCGGCGGTCAGCCGGTTGGCGTAGCTTCCCGCGCCGACGTCACGGGCCAGCTGGAGGCCGCCGCCGGCGACGCACTGACTGCCCGACAGCAGGTCCTCCCCGGGCGTGCGCAGCTGGGCGTCGGCCTCGCCCGTGAGCAGCGACTCGTCCACCTCGACCGCACCCTGCAGGAGCGGCCCGTCCACCACCAGCTGGTCACCCGGACGGACCCGGACCACGTCGCCGCGCACCACCTCCTCAGGCAGGATGTCCCTCCCCTGGCCATCTCGGACGACCTGGACCTCGGCGCGCCCCAGCAGCTGCAGGCGGTCGAGCTGACGCTTCGCACGGATCTCCTGGGCGGCACTGATCACGGCGTTCAACAGGCCGATGGCCACGCTGATGAAGGCGTCGCTGTACCGACCCAGCGCGAGGAGCGCGGCCCCGATGGTGAAGAGGATGCTGTTGTAGAGGTTGAAGACGTTGGTCCGCAGGATCCGGGTGTAGCTGCGGGAGGACACGCTGACGGCCCGGTTGCCCTCGCCCCGACGCAACCGCGCCTCCGCCTCGCTGCTGGACAACCCGTCCAGGGGCGTCTCGGCGGGGATGAGGTCGGGGATCGACGTCGGCACGGACTCCATTGTGGGTACCGGCCGTCGGCTTCTCCGCCACCTCCTCGGCCGGTCGCCATGCCCCAAGAGCCGGCCCGGCGGCCTTGGCTCTGGTGCAGCAGCATCACAACGTCGGCGGCGCGTCCCGGTTCTCGGCTGACTGCGAGGCGAAGAGGTTGAGCCCGAGCCGTTCGGCCAGGTACTTGGTGACGAGTTGGCCGCGCACGCTGTTGCCGGCCGGATCGAGTGGGGGCGAGAAGGTCGCCAGACCACCCTTACCGGGCGAGACGGTGACGATGCCGCCGCTGACACCGCTCTTGCCGGGCATCCCGATCTCGTAAAGCCAGTCCCCCGACAGCTCGTACAGCCCGGCGGTCGCCATCACCGCCAACACTCGCCGGGACACACCCGACCCCACCACCCGCTCCCGGGTCAAGGGATTGACCCCACCGTTGGCGAGGGTGCCGGCCATCACCGCGAGGTCGTGGACGGTCACATCGAGTGAGCATTGCCGGGTATAGATGTCGGTTGCCTGCTCCGGGTCGAAATACAGGCGGTCGTAGCTCGCCAACACCTGGGCGACGCCCTGGTTCCGCATATTGGTCGCCGACTCAGACTCATAGACATCCTCGCTCACCGTGAGCTGCCGTCCGGCGAAGAGTGAGAGCCCGTCCTCGATCCGCTGCCATTTCTCGGCTTTCGTGTCGCCAGGAATGAGACTGGTGCTCGCGATCGCACCCGCGTTGACCAATGGGTTCATCGTCCTGTCGTCGTTCAGCTCGACGGCGATGAGGGAGTTGAACGGGAAGCCTGTGCTGTTGACGCCCAGCCGGAGTCGCGCCGCCTCGTACCCGATCGCCTCGCAGACCAACGCGAAGACAAAGGGCTTGGAGACGCTCTGGATCGAAAATCGGGTCTGGGCGTCACCGATATCGACGAACCTGCCTCTCGCGCCGACGAGGCTGATCCCGAACAGCTCGGGCGACGCGCTCGCCAGGGCGGGGATGTAGTCCGCGACCGCACCGTCGCCGTTCGTTCCATAACGCTCGTAGGCTTCGCTGACGGCGTCCTTCACCTGCTCGACTCCTGGCAGCTCGCCGGTGGACACCAGCGGTGTCGCGGTCACCTCACCGAACTGAACATTCTCGTGCATCGAGAGCTTGGTCATGAGATCCCTGCTAGTCCTTGACCGGAAGGGCACCTACGACCAGAGCTCCTGGACGTCGGGGTCGGGTCGGCGGCTATGTGATCGGCTCGAAGGGTTGGCTTTCAAGATCAAGGCCTCGCAGGCGCGCCCAAGAGCCCTCCGGAACCTCGTTCCATGCGCCGGGGAGGTCTCGTAAGGGTTCCGAGACGATGAACCGCGTATCGGGACCAAGCTCTTGAAGCGCCTCAATCTCCGGATGCAGACTGCGCACCTGGGACACGTCGGTCGAGTAGTACAGCGAGCTGGTTGCCTTCTCGCTGGAGTACCGGAAGATCCACGTCGACGTCCCGTCGGTGGTTGCCACCGTCATGTGGACCGGGTATTCAATTCCCCGCCGTCGACCCACCTGCTCGACAAGTCCCACTGCACGGGCCACCGCCTCCGGCGGATTGTCGGTCAGGCCGAACGTCAGCGCCAGGAAGAACAGTGTCTCGGTGTCCGTGCTTCCTTCGAACTTCGGGAAAAGCGACGGATCCACCTCCAGGAGGAGATCGTGCCTGACGTCGCTGAAACCGGCGAGCGAGCCGTTGTGCATCCACAGCCAACGGTCGTGGCGAAATGGGTGACAGTTGCTGCGCTGGACGGGCGTTCCGCTGGAGGCACGAACGTGGGCGAACAGCAGCCGAGGCTCGATCTGGGTGGCAAGCTCGCGCAGGTTCTCATCGTTCCACGCGGGGTGGGTGCTCTTGAACACCGCCGGTGCTGTCGCCTCGCCGTCGCCGTACCAACCGATCCCGAAGCCGTCACCGTTGGTGGTGACGTTCCCGGCGAGTTGAGAGTGCAGGCTCTGCTCGATGATGGAGTGCTTCGGTCGGAAGAGCAGATCCTCGGCAGGGAGGGGATCCCCTGAGTAGGCCATCCACCTGCACATCGTCGCCTCGTCTCCCGCGCTGGATCGGCCGCCGCATCATCATTCAACCAGACCGCTCGCCAGATGGCACCGGGCGAGCAGCCTGCAGATTCGCCCCGCCCGAGATCCTCGGGTCAGCGAGGGGTGGGGTGGTTCGGGTAGCGCTGCCGCAGGTCCGCGAGCACCTCGAGGTCGAGGAGGCCACCGTTGTCGATGCGGTTGTCGTAGTTCTCGCTCCCGAGGAAGAGCTCGAAGCGATGCTGCGTGGCCGGGTCCCACTGGTCGTCGACGCCGCTGGTGAGGAACCCCCGCGCCGTCATCAGCATCTTCAGCTCGAGCGCCAGCTCGGGCGTGATCGGGACCAGATTCGCTGGGTCGCTCGGGAAGTAGGAGAGTCGATGCAGTCCATAGCACCGCCTGAGCTCAGCGATCGGTTCTGGACTGTCATAGATCGAGATCACCACATGCCGGTCGTCCAGTGACCCGTAGCCGCCGTGCCGCCGGAGCACCAACAAGGCAGCAGACTGCTGGCCCCGAAGGTCGCCACCGGCGGCCTGGCCCGCCTCGAGGGCGGCCACCAGCCGTTCGGCGAGAGACCCGGGCGACGCCTGAACAGCGTCGATCATCTGCTCCACCACCACTCGGCCTGCGAGCCCGTTCCCCAGCGCGACACACTGCCGACCGGCAGCGCTTCCAGCCCACCCGTCCCACCCGGCGAGGTCCGGGCCTGTGTAGGCAGCCACGTCGCCGTTGCGGTCGAGGAGCCCGAACTGGCGACTGCCGCTGTTGGAGTCGCCGTTCAGGAGCATGTCCACGGCCTGCTGGGGTGACGCTCCGCATTCCAGGAGCGTCAGCCCGACCGAGCCGTGCCGAGGGTTGGCGAAGGCCTGCGTGGCGACCACGCCCACCTCAGCCTCGCCGTAAGGCACGAGGCTTCCGACACCCGGGAACTTGGACTGAACCGCTACGCCCAGGTCGCCGTTGAGCTCGTCGCGAGCGAGAATCGAGAAGGTCACGAGTGTCCTCACGTCGCAGGTTGCTGCACTGGCACTGTCCGGCATGGCGACCGTGGGCTGGTCTGAGCGGCCCTCCCGCTTTCCCAGCATGGTCGCCAACGGCCAGTACCGCCAGCGGCGGTGGAAACTGTCCCAGCCAGGGTTGCCGTGGCCTCATTTCCTGCCTTCAGCGCAGACCTCGACCACCACGCCCAGTCGCACCTAGGTACTGAGCTGTTCGACCGCCGGCAACGGAGCGAGGGGCCAGTCAAGGAGCCGGGCACCGACGACCGCCATGTGCAGCGCCAGGTGCTGGGTGGGGTCGGCCGGATCGTGTCCGGTCAGGGCCGCGACTTTGGCGAGTCGGTAGGTGACGGTGCGGACCGACAGATGGAGCCGGCGCGCCGTTTCAGTGGCGACTCCTCCCGTGGCGAAGTAGGTCTCCAGCGTCTGCAGCAGTGGCCCCGCGCCGCCACGGGACCTGGTGAGAGGCTCGAGCAGGGCCTGCACCAGATCAACCAGAGCCGTCTGATCCCGGCCAAGGACGCGGTAGACCAGCAGGTCGCGGGCCTGGATGACGTTCTGGTCGAGGTGGAGGCGTCGCGCCAGCAGGAGGGCCTCGCGGGCCTCCTCATAGGAACGCGCGATCCCGTACGCGCCCGCGTAGGGACGCCCGGCGGAAACCTGCCAGCGGTCTTGCGCCGCGTGCCGGCAGAGCCTGGTGTGGACGAAGCCGGCAAGCTCGGAGGCGTCCGTAGCCGACGCGGGACCACCCGCGTCACCCGGGATGAGCATCACCAGCAGGTCGTCCTTCGTCGCGAGAAGGACGTCGCGGTCGCCGAAGCGGTCCACGACCTCGCGCTCCATCACCACAGCCACTCGGTCCAGCCTGGTGGACGGGTCGACCGTCGCGGCGAGCAGGACCTGGTGGTTCCGTCCCAGATCGAGGCCGAACGGCTCCGCCCGCTGGACCAGCCGGGCGACGTCGGTGTCGCCGCGCAGCAGATCGTCGACGAACTCCCGCCTCGCCGACTCCTCCTGCCGGATCATCTGCCGACGGGCGGCCTGGTGGCCCTCCACCAGCGCCCCCACCGCATCGTTGACCACGCGCAGAACGGCTTCGGCGGCGGCCGGCACCTTCTCCCGCTCCCGCTGGGTCGGCAGGATCTTCGGTATCTCCTGCCAGAGCCGCCACGCCGCCGACAGGTACAGGTCGACGGCGTGGTTCGCGTCGACGCCCTGCTCTGCTGCTCGCTTTCCCAGGCGCCGGACCGCGGACAGCTCCCTCTCCCGGGGGCGGCGGCCGGAAAGGGCGGCGTCAGCGAGGATGAGCAGATACTCACCGAGCAGTTCGATGGGTGCGTCCGCGTCGGAGGCCGCCCTACGGGCCACGCCCGCGAGCCACTCATCCAACCCGTCCAGGCCTCGGCCGTCGCTCTCCATGGTCCGATCCTCCGATGCCTGGCCAACGAGGCGCGGATGCCCATCTTGGCGGACGTATCCCGGTTCTCTCCTGTGACGCCCCCACCGGAACTTGCCGATGGTCGGCAACGATACCGCCCCAAACGTCGCCGACCTTGCCTCTCGATTGCAACGTGCTGAGGCGGCAGTATGGGGGGACACCGACGGCGGAGGAGAAGTGCCCCACCGAAAGGAGGTGTGCATGGACAGCCACCACGATCCTCGTGAGCGCCTGGACCTGCACAACAGCAACATCGACTTCGACGCGGCCAGCGCCGGGCGATGCGGAGTCACCCATCTCGACACTGGTCGGATCTGTCGACTGGCGCATCGGCACCAGGGGCCCTGCCAGCTGCAGGTCCCTCACCGAACCGCGGAACCAGCCGCCAGGGCTCTGCTCGGCTAGCCACCGGGCAGCAGTCCCGTCAGCACCCGACCGGCTAGTCAGCCACATGCCTCGAGAAAAGGGGAAGTGACCGTGCAGCAGAAGACTGATGCGGCAGCGAACGCCAGGTCGGCCGCCCACGACTGGCAGCCGGCGGCCATCCGCACCGAGCTCGAGCAGCAGCGAGACTTCCGCGTCGAGCAGCTGCAGGAGCTGACGGCGGACACCGCCGAGGCCATCGCCACGGCCGATGACTCCCGGCTGGAGGTCACCCGCGTCCTGAAGCTGGCTGCGGAGTCGGCCCTGGCCGAGATCGAGGGCGCGCTACGACGACTCGAGCAAGGGAGCTACGGAACCTGTGAGTGCTGCGCCAGGTCGATCCCCTGGGAGCGGCTGGAGGTGCTGCCGATGACGCCGCTCTGCACCCGCTGCCAGTGGATGGTGGAGTCGGATCGATCCGACCCCAGGCGCAGTGATTGGGTCCAGCGGAATGTGTCCGCTTGAGGACATGTCATCAAGCGGCTGCTGCTGGTGCTTGATGGCGGCCGACGGGTTTCCTAGGGTTGTACCTGTTGTCGGAGGCGATGAACCCCCGAGCATCGTCTCCGACATCACAAGCAAGAGTCCGTGGTCGCCTGACCCCAAGCAGGCGACCACGGACTTTTTCTTTGACCAGTTGTGGTGACGCGAGGTCGTCAGCGGGCGACGCGGATCGTCTCCAGGCTGGCGTCTTTCGGGTCGGGAAGCACCATTCCCGCCCCGAGGCCCGAGCGGAGGTAGTCCACCACGGCCTGGTTGATGACCTCACCAGGCAGCACCACCGGGATACCGGGCGGATAAGGCGTGATCTGCTCGGCGGCCACGCGTCCGATGGCCTCGCTGGTCGGAACGTCCTCGACCGCGCCGAAGAAGGCCTCGCGCGGCAGATCGGCCGTCTCCAGCTCGAGCTCACCGGGTTCAGGCATCCGCACCTGAGGTGGCTGCGGCAACGATGGTGCGGCGTCGACCAGCTGGTTCAGCGCCTCGAGGAGCCGGTCGGTGGTGTCGCTGTCGTCAGCCTGGGAGATCAGGACCTCGAACCGTTTGCTGTCGCTGGTGCTGGTGTCCAGCTTGCAGTTCTCCCGCAGCCAGTCAGCCACCTGGTAGCCGCTGATTCCCAGCTCGGTGACATCGGTGAGGATGTGCAGCCGGTCCAGGTCGTGTGAGGCTTCGGCCCCGATCAGCTCGTCCTCCAGCACGTGCATGCCGGGAAGCTCGTCGATGGCGCGGCGCACCTGTCGCGCCAGACCGAGGGCGTTCTCGAGCAGCTCGGTGCCCTGCTGCACCATCTGGCGCCGCCAGCCGTCGATCCCTGCGTAGAGAAGCACGTTCGGGCTGGTGGTCGCCAACAGGTCCGCGCACTGACTCAGTCGGTCGGGATCAATCAGATCCCCCTGCAGGTGGTAGACGGAACCCTGCTCGAACCCCATCCCGGCCTTATGGACACTGACGACGCAGAGGTCGGCTCCGGCCGACATGGCCCACGTGGGCAGGTCGTCGTGGAACGGCAGGTAGGCACCCCACGCCTCGTCGACGATCAGGGGCTTCCCGCGCCGGTGGCAGATCTCCGCGATGCGCTCGATCTCCGCGGACGTGCCGTACGGGGTGGGGCTGACGATCAGCGCGGCAGAGGCGTCCGGGTACCGCTCCCAGGTCGCCTCCACCTCCTCCGGCGACGGCGGATGCGCGAGGTGCAGCTTGGGGTCCCACCGGGGCCGGATCCACCGTGGCTGGATCCCGGCCAGCATCAACCCAGCCGCCGCCGACTTGTGCGCGTCACGCGAGATCAGCAGCTCGCCACCACCCGCGGTGGCCGCCAGGATGCACGCCTTCACCGACAGGGAGCTCCCGCAGGTGGAGAAGAACGCCTGCTCCGCCCCCACCGCGTC
>JBJMIS010000019.1:0-2649 GCA_045806705.1 Friedmanniella sp.
GCCGATGTACATGCCGGGACGCTTGCGGACCGCCTCGAGACCCTCGAGGACGGTGATGGAGCTGCCGGAGTAGGCGTCAGCCTGGGCGTCGGTCTTCGGTCGAGCGACCACGTGGGGCCCTTCTGTCGCGCACCCGGCGGCTAGGCACCCCGAACACGGACAGGGGCGCAGAACGGCTCTCAGCCGGATGCTGGCGGTTTCTGCTCCCCACGATACCGGGTGGGGCGACAGGAATGCCGCCGTCCCGGCCCTCACGCCGTGTCTGCGCCACTCGCAGCCCGTCTGCCACCACCGGTGTTGCCCCGGGGGCCGACACGCCGTCCCCGGACCGCCTGGCGGCCCCGTCCACGGCACCGCCGCGAGCCGGCGAGGCGAGGCCGGCGGCCGCCCTCCAGGGTCCCGCGCCGAGCTCGCGAGGCAAGGGGGGAAGGGTGATCCTCCCTCAGTTGACGGGGCCGCCCTTGGTGAACCGCTCGGGGTCGAGTGGCGGGACGGCGGGACCGGTGCGGCGGTTGACCAGCACCGTGACGCCCCAGAGCACGACGCCGATGGCCAGCAGGACACCGGCGATCCGGTACTGCTCGGTGGGTCGGCCGGCCCAGGGTGTGGCCAGGAAACCGCAGGCCAGAGCTCCGATGACGGGCAGCACGGTGGGCGTACGGAAGTGGTCGGCGTCGATCCTGTCCTTGCGCAGGACCAGCACCGCGACGTTGACCACGGTGAAGACGACCAGCAGCAGCAGCGCCGTCGTGCCGCCCAGCGCCGGCACCGCGCCGACGAAGGCGATCAGGCCGAAGGCCAGCGCAGTGGTGAACAGGATCGCCGTGGTGGGAGTGCGCCGCTTGAGGTGCACCTTGCCCAGCAGCGGTGGCAGCACGTGCTGACGGCTCATCCCGTAGACCAGCCGGCTGGCCATCAACATGTTGATCAGCGCCGAGTTGGCGACGGCGAACATGGTGATGACGCCGAAGATCCCGATCGGGAAGCCGGGCGCCCCGGCCTGCACCACCTGGAGCAGCGGGGTGTCGCCCTGGCTGAGCTGGTCGGCCGGCACCAGGGCGATCGCCGAGATGGACACCAGCACGTAGATCAGGCCGGTCAGGCACAACCCGGCCAGCAGCACCTTGGGGAAGATCCGCCGCGGCTCCTTGCACTCCTCGGCCATGTTGACCGAGTCCTCGAAGCCGACCATCGCGAAGAAGGCCAGCCCGGTGGCGGCGATGACCCCGCTGAGCACCGTGCGCTCGCCGGTGTCGAACTCGGTCACCCGGGAGAAGTCCCCCTCGCCCAGACCCAGCGCCCAGACGCCGACCCCGATGACGATGAGCAGGCCGGACAGCTCCACGCAGGTGAGCACCACGTTGGTCTTGACGCTCTCGCCGACCCCCCGGTGGTTGACCAGCGCGACCAGCGACATGAAGCCCAACCCGATCAGGGTGATCCCGATGCCGTCCTCGATGCCCAGCCCGACCACGCTCGCGAAGTTGGCGCTGAACGCCCGCGCGGCGGTGGACGCCGAGGTGATGCCCGAGCTCATCACCGCGAAGGCGACCAGGAACGTCACGAAGTGGATGCCGAAGGCCTTGTGCGTGTAGAGCGCCGCGCCGGCCGCCTGCGGGTACTTGGTGACCAGCTCCAGGTAGCTGAACGCGGTGATCAGCGCGACGACGAAGGCCACGAGGAAGGGCAGCCAGACCACGCCGCCGACCTGCGCGGCGACCTGGCCGGTCAGCGCGTAGATCCCGGTACCCAGGATGTCGCCGACGATGAACAGCAGCAGCAGGCCGGGGCCCATCACCCGTTTGAGCGCCGGCTGGCCGTCGGACGTGTGGTCGGGTGCAGCGGTGGTGTCGGCCATGGGAACCCCCTGCTCGACTGGTGCCGGTTCGGTGCGACCGCCGTTGGCCTCCAGGACGTCCGCCCAGCGTGGCGGGTGCGGTGGGAGCCCGCGACCCGAGCGCGCGCGGCATCCACGGCCGACACTCGGGTCATGGCCGAGACGGACGGCACCACCCCCACCCCCACGGCGACGACCTGCCTCGTCACCGGGGCCACCGGCTACATCGGCGGGCGGCTCGTGCCCGAGCTGCTCGCCGCCGGCCACCGGGTGCGGGTGATGACCCGCTCGCCCGAGCGGCTGCGCGACCACCCGTGGGCCGGGCAGGTGGAGATCGCCCGCGCCGACGCGGGCGATGCCGAGGCGGTCGCGGCGGCCTGCGCGGGGGTCGACGTCGTCTACTACCTGGTCCACGCGCTGGGCACGGGCAGGGAGTTCGAGGAGACCGACCGGCGGACGGCGCAGGTGATGGCGCACGCCGCACGGGAGGCCCGCGTCGGCCGGCTGGTCCACCTCGGCGGACTGGTGCCGCAGGGCGAGGACCTCTCCCCGCACCTGCGCTCGCGCGCCGAGGTCGCCGAGATCCTGCTCGGCTCCGGCGTCCCGACCGTCGTCCTGCGGGCGGCGGTGGTGCTGGGCTCGGGGTCGGCGTCCTTCGAGGTGCTGCGCTACCTGACCGAGCGGCTGCCGGTGATGGTCACGCCGCGGTGGGTGCACAGCCGGATCCAGCCGATCGCCGTCCGCGACGTGCTGCGCTACCTGGTCGGCTGCGCGACGCTGCCGCCCGACCTGCACCGGTGCTTCGACATCGG
>JBJMIS010000020.1:0-110398 GCA_045806705.1 Friedmanniella sp.
GGCGCCGTGCCAGTGGTTCTCGCCGGGCTCGAAGAAGACGCGGTCGCCGGGGCGGATGACCTCGATCGGCCCGCCCTCGCGCTGGCAGCGCCCGACGCCTTCGGTGACGTAGATGTTCTGGCCGAAGGGGTGCGTGTGCCAGGCGGTGCGGGCGCCGGGCGTGAAGTGCACGAGCGCGGCGGCGACACGCGACGGCGGCGTCGGGTTGGCGATGGTGTCGAGGTAGACGTTCCCGGTGAACCAGTCGCCGGGCCCGGGAATCGTGTCGAGGGAGCTGCGGGTGAGCTGCATGGGTCAGGTTCTCCTTGGCCGAACTGGGCTGGCGTCAGAAGCCCTCAGTCTCCTACGGATGCGTCCGGCCGGCTGAGCGCGCCGATGGCGCGGGCGACTGCGATCGCCGCCCGGGTCTGGAAGAGCAGGTCCTTTGTGGCGATCCGCTCGTCGGCTCCGTGCTTGGTGTCGAGGTTCGTCATGGGACCGGCGTGGCGGAACGGGATGAAGCCGTACGCGACGCTTCCGTAGGCCTCGCGCATGACGTCGCAGTCGCTGAATCCGTAGCCCAGCGCCGGCAGCAGCCGCGCATCGGGGTCGTGCTCGGCGAGGAAGTCCTCGATCGCGTCGCGCAGCGGCGTGTCGGCGCTGGAGACGAGGCCGCCGTGCGGCGCGACGACGTCGAGCTCGTAGCGCCCGGGCCCGAGCGCGACGCGCAGCTCGGCCTCGAGCTCCTCGACGGTGGTCGAGGGCAGCACGATGCACTCGACCGTGGCGGTGGCGCGGTCGGCGACCGCGTTCGCCGGGCCCGGCGCGTCGAGCATCGTGGCCCGGATGACGGAGCCGACGAGCGCGCCGAGGACCCGGTCCAGCGCCGGGTGGGCGGCGCGGGCGGCGCCGAGCCGCTCCTCCGGCGTGCCGGCCGCCTCGCCGAGCGCGTCGAGGACCGGTTCGATCTCCGGCGGGATGCGGACGGGCGAGCGGTGCGCGTCGAGGCGCCCGAGCAGTCGGGACATCTCGCTCAGCGCATCGATGCCGGCGTCCGGCAGGGAGGCGTCGCCGGCTCGGCCGTAGACGGTCAGCGTCGCGCTCGCGGTCGCCTTGACGCCGCAGTCGAGCAGGTAGACCGGCCCGGACGGCGTGTCGAAGCGCTCGCCGGCGCCTTCGCCGACGATGTAGTCCGGGCACAGGTCCGGGCGCGCCTCGACGAAGAACGGCGACCCGACGCCGGCGTCGCCGACCTCCTCGTCGGCCATGAGCAGCAGCATGAGGTCGCCGTTGGGCTTGAACCCTTCGCGGGCCAGGGTGGCGAGCGCGACCGCGGTCGCCGCGACCTGGCACTTCATGTCGACGGCGCCGCGGCCCCATATGACCCCGTCGCGCTCGATCGCGGCGAACGGCTCGACGGACCAGTCCTCGCGCCGCGCGGGCACGACGTCGAGGTGCCCGAGGAAGCCGAGCGACGGGCCCGTCCCCTTCCCCGGCAGCCGGACGAGGAGGTTCGCGCGCGCGTCGTCCTTGGCGACCCGCTCGCACAGAAGGCCGGCGTCGGTGAGATATTCCTCGAGGATGGCGGCCGCCTGCGTCTCGTTGCCCGGCGGGTTCGACGTGTCGCAGCCGATGAGGCGCCGCAGCAGCGCGGCGCATTCACGCTCGCGCGCCTCCTCCTGCGGGTCGGGCACGAGCTCGGAGCGCTGCATCGCCACTACGCGGCCCCCCGACCGGCGCCGGCCTCGCGCGCGAAGCGCGACCCGGTGTCCGTCTCGGAGACCAGCCACTCGAGGACCGCGTCCATGCCGCCGGCCGCGTACGCGTTCCGCTGCCGGTCGGCGCCGTTCCCCGACAGCAGCAGCTCGGCCGCCGTCAGCGCCTCCGTGCACCCGAGCTCGTGCGCGTAGCCGTGCGCGAGGTCGAGCGCCTGCCGGGCGAGCGCCTGCATGTGCTGGATCGGGCCGCCGACCGACATACACGCGCGGAGCCCGTCGCGGATCGCGTGGTAGCAGGCCTCGTCGAGCAGCTCCTTGGACGGATGGCGCTCGTCGGCGACGGTCGCCTCATGGACCGCGAGGCAGTGAACCAGGGCGATGAGCCCGCGGAGGCTCTCCAGCGAGCTCTGCGCGTCGAGGACGCGCACCTCGAGCGTGCCGAGGCTCGGGTGCGGGCGGATGTCCCACCACAGCGAACCGGGTCCGTCGATGCCCGAGACGCGGATGAGCTCGCGCATCGTGTCGGTGTAGTCGGTCCAATCGTCGAACGCGCGCGGCAGCCCTGTCCGCGGGACCATGTGGAACCGCGCCGTGCGGCAGCTCGCGAGGCCGGAGTCCTGCCCGTGCCAGAACGGCGAGTTCGCGGACAGGGCCTGCAGCACCGGGACCCACTTGCGCATGCCGTTGTAGGCGACGATCGCCGTCTCGGGGTCGGGCATGCCGACGTGGACGTGCACGCCGCAGACGACCGACTGTCGCAGGACACCGCGCGTGTCGCGCGCCACGGCGTCGTAGTGGGCGCCGGCGCGATGCACGACGCCGCCGAACGGCGCCGTCGGGTGCATCCCCGCGCCCATCAGGGCCACGTCACCGCGCGCGACCACACGACGCCGCAGCTGCGACAGCGCGCGCACCGCGTCGTCGGCCGACGCGCACACCGGCGTCGCAAGTTCGACCACACCGTCGCACATCTCGCCGATGACCCGGCCGCGCGCGGATCTCGCCGCAATCGTCGCCAGGACATCGTCGACGCGGCACGCGCTGCCGTAGTCGCTTGCGGAGACGAGGAACAGCTCCTCCTCGACGCCGACGCGAAAGGGGGCGGTGACGCCGAAGCGATGGGAGAACGAAGTGTCCTCGGCGAGCCGAAGGGCCATGGCGGAACCTGCCGTTGCTGGAGGGGCGTGCGGGACGAATGGCCCCGCGCGCCGGCGGCACACGGTTCAGCCGTTCCTTCTACGACGGCGCTCCCGTGGAGCATCCGCACCGGAGCTGCCGGGGCGGCGCTGGATGGGGTCGCCCCAACGCCGTACCCGACCCGTTCGATCCGCTCGCCGACGATTCGCACCGCCGTTGACTACGAACCTGTTTCGGGTGGGCAGTCAGCGCGTCACGGGGGCGGCGCTGCGCTCAGGCGGAACCGACGCTCTTGTCGTCGGTCCCTCCCGAACACCCTGCAGCGACAGCCATGCCCCTCGCGGCAACGCGGCTGCCATCTTGACGCTGACCGGAGCCATCAACCGTGAACATCGAGTCGGCCAGCGACTCGCGGACAAGGCCGTACGACTACGTCGAGCGCAAGCCGTGTGGCCGGAACTGGAAGATCTCCCAGACCATCGCGGCCTCGGGATCCGTGGCACTTGCGAAGGCCGCGACCTTGCGGCCGGTCAGCTCCTCGACGGCGGCGATGAACTTGTCGCGGGTCGCCATCTGGAAGAACAAGCGCGACTCCTGCACGCGCGCTTGGTGGCCCATCTCCGTCAGGGCCTGCTCGGCCGGCAGCAGCGCGCCCTGCAGGGTGCACAGCAGCGTGTCGTCGTCGCTGAACGTCGAGCGGGCGCTGATGGGGCCGCGACCGAACTGCTCCTTGTGCAGCGCGACCATGGCGTTGGTCACGCTCGCGATGACGCTGCCACGACCTCCGTCCTGCTGCGGTTCGTCGAGGCGCTCGACGTCTGACATGGCGGCCCTGCCCATCTCGTCCTCCGCCCGGATCAAGGCCGCCCTGAAAGCCGGAGGAGGACGGAAGAACCGCCAAGGCGACTGCCAACCAGAGTGACGGTACTCCATCCGGGGTCGCCGAAGCCGCGAAGGTTGGTTATGATCGACCACGGCATCCCGGCACTCCTTCGAGGTCGGCTGTCGCGAAGACGGAAGGACGCGAGATCCTCCACAGGGGATCGCCGTGGCCCCGGCAAGTGCAGATGTTTGCCTGGAGGAGCCAATGACGGCCGCCGTGCTTCCGCCCCCGCTTCGATGTGACTTCCGGACCGACCGTGGTCGGGGGACGGGCTCGTGAGCGTCATCGCGCTGCCCGAACCGGACGGCGCAGCGGCACGTCCGCGCGCCGCGCATCCGGTCGCCTTGACCCGGCTCGACGCGGCCTTCCACGCCGCCGTTCCAAGCGACGACCGCGGACTTGCGCAGCGGTACACCGCCGACGTCCACGCGCTCGAGCCGGGCCCATGGGCGGCGCACGAGCTGGAGATCGATGGGCGCCGCGCGTTTGCCGTCCTGGTCCTCGACGGCGTCCTGTGCCAGGAGGTCCTCCTCGCCGAGCGCACGTGCGCCGAGCTCCTGGGCCCGGGCGACGTCGTCCGCCCCTGGGACCGCGAGGACCCCACGATCCCGTGCCACATGCGCTGGACGTGCCTCGAGGCGGCCTCGGTCGCCATCCTCGACGACCGCTTCGTCGCGGCGGCGCGCCGGTGGCCCGGCCTGATGGCGGTCATCTTCGAGCGCCTCAACGACCAACTGCACAACGCCCAGCGACGGACCGCCATCGCCGCGCTGCCACGCGTCGAGCAACGCCTCATCGCGCTGTTCTGGCAACTCGCGGACCGCTGGGGCGTCGTGCACCCCGAAGGCATCGTCATCCGCCTCAAGCTCACGCACGAGTTCCTCGGCCACCTGATCGGCGCCAGGCGCCCCACCGTCTCGCTCGCCGTCGCCGCACTCGCCGCCGACAACCTGCTCACCCGCGACGCTGCCGGCCACTGGACGCTCGCGCACCACTCCATCGACGAGCTGCAGCCGGACGCACCGCACCCCGCCACCGCGCTGCCCGTGCGCGGAGCGGGGGCGATGGCCGGCTGAGCGTCGTCGAACTGGGGGGCGCAGGCCAGCCGCTCCTTCGGTGGGGGGCAGGGAGCGGACCGACCCGAGTCGGCGCCATCATTGGCGAGGTCCGGGCGACGCGGCAATTGGACTTCGGTACTACGACTGGCCCGCCGCGGCCATGCGGCCCCTCGCGCGAGATCTCCCCTCGCGTCACGCGGCTGGCGCGCGTACGCTCGGCAGATGAGCACTACCGCGGTCGACGTCGACGTCCTGCGGTCGGAGATCCGCCGGACGTACACGGACGTCTCCACCGAGCAAGACGTCGAGTTCGTCTTCCCGACCGGCCGCCGGTGGGCCCGCGCGCTCGGCTACCCGGAGCCGGAGCTCTCGCGCGTGCCGGACGCGACGGTCGAGAGCTTCGCCGGCGTCGCGAACCATTGGCTGCTCGGCCGGGTCCACACCGGCGAGGTCGTCCTCGACGTGGGCTGCGGCGCCGGCACCGACCTGCTCATCGCGGCCCAGATGACGGGCCGCGCCGGCGGGGCGATCGGCGTGGACATGACGCCCGCGATGCTCGAGCGCGCCGGCGCGAGCGTGCGCGAGATGGGCCTCGAGAACGTGGAGCTGCACGAGGCGCTCGTGGAGCGGCTGCCGCTCGAGGACGCCTCCGTCGACGTCGTGATCTCGAACGGCGTGATCGACCTCGTCCCGGACAAGGACGCCGTCTTCGACGAGATCGACCGCGTCCTGCGCCCCGGCGGTCGCGTGCAGCTTGCCGACGTCGTCATCCACCGCGAGGTCGCCGAGGACGCCCGCGCCCGGATCGATCTCTGGACCGGCTGAATCGCCGGGGCGCTGCTCCACGGCGAGCACGCGCGCCTGCTGGTCCAGCGGGCATACACCGACATCAGACAGGGCGAGCTCGTCGACACCTACGCGCGCTCGGCGTTCGCGGACACGCGGCGCAAGGCGGCGAAGTACGGCGCGATGGGCGCGTCGATCCGGGCGACGAAGCGCCGCTGACCGCTCAGCGCGCGAGGCCGGCGACGCGCCAGACCACGCTGCCCCGCGCGTACGCGGGCTCGAGCCCGCGTGCGCGCAGCACGTCGACCATCGCCGCCGGCGGATGCGTGAACGTCCGGAACTCGCGCCGCATGATCGCGAAGGCGAGGTTCTGCGTGCCGACGAAGAGCCGCGTCAGCGGGTTGCGGCGCGGATAGCTGAACACGAGCAGCCGGCCCGCGCGGCCGGCGGCGGCGCCCAGCAGCCGCTCGTAGTCCGGGTAGCAGCACACGACGCGGTGCAGGACGACCGCGTCGACCGCCTCGACCTCGTCCGGGGCGACCGCGATGTCGTGCAGGCGGCGCTCGGCGCGGCCGGCGAGGCCCGCCTCGGCCAGGAGCGCCCGCGCCTCTCGCTCGTAGGCGCCCGAGAGCTCGAGGTTGACCGTCCGGCGGGCGCCCCGCTTCAGCAGCTCGATCTGGATCTCGCCCACGCCGCCGCCGATCTCGAGCACGGTCGCGCCGGCGATGCCGCGCTCGGCGAGGAAGTCGACGATCTGCCGCGAGGTGCGGTCGAGCCCCCGCTTGCGGTACCGCTTCGCCACGCGGCCGGCGAAGCGCTCGCCGAAGAACGCGTCGCACCCGCGGGGATTGCAGCAGCCGGACATGTCTGAGGGCATCATCGCCGACGCGGCGTCGAACCGTTGCCGTCTACCATCGCGTCTCGATGTACGGCAGGCGCCTCGTCACCGCCGCGCTCGCGGCCGTGCTGCTCGCCGGCTGCGGCTCGAGCTCCTCGTCGTCCTCGTCGGCGACCGGGCCGCGGTCGTGGACGCTCCAGCAGATCCTGCGCCGTACCGGCCTGCGCCGCAACGCCGACGGCCTGACCTACAGCCTCCCGGCGCACCCGCAGTGCTCCGTGCGCGTGATGCTGCGGTCGACCGCCGAGGTCGAGACCTACAAGAACGCCGGCGACGTCATCGCCACGAACCCCGACAAGTCGGCCGGCGCCGTGGTCGACCCGGGCCTGCCCGCCTCCTGCCGGGCCTTCTTCACGCAGGCGTTCGCGAAGGTCCGCTAGCTCAGGGCCGGTGCTCGCACACGCCGCTGGAGGCGTGGTACACGAAGGTCCCGCGACGGCCCGCCGCCGCCTGCGCCTGCTCGCATCCCTGGCGCTGGAACTTCGCGGTGTCCTGGTCGAACCCGTTCGGCGTGATCGCGTCCATCCGGTAGTCGCGGCCGCCGTACCGGATCGTGCAGAACTGCTGCGCGCCCGCCGATGTGCCCGTGGCCGGCGAGGTGCGCGGCGTGCCGCCGTGCTCGCGGCAGAGCTTCGTGAAGTCGGCGGCGGTCCGCGTGCCGACGGGCTGGTCGTCGCCGGCCAGGAACCGCGGCAGCCCGACCGTGAGGAAGAGGACCACGAAGGCCGCGACAAGCCAGAGCTTGCGCGACCCGAGGTTGAGCTGTCGCCGCCGCATGACGGCGGTCCCGTCGCCCGCCACCCGGGCTAGACCCGGCCGGGGACCTGGGCGACGAGGATCGCGGCGATCGTGATGATGCCCATGGCGATCATGAGCTCCATCTGCACGCTGCGCGCCACGGTGCGCAGGCGCGCGGCGGTCGGCGTCAGCCCGCCCGCCAGCGCGGCCACCATGCGGCGGTTGCGCCGCGCGAGGATCAGGATCGGCGCGAGCAGCGATGCCTTCAGCATCAGGTCGCGGCCGTAGCCGGTGCTCCAAAGCTGCGCCACCGAGTCGAGCTCGCCGGCCATCCGGACGAGCCCGGTGACCGAGATGACGAGCACCGACCACAGCGCGACCTTGCTGAAGCGCGCGAGGGTCGCACCGGCGAGCGCCCGCCCGTTCTCGGGCAGGGCGCGCGGGGCGCGGAGCAGCACGGCGATCAGGCACGGCAGCCCGCCGATCCAGATCGCGGCACCGGAGAGGTGCGCGGCGTCCGCCGCGATCGACAGCGGCGCGAACGGCGCCTGCGAGGCGTGGCCCTGACCGGACAGCAGCGTCAGCGCGGTGATGCCGAACAGCGCCATCACGGCGTACGGCGCGCGGCGCGCGGCCGACGCCGGGCCGCCGCTCTCGGCGGTCCAGGCCAGGAAGCCGGCCGCGACGAGGGCGACGAGGGCGGCGCTGCGCCAGCCGAGCATGTCGCCGAAGCGCGATGCCCCGACGAGGCGGTACGCGCTCGCCGGATGCACGGTCGCGGAGATCAGGTCGGTGTGAAAGACGACGGCGGTCTTCGCCGCGAGGACGGCGGTCTCGGCGAGGCCGGCGAGGACGGCGAGCGACCAGAAGCCGCGCCAGAAGAGGCGCTGCCCGCCGGCCAGCGCGGTCTCCCGCTCGTCGTCCGACAGGCCCTTCGCCCGCGCCACGGCCGGGCCCCACACGAGCATGCGGAACGCGATCAGGCCGAGCAGCAGGCCGAGCGCAACGAGCTCGACGATGCGCGCGGCGATCGCGGCCGGGCTGCCGTCGGACAGGCCGCCCGAGCCGGCGAGGATCGGGTCGCGGAGCGCGGCGCTGCCGACGCCGAACACGAACGCGTTTGCCTCCGAATGCGAGTCGGACGAGATGACGCGGTAGCGGACGGTGTAGCTGCTCGGGACGAGCGGGCCCTTCAGCGGGACGATCACGGTGCGTGGGTCGCCGGGGGCCGTGGCCGGCCGGCCGGCGTCGACGCGGACGCCGCGACCGTCGACGATCGTGACGTCGCCGCGGTTGACGATCTGCACGCCTTCGGAGAATCGGAGCGTGATGTCGGTCGGCGTGCTCGACTCGCCGCGTGAGTTCGGCGCGGGGTTGGAGCTCACCAGGGTCGCGTGCGCCAGGGCCGGGCCCGCCGTCATGGCGAGCAGGCCGACGCACACGAGGGCGCAGACGAAGGCGCGGCGCACGGGGCTCATGCCAGCCCCCGCTCGAGGTCGAGCGCGGCGAGGCCGGTGGAGTCGGCCGGCATGCTGCGCCGGCGGAGGTACGCGACGGCCCCGTAGGTGAAGACGAACGTCGCGGCGAGCATCAGGCCGAGACCGACCGGCGTGGTGCGCGGCGGCGTGGTCGTCTTGAAGACGTAACGCCCGTCGCGGTAGACGATGGAGTTCTCGGGCGAGCCGTGCGAGTGGAGGTGGCCGCCGGAGGCGAGGACGGTCTCGCCGCCCGCGGTGCCGGGGCCGAGGCCCACGACGCCGATCGCGGCGACCGGCGCGAGCGCGAGGCACACGGCGGAGGCGGCCGCCAGGCCGCGAATCCCGGCGCGCGTCGGCGGCGCCGCGACGATCGCGACGCCGAGGCAGATGGCGGCGAGGCCGCCGGAGATGAGGCCGGGCATCGACAGCCAGTTGCCCGCGTCCGACGCGAGGCCGGGAACGGCGACGGCGTGCTGCACGACCCATCCGGTCAGCACGAGCCCGGAGATGCCGGCGACGACCCGCCACAGCTGGCGGCCGGCGTCGGCGGGGCCGGCTGCGAGCAGCCAGCCCAGCACGATGCAGATGCCCATCGCGAGAAGCGATAGGACGGCGACCTGCCTCCCCTGCGCGAACAGGGGAGGCAGCTCGATCGCCTGCAGGAGGGCGATGCCCGCCAGGCAGGTGGTTGCGGCCGAGCGCAGTGTCGCCTCTCGGCGAGTCAGCGCGGTATCCGTATCCACGGGTCCAGTGCCTTTCTACGCTCGGCGCAGGCCGGGGCCTACGGCACGATCTCCCAGCCGAACATCATGTTGTGGTCCTCGTGGGCCAGGTTGTGGCAGTGCGCCACGTACGGGCCCGTGAAGGTCCGGAACCGGCGGGAGATGTACGTGTCCTCGCTCGGGTCGAGCGCGATCACGTCCTCCTTGGCGGTGTCGTCGGGGTGCCGCGTGGTCGGCGTCAGCTTGCCGTTGCGCTGGAGCACCGTGTGCTCCTCCATGTGGAGGTGCATCGGGTGGACCCAGCCGCCGCCGCCGTTGCGGACCCGCCAGACGTCGCCGGAGCCCCGCTTGACCGAGATGAGCGGCTTGGACGGCTCGAACTGCTGGCCGTTGATCAGCCACTCGGTCTCGGGGTCGGCGTTGGAGCTGCCGCGCTGGAGCTCGAACGTCGGCGCGTTCTTCATCAGGCTCTGGTAGCCGGGCACGAGGTCGGGGACCTCGCGGAGCTTGACGTTGGCGACCTGCTTGGGGTCGTAGATGTCGACGCCGGGCAGGCTCGCGTCCGGCGCGTCGTCGCCGATCACGATCTTCATCATCGGGATCTGGTACTTCGGGTCGGCGCTGTCCCACATGCGGCCGGTCGTCATCTTCATCGTGTTGACGAGGTAGATGACGTCGCCCTTCTTGGTCGGCGTGCCGTCCTGGTACTTGGTGAAGTCGACGACGAACTCCTTGCGCTTGGCCGGCCAGAGCTCGAACGAGTCGCGGACCAGCGCGTTCGGCAGCAGGCCGCCCTCGTTGGCGACCTGGACCCACTTCATGCACTGCTGGCCGTCCGTGAGCCGGTACTGGCCCTGGAGCTCGTCACCCTTGTAGCCGAGCGTGTTCGCCGCGACCGGGCCCTTGCTCGACGTCATGAGCTTGAACTCGTAGATGCGCGAGATCGAGGCGTCGAGGAAGCGCAGGCGGTACCGGCGCCGGTCGACGTGGAGCACCGGGTAGGCGGCGCCGTTGACGGTGAAGATGTCGCCGACGAAGCCGTGGTTGGGGAAGTGACGGAAGTACGTCATGCCCCACCACTCCGGGTGCGTCTCGCCCGAGCCGTTGTGCGCGTCCTTGTGCGGCGTCATGCCGTCGTCGAGGCGGCAGTCGTAGAACGCCAGCGGGATGTCGTAGTCGACGTCGAACGTCCCGTCGTGGTCCCGCCGCACCCCGGGCAGCCGCAACCCCCGGTTCTCGTCTCCCGGGTCCAGGATCGGGTCATAGATGGGGTAGAGGCCGACCAGACCCTTGTAGACGTTGGAGCCGGTCTGGTCCATCCGGTGGTCGTGGAACCAAAAGAAGCTCTGCTTCTCCGCATCGTCACCACCGGCTGGCCAGTTCAGGTACAGGTTGTCCACCCACATCTTCGGCTCATAGCCCTCGGCCTTGGGGCCCTGGGTCATGGAGTAGTGCGGATTCCCGTCGCTCTCTGGCGCTGTGTGGCCGTTGTGCAGGTGGGTCAGGAACGTCATGTTCTTGGTGCCGAAGTCCTGCCGATCCAGGTTCCTGGGGTTCTCGTGCAGGCGGTTCTCGAACCGGACCAGTGCCGGTTTGCCGTACTCGGCGTTGATCATCGGGCCGGGGAAGGTGCCGTTGAACCCGTAGATGGTGCTGAGCGGCAGGGTCCGCTCGGTGCCGGCCGGATAGGTCTTCCCGTCGGCGTCGAAGGAGATCGTGGGCTTGCCGTCCTTGTCGATGGGCAGCACCTTGGAGGTCGTGAAGGAGTGCGTCTCTACCTCGAGGTCGAGCTTGTAGACGATTGGCTCTGAAATCTTGGCTTTGACGTCGGCGTCGGTGACCCACTTCTGGTGCGTCTGGTTGTCCAGGGAGTTCTGTTGGTTCTTGCTCGGGGGCTGAGCCCATTTGCTCCAATTGTCCTTGGACACCGGCCTCAGGGCCTGCGGCACATTGAGCGGGTCGCTGAACGGGTTCAGGATCAGCGGGCTGGTCGGGAAGGCCTCGAGATAGACCAGGTCGGTGATCGCGGTCGCGGCGGCGGCGAACACCCCGTCGGGCGTCATCAGGCCGCGCGAAGCCAGGTACGGCTCGGCCGCGGCGCGGGTGCCCACCAGGGCGGCCCCGGCCACGCCGAGGGCGCCAAGCCGCAGCACGGAGCGTCGCGACATCCCGCCGCGCGGCGGCTCCAACAGTTCTTCCACCCGCAGCGAGGTCTCTGCAGGAGCGGGTGGGCGGGTTTCCTCCTCGAGTGCGGCGAACTCCGGGTCGGAGGGAAGCAGCAGCCGTGGCCGCGCCTCCACCTCCGCGCCGCCGTCGACGCCACTGGCGACTGCGTCGCCCTGACCGGTCGTGACCTTCATGCTGACTCCTCAAACCTGTGTGTGACTAGGCACGTGCACAGGGGCGGACATCGATCTGCGCTGGACAACCGCCATCGACACGGACGGCTCGTGTCGAGGCCTGACGCGCGAGGCGGGCATGGGCCCGTCGGGCGGTGAGGCGCTGTCGGAGGCAGGGGCCTCGCTCGGCGCGGATCGACTTCTCGTACTCCCCCAAGTTCTCCTCCACCACCGGTGCGGTGGAGGCACATTCATAGGACCACGATGAGAACTGCCAGCGGCCCCCGCAACGGTGGCGTCGAAACGCCCCAATACGGGGGGTCGGAAAGCGCACCGTCCGACCCAGGGAGGCAAGAGTCCATTTGCCGCGGCTGGGGGGCGGAGGTTAGGTTACCTTTACCTAACCTACGAAGGGGTTTCCGTGCGCATCACCCGACGCTGGACGGTCGCGACGGCCGTCGCTCTGTCCGCCGTGCTGACCCTCACCGCGTGTGGCTCCAGCTCTGCTGAGCCCGCGGGGTCCGCCGGCTCCGACCGTTCCATCACGGTCTACAACGCCCAGCACGAAGAGCTGACGCAGGCCTGGGCCGACGCGTTCACCCGCGAGTCCGGCGTCAAGGTGGTGCTGCGCAACGGTGACGACTCCGAGCTGGGCAACCAGATCGTGCAGGAGGGTGCCGCCTCACCCGCCGACGTCTTCCTGACCGAGAACTCCCCGGCGATGAGCCTCGTCGACAACGCCAAGCTGCTGGCCCCGGTCGATCAGGCCACGCTGGAGCAGGTGCCCTCTGGCTACCGGCCGAGCTCGGGCAACTGGACCGGGATCGCGGCCCGGTCGACGGTCTTCGCGTACAACCCCTCCGAGCTGCCGGAGGCCCAGCTGCCGAAGTCGCTCCTCGACCTCGCCGACCCCGCCTGGAAGGGCCGGTGGGCGGCCAGTCCGTCCGGCGCGGACTTCCAGGCCATCGTCAGCGCCCTGCTGGCGCTGAAGGGCAAGGAGGCCACCGCCGACTGGCTCGCCGCGATGAAGCAGAACTTTGTGGCCTACAAGGGCAACAGCACGGTGATGAAGGCCGTCAACGCGGGTGAGATCCCGGCCGGCGTCATCTACCACTACTACTGGTTCGGCGACCAGGCGGAGACCAAGGAGAACAGCAAGAACACCAAGCTGCACTACTTCAAGAACGCCGATCCCGGTGCGTTCGTCAGCGTCTCGGGTGGTGGAGTGCTGGCGTCCAGCAAGGCTGCCGCGGATGCCCAGGCGTTCCTGGCGTTCGTCACGGGCAAGGGCGGGCAGGACATCCTGCGGACCGGGAGCTCGTTTGAGTACCCGGTGGCGAGCGGTGTCGCCGCGAACCCCGCCCTGGTGCCGCTGCGAGAGCTGAAGGCACCCCGGGTGGACCCCTCCCAGCTGAACAGCACCGAGGTCACCGACCTGATGACCGGGGCCGGCCTGTTGTGATGCTTTCCCCATGAGCTCGCGAGGTCCGAGCGGTCCGGCGACGATCCGGCTGGCGGCCGGGCTCGTCACGGTGCTCGGGCTGGTCCCGCTGGGGCACGTGGCCCTCACGGCCGTGGTGACCGGCTGGCCCACGCTGTCGCGGCTCCTGTTCCGGCCGCGGGTGGCGGAGCTGCTGGTCAACACCGTGGGGCTGGTGGCGGTCACGGTTCCGCTGTGCGCGGTCGTCGGTGTGGCAGCGGCGTGGCTCGTGGAGCGTGCTGAGCTGCCCGGAGCTCGTGTGTTCGCGGTGCTGCTCACCGCTCCGCTGGCCATCCCGGCCTTCGTCAACAGCTACGGCTGGGTGAGCCTGGTGCCCTCCCTGCACGGGTTGTGGTCGGGGGTGCTGGTGGCCGGGCTGTCCTACTTCCCCCTGGTCTACCTGCCGTGCGTGGCCACGCTGCGCCGGTTGGACCCTGCGGTCGAGGAAGCCGCCGGCGCCCTGGGTTCGGGACCGACGGCGACCTTCTTCCGGGTGGTGCTGCCGCAGCTCCGGCTCCCCATCCTCGGCGGCTCGCTGCTGATCGGTCTGCACCTGCTGGCGGAGTACGGCGCCTTCGCGCTGATCCGGTTCGACACCTTCACCACGGCGATCGTCGAGCAGTACCGGTCCACGTTCAACGGGCCGGCGGCCAACGCCCTGGCCGGGGTCCTCGTCCTGTGCTGCCTGCTGCTCCTGCTCGCGGAGTCCGGCGTTCGCGGCCGGTCGCGCTTCGCCCGGATCGGCTCGGGGTCAGCGCGCCCGGTCCTCCGCCGGCGCCTGGGCTGGTGGCTGCCGGTGGGCTACCTGTTCCTGCTCACCGTGGTGGTGTTGTCGGTCGGTGTCCCCTTCTTCAGCGTCGGCCACTGGCTGACCGGAAGCACAGCGGCGTGGTCGGACCGGTTCCTGGCCGAGGCGCTCGCCCAGACCTTCGGCTACGGGATCGCCGGGGCGCTGGTCGCCTGCCTCGCGGCGTTCCCGGTGGCGTTCCTGGCGGTGCGCTTCCCCGGCCGCACCGCGCGGGCGCTCGAGTGGGTCACCTACGTCACCAGCTCCCTGCCCGCCCTGGTCACGGCGCTCGCCTTCGTCACGGTCACGATCCGCCTCGCGCCGCCGCTCTACCAGACCTCCGGCCTGGTGGTCGCCGCCTACGTGGTGGTCTTCCTGCCCCGGGCGGTCGTGAACCTGCGGGCCGGTCTGGCGCAGGTGCCGCCGGGTCTGGAGGAGGCGGCACGGTCCCTCGGGACGCCGCCACTGCTCGCCTTCCTGCGGATCACCACCCGGTTCGTCGCCCCGTCCGCCGTCGCTGCTGCGGCACTGGTCTTCCTCGGGATCGTCAACGAGCTGACCGCCACGCTGCTGCTGGCACCGAACGGCACCCGCACCCTGGCGACGCAGTTCTGGTCACGGGTCAACGACATCAACTATGTGGGAGCCGCTCCGTATGCGACCTTGATGATCGTGTCGTCCCTGCCCGTCACCTACCTGCTCTTCGTGCGGTCCCGAGAGGGGGCCAGCCTGTGAGCGCCGTCGACATCGCCCAGGTGAGCAAGAGCTTCGGCCCGACGGAGGTGCTGCGGTCCATCGACCTGCAGGTGCCCGCCGGGGAGCGCACGGTGATCGTCGGGTCCTCGGGCTCCGGCAAGACCACCCTGCTCCGGCTGGTCAGCGGGTTCGAGCTACCGAGCGCGGGAACGATCACCGTCGGTGGCCGCCTCGTCGCCGGCGACGGTGCCGCAGTCCCTGCCCACCAACGCGGCATCGGGCACGTCGCTCAGGACGGCGCCCTGTTCCCCCATCTGACGGTGGGGCAGAACATCGCCTTCGGCCTCGGAACCCGGACGCGGGGAAGGGCCCGGCGGGCCATGGTGGACGCGTTGCTCGACATGGTCTCGCTGGACGCCGGCTACGCCGACCGCCGCCCGGACGAGCTCTCCGGGGGTGAGCAGCAACGCGTGGCGCTGGCCCGCGCGCTTGGCCGCTCGCCGCGGACCATGCTGCTGGACGAACCGTTCTCCGCCCTCGACTCGGGCCTCCGGGAGGTGACCCGGAAGGTCGTCGCCGAGACCTTGGAGCGCGCCGGCGTCACGACCGTGCTGGTGACGCACGACCGCGCGGAGGCTCTCTCGTTCGCTGACCAGCTCGCGGTGCTGCGGCAGGGCCGGCTCGTCCAGGTCGGTCCGCCGCGGGAGCTGTACGCCCGGCCCGTCGACCTGTTCACCGCCACCTTCCTCGGCGACGCCGTCATCCTGGACGGGGTGCTGGACGCCGGCCGGGCCCGGTGTCCGCTGGGAGACCTGCCCGTTCGAGCAGCGGGCCTCCGTGGACCGGTGCGCCTGATGCTCCGCCCCGAGCAGCTTCGGGTGGAACCGGCCGACGGCCCGGGCGTCGGTCGCGTGGCCGCTCTGGACTTCCGCGGCGGCAGCACGTTCGTCAACGTCCACCTCGACGTCCATGGCGAAGGGCGGCCGGCCGACCTCGTCGAGATCCGGCAGCCGGGTGACGTGGCCCTGGCGCCGGGTACCCGCGTCGACGTCAGGTGCCTGGCCGAGGCGGCCGTCTTCCCGCCCGAGGGATCGCTGTTCTCCGGGCACCCGGAGCTGGAGCTGAACCGCCAGGGCTAGCGTCGCCAGTGGTGGCCGGGACGGAGGAGGACGGGTGCGCGCGGTCTGGTACGAGCGGCAAGGGGCGGCGGATGACGTCCTGAAGGCCGGCGAGCTGCCCGAGCCCGAGGTAGGTCCCGGTGAGGTCCGGGTTCGCCTACGGCTCTCCGGGGTGAACCCGGGAGACACCAAGAAGCGTGCGGGCTGGCTGGGATCCGCGATGCCGTACCCGCGCGTCATCCCGCACAGCGACGGTGCTGGAGTGGTCGACGCGGTCGGCACGGGGGTGGACCGGAGCCGGCTGGGGCGTCGGGTCTGGGTTTACGGTGCCCAGTCCTATCGCCCCTTCGGGACGGCCGCCCAGCTCACCGTCGTGCCTGCCGACCAGGCGGTCGACCTGCCCGACGAGGTTCCCGACGAGGTCGGAGCCTGCCTGGGCATCCCGGGGATCACGGCGCACCGGGCGGTGTTCATCGACGGCCCGGTCGCGGGGGCGACCGTCCTCGTCCAGGGCGTCCTCGGCGCCGTCGGAGCCCTCGCCGCCCAGCTGGCCCACTGGGCCGGGGCGACCGTCATCGGGACGGTGCGGCGCAGCAGCGACCTGGAGCGAGTGGACACCTCGGCTGTCGCGCACGCGGTGGCGCTCGACCAGCCCGACCCCGCCGCGGCTATCCGCGAGCATGCGCCGGACGGTGTCGACCGGATCATCGAGGTTGCCTTCTCCGACAACATCGACGTCGATGCGGCAGTGCTGAGGAACGGTGGCGTCATCGCCGCCTACGCCACGCGTCGCGACCGGCCCGACCTCCCGTTCTGGCCCCTGCTTTTCGACAACGTGACCATCCACCTGCTCGGCAGCGACGACTTCCCCCGGGCGGCGAAGCAGCGGGCCGCCGCGGCCCTGACCAGCGCGGCGGCGGCGGGTGCGCTGACGATCCCCCTCGACCTCCCGCTGCCGCTGGAGCGGGCCGCCGAGGCGCACGGCCGCGTCGATGCCGGCAGCCGAGGCCGGGTCCTGCTCGCCATCCCGGAGCCCTAGAGCGACAGGACTGTGCCGAGGAGCCGGCCGAGATCGACCTGCCGACCGCCGACCTCAGCGGCGACTGAGCGGGAAGGTGACGGGACCGACGTCGGGAAGGTGGTCCCGGGCCCACAGCGCCGCGGTCATCCGGTCGGTGACACCGAGGCTGCGGTAGATGCTCGTCAGGTGCACCTTCACCGTGTTGCCGCTGATGCCGAGAACGCGCGCGATCTGCTTGTTGGGTAGACCTTGGGCAACGAGCGTCAGCACCTCTGCTTCCCGGTTGCTCAGCACCTCGGCCGCCGGTCCGGGGGACGGCGCGGCACCGGGTACCGGGGTACGGGACACGCGTGGATCCAGGGGAGTCTCACCGCGGGCGGCGGCGCGGATCCCCGCGATCAGGTCCTCCGGGTCGCAGTCCTTCACCAGGTAGCCGGCCGCTCCGGCTGACAGCGCCTCGGCCACCCGCGCATTCTCGGTGAAGGAGGTGAGCACGACGACCCGAATGTCCGGTTGCTCGGTCCGGAGCCGGCGGGTCGTCTCGACGCCGTCGAGGACGGGCATCGAGAGATCCATCAGCACGACATCGGGCCGGAGCTCCCGGGCCAGGGCCAAGGCCTGCTCCCCGTTCGAGGCCTGGCCGACCACCTCGAGGTCGGGAGCCGTCCCCAGCAAGGCGACGAGACCCGCCCGGACGATGTTGTGGTCGTCGACCAGCAGCACCGTCGTCCTGGTCGGTGGGGTCGGGCCGGTCTGCGGCTCGGCCGGGCCAATGCCCTTCGGGGGTGGCGCCTCCGCTGGTGCGAGCACAGGTCCCCCTCCCGAAACTCCAACTCCTCGATCCTCAAGCGTCTCGGTGGGGAAGGCAACTTGGCCGTTGGTACTAGTACCAGCGTGCATGCTGGCATGGGGCCAGAGCTGAACCAGATACCCTCACGCGGGCCCTTGGCCCGGGCCAGCCGGCGGTTGTGCCGAGCGTCCCCGGGCAGCACCGAGCGCGTCGGCCCACCAGAGCAGCTCATCGAGGAGCATCGCCAACCGTGCGTCCAGCGAGCCGAAGACCTGGCCAGGGTCGGCTCCCGGCTGGTGCAGGGCCCGCACGATGTCGGGCAGGATGTGCACCGCGTGCCGCAGCGGCGCCAGCTCGAGCTCCACCGCGACCAGCCGCAACTGCTCGATGGCCCGCGCCCCTCCGACGTTGCCCCACCCCACGAACGCGACCGGCTTCCGGTTCCATTCGACGAAGGTGTGGTCCAGAGCGTTCTTGAGCACCGCCGGGTACCCGTGGTTGTACTCCGGCGTGAGGATCAGGAAACCGTCGGCGCGATCCAGGATCCGGCCCAGCCGGGCACTGTGAGCGTTGGGGTAGTTGCGGCCGGTGTAGGCGGGTGGGGGCTGGTCCAAGAAGGGCAAGGGATGCTCACGCAGGTCCACCACCTCGAAGCTGACGCCGCTGCGGGTGCCCACCCGGCTGGTGACCCAGGCGGCGACCTGGTCGGCGAAGCGCCCGCGGCGGGAACTGCCGAGGATGATGCTGAGGTGCGGCATGACCGTGGCGACCTTCCGGCGTCAGACGGCGGGGTGTCTGCTGCTCGAGCCACAGCGCACCTTCCGGGGCGGCCAGCCTCCCATGCGCTCCTGGCTGACGCGCGACGCCACCGCCAAGCCGGGACCCGGCTGGCTGCCACCGGGCGCCACCGGCGGCTCTGGAGCCGCCGGACCGGCGTCGGCAGAAACGAGACCTGTGGATTGGCAGGTTCTCCTAGCGTCGGCGTGTGGATGGAGCAGGAACGCTAGGCAAACCTGTTCCGCGCTGATGTCGTCGGGATGTCGATCCCCGTCACCGGGGCTCTTCCCGGCCCCGAATGGCAAGATTCGAACCTATGTTCGATACTGGACTCATGGCGACTCCGGACAACCTGCTCGCGTCGGCGCTGCACGGAACGGCCTGGCGCGCGGTGGCCGAGCGCGGCTCGCTGGAGGTGGCTGTCGCGGAGCTCCGCACGCTGGCGCGCGGCCGGGACGACCTGCTGGCCGAGACGGCGGGGATCACGGCCGGTTCCTGGCTGGCCTGGCCCCAGGTCCGGGTCGGTCACGAGCTGGTCGTGGCGGGCCTACTGATCATGGCGGCCGACCACCTGGACCACGATCTGCTCGCGCACTGGGTGCAGGTCGGGTATGACCGGGGGCTGCGGGCACGCCGGCCCGTACACGGTGATCCGATCGGCAACGGGATCGGCTGACGTCCCTGTTCGCGCCATAATCGAGGCCGGGAACGGCAGCGGGGCCGGTGACGTCGTCACCGGCCCCGCTGTTCTTGTCGCTTGAGCTACTTCTGGTAGCCCACGTTCTGCCACTGCACGTCGGTCAGACCGAACGCGCCGTAGTTGGCGAGCTTGCTCTTCGTCGCGATCAGCTCCGGGCGCTGGTACAGCGGGATGGTGTGCACGTTCTCCCAGATGATCTTGGCGGCCTGGTTCGCGAGCTCGATCCGCTTGGCCTTGTCGGTCTCGGTCTTGATCTGCTCGCTCAGCTTGTCCACCTCCGGCATCGAGAGCTGGGCGTAGTTGCTGTCGGAGCCGGTGCCGAACAGCTGGTTGATGTTGGCGAAGGGGAACGGCGTGCCGATCCAGGAGAACGGGATCAGCTCGAACGAGTGGCCCGACAGCGTCGAGTTGAACTTGTCAACCGGTACCTGGACGATGTCGACCTTCATGCCGATGTCCTTGAGCTGGTTCTGCGTCTGCAGCGCCTCGTTCTGCGCGGCCGGCACCCCGACCAGGGCGGAGAACTTGACCGCGAGCTTCTTGCCGTCCTTCTCGCGGATGCCGTCGGGGCCGGCCTTCCAGCCCGCGGCCTCCAGGTCAGCCTTCGCCTTCTCCGGGTCGTACTTGATCCCGGTCAGCTCGGCCATGTCCTGGTAACCCTCCTGGTTGGACAGGATGATGTCGTTGTTCAGGACAGTGGTCGGCCAGTCGATGCCGGCCAGGTCCGAGGCGCCGATCGCGTCGCGGTCCAAAGCCTGGACGATCGCCTGCCGGACGACCTTGTCGGTCAGCACCCCGGCCTTGCTGTTGACCGTGATGTGGCGCCAGTTGGGACCCGCGGCCTTGCGGATCGTGGCATCCGCCACGCCGGAGGCCAGCTTGTAGCCGTTCGGGTCGGAGCCGATGTCATAGGCGTCCAGCTCGTTGTTCACGAAGGCGTTCGGAGTCGCGTCGACGGCGATCACGCGGAAGCTGATCGAGTCGAGCAGCGGCTTGTCACCCCACCACTTCTCGTTGGGCACCTCGGTCACAACCTGCTGGGTCTTGTCGATGCTCTGGACCTTGAAGGGTCCGGACAGCCAGTCGTTGTTCAGCGTCTTCCAACCGGTGTTGAAGACGTCGGGGTCCTTGATGCTCTCAGCCTTCACAGGCTGTGTCAGCGGCTGAGCCCAGTCCGGGAACGCCTTCTTGAAGGTGACCGTCACGTCGAACTTGTCAGCACCGGAGGTGATGCTCGCGATCTGGTCGAAGCCGTCGGTCGAGGCGCAGTTGTTCTTGGTGTTCTCGCCGTTGCAAGCCTTCCAGTTCGCGATCAGGTCGTCCACGTCGACGGGGGAGCCGTCGTTCCAGACTGCCTTGGGGTTGAGCTTGAGCTGGACGACCGTAGGACTGGCCTTGGTCTGTTCGGCGGAGAGCAGGAAGTCGGGGTTGGGAGTGGGGACGCCCTTGTCGTCGAAGTTGAAGTAGCTCGGCAGGATCGGGCTCCGCACCTCGCTGTAGTCGGCGTTGTTGCCGTCGACGTGCAGCGGGTTCCAGTTCGTGGCCAGGTCACCGATGGCCAGCCGGACCGATCCTCCCTGGGCCAGCGTCCCGCGGTCCTGCGCGTTGACGTCGACGGACGTGTTCGCGCTGAGGGACGGTTGATCCGCCCCCGGGTCGGTGTCGTCGCCGCCGCTGCCGCCGCCTCCGCAGGCCGCGAGCGAGAGCGCACCGACAAGCAGTGGAGCCGCAAGGATCTTGCGTGCTGTCACATTTCCTCCAAGAGAAGTTCTGGTCACAGGGGAGAGGGCGGCCTGATCGGTCCGCGCCCCTACGAGGTTATGTCAGGCTGCCGAATGCAGCCGTCACGCCACTTCGGCTGACCCTGTGCCAACGCCGCACGGTGGCAGCCGTCTGGCCGAGCAGGGTCGGGAGGTGCTCAGACGACGGGGACCTCCTCGTTGTAGTGGCAGGCCGAGCGGTGGTCGCCCTCCTTCACCACCCAGAGGTCGGGCACCACCTCGATGCACGGGCGCCGCTCCTCCTCGCTCAGATTGGCGAACTTCGGGCAGCGGGTGCGGAAGCGGCAGCCACTGGGCGGGTTGGCCGGGCTGGGTAGGTCGCCGCTCAGCAGGATCCGCCGGCGGGAGCGCTCCTTGTCGGGGTCCGGGACCGGGATCGCGGACAGCAGCGCCTGCGTGTACGGATGCGTGGGGTGGTCGTAGACCCGGTCGACCTGGCCGATCTCGACGATCTTGCCGAGGTACATCACCGCGACCCGGTCGGCGATGTGCCGGATCACGGCGAGATCGTGGGCGACGAACAGGTATGACAGCGACAGCTTGGCCTTGAGCTCGTCGAGCAGGTTGATCACCCCGGCCTGGATCGACACGTCCAGAGCCGAGACGGGCTCGTCGAGCACGATCAGCTTGGGCTCCAGCGCCAGTGCCCGGGCGATGCCGATCCGCTGCCGCTGGCCGCCGGAGAACTGCTGCGGGTAGCGGTCGGCGTGCCCTGGCTCCAGGCCGACGAGGCGGAGCAGCTCGTTGACGCGCTTCTCGATGGTGGCCCGGGGAACCTTGAACACCGCCATCGGCTCCGCGATCAGGTCGAACACCGGCATCCGCGGGTCCAGCGAGGCCATCGGGTCCTGGAACACCACCTGCAGGTCCCGGCGCATCTGCTTGCGCTCCGCCCGGTTGAGCTGGCCCGACTCGTGCCCCAGCACGACGACCCGCCCCTCGGTCGGCGGCTTCAGGTTGAGCACCTCCAGCAGTGTCGAGCTCTTGCCGCAGCCCGACTCTCCGACCAGCCCGAGCGTCTCGCCCTCCTTGATGTCGAGGTCGATCCCGTCGACGGCGTGCACCGTGCCGACGCGCCGGCGGAAGACGGCCCCCTTCATCAGCGGGTAGTACCGCTTCATCCCCTCCAGCTGCAGCACCGTGCTGCGCTGGTCCCGCGGGACCTGCTGCAGGGCGGAGTGCGGAGGCGTCTGCACGGGGAAGATGTCGTCGTAGCCGAGGTTGCCGGCGGCGACCTTGCCGACGTGGATGCAGGCCGCCACATGGCCGGGATGCTCGGTCGGGATCAGCGGCGGCTCCGCAGCGAGACACTCCGACGTCGAGAGCGGGCAGCGGGGCTCGAACGGGCAGCCGGGCGGCAGGTTGACCACCGAGGGCGGGTTGCCCTCCAGCGTGGCCAGCGCCTTCTTCTCGGTGGCGTCCAGCCGGGGGACGGCGCCGAGAAGGCCGATCGTGTAGGGCATCCGGGGCCGGTAGTAGATCTCGTCGACGGTGCCCTGCTCGACCGGCCGGCCCGCGTACATCACGGTGACCCGGTCCGCGATCCCCGCCACGACCCCGAGGTCGTGGGTGATCATGATCATCGCCGCGCCGGTCTCCTGCTGGGCGCGCTTCAGGACCTCCAGGACCTGCGCCTGGATGGTGACGTCCAACGCGGTGGTGGGCTCATCGGCGATGATCACATCCGGGTCGTTGGCGATCGACATGGCGATCATGGCCCGCTGCCGCATCCCGCCGGAGAACTCGTGCGGGAACGAGCGGACGCGGACCTGCGGGTTCGGGATGCCCACCAGATCCAGCAGCTCGACCGCCCGCTTCATGGCCGCCGACCGGCTCACGTCGTGGTGGGCCTGGACGGCCTCGACGATCTGGTCCCCGATCGTGTAGACGGGGGTCAGGGCCGACAGCGGGTCCTGGAAGATCATTGCCAGGGACTCCCCGCGGAGCCGGGACATCGCCTCGTCGTTCCGGTTGAGCAGCTCGTCGCCGTGCAGGGTCACCGAGCCGGTGATCTTCGCTGTCGGCGGATGCAGGCCCATGATCGCCATCGAGGTGACCGACTTGCCCGAGCCCGACTCGCCGACGATGGCCATCGTCTCCCCGGCGGCGAGGTCGAAGCTGAGCCCGCGAACAGCCTGCACGGGGCCCGCTTCGCTGGGGAACGTGACATGCAGGTCCTTGACGCTGAGCACCGTGCCCGACAGGGTCCGGCGGACCTTGCCGGTCGGGGCGACGCTGGTGGTCATCGGGCCGTACCTCCTGAGGCAGAGCTGGGGTCGAGGGCGTCGCGGAGTCCGTCACCGACGGCGTTCACCGCGAGCACCAGGACGACGACGGTCACCGCCGGGCTGGTGAAGAGCCACGGGAAGGAGTTGACCTGGCGGGCACCCTCGCCCAGCAGCGTGCCCAGCGAGGTGTCGGGCGCCTGGACACCGAAGCCGAAGAACGACAGCCCCGTCTCGGCGAGGATGGCCGCACCCACGTTGAGCGTCGCGTCGATGATCAGCAGCGAGGAGATGTTCGGCAGGATGTGCCGGACGATCGTCTTGGGTGCGGCGAGACCCATGAAACGCGCGGCGTGGACGTACTCCCGCTCCTTGATGGAGAGCGTCAGGCTGCGGACGACCCGGGCGGACAGCACCCAGCCGAAGGCGGCGAGCAGCACGACGAGGAGCAGCCAGCCGTAGGGCCCCTTGGAGCCGCCGGTGGTGAGCACGGCGATCAGGAGGAAGGAGGGCACCACGAGCAGGAGGTCGATCACCCAGAGGGAGACGCGCTCGAACCAGCCGCCGAAGTAGGCGGCGAAGGAGCCCACGAGGGCCGCGATGCCAGTGGAGAGGATGGCGACCAGGAACCCGATCAGCAGCGACTTCCGCAGCCCGCGCAGGGTCAGGGCCAGCATGTCCCGGCCGCTCTGGGTCGTGCCCAGCGGGTGTCGGTCGCTGGGCGGCTTGAGGTAGGCCCGACGGTCCACCTCGTCGTACGACCACTGGGTGAGGTACGGGCCGATCAGCGCGATGACCACGAGGGCCACGATGACCACCAAGCCGACCACGGCCGTCTTGTTGCGCAGGAAGCGACGGATGATCAGCCGCCGACGGGTCAGGCGTTTGGACTGCCCGGCACCCGGCGTCGGCTCCTCGGTCGGTCCCTCGGTCGCCACCTCCAGCAGGTTCTCAGCCATGGGGATCTCCTAGCTCAGCCGCACACGCGGGTCGAGGATGGCGACCGCGAAGTCGGACAGGATCGCGCCGACCAGCACGCAGGCGCCACCGAAGGCGACGACCGCGACGGTGCCGTGGACGTCCTGCTGGGTGATGGTGCTGACGCCGTACTCCCCCATGCCGTGGAAGGAGAACAGGATCTCCATGAAGGTGGTCCCGGTGAACAGGGTCGCGATGCTGAAGGCGAAATAGGTGCCAGTGGGGATCAGGGCGGTGCGCAGCGCATGCTTCATCACGGCACGGGAGTGGCGCAGCCCCTTCGCCCGCGCGGTACGGACGAAGTCCGAGCCGAGGGCGTCCAGCATCAGGTTCCGCTGGATCCGGCTGAAGAACGCGGCGTTGATCAAGGTCAGCGCGATCGTCGGCAGGATCAGGTGCTGGATGCGGTCCGCGAACGCGGCTCCGGGGTAGCTGCCGTGGGTGCCGGTCTCGCCGACGAACTCGAACACCCGGAGCCCGGAGGCATTGTTGAACTTCGTCCCGGCAACCTGGAGAGCACTCGCGATCACGAAGGACGGGACCGACAAGATGAGCAGCGATGCGGCGGTCGCGGACCGGTCGGACGGCTTGTACTGCCGGGTGGCCGTCCAGGCCCCGAGCAGGACCCCGGTCACCGTGCCCAGCAGGGCGCCGATGGTGATCAGCCGCAGGCTCACCCAGATCCGCCGGCTGACCTCGCCGTTGACGTCGCCGCCGCGTGGGGCCTCTCCCCAGTCCCAGTGCAGCACCACCCCCTGCAGCCAGGTCCAGTAGCGCTCCAGCAGGGGCACCTGGTCGCTGAGGTTCCGGGAGCGGAGGTTCTGCTCGATCGACACCGGGTCGAGCGGCGGGTTGGCCAGCTCGTAGAGCTGACGCGGGTGCAGCTGGGTGGCCGCCAGGAAGTAGGTCAGGCTCACGGCGATGAACAGCAGGAGAACATAGTTGAGCAGCCGCCTCGCGACGTAAGCACCCACAGGAATCAACCCCCTCGACGTGCTTTTCCGCACTCAGCCGGATTCGGTTCTTGGCTTCTCGCACTGTAACGCGGAGCTCTGCAGGTCGACCTCCCTCGACCGCGTGCGTCACCGGAGTGAAACCTCGGCGAACTCTCGATGTCCACTCTCCAGGGATCGTCAGATCCAGCTGCGGAACCACATCCGGGAAAGCCAGGAGCGGTAGGGCATCAGCTCGTCGGTGAGGATCGGGTAGAGGTAGGCGAAGTTGGCCACCACCAGGGCGACGAAGGTGCCGGCGACGATGGCGCCCACCATCCGGCGGTCGCCGCTGCCCGGAACCCGGGTGGTGGGTCGCGGGCCGATGACCTGGCCGAGGCAGAGCGAGACCGCCATCACCGAGAACGGGATGATCGCGATGGCGTAGAAGAAGAACAGCGGCCGCGCGTCGTAGTGGAACCAGGGCAGCCAGGCGCTGAGCACCCCGACGACCGGGATTCCGAACCGCCAGTCGCGGCCGCCCACCCACAGCAGCACGGCGGCGACCAGGGCGAAGACGGCGGCCCACCACAGGATCGGCGTCCCGATGCCGCTGATCACCCGGATGCAGTTGTCGGGGCCGAGGCAGCCGTCCGTGCCCGGCTTGATTCCGTTGACGGCGTCGATCCCGATCGGCCGGGCGACCACCAGCCAGCCGGCGGGGTCCGCCCGGTAGGCGTGCTCCGCGCCGTTGATGAAGCTTCCCGTGTGAAAGGCGTAGATGTCGCGCTGGTAGTGCAGCAGCGACGCGAGCGGTCTGCCCAGCAGCTGCACGCTCCTCGCTGTCGGGTGGTCGGCGCCCCACTGCCGGTCGTAGCCGCCCTGGGTGGCGAGCCAGCCCGCCCAGGTGCTGACGTAGACGAGGACGCTCAGCACCACCAGCGAGACGAACGCAGGGAGGCCGTCGCGGAGTACCGCGGTGTTGGCGCGCCAGCCGGCGCCGGCCAGCCGGCGGGCGCCGACGTCCCAGGCCAGCGAGAGCAGCGCGAAGGCGGCCAGCGGGTACAGCGCGTTCCACTTGGTCCCCAGCGCCAGGCCGAAGCAGACCCCCGCGGCGATCCGCCACGGTCGCACCAGGAGCAGGGGCCCGAACGTCCCGCCGAGGTCGGCCAGGCCGCGGGCCTGGAGGTGATCCGCCAGCCGCCCCCGCATCCAGTCCCGGTCGACCGCGAGGAAGCTGACCGCCGCCACCACGAAGAACGCCAGGAAGATGTCGAGCAGGGCCGTGCGGGACATCACGAAGGCAAGGCCGTCGAAGGTCAGGAGCAGGCCGGCGATACCACCGACCAGGGTCGATCGGGACACGCGCCGGACCAGCCTGATGGTCACCAGGACCAGCAGCGCGCCGAACACCAGCGAGGCGAAACGCCAGCCGAAGGAGTTCATGCCGAACAGCTGCTCACCCCCGCCGATCAGCCACTTCCCGACGGGCGGATGGACGATGAAGGAGGGTCCGGACTGCATCACGTCCGGCGTACCTGCCGTGACCGAGTCGTTGGCGTTGCTGGGCCAGCTCCGCTCGTACCCGTGTTTCAGCAGCGAGTAGGCGTCCTTGGCGTAGTAGGTCTCGTCGAAGACCAGCTTGTTCGGATAGCCCAGGTTGACGACGCGGATGGCGAAGGCGATGCCGGTGATCAGCAGGGTCACCAGCCAGCCGGTGAGCCGGTCGGTCGGCATCGGCGCCTGCAACCGCTCGACGGTGCTGGGCAGGGGCGGGCTCGGCGGCGTCTGGAGCGTCGACCAGTCCTGCGATGGATCGAGACTGTGGCCATCGGAGTGGAAGGAGGAGTCGAGGACGGGCGTTCTGCGCTCGGCCGCGGCTACCTGCTCGGTCACCGGGCCATCCTAAGTGGGCGGTCTGGGATCCTGGGGTCATGAGCGCAGGAGACGGCGCGGGTTCGCCGGGCGCCGAGCGTGCCGTCCGCTCCCGCGAGCTGGGAGACGACCGTGGTGTCGTGGTGCTCGCCGGGACGCCGATCGGGGACGTGGCGGACGCCTCCCCCCGGCTGCGGCGGGAGCTGGCCGGCGCGGACGTGATCGCCGCCGAGGACACCCGGCGGTTCCGTCGGCTGCTGGAGCGGATGGAGGTGAGCACGGCGGCCCGGGTGCTCTCCTACTTCGAAGGCAACGAGTCCCAGCGCACGCCCGAGCTGTTGGCGGCCCTGGCCGGCGGGGCGCGGGTGCTGCTGGTCACCGACGCCGGGATGCCCTCGGTCTCCGACCCCGGCTACCGGCTCGTCGCCGCGGCGGTGGCGGAGGGATATCCGGTGACCGCCGTGCCCGGCCCCTCGGCGGTGCTGACCGCGCTGGCCGTGTCCGGCCTTCCGGTGGACCGCTTCTGCTTCGAGGGCTTCCTGCCGCGCAAGGCGGGGGAGCGGGCCCGGCGGCTGGCGGAGCTGGTGGACGAGCCACGCACCCTGGTCTTCTTCGAGGCGCCACACCGGACGGCCGACGCCCTGGCCGCACTCGCCGAGGCGTTCGGCGGTGACCGACGCGGAGCGGTCTGCCGGGAGCTCACCAAGACCCATGAGGAGGTCCGTCGCGGTCCGCTGACCGAGCTGGCCAGCTGGGCCCAGCAGGAGGTTCGCGGGGAGGTGACGCTGGTGGTGGAGGGAGCTCCGAGGGCTGCCCCCGACCTGCACGCCGCGGCCGCCCGGGTGCTCGCCCAGGTGCACTCGGGCACCCGGCTGAAGCCGGCCGTGGCGGCGGTGGCAGCAGAGACAGGGGTGGCGAAGAATGCGCTCTACGACCTCGCCCTGAAGCTGCAGACGCCGCCGTCGGCCTGAACCGGCGGGGCAGGGTGCGGGCGACTGCGTCCGGATCCTCACCGACCTGGGAGGGTGAGCACGTGGATCTGCCCGCCCCGCCCGAGCCGCTGCCGCACCCGGTCGTGGATTCCCACTGCCACCTCGACGCCACTGCGGACTTCTCCGGCCTCGAGCCGGCCGACGCGCTGCGGCGCGCCGCCGAGGTGGGCGTCACCAGGCTGGTCCAGGTCGGCTGCGACGTGAAGAGCTCCCGCTGGGCCGTCGCGGCGGCGGAGCGCTGGGACGCTGTCGTCGCCACGGTGGCCCTGCACCCGAACGACGCGGCCCGGATGGGTGCAGGGCTTGCGGCCGGGCTCGAGGTGATCGACGCCCTCGCCGCGCACCCCCAGGTCCGGGCCGTCGGCGAGACAGGGCTGGACTTCTACCGCACTCCGGACGCCAAGGGCCAGGCCCTGCAGCGGGAGGCCTTCGCGGCCCACATCGCCATGGCCAACCGTCGGGGCAGGGCGCTGGTGATCCACGACCGCGACGCCCACGCGGCGGTGCTCGACATCCTCGACGGCGAGAGCCGCCCGGACCGCATCGTCATGCACTGCTTCTCCGGCGATGCCGACTTCGCCCGTGCCTGCCTGGACCGGGGTGCCTTCCTCTCCTTCGCCGGACCGGTGACCTTCAAGCCGAACGTGCAGCTGCGAGAGGCCCTCGCGGTGACCCCGCTCGACCGGCTGCTGATCGAGACCGACGCCCCGTACCTGACCCCGGTGCCGCTGCGGGGACGTCCCAACGCGTCCTACCTGGTACCGCACACCGTGCGCTTCCTGGCCTCCACCCTGGACCTCGAGCTCCTCGAGCTGTGCCGGACCCTCGACGCCAACGCCGAGGCCGCCTTCGGCGGGAGCTGGTAGGGCGTGGAGCTGTCGGAGGTGCTCCGCCGGCGCCGGATGACCCGCGGCTACGACCCCGAGCGCGCCGTGCCGCCCAGCGCCCTCGAGGCGGTGCTGACGGCGGCGCTGCGCGCGCCCTCGGCCGGCTTCACCCAGGCCGTCGCGCTGCTGGTGCTCACCGACCCTCGCGATCGGGACGCCTTCTGGGCTGCGACCGCGAGTGGTGAGCCCAGTCCGTGGTTGACCCGGATGCGGACGGCGCCGGCGCTGGTGACCGTCTGGACCGACCGGGAGGCCTATCTCGACCGTTACGCCGAACCGGACAAGGGCTGGCTCGACCGCGACCCCGGCCGCTGGTCGGCGCCCTACTGGTTCGTCGACGCGGGGATGGCGGTGATGGCGGCCTTGCTGGCGGCCACCGACGCCGGCCTCGGCGCCTGCTTCTTCGGCATCCCCGTCGACCGGTCCGAGGCTGTCCGGGCCGCCTTCGGCGTGCCCCGGGACCAGCTGAGCGTCGGCGTGCTCAGCCTCGGCTACCCCGCTCCGGACGCGACCGTCACCGGATCGGCCAGTCGTCGCCACCGCAAGCCCGTCGACGCCCTCGTGCACCGCGGGCACTGGGGGAGCTCAGCGGGCTCGGGCCGCTAGCACCAGGGGCGCGACGCGCCGAGGATTTCCCGTCGTGTCGCACTTCCGTTATTCTTTTGTAACCGTTTCCCGTGACCGGCGCTGACGCCGTCCGGACGCCATCGAGGCTCAGACCATCGTGCGAGCCACCTCTTGGAGTGTTTGTGCGCAAGATCATCCCCGTTGTCGCCGCCGGAGCAGCTCTGGCCGTCGCCGGAACCTCACTCGGCTACGCCGCCCTCAGCAAGGACGTGACGATGTCCGTCGACGGCAAGCCGACCACCGTGACCACCTCGGCCGGCACCGTCGGCGAGCTGCTCAAGGACCAGGGCATCACCGTCACCAGCCGCGACATCGTCGCCCCGGACCCCACCGCCAAGGTCACCGACGGCACCCGGGTGGCCGTTCAGTTCGCCCGCCCTGTCGACTTCACGGTCGACGGCCAGAAGCGGACCGTCTGGACGACGGCGACCAGCCTCGACCAGGCCCTGGGCGCGCTCGGCGTCAACACCACCGGTGCCGACCTCTCCACCAGCCGCAGCTCCAGCATCGGCCGCGAGGGCCTGGCCGTCGACGTCGCCACCCTGAAGACCGTGACCGTGCAGGCGGGCGGCAAGAAGCGCCAGATCAAGACGACCGGAACCACCGTCGCGGACGCGCTCGCCGCCGCCAAGATCAAGGTCGACTCCGACGACAAGCTGAGCGCCAAGCCGGCTGACCGGCTGCGGTCCGGCGACGCCGTCACCTACACCCGGGTCGACGTCAAGAGCGTGAAGAAGAAGGAGAAGGTCGCCTTCAGCACCGTGCGGAAGAACAGCGGTTCGCTCGCCCGCGGCACGACCAAGGTCGACACCGCCGGCCGGACGGGCAGCCGCACCCTCACCTTCCGTGAGGTCCGCCAGGACGGCAAGCTGACCAGCCGCAAGCAGACCTCCAGTGCGGTCACCACGGCCCCCCGCAACCAGGTGGTCCTGGTCGGGACCAAGGCCCCGAAGGTCCACCGGCCCGCGGCCAGCTCGTCGAGCTCGTCGAAGTCCACCCCACGTTCCAGCTCGCCGGCGCCTCGGGTCGCCTCGGGCGGAGTCTGGGACAAGATCGCCGCGTGTGAGTCCGGCGGCAACTGGAGCATCAACACCGGGAACGGCTTCTACGGCGGCCTGCAGTTCACGCTGAGCACCTGGCACGCCTATGGCGGTTCCGGGATGCCGAACCAGGCGAGCCGCGCGGCGCAGATCGCCGTCGCGAAGCGCGTCCAGGCCGCGCAGGGCTGGGGTGCCTGGCCGGCGTGCACGGCGAAGCTGGGTATGCGCTGAGCCTGCTGGACCCGACGTCGGTCCGTCGGATCGCCAGTCGGCTGGACCTGCGTCCCACCAAGCAGCGGGGCCAGAACTTCGTCACCGACGCCAACACCGTGCGCCGCATCGTCGCGGCGTCCGGTGTTGGTCCCGCTGACGCCGTCCTGGAGATCGGGCCGGGCCTGGGGTCGTTGACCCTGGGCCTGCTCGAGGTTGCCGGGAAGGTGGTCGCCGTGGAGATCGACGAGCTGCTGGCCGGCGAGCTGCCCGCGACGGTCGCGTCGCGGATGCCGGAGCGGGCCGACGCGTTGACGGTGATCACCGGCGACGCCCTGCGGGTCACCGAGCTGCCCGTCGAGCCGACCGTGGTGGTGGCCAACCTGCCGTACAACGTCTCGGTGCCCGTGCTGCTGCACCTGCTGGCCACCTTCTCGTCCTGGCAGCGCGGGCTCGTGATGGTGCAGCTCGAGGTCGCCGACCGGCTGGTCGCCGGGCCGGGCTCCAAGACCTACGGCGTGCCGTCGGTGAAGATGGCCTGGTACGCCGAGACGAGCCGGGTGGGCACCGTCCCGGCCAGCGTCTTCTGGCCGGTCCCCAACGTGGAGTCAGGTCTGGTCGCCATCCGGCGTCGGCCGGCGCCCGCCACGTCCGCGTCCCGGGAGCTGGTCTTCGCGGTGGTCGACGCCGCGTTCGCGCAGCGCCGCAAGATGCTCCGCTCCGCGCTGTCGGGTCTGCTCGGCGGCTCCGCGGCGGCCAGCGAGGCGCTCACCGCCGCCGGGGTGGACCCGCAGGCCCGGGGCGAGATGTTGCACGTCGTCGACTTCGCCCGGATCGCCGAGCAGGTCGCCCGGCTGGCCCCGGAGGTCCCCGAGCGGGGCTGAGCCCAGCCGAGGGCCTTCGCGGCTCGCACCGTAGCCTCGGTGCGTGGTCTCAGCCTTGCCGCCGGCACCGGTCGGAGTACGCGTGCGCGTGCCGGCGAAGATCAACCTGGCCCTGAAGGTGGGAGCCCGGCGGCCGGACGGCTACCACCCCTTGGCGACGGTCTACCACGCGGTGTCGCTCTACGACGAGGTCAGCGCCGTCTGGGCCGAGCCCGACGAGTTCGAGGTCGGCGTGAGCGGCGAGGGCGCGGGGGCCGTGCCGCTGGACGACTCCAACCTGGCGCTGCGGGCGGCGCGGCTGCTGGCCCGCACCCACGGCCCGTACGACTCCCTCGGCGCCAGCATCTCCATCCGCAAGGCCATCCCGGTGGCGGCGGGGCTGGCCGGGGGGTCCTCCAACGGGGCGGCCGCGCTGCTCGCCTGCTCGGTGCTCTGGGATCTCGACGTGTCGCCCGAGGCCCTCCGCCGACTGGCGGCCGAGCTCGGCAGCGACGTCCCCTTCGCGCTGCTGGGCGGTACCGCGGTGGGCAGCGGCCGGGGTGAGGAGGTGGTTCCGGCCCTGGCGCGCGGGACCTACCACTGGGTGCTGGCCTTCGGGCACCACGGTCTCTCCACGCCGGCGGTGTATGGGCGGTTCGACGAGCTCAAGCCGGCGGCGGACCCGCCCGAGGTGCCCGACGACCTCATGAACGCGCTCCGCAGCGGGGACCCCCACCAGCTCGGCCCGGCCCTGGTCAACGACCTCCAGCCGGCTGCCCTCGCCCTGCAGCCGAGGCTCCGCCAGGTCCTCGAAGCGGGTCTGGAGTACGGCGCGCTCGGCGCGGTGGTGTCCGGCTCCGGTCCGACCTGCGCGTTCCTGGCGGCCAGTGAGCCGGCCGCGATCGACCTGGCCGTGGCGCTGAGCGCCGAGGGGGTCTGCCGCGAGGTCCGGCGGGTCAGCGGCCCGGTGGTGGGCGCCCGCGTCCTGGCCTGACCCCGGCCGGCGTCCCTGGTGGCGAGGGGGCCCAGGGCCTAGCGTGCCGGGCATGACCGCGTCCGCCCTGGTCCGTCCGCTGTCGCCGCGGGACCCGCACGAGCCGCACCGGGTGGCTACGCCGCTGGAGCTGTTAACCGACCTGTGCTTCGTGGTGGCGGTCGCCCAGGCTGCCGCCGGCCTGCACCACGCCGTGACGGCGGGCCACGCCGCGACCGGCCTGCTGGGGTTCGCGATGGCCTTCTTCGCGATCTGGTGGGCCTGGCTCAACTTCACCTGGTTCGCGTCGGCCTACGACAACGACGACGTGGCGTACCGGCTGCTGACCATCCTGCAGATCCTCGGCGTCCTCGTCCTGGCTGCCGGGGTGCCGCTGGTCTTCGCAGGCACCTTCCTCGTCACCGTGCTCGGGTACGTCATCATGCGCGTCGGGCTGGTGCTGCAGTGGCTGCGGGCCGCCCGGCACGACCCGGCCCACCGGGCCACCTGCCTGCGGTACGCCGCGGGGATCGTGGTGGTCCAGCTCGGCTGGGTCAGCTATGTCTGGATCGGCAGGTCGGAGCACCTGCTCGTCCCGTTCTTCGTCCTGTTCGCGCTGACCGATGTCGCGGTGCCGGTCTGGGCCGAGCGTGCCGGCATGACCCCGTGGCACCCCCACCACATCGCGGAGCGTTACGGCCTGTTCTTCATCATCGTGCTCGGCGAGACGATCCTGTCGGCGACGCTGGCGGTGAGCTCCGCGTTCGCCGACCCCGAGGTGCGGGCAGCGCTGGCGCTGGTCGTGGTGAGCAGCGTGCTGATCGTCTTCAGCTGCTGGTGGCTGTACTTCTCCCGCGAGGCCGCTCCGGTGCTCGCCGCGGCGCAGGGGCGTGACGGCCGCGTCCAGTTCGTCTGGGGCTTCGGGCACTACGCGATCTACGCGTCGGCGGCAGCCGTCGGTGCGGGTCTGGCGGCCCGGGTGGACCACTGGACCCACCACAGCGAGGCCTCGGAGCTGGTCAGCGCGGCTGCGGTGACCGTGCCGGTCGCCGTCCTGGTGGCCACCATCTGGCTGATCCAGCTGCGACGTCAGGACCCGGCCGTCTGGACGGCCGTCCCGTTCGGGGTCGCGGTGCTGCTGATCCTCCTCGGCACGTTCACCCCCGTGCCCGAGCTCGTCGCCGGAGTGGTGACCGTGGTGCTGCTGGCCATCCAGGTGTGGCACCTGACCCGCGCGGCAGGGCGCGAGGAGGGTCAGGAGGCGGGTGTCGGCTCCGCCACGTCCGCGTAGACCACGAGCAGCCGGCGCAGTGTCTGGGCGAGCTCGTGCTGCTCCTCCTCCGCCATACCGGCGAGCAGCTGGCGCTCGGCGTCGAGCAGGTCGACCAGCGCGGCGTCTACGGCAACCCGACCGGCGTCGGTCAGCCGGACCAGCACACCGCGCTTGTCCTCGGGGTGCAGGTCACGCTCGACCAGCCCGCGCGCGGCGAGCCGGTCGACGCGGTTGGTCATCGTGCCGGAGGTGACCATCGTCTCCCGCAGGAGCTGACCGGGGGAGAGCCGGTTGGGCTTGCCGGCCCGGCGGAGGGCCGCCAGCACGTCGAACTCCCAGCTCTCCAGTCCGTGGGCGCTGAAGGCGGCAGCCCGCTGCCGGTCCAGGTGCCGCGCCAGCCGCGTCACCCGGGAGAGCACCCGCATCGGCGACACGTCCAGGTCCGGTCGCTCCCGGGACCACGCGTCGACCAGCGCGTCGACCTCGTCGCGAGGTTCCCGGTCGGCCGTCATGGCGGAATCCTACGGGCGCCGTCGCCGAGACCTGCCGGTCAGCAGGGGCGGGGTCAGCGGGTCGACGGAGTCCTGTCGGCCAGGTCGGGGTCGCTGCGGGGCATCGTGGCGGCGAGGGCGATGATGCCGGCGCAGAGCGCGGCCGGAACCGCCATCGCGTGCTGGATGCCGATGTGGCGGACCGCGAACCCGATGACGGCGGGACCGATCAGGAAGGCGGCGTAGCCGAAGGTCACCACGACCGCCAGCACCCGGCCCCCGCCCAGGTGGCCGGCGACGGCATACACCTGTGGTGCGATCATGCCGACCCCGAAGCCCACCAGCGCCCAGCCGACAACCAGCAGCGGCAGCCCGTCGACCAGTGTGACGGCGAGGTAGCCCAGTGCCGCGCAGGCCCCGCCGAAGCGGACGACGGCCCGGCGGCCGAACCGGCTGACCAAGCGGTCCCCGATCAGCCGGATCAGCACCATGAAGGCGGTGACGGCGACCAGCCCGAGGGCCCCGGTGGTCGGGTCGACCTGGGCCACGTCGGTGACGTGCAGGGCCGACCAGTCCACAGCCGTCCCCTCGGAGAGGCCGAAGGACAGCGCCATCGCGCCGAGCACCCAGGCAGCTCGCGGGATCCGGGCGCGGACGCCGTCCACCGTGTGCTGCACGACCGCCGTCTGAGGCGTGATCCGCAGCAGGACGAGCAGCACGACGACCGCGACAGCCGCCAGCGAGAGCATCAGCGGGGTGACGATCCGGCCGCCGGTGATCCCGAGGACCTTGGCCAGCAGCAGCACGACGCCGGCACCGACGAAGCTGCCGAGGGAGAAGAAGGCGTGGAACGAGCTCATCACGGGCTTGCCCCGGGCGGACTCCACCTGGACGCCGATCGCGTTCATGCCGACGTCCATCGCGCCGTTGCCGAGGCCGAGCAGCACCAGGCCGAGCACGGCGACCGCGAAGCTCGGCGCGAGGGCGATCGTGACCGCTGCGGCGATCAGGACGGGCAGGGCGGCCAGGGTCACGGTCCGGGCGCCGATGGCGTCGGCCAGCCGGCCGCCGACCTGCATGGAGAGGATGCCGGCCAGCCCGGCGCAGAACAGCAGCAGCGCGACCCGGGTGTCGCTGATGTCGAGCTTCTCCCGCAGTGACGGCAGCGCCCCGCCGTTGCCGCCGAGCAGCATGCCGTTGACGGCGAACAGGGTGGTGACGGCCAGGGTCGCCGTTCGGGAGGTGAGCGGGGCCGTCGGGGTGGACGAGGTGGAGGGGAGGGTGCTGAGCGCCATGCGTCCGTCTTCTGTATCGATTAAGTCGTCAGCACCACGATACGGGCCCGGGCGGGGACTGGCAAACGGCTGCGGTGAGCCTTAGCGTCCGGGGTCGGTGACCAGGGTGGGCTTCGCCTTCAGATGGCTGAGGCCGTTCCAGGCGAGGTTGACCAGGTGCGCCGCCACCACCCGCTTGCCGGGCTGCTGCGCGTCCAGCCACCACTGCCCGGTGATCGCCACCATGCCGACCAGCATCTGGGCATACATGGGGGCGTGCTTGGGCTCGAGGCCCTGACGCTTGAACTCGGCCACGAGGATGCCCTCCACCTGGGAGGCCACGTCGTTGAGGATCGTCGCGAACGAGCCGCCGGCGTGCCCGAGAGAGGAGTCACGGGCCAGGATCCGGAAGCCGTCGGTGTGCTGCTCGATGTAGTCCAGCAGCGAGAGCGCCGCCTGCTCGAGCAGCTCGCGCTGGTGGCCCGAGGTCAAGGAGCCCCGGATGCCGTCCAGGAGGGTGCGCACCTCCCGGTCGACGACGACGGCGTAGAGGCCTTCCTTCCCGCCGAAATGCTCATAGACCACCGGTTTGCTGACTTCGGCCTTGGCCGCGATCTCCTCCACCGAGGTGCCGTCGAAGCCGCGGAGTGCGAACAGGGAGCGCGAGACGTCGATCAGCTGCTCGCGCCGGTCAGCCCCCGACATCCGGACCCGGCCCGGTCGGCGGGCACGCGTCGACTCGCGCCGTTCCACCTCCCGTCCCGCTGTCATGCCGCCAGTCTGGGCGCTCGGAGGGCCGTGTGGAAATCTGCGCGCCCAGCAAACGCTCGGCACCGGCGTGGAGAGGGCGTCGGATGCCGTCCAGGGTGCGGCGGCGGCGCCCCCTGCGTAGTGTGTTCCCCGGTCGGTCCCCGGATCGGTCGGTGTGCCGCGCCCGTCGCACCCGGTGCAGATCGGGGCGGACGCGGGTGCACGTTCCCCGGTTGGTCTGTCGGCAGGGCCCGCCTGACTTTGAATCAGGATTAGCGACGTAGGTTCGACTCCTACCCGGGGAGCCAGCAGCACGAAGCCGAGACCTACCAGCGAAGAGAGCTCGATGACCGGACAGCCCGACCAGCCGCCCGCGACCGACCCGCTGCAGAACCCCCCCGACGCCCACGTCGCGGCCGTTGTCGTGCTGGCGGCGGGGGAGGGCAAGCGGATGCGCTCGGCCCGGTCGAAGGTGCTGCACGAGGTCGGCGGCCATTCCCTGCTCAGCTACGCCGTCACCGCGGCGACGACCCTGCAGCCGGAGCACGTCGTGGTCGTCGTGGGCCACCGTCGCGACCAGGTCGAGGCGCACCTCGCCGAGATCGCCCCCCACGTCACCACCGTCGTCCAGGAGGAGCAGCGGGGCACCGGGCACGCCGTCCAGGTGGCGCTGGCCGAGCTGCCCCAGCTGCAGGGTCAGGTGGTGGTGACCTACGCCGATGTGCCGTTGCTCACCGGTGACACCCTGGTGGACCTGGTGCATGAGCACCGTGAGCAAGGCTCGGCGGTCACCGTGCTGACCGCCCAGGTAGGCGACCCGACGGGGTACGGCCGTGTCCTGCGGGACAGCAGCGGCCACGTGCACGCGATCGTCGAGCACCGCGACGCCGACGCCGCGCAGCGCAGCATCACCGAGATCAACTCCGGCATCTACGTGTTCGAGCCGGCGACGCTCGAGGCCGGCCTGGCCGAGCTGCGGCCCGACAACGACCAGGGCGAGCTCTACCTCACCGACGTGCTGGGGTCGGCCCGCCGGGCGGGCGGGGTGGTGAGCGCCTACCTGATCGACGACGTCTGGCAGGTCGAGGGGGTGAACGACCGGGTCCAGCTGGCCCGGCTGAACGCTGAGCTGAACCGCCGGATCCTCGAGCGCTGGATGCTGGCCGGCGTGACGGTCATCGACCCCGGCAGCACCTGGGTGCACTCCTCGGTCGACCTCGGCACCGACGTCACGCTGCTGCCGGGGACGTCGCTGGAGGGCGCGACCTCGGTGGGCCCCGGTGCGGTGGTCGGCCCCGACACCACCCTCGTCGACGTGGAGGTGGGGGAGGGTGCCACGGTCACCCGGACGCACGGCTCCCTGGCCTTGATCGGGCCGGGCGCCTCGGTCGGGCCCTACGCCTACCTGCGGCCAGGCACCAAGCTCGGCGCCGGGGGCAAGATCGGCACCTTCGTCGAGACCAAGAACGCCCAGCTGGGGGCCGGTGCCAAGGCCCCCCACCTGTCCTACGTGGGCGACGCCGTCGTCGGCGACGGGGCTAACATCGGGGCCGGCGTGATCTTCGCCAACTACGACGGCGTGCACAAGGCGACGACGACGGTCGGGGCGTTCAGCTTCGTCGGCAGCAACTCCGTGCTGACCGCGCCGGTGGTGATCGCGGACGGCGCCTACGTCGCGGCGGGCTCCACCATCACCAGCGACGTCCAGATCGGCGAGCTCGCGGTCAGCCGCGGTCGACAGCGCAACGTCACCGGCTGGGTCGCCCGCAAGCGGGCCGGTACCAAGACCGCGCATGCCGCGGAGGCGGCGCTACGGGAGCGCGGCACCGCCCCGCACGGCGCCGACGCGCAGCAGGGGGCCGAGCCGGCCCCGCTGCAGCAATCGCAGGCGGCGGCCGCGCCGCTCGGAGACCAGCGCACGCAGGACCAGACCGACGGGGGACCCCAGGCATGACCGGAGTGAAGAAGCCCACCGAGAAGCACCTGATGCTGTTCTCGGGCCGGGCCTACCCCGAGCTGGCGAACGAGATCGCCGAGCTGATGGAGGTGGAGCTCGTTCCCACCCGCGCCCTCACCTACGCCAACTCCGAGATCTACGTGCGGTTCGAGGAGTCCGTCCGCGGCTCGGACGCCTACGTCATCCAGAGCCACGCCGCGCCGGTGAACGAGTGGATCATGGAGCAGCTGATCATGGTCGACGCGCTCAAGCGGGCCTCGGCCAAGCGGATCACCGTCGTCGCGCCGTTCTATCCCTACGCCCGGCAGGACAAGAAGCACCGCGGCCGGGAGCCGATCTCGGCCCGGCTGGTCGCCGACCTGTTCCGGACCGCGGGCGCCAACCGGCTGATGTCGGTCGACCTGCACGCCGCCCAGATCCAGGGCTTCTTCGACGGCCCGGTCGACCACCTGTGGGCGCTGCCGGTGCTGGCCGAGTACATCTCCAACAAGTACGACACCTCGCAGATGACCGTGGTCTCACCGGACGCCGGCCGGGTGCGGCTGGCGGACATGTGGACCGACCAGCTGGGCAGCTCGCTGGCGATCATCCACAAACGGCGCGACCCCAACGTGGCCAACACCGTCGCGGTGCACGAGGTGGTCGGTGACGTGCGCGGCAAGGTCTGCCTGCTGGTCGACGACATGATCGACACCGCCGGGACGATGTGCCAGGCCGCCGAGGCGCTGCGCGCTCGCGGCGCTCGCGCGGTGATCGCAGCGGCGACCCATGCCGTGCTCTCCGGACCGGCGATCGAGCGGCTGACGACGACCGCCTTCGAGGAGGTGGTGGTGACGAACACACTGCCGATCCCGCCGGAGCGGCGGTTCCCCGGACTGACGGTCCTCTCCATCGCTCCGCTGATCGGGCGGGCCATCCGGGAGGTGTTCGAGGACGGCTCGGTCACCAGCCTGTTCGGCGGCCAGAGCTGACGACCTCGCTGGTTTCCGCCCATGCCTGGCGGTGGGCTAAGGTGGGCCAGTTGCCTCGGCGAGGGTCACGCACCGTCATCGACGAGGGAGACGAGCTGTGAGGCTCGTTCCCGTGCCGGACGGACCGCGTCCTCCTTGCCAGGCCCTTCAGGTCAACCATCGCAAGTTCTACGAGGAGTTCGTTCGTGCCCGAGGTCAAGCTCACTGCCGAATTGCGCACCGAGTTCGGTAAGGGCGCCGCCCGCCGGATCCGTCGCGCCCACAAGGTTCCCGCCGTCCTGTACGGCCACGGCACCGACCCGATCCACATCACGCTGCCTGGTCACGAGACCCTGCTGGCGCTGCGCACCGCCAACGCCCTGCTGTCCATCGACGTGGAGGGCCGGTCGCAGCTGGCGCTGCCCAAGCAGGTCCAGCGTGACCCGCTGAAGCACACCATCGAGCACGTCGACCTGGTCCTGGTCAGCAGCGGTGAGAAGGTGACCGTGGACGTCGCCATCCATGTCGAGGGCGAGGCCGCCCCGGACACCCTGGTCGTGGTGGACCGCAACAGCGTCTCGATCGAGGCCGAGGCCACGCACATCCCGACCGAGATCGTCGTCTCGATCGAGGGCCTGCGGCCGGGCACGCTCGTGCTGGCTCGGGACCTCAAGCTGCCCCAGGGCTCCGTCCTGGGTGTCGACCCGGAGACCTTGATCGTCAACGTGACCGGTGCCCAGTCCGAGGCGGCGCTGGAGGCGGATCTGGCGGCGGCCGAGGCCGACGCCGGCATCGAGCCGACCATCGCCCAGGGCGACGTGGTGCCCGAGGAGGGCGACGGCACGACGACGACCGGCGAGGCTGCGGACGCCCAGCAGTCCTGACCGGCACCCGCGCGACATCCAGGCATGCTGCCCTGGCTGGTGGTCGGGCTCGGTAACCCGGGCCCGACCTACGCGTCCCACCGGCACAACGTCGGCTTCCTCGTCGTGGAGGAGCTGGCGGCCCGGACCGGGGCGCGGTTCAGCGTCCCGAAGGGGATCCGCGCCGAGGTGGCCGAGAGTCGGCTCGGCGTGCCGGGTACGGCCTCGCCCCGGCTGGGGCTGATGAAGTCGCGGTCCTACATGAACGACACCGGCGGGCCCGTCGCCGGTCTGCTCCGGTACTACAAGATCGAACCGGACCGGATGGTGGTCGTGCACGACGAGCTGGACATCGACCCCGGCCAGCTGCGGGTCAAGTTCGGCGGCGGCGACAACGGCCACAACGGGCTGAGGTCGATCCGCCGCTCGATCGGCACCGGGGACTTCTACCGGGTGCGGGTGGGGGTCGGCCGACCGCCTGGTCGCCAGGACCCGGCGGACTACCTCCTCAGCAGCTTCTCCGCTCGGGAGCGCGAGGCGCTCGGCGCTGAGGTCGTGCGCGCCGCCGACGCCGTCGAGTCCCTGGTCCAGGTCGGTCTCGAGCGCACCCAGAGCGCCTTCAACTCCTGAGGCCGGTCCTGCAGGCCGGAGCGTCCCGCAGCGCCACCCGTCGAGGTGTCTCACGTGTGGCGGGACGCGATGAGTTCGGCCCGGGTCGCCGGTCGGTAGCAGCAGCAACGCCCATCGACGAGGAGTACACCGTGACCACAGCTGCCAGCACCACCCTGCCGGCCACCCGCCCCGCCGGCCGTCGCCGACCCGCCGTGGTCGCCGGCTGGCTGGTGACCGGCCTGGTGGCGGCGTTCCTGACGTTCGACGCCGTTATCCACCTGCTGAACGTCCCCGCGGCCCGCGAGGGCTCGCTCCGGCTCGGCTTCGACCCGGGCCTGGCGCCGTTCATGGGCTCGGTCGAGATCGTCTTCCTGGCCCTCTACCTCTACCGACGCACCTCGGTCCTCGGCGCGGTGCTCCTCTCCACCTACCTGGGCGGCGCGTTCACGGCCCAGCTGCGGGTCGACGCACCGCTGTTCTCGACGCTGCTGTTCCCCGTCTACACCGCCCTGTTCGTCTGGGCCGGCCTGTGGCTGCGCGACCCGGCCGTGCGCGCGATCCTCCCGCTGCGGCGCGACTGATACGCCGTCGCCCGGGGCAGCCGTCCCCGGTGCACGAGCCGGCGGGTCGGGTGCGAACGAACCTGTAGATTTGCCCGGTGACCCTGACGGGACTCGTCGACCTTTTCTGCACCGATCCGACCCTCTCCGCCAGCATCGACGACGCGCGCGCGCGTCGGCTGCCGGCTCTGGACCTGACCTCTCCGCCCTCGATGCGGCCGCTGATCGCCGCGTCGCTGGCGGCGGAGGTGTCGCGCGGCGGCGCCGGCCGTCCCGTGCTGGTCGTGACCTCCACCTACCGGGAGGCCGAGGACGTCACGGCCGCCCTGCAGTCCCTGACCGGCGAGCAGGCCGTCGCCTACTACCCCGCCTGGGAGACGCTGCCGCACGAGCGGCTCAGCCCGCGTTCGGACACCGTCGGCCGGCGGCTCGCGGTGCTCCGCCGGCTGCTGGGCAACGCCGAGGAGCCCCCGCCGCGGATCGTCGTCGCCCCGGTGCGCAGCGTCCTGCAGCCGCAGGTGAAGGGGCTCGGCGAGCTGAAGCCGGTCCGGATCGCCACCGGTGAGGACCACGACCTCGGTGAACTGACCCTCGCCCTGGTCGACGCCGCGTACATCCGGGTCGACCTGGTCGAGCGTCGCGGCGAGTTCGCCGTCCGCGGCGGCATCCTGGACGTCTTCCCGCCGACCGAGGAGCACCCGGTCCGGATCGACTTCTTCGGCGACACGGTCGAGGAGATCCGCTACTTCACCGTGGCGGACCAGCGCTCCAGCGAGTTCACCCTGCCGGCCGTGACCGCCTCCCCCTGCCGCGAGCTGCTGCTGACCGAGGAGGTGCGGGCTCGGGCGGCCGCGCTGGCCGTGCAGCATCCGGAGCTCAGCGAGATGCTCGAGCGGATCGCCCAGGGCCACGCGGTGGACGGGATGGAGGCCCTGTCCCCGGTGCTGGTCGACGGGATGGAGCTGCTGGTCGACCTGCTGCCGGCCGACACCCACGTGCTGGTCAGCGACCCCGAGCTGGTGCGCGGTCGGGCGATCGACCTGGTGAAGACCAGCGAGGAGTTCCTGCAGGCCTCCTGGGCTGCCGCCGCCGGTGGCGGTCAGGCCCCGATCGACCTCGGCGCCTCCTCCTACCAGCCCCTCGCCGACGTCCGGGCGGCCGCCCTGGCGCGTGGGCTCTCCTGGTGGACGCTGTCCCCGTTCAGCGCCGGCCCGTCGACCAGCTCAGCTGCCGGGCAGGGGGACGGGGAGGTCGTCCGGACCGCCGACGGCGAGATCGTCGACCTGCGGATGGCGGTCAGCGGAGCCGGCGTCGAGTCCCGGACGATCACCGGCCATCTCGCCGAGAGCCACCGCGGTGATACCGAGGCTGCGATCGCGGACATCGTCCGGCGGGCCCGCGAAGGCTGGCGGGTGGTGCTGGTCGCCGAGGGCAAGGGCACCAGCAAGCGCTACGCGGAGGTCGCGACCGAACGCGAGCTGGCAGTGCGGGAGCAGAACGAGCTCGTCGACGTCCCCGTCGAGGGGATGGTCACCGTCGTCACCGGCGAGCTGACGGCGGGCTTCGTCGCGGACGAGCTGAAGCTGGCCGTCTTCACCTCCTCCGACCTGTCCGGGCAGCGTCCGCCGGACAAGTCGGCCCGCAGGATGCCGGGCCGGCGCAAGACCCAGATCAACCCGCTGGAGCTCGCGCCGGGCGACCCGGTGGTGCACGCGCAGCACGGCGTGGGCCGCTATGTCGAGATGGTGCAGCGGACGGTTTCGGGCGCGACCCGTGAGTACCTGCTGATCGAGTACGCCCCGTCCAAGCGGGGCCAACCGGGCGACAGGCTGTTCGTGCCGATGGACCAGCTGGACCAGGTGACCCGCTACGTCGGCGGGGAGAACCCGACCCTGGACAAGATGGGCGGGGCGGACTGGGCGAAGCGCAAGGGCCGCGCCCGCCGGGCCGTCCGAGAGATCGCGGCGGAGCTGATCAAGCTGTACGCGGCGCGGCAGGCCACCCGCGGCCACGCCTTCTCACCCGACACGGCCTGGCAGCGTGAGCTCGAGGACGCCTTCAACTTCGTCGAGACCCCCGACCAGCTGGCCGCCATCGACGAGGTGAAGCGCGACATGGAGCAGGTCGTGCCGATGGACCGGCTGATCTGCGGCGACGTCGGCTACGGCAAGACCGAGATCGCCGTGCGAGCGGCGTTCAAGGCCGTCCAGGACGGCAAGCAGGTGGCGATCCTGGTGCCGACGACGCTGCTCGTCCAGCAGCACCACGCGACCTTCGCCGATCGCTACGCCGGGTTCCCCATCAATGTGGCCCCCCTCAGCCGCTTCCAGTCCGAGGCCGAGACGCGTGCCACCCTCGAAGGGGTGGCGGACGGCAAGGTCGACGTGGTCGTCGGCACCCACCGGCTGCTGTCGGGGGAGGTGAAGTTCAAGGACCTCGGGCTGGTCATCATCGACGAGGAGCAGCGGTTCGGCGTCGAGCACAAGGAGCAGCTGAAGCGGCTGCGGACCCATGTCGACGTGCTCGCGATGTCCGCCACCCCGATCCCGCGCACCCTCGAGATGGCCATCACCGGGATCCGCGAGATGAGCACCATCGCGACCCCGCCGGAGGAGCGCCACCCGGTGCTCACCTTCGCCGGTCCGTACGACGAGGCGCAGGTGACCGCGGCGATCCGCCGCGAGCTGCTGCGCGAGGGCCAGGTGTTCTACGTCCACAACCGCGTGCAGAGCATCGACAAGGTCGCCCGACGGATCTCCGAGCTGGTGCCGGAGGCTCGGGTCGTCACCGCCCACGGACAGATGGGCGAGCAGCGGCTGGAGCAGGTGATGGTGGACTTCTGGGAGCGGCGGGCGGACGTCCTCGTCTCGACGACGATCGTGGAGGCGGGCCTGGACATCTCCACCGCCAACACCCTGCTGATCGAGCGGGCGGACCTGCTGGGCCTGTCGCAGCTGCACCAGCTCCGGGGCCGCGTGGGCCGCGGCCGCGAACGGGGCTACGCCTACTTCCTCTACCCGCCGGACCGGCCGCTGACCGAGACCGCGCACGACCGGCTGGCGACGATCGCCGCGCACTCCGACCTCGGAGCCGGGATGGCGGTGGCGATGAAGGACCTGGAGATCCGCGGCGCCGGCAACATGCTGGGCGGGGAGCAGTCCGGTCACATCGCCGACGTCGGCTTCGACCTCTACATCCGGCTGGTGGGGGAGGCGGTCGCCGAGTACCGCGGTCAGGACACCGAGCCCGAGCCGGAGGTCCGGATCGAGCTGCCGATCGACGCGCACCTGCCGACCGACTACGTCGAGTCCGAACGGCTGCGGCTGGAGATGTACAAGCGGCTGGCCGAGGTGCGCGCGGAGGCCGACCTCAAGGCCGTTGAGGCGGAGCTGCATGACCGGTACGGGGCGCCGCCGACCGTCGTCGGCAACCTGATGGAGGTGGCCCGCTTCCGGCTGCTGGCCCGCACGGCGGGGCTGACCGAGGTGGTGACGCAGGGCAACCACATCCGCTTCGGGCCGGCGAACCTGCCCGACTCCAAGAAGCTGCGGCTGCAGCGGCTGTACCCGCGGACGCTGATCAAGGAGACGGCCAACATCATCTTGGTGCCGCGACCGACGAGCTCCACCATCGGCGGCCCGCCGGTGACCGACACGGCGCTGCTCGCGTGGTGCACCAAGGTGGTCAACGACGTGTTCCTCAGCTGAGCCCGCATAGGATCGACGACCTGATGACCCTGCAGCACGACGACGAGGATGCTCGATGACGTCTCTCCCGCTTCCGCGTTCGCGGCGGGCGGCCGTGGTGGCCGCCGCGCTGCTCGCTCTGGCCCTGACCGGCTGCGGGCATGCCTCGCCGGGTGTGGTGGCCTACGTCGGCGAGGACACGATCAGCCAGCGGGAGGTCGAGTCGGCCGTCGCGGGCGTGAGCTCCACTCTGCAGGAGGGCCAGACCGTCTCCTCGGAGGCAGTCGTCAACGCGATGATCCAGGGCAAGCTGGCCGAGCAGATCGCCGCCGACCACACCATTCCCATCACCGACGCTCAGCGGGACGCCCAGCTGAAGGGCACCGAGCTCGAGGCGCTGGTCGCGGTTCCCGAGGCGAAGCAGGTGGTCTACGACCTGGCTGACCAGCGGATCGTGGCCCAGCAGCTGGGTGCGGAGGCCTTTCTGAAGGAGATCCAGGGCCGGTCGGTGACCCTCAACCCGCGCTACGGCGTCCTCGACCCCGCCCAGAAGCTCATCCTCAGCGGCCAGTCGAGCTCGCTCTCCACGCCGGCCGCGGGGGCGACCCCCTGAGCGGGACCGTCGTCCCCGAACGGCGCCCCGGGGTGCCGCTGCCCGAGGTGGTCCGGCTCGTCGAGGTGATGGCGGTCCTGCGGCAGCACTGCCCCTGGGATGCGGAGCAGACCCACCGCTCCCTGGTCCAGTACCTGGTCGAGGAGGCGCTCGAGACAGTCGAGGCGATCGAGTCCGGGGACGAGCCGCATCTGCGGGAGGAGCTCGGCGACCTGCTGCTCCAGGTCGTCTTCCACGCCGAGATCTCGGCGTCCTTCGACCTCGACGACATCGCCCGCGGGATCGCCGACAAGCTGGTCTCCCGGCACCCGCACGTGTTCGTCCCGGCGGGCGGTGCCGGGCAGGTCGAGAAGGTGCCGGCGGACCTGCACCACACCTGGGAGCAGCGCAAGGCGGTCGAGAAGGGCCGCACCTCCGCCCTGCAGGGGATCCCGGAGCAGATGTCGGCCCTGGCCCGGGCGCACAAGATCATCGGCCGGGCCCGCTCCCGGCGGGTCGAGCTCGGGCTTCCCGACGAGCCGGTCGAGGCCGACGCGCTGGGCCGCGAGGTCGTCGCACTGGTCGCCCGCGCCCAGGCCCACGGCATCGACCCCGAGCAGGCCGTCCGCGACGCGGTGCGGCAGCTGGAGCAGCAGGTCCGGACGGTGGAGGGCCGGGGAGCCTGACCGCCGCTACCGCCCGTCGCCGCTAGGGTGAAACCCACACATCGGCTTCAGCCGTCCCGAGGTCGTAGGTGGGCCGGGGCAACCATCGGAAAGGCAGCACTCGTGGCGAGTATCGAGTTCGTCGGCGCCCGCGAAATCCTGGATTCGCGCGGCAACCCCACGGTGGAGGTCGAGGTCATCCTCGACGACGGCTCCGAGGGCCGTGCTGCCGTCCCGTCCGGAGCCTCCACCGGTGCCTTCGAGGCCGTCGAGCTGCGCGACGGTGACAGCCGCTACGGCGGCAAGGGCGTCAGCAAGGCCGTTCTCGGCGTGGTCGACCAGCTGGGTCCCGAGCTCGTCGGCTACGAGGCGAGCGAGCAGCGGCTGATCGACCAGGCGATGCTCGACCTGGACGGGACCGAGAACAAGTCCAAGCTGGGCGCCAACGCCATCCTCGGCGTCTCGCTGGCCGTCGCGCACGCCGCCGCCAACTCCGCGGACCTGCCGCTGTACCGCTACGTCGGCGGTCCGAACGCGCACACCCTGCCCGTGCCGATGATGAACATCGTCAACGGCGGGGCGCACGCGGACTCCGACGTGGACGTGCAGGAGTTCATGATCGCCCCGATCGGCGCCCGCACCTTCCGGGACGCCCTCGAGCAGGGCGCGAGCGTCTACCACGCGCTCAAGTCGGTGCTGAAGAAGCAAGGGCTCTCCACCGGCCTCGGCGACGAGGGCGGCTTCGCCCCGAACCTGCCGGCGAACGTGGCGGCCCTCGAGCTGATCTCCACGGCGGTGGAGGCGGCCGGGCTCACGCTCGGCACCGACATCGCGTTGGCCCTGGACGTGGCCAGCACGGAGTTCTTCGCCGATGGGGTCTACAGCTGGGAGGGCGGCACCAAGTCCGCCGACGAGATGACGGCCATCTACGAGCAGTGGATCACCGACTTCCCGATCGTCTCCATCGAGGATCCGCTGGCCGAGGACGACTGGGCCGGCTGGAGCGCGCTGATGGCCCGGATCGGGGACCGCGTCCAGGTGGTCGGGGACGACCTGTTCGTCACCAACGTGACCCGCCTGCAGCGGGGGATCAGCGAGAAGGCCGCCAGCGCCCTGCTGGTCAAGGTGAACCAGATCGGGTCGCTCACCGAGACTCTGGACGCCGTCGACCTCGCCCACCGCGCCGGCTTCCGCTGCATGATGAGCCACCGTTCCGGGGAGACGGAGGACACCACCATCGCCGATCTGGCCGTGGCCACCAACTGCGGCCAGATCAAGTCCGGCGCTCCGGCCCGGACCGACCGGGTGGCGAAGTACAACCAGCTGCTGCGGATCGAGGAGGACCTCGACGACGCGGCCCGGTATGCAGGGTCCTCGGCCTTCCCCCGGTTCCGTGCCTAGCCCCACCCCGCCCCGCCGAACCACCGAGGAGGGCTGAGCGTGCCGAGCGGACCTCGACCGCCGGCGCGTCCGGGCGGCGCGCCGGGGCGCGGCAAGACGCGTCCCGCCCGCGGCTCGTCGCGTCCGGCGACCGCCGCCCCGGCGGTGCCGCCGGCCGACGCAGGCGTCAGGGGCGCTGGATCCTCGCCGATCGAGCCGTCGCGCCGGGGATCCCGGCTGCTCTCGACCCTGACCACGCGAGCGATCGCGCTGGTCGTGGTGCTGCTGATCCTGACCATCTCCTACGCCTCGAGCCTGCGCATCTACTTCGCCCAGGCCCACGAGATCGCCTCCACGAAGGCCGAGATCGCTCAGCGCCAGCAGCGGATCGCCGAGCTGCAGAGCGGGCTGTCGCACTGGAACGACGCCGAGTACGTCCGGACGCAGGCCCGCGAGCGGCTCGGCTGGGTGGTGCCGGGGGAGATCGGCTACCAGGTGGTCGACGCCGACGGCAACCCGCTGGGCGGCGGCGCCGCGATCGGGTCCGCGGCCCGTACGGCGGAGGAGCCCCAGGACGCCTGGTGGGCCAAGCTCTGGGGGTCGGTCGAGGCGGCGGACCAGCCGGCGCCGGCCAAGCCCAAGGAGAAGACCATCACGCTGCAGAGCAAGACCACCGACGGGGAGCGCTAGGCGGTCGCTCCTCAGACCAGGGCGTCCAACTCGACCTCGGCCGCCACCGTCCGGGCGAGGTCGACATCGAAATGGCCCTGGCCCGGGGACAGGGCGTTCGCCACGGCGCACCCGGTCCCCAGCCGGAGGCTCTCCGGCAGGTCCCGACCCTCGTCGAGCCCCGCCAGCAGGCCACCGAGAAACGAGTCCCCGCTGCCGACCGGGTACCGCCCGCGCCGGGGTGACGGACCGAGCCGCCACACCCCGCCGCGGTCGGCGGCAACCGAGCCGGCGGTGCCGTCGGTCAGCACCACCGACGCGCCGCTCTGCTCGTGCAGCGCCACCGCCATCGCCCCGAGGTCGTCGCTCTCCTGCCGGCCCAGCACCTCCGCCGCCTCCGCGCGGTTGATCTTGACCAGCGCCGGCCTGGCCGCCAGCGCGCCGGGCAGCGCCTCGCCGTGGCTGTCGACGGCGACGGCGGCGCCGCAACCCAGACCCAGCCGGACCAGCTGCGGGACCGCGTCCACCGTCCCCGACGGCCCGCGTCCCGAGACCGACAGCCAGCCCGGCCGGGCTTGCAGCTGCTCCGCCAGCGCGTCCGTCGCCCGGGGCAGCACCCCCTCCGCGACCGGCCGGGCGTCCTCATAGATCTCCGTCAGCTCACCGGTGTCGGCGGCCGCCACCGACACGCAGGTCCGCGTCTCCGCCCCCCCGTCCACGACCACGAGCTGCAGGCCCTCCTCCTCGGCCATCGCCGCGACCCTCGCCCCGGTCGCCCCGCCGAGCAGCGCCACGACGACGACGTCCGCCCCCATCGCCCGCGCCGCCCGGGCCATGTTCAGCGCCTTGCCCCCGGCCACGGCAACCGGCCCCGGCGTCCGGTGCACCCGCCCCAGCCGGTAGGAGCCCAGCAGATAGGTGAGGTCCAGCGACGGGCTCAGCGCGGCGACCGTGATCACGAGCGGCACCCTAGCCCTGTCGGATTCCCAGGTATACCTGGGAACTTCTCGCTAGAAGTAGGTTGCAACCTGGGTAAGGCGGGAAGGACCTGGGCCGAGTGTGACGGCTGGGACGGGCGGGGACGGGGGCGGGGACGGGACAGGGACGGGACGGGGACGGGGTCGTCCGACCTCGCCTGCGAGACTGGCGCGGTGCACGAACCGATGTCCGCCGAGGACGAGGCGACGATCACCCGTCAGCTGCAGCGGCCGCCGCGGGGCGTCGCCGGCGTCGCGCACCGCTGCCCGTGCGGCAAGCCGTCCGTGGTCGCCACGCTGCCACGGCTCGCCGACGGGACGCCCTTCCCGACGACCTACTACCTCACCTGCCCGCGCGCGACCTCGGCCTGCTCGACGCTGGAGTCCCGCGGCGTGATGGCCGAGATGAGCGTCCGGCTGCAGACCGACGTCGAGCTGGCCCGCGCCTACCGGCAGGCGCACGAGGCGTACCTGCGCGACCGGGCCGAGCTGGGCGAGGTGCCGGAGATCGCCGGCGTCAGTGCCGGCGGCATGCCGGACCGCGTCAAGTGCCTGCACGTGTTGGTCGCCCACAGCCTCGCGGCCGGGCCGGGCGTCAACCCCCTCGGCGACGAGGCTCTCGCGGCGCTCGGCGAGTTCTGGCAGCGGCCCTGCCTGACCGACCCGGCCCCAGGCGACCCCGACGACGAGACAGAGGAGCCCCGATGACCCGCGTGGCCGCCGTCGACTGCGGCACCAACTCCATCCGGCTGCTGATCGCCGAGGCGGGAACCGACGGCAGCCTGGTCGACCTGGACCGCCGGACCGAGATCGTCCGGCTCGGCCAGGGGGTGGACGCGACGGGGGAGTTCCATCCGGACGCCCTGACCCGGACCTTCGCCGCCACCGACGCCTACGCCGCGCTGATCCGGGACGCAGGCATCCCGAGCTCCAGGGTCCGCTTCGTGGCCACCTCAGCCTCCCGGGACGCCCGCAACCGGGAGATCTTCTTCGCCGGCATCCACGACCGGCTGGGCGTCACCCCCGAGGTCATCACGGGCGATACCGAGGCCGAGCTGTCCTTCTCGGGGGCGCTGAGCCGGGTGCGGCCGCCCGCCGAGCCGGTGCTGGTGATCGACATCGGCGGCGGCTCGACGGAGCTGATCGTCGGCGCCGGCGGCGCAGTGCAGTCGGCCGTCTCGCTGGACATCGGCTCGGTACGGCTCACCGAGCGCTTCCTCAAGACGAGCCCGCCCTCGGCGGAAGCGGTCGCGGAGGCCGAGGCGTACGTCGACGGGCTGCTGGACGGCACGGACGTCGATTTCGCCGCCATCGGCACCTGGATCGGCGTCGCCGGCACCGCGACGACCCTGGCGGGGGTGCACCTGCAGCTCGAGCAGTACGACCGGGAGCGGGTGCACGGCACCCTGATCCCCGTCCCCGCCCTGCACGCGTTGTTCGACCGGCTCGTCACCTCGACCGTCGCGCAGATCCGCGCCCTGCCCTCGATGCATCCGGGCCGAGCCGACGTGGTCACCGCCGGCACGCTGATCGCCGTGCGGATCGCCGACCGGCTGGACGTGCCGGGCTGGCTGGTCAGCGAGTCCGACATCCTCGACGGCATCGCGCTGGAGCTGCTGCACTCCGCGGGCTGACGTCGTTCGGCCCCGCCGGCCGCCCGCCGCGGTTACGCTGAGGGCCTTATGGACGGGCCAACGCCAGCGCGTCGCCCGTTCCGGTTGGGGACCGAACGGCGGCGTCGCTCTCACATCGAGGCCGGGCGGCGACGCTCGCTGCTGACGGTGCTCGCGCGTCATCTCGCGCGGGCGGGGTCGCGTCGCGCCGTGGCGGGCGGAGTGCTCCGCTCGCTGGGGACGGCGCTGGTCGCGGCCCTGCTGGCGGCCCCGTTCGCCGCCGTCTGGGGGATCGGGCACGCGCGGGTGGACGACTATCTCGGGCCACACCAGGTGAGCTTCGCCAGCAACTTCTCCGGTGAGGTCAAGATCGACCTCGGCCCGATCGGCAACGCCTACCTGCCGAGCCCGGCGGGTCCGGTGGGTGTCACGGCCACCATCGGCAGCGTCGGGACCGCTGCCTCCAGTCTCAACTCGCTCTTCTCCCAACAGACGTTGGCGGCCTACGTCAGCCTGTACGAGGACCCCGAGGTGGCGGTGGAGGCGGTCGTCGACCGGCTCGAGATCGACGCCCTGGTCGAGGGGGCGAAGGCCGAGGTCCTGCTGCTGGTGGCGTTCGCGGTCTGGCGGCTTCGCGGCCAGCTGCTGAGCCCCTGGGTTGCGCGGACCGTCACCGACCGGCGCCTGGCGGCCGCCTACCTGGTGGCGCTGCTGCTGGTGCTCGGGTCGGTGCTGGCCCCGCGCCAGCCGCAGGGGCTCCGCATCCCGGTCGGCGTCGCCGCCGGCAGCCGGTTCGCGTCGGTCACGGTGGACAGCCGGGTGCTGGCGGACCTGCTCGACCGCAGCGTGAAGGGGGTCACGCTGCTCAGCGGCCGCCAGCAGCGGGTGGTCCGGACCTACATCGACACGGCGGTCGCCGGGCTGTCGCGTCAGCTGGACCGGCTGCCGCAGGCCAGGCCGGGGGAGTCGCTGCTGCTCGGCTTCAGCGATCTGCACTGCAACCAGGCGACCACCGAGCTGATCAGCCGACTGGCGCGAGCGACGCAGCCGCGGGTCGTGCTGGACTCGGGTGACGACACGGTGAACGGCACCGCGGTCGAGAAGACCTGTGTCCGGCGCGAGGCGGGCATCGCGCCCGGGGTCCCGCTCGTCGTCGCCAGCGGTAACCACGACTCCGACGTCACGGAGGCCCAGCAGCGCGGCGAGGGCATGGTGGTGCTGGACGGCAGCACCGTCGACGCCGCCGGGCTGCGGGTGCTGGGGGACGACGACCCGGAGCACAACCTCCCGTTCAGCGTGGACCGCGTCCTCGACCGCCCCGAGACCGAGCAGCAGCTGGCCGAGCGCCTGCTCGGGGTGGCCGGGGACCGTCCGGTCGACGCGCTGCTCGTCCACCAGCCCGCCGCGGCCAGCGTGCTGACCGCTGCGCCCAACCCGCCGGCCCGGCTGATCCTCTACGGTCACTTCCACACCCAGGACGGCCCCGCGGTTCTCTACCACGACGACGGCTCGTGGACCGTCGCCATGCGGCAGGGCACCGCTGGCGGGGTACGGCAGCCGACCATCACCTCCTTCAGCACACCGTTCTCGCCGCCGCTGATCAACGCTGACGTGTACTTCTACTACCGCGACGACGCGACCGGCCTGATCACCGCCGTCCAGCCCCTGCACTTCACCCCTGACGCGCAGGTTGTCATCGACGACCGGATCCCGACCGGGGACCTCCAGCGGCTGCCGTTGGAGACCCGGCTGCGGCTGGGCGGGGCCACGCCGACGCCCACGCCGCTGAGCTCGCGGTGAGTGGGGGGAGCGGCGACCCGGCATAGGATCGCTCCGCCGTTCCGCGCTGGCCCCCGTAGCCCAATGGCAGAGGCAGGCGGCTTAAACCCGCTGCAGTATGGGTTCGAATCCCATCGGGGGCACCCACTGGGACCCCGGTCCGGAGCCTGAGGGGAACCGGGGGCTTCTTAGGGGATTCAAAGCGGGCGTGCGTCGTGGGCCTGGAGGCCCTTCGTAAACTTGACGCGAGGCACCGTCCCTGGTGCCCGCTCCAGGAGGACATCACTATGTTGCGCAGTTCGAACCCGATCCTCTCCAAGCAGGACGCGTTCACACCCGCAGCGCCGCAGTACGGCCAGTCCCAGTTCGGCCGCTCGCCCTACCAGCAGTACCCACCGGACCCCTACGGCCAGCAGCAGGTGCAGCAGGCGCCCGAGGGCCGGATGACCTTTGACGACGTGGTCACCAAGACCGCCGTCACCATGGGTGTGCTGGCCATCGCCGCGGGTCTGGCCTGGAAGCTGGTGCCGGAGGGCCTGTACTTCCCGGCGATGGTGCTCTCAGGTCTGGTCGGCTTCGTCGTCGTCATGGTCGTCTCGTTCCGCCGGAACGTCTCGCCTGGCCTGGTGCTGCTCTACGCCGCGATCGAGGGCATCTTCATCGGCATGATCAGCAAGGTCTTCGAGAACATCTATCCGGGGATCGTCGGCCAAGCCGTGGTGGCGACGTTCTTCGCCGCAGGCGTCACACTGGCTGCCTACAAGTTCTTCAACATCCGGGTCACCGCCAAGTTCACGAAGATCGTGGTGATCTCCACCATCGCCTTCGCCGCCCTGACGTTGGTCAACTTCATCTTCAGCCTGTTCACCGGCCAGCCCGGGCTGCGCGGTGGCCTCGTGGGCCCGGTCAGCGGTTTCGCCGTGCTCATCTCCGCCGTCGCCATCGTGCTCGCGGTGCTCAACCTGGTGCTCGACTTCGACTACATCGAGCGCGGTGTCGCCATCGGCGCCCCGGCTCGTGAGTCCTGGCGCGGCGCGTTCGGCCTGACCGTCACGATGGTCTGGCTGTACGTCGAGATGCTGCGTCTGCTCTCCTACCTCCGCAGGTAGGGCCTGCACGAGCCCGACCACCAGAGCCGCATCCCCTCGTGGGGTGCGGCTCTCGTGCGTCCAGCCCTAGGCTCGGCTCGTGCAGTACGTGAACTCCCTCATCGACCTCGTCGGCAACACACCGCTGGTCAAGCTCTCGAAGGTCACCGGCGACGTGGCGCCGCTGGTGCTGGCCAAGGTCGAGTACCTCAACCCCGGCGGGTCGGTGAAGGACCGGATCGCCGTCCGGATGATCGAGGCGGCCGAGCGCGACGGCCTGCTCAAACCCGGCGGCACCATCGTCGAGCCGACGAGCGGCAACACCGGCGTCGGGCTGGCCATCGCGGCGCAGGGCCGCGGCTACTCCTGCGTCTTCGTCTGCCCCGACAAGGTCAGCGAGGACAAGCGGAACGTGCTCGCGGCCTACGGGGCGAAGGTCGTCGTCTGCCCGACCGCCGTCGATCCCGACCACCCGGACTCCTACTACTCCGTCTCGGACCGGCTGGTGCGCGAGATCGACGGCGCGTGGAAGCCGGACCAGTACAGCAACCCCAACAACCCGCTGAGCCACTACCAGACGACCGGTCCCGAGATCTGGGCCCAGACCGAGGGCCGGATCACCCACTTCGTCGCCGGGATGGGCACCGGCGGCACCATCTCGGGCGCCGGCCGCTACCTGAAGGAGGTCTCGGACGGCCGGGTGCAGGTGATCGGCGCCGACCCCACCGGCTCGGTCTACTCCGGCGGCACGGGCCGCCCCTACCTGGTGGAGGGCGTGGGCGAGGACTTCTGGCCGACGACCTACGACCCCACGATCGCCGATCGGGTGATCGAGGTCTCCGACGCCGACTCCTTCGCGATGACCCGTCGGCTGGCCCGGGAGGAGGCCCTGCTGGTCGGTGGCTCGTGCGGCATGGCGACCGCGGCCGCGGTCCGGTTGGCCGCGGAGATCGACGACCCCGAGGCCGTGGTCGTCGTGCTGCTGCCCGACTCTGGACGGGGGTATCTGACCAAGATCTTCAGTGACGCCTGGCTTGCCCGGTACGGCTTCGCACCGCGACCGGAGCAGTCGGTCCGGGTGGTGGGTGACGTGCTGCGGGAGAAGTCCGGTGAGCTGCCGAGTCTCGTGCACACCCACCCGAACGAGACGATCGCCGAGGCCGTGGCGATCCTGCGCGAGTACGGGGTGTCGCAGATGCCGGTCGTCCGTGCCGAGCCGCCGGTGATGGCGGCCGAGGTGGTCGGCTCGGTGAGCGAGCGCGGCCTGCTCGGCGCGCTGTTCGGGCACCGGGCGCGGCCGGCCGACGCGGTCACCGCGGTGATGGAACCGCCGCTGCCGACACTGGGCGCGACGGAACCGGTAGCGACCGCGGTCGAGCTCCTGGTCGAGGGTGACGCGCTGCTGGTGCTCGACGACGGTCACCCCGTCGGCGTGCTCACCCGTCAGGATCTGCTGGGCGACGTGGGCTGAGCTGCTGGTGCAGGACCTGGTCCCAGTTCTGGGTCCAGGGCAGGTTGCGCCAGGAGTCCAGCGGGACCCACCGCGCCGACTCCGTGGTACCGCCGAGGTCCAGCACGCGCGGCTCGGTGGGCCGGGGGCAGGTGGCCCGGTAGATCAGCCGGACGGCCTGGAAGTCCTCCAGGGTGCCCCGCGGACTGCGACCGATCCAGTGCGAGGTCTGGACGACGACGAGGTCGCCCAGCTCGATCTGCTGGTCGGTCTCCTCCGCCACCTCGCGCAGCACCGCCGCCACCGGCTGCTCGCCGTCGTCGATGCCGCCGCCGGGCATGCCCCAGCGCCCGGACACCGCCGTCCGGTCGGAGTACTCGGTGGCCAGCAGACCCGAGGACGAGGTGACGATCGCGTACGCGGCGAACCGCTGCCGCACCTGCGGCTCGACACCGGCAGGGACACGCAGCCCGGCGTCCTTGCCACGGCGGGGGGTCACGGGTCGCGGCTCGTCCGTGAGGGGCCGGACCAACAGCTGCAGCACCAGCTCCCCGTCAGGGTCGCGGGTAGCGGCCAACGGCCGCAGCACGGCATAGCCCGCGTCGTGCGCCACCACGGCCGGGTCCACCCCATGGCCCAGCGGCATCACGAAGGCCGGCGGCTCCGGGGCGCCGGCACCGCCACCGGTGCTGCCCACCACCCTCACGCGCGCCACCTCCTGAACCGAGCCGCGGCCTTAGTCTCGCAGGTGGGAGCACGCTGCTCCGGTACGGTGGGGCCTCGTGAGCAGCCGGCGCCGGGACTCCCGATGATCCCGGGACTGGCCTACGCGGTGCTGGCGCTGACCGGGGCTGCGACGGTCTGGGGACTGCTGACCGCCGCCCTGGACAAGCCGCCGGGCAAGGCTCAGCTGCTGTTCGACGCCTTCGTCTGGCTGGTCACCGTCGTCCAGTCGGGAATCGGGCTGGTGCGGATCGCGGCCGGGTTCCGGCCCGCCGAAACCGCCACCACCATCGGCTACCTGATCGCCATCGTGGTCCTCATCCCGCTGGCCTGGTTCTGGGCGAACACCGAACGCACCCGCTGGTCGGGCGTCGTGCTTGCCATCGCCGCCCTTGCCGTGCTGGCGATGACCCTCCGGTTGCTCCAGCTGTGGACGCCGGCGGCCTCGTGACCGGAAAGCCGCGAGGCACGGCGTCCGATCCGCCGGTCCAGACCGGCAGCGGACCGGGCCGGGTGCTGGTCGCGCTGTACGGGCTGTTCGCGCTGGCCGCCACCGCCCGCGCCGCCGTCCAGCTGGCCACGCGGTACTCCGAGGCGCCGCTGGCCTACCTGCTCTCGGCGTTGGCGGGGCTGATCTACCTCGTCGCGACCGTGACGCTGGCCCGCGGTGACCAGACCTCGCGCCGGATCGCCACCGTGGCCATCGTCGCCGAGCTCGTCGGCGTGCTCACGGTGGGCACGCTGAGCCTGGTGGACGCCGCCGCCTTCCCCCGCGCCACCGTCTGGTCCGGGTACGGGAGCGGCTACGGTTTCGTGCCGCTGGTGCTGCCGGTGCTCGGTCTCGCCTGGCTGTGGCACACCCGCCGAACGGTCCCAGCCGACTCCCGCTGACGAGCCGGGCCGACCGAAGGTCGGGGCTAGACCGCTACCGCCGGACCAGGTCGGCGTAGTCGGGGTGACGCTCGATCCAGGCTGAGATGAAGGGGCAGCGGGCTACGACCGCGAGCCCCCGCCGGCGGGCGTCGTCCAGCGCCGCCCGGGCGAGTGCCCCGCCGATCCCCTGACCCTCGTACGCGTCCTCGACCACCGTGTGGGTGAACGTGATCACCCCGTCCCGGAGCCGGTACGCCGCCACCCCGGCGCGTCGGTCGTCGACTCGGGCCTCGTACCAGGACCGCTCCGGGTTGTCGTGCACCTGAGGGCTCATGGCCTGCACTCTGCCATTCGCCGCGCCTCAGCCACGGCTGCGGGCCAGCAGCCGGGCAAAGGGGACGATCTCGGCGTCACCGGCCTGCCGGTGGCCGGCGGACGGGCGCAGCAGCTCGGCGAGCTCGCCGGCGGCGCGGTCGACCCGCTCGTCCAGAGCGGTGCCGTTCGCCCAGTCCTCGGTCGCCGCGAACACGGCCGTGGGCACGACCACCGCCCGCAGGTAGGCGAAGAGCGGACGCATGGCGTGCTCGAGGGCCAGGGAGTGACGGGCGGTGCCGGCGGTGGCCGCGATCAGCACCGGCTTGCCGACCAACGACTCCGGCGGCAGGACGTCGAAGAACATCTTGAACAGGCCGCTGTAGGAGGCGCTGAAGATCGGCGTCACCGCCACCAGCGCGTCCGCGGCGCGCACCTGATCGATTAGCGCGGCGAGGTTGCCGGTCGCGAAGCCGGTGAGCAGGTGGTTGGTCAGCTCCCGCGCGTGCTCGCGCAGCTCGACGACGTGCACCTGCGGCGTCTGACCGCGCTCGGTCAGGGTTCGGGCGACAGCGGCCGCCAACCGGTCGCCGAGCAGCCGGGTGGAGGACGGCTGGCTGAGGCCGGCGGTCAGCACGACGATGGTCGGTCGGCTCATCGCGCACTCCCTTCGGCCGCCACGAGCACGGCGTCATCCTCGTCGGCACCCGGCTCGCCTTCGCCCGGCACTCCTTCGCGGAGCGTTCCCGCCCGCAGCGCGGCGAGACGGTCGGCGTGCGTGGGGCCATCCGGCACGTGCGCGGGACGCAGCGCGTCCAGCTCCCGCCGCAGCACCGGCACGATCTCACCCAACAGGTCGAGCTGCTCCAGCACGGTCTTCAGCGGGAGGCCGGCGTGGTCGGCCAGGAAGAGCTGGCGCTGGTAGTCCCCGAAGTGCTGGCGGAAGGTCAACGTCTTCTCGATGACCTCCTGCGGGCTGCCGACCGTCAGCGGCGTCTCCGCGCTGAACTCCTCCAGCGACGGCCCGTACCCGTAGACCGGGGCGTGGTCGAAGTAGGGACGGAACTCGGCGACGGCGTCCTGGGAGCTGCGGCGCATGAACACCTGCCCGCCGAGGCCGACGAGAGCCTGGTCGGCGCGGCCGTGGCCGTAGTGCTCGAACCGCTGCCGGTAGAGGCTGATCAGCCGCTGGAAGTGGTAGGTCGGCCAGAAGATGTGGTTGGCGAAGAAGCCGTCGCCGTAGTAGGCCGCCTGCTCGGCGATCTCCGGGCTGCGGATGGAGCCGTGCCAGACGAACGGTGGCAGTCCGTTGAGCGGACGCGGGGTGGAGGTGAAGCCCTGCAGCGGAGTCCGGAACCGGCCCTCCCAGCTGACGACGTCCTCACGCCACAGCCGGTGCAGCAGGTCGTAGTTCTCCACCGCCAGGGCGATGCCGTCGCGGATGTCCTTGCCGAACCAGGGGTAGACGGGACCGGTGTTCCCACGCCCCATCATCAGATCGACCCGGCCGTCGGCCAGGTGCTGCAGCATCGCGAAGTCCTCGGCGATCTTCACCGGGTCGTTCGTGGTGATCAACGTGGTCGACGTGGACAGGATCAGCCGCTCCGTCTGGGCGGCGATGTAGCCGAGCATCGTCGTGGGGGAGGACGGCACGAAGGGCGGGTTGTGGTGCTCACCCGTCGCGAAGACGTCGAGGCCGACCTCTTCGGCGTGCTTCGCGATGGTCACCATGGCCTTGATCCGTTCGGCCTCGGTCGGTGTCCGGCCGGTGGTGGGATCGGTCGTGACGTCGCCGACGGTGAAGATCCCGAACTGCATGGCACTCGCTCCTTTGGTCGCAGTAGATAGTTTAGACTTCAACTACCTACTGCTCCCAACGGCTCCAGAGCCCGCCGTATTCCAAGGGAGAGGGAGGGTCGCCCGGCTCCTCGTCAGCGCAGCCTTCGGCTCCGGCTGGACTCAGTTGCAGGTCACGCCCGTGGCGTGCACCGGGCAGTAGCCGGACGGGTTCTTGTCCAGGTACTGCTGGTGGTAGTCCTCGGCGTAGTAGAAGTCGGGCTCGGGCTTGATCTCGGTGGTGATCTGACCGAAGCCGGCCCGGCTGAACTGCACCTGGAAGTCGTCCCGCACCCGCTTGGCCACCTCGAGCTGCTCGTCCGAGGTGGTGTAGATCGCCGAGCGGTACTGGGTGCCCACGTCGTTGCCCTGCCGCATCCCCTGGGTCGGGTTGTGGTTCTCGAAGAAGATCTTGAGCAGCTGCTCGTAGCTGATCTTCTTCGGGTCGTAGCTGACCTTGACGATCTCGGTGTGGCCCGTGCGGGCGCTGCAGACCTCCTCGTACGTCGGGTTGGGGGTGTAACCACCCGCGTAGCCGACGGCGGTGTTGGTCACGCCCGGCGTGTTCCAGTAGAGCTTCTCCGCGCCCCAGAAACAGCCGAGCGCGAAGTAGGCGACCTCGGAGCCCTCCGGTACCTGCTGCACCGGGATGCCGAAGACGTCGTGAAAGGTGGGGTTGACCAGGACCGAGCGCTCGCGGCCACGGAGAGCCTGCTCCGGCTCGATCAGGGTGGTCTTCATCCTCGAGAACAACATGGGATCAGTCTGCCTCTCTGCGCGAGGCGTGGATACCGCCGCGCACCTGCGTCAACGCCGGCCCTGCCACCCCTTGTTCCGGCCTGTCGCAGGGTGCCGAGCGCGGGGCACCGGCGCCGGACGACGGGTCGGCACCTAGGCTCGGAGCCATGACCGACCAGGGCTTCTCCACCCGCGCCATCCACGCCGGCCAGCGGCCGGATCCCGGCAACGGAGCGGTCGCGCCAGCCATCTGGGCGACCTCCACCTACGCCCAGGACGGGGTGGGCGGGCTGCGCTCGGGGTATGAGTACTCGCGCTCGGCGAACCCGACCCGGACGGCGCTGGAGGAGTGCCTGGCCGCGTTGGAGAACGGTCGGCACGGGTTCGCGTTCGCCAGCGGTCTGGCGGCCGAGGACACCCTGCTGCGCACCATCGGCGCCCCCGGCGCCCACGTGGTGATCCCCGACGACGCCTACGGCGGCACCTACCGGCTGTTCGCCCGGGTCCACCAGCCGTGGGGCCTGCGGCACACTCCGACACCGCTGGCCGACCTGGACGCGGTCCGGGCCGCCGTCCGGCCGGGGGAGACCACCGCGGTCTGGGTGGAGACGCCCACCAACCCGCTGCTCGGGGTGGCCGACATCGCCGCCCTCGCGGAGATCGCCCACGCCGCCGGCGCGCTGCTGATCGTCGACAACACCTTCGCCTCGCCCTACCTGCAGCAGCCCCTCAGCCTGGGTGCCGACGTGGTGGTGCACTCCACCACCAAGTACTGCGGTGGCCACTCCGATGTGGTCGGTGGTGCCCTGATCGTCGACGACGACACGCTGGCCGAGCGGCTGCGCTACTTCCAGAACGCGATCGGTGGGGTGGCGGGGCCGTTCGACGCCTGGCTGGTGCTGCGCGGGCTGCGCACTCTGGCCGTCCGGATGGAACGGCACTGCGACAACGCCGAGCGGGTGGCGGCGTTCCTCGCCGAGCATCCCCGGGTGGCCGAGGTGTACTACCCGGGCCTCGACTCACACCCCGGGCACGTCGTCGCGAAGGCGCAGATGCGCCGGTTCGGCGGCATGGTGAGCTTCCGGGTGGCGAAGGGAGAGGAGGCCGCCGTCGACGTCTGCGGCCGGACCGAGGTCTTCACCCTCGGCGAGTCGCTGGGCGGGGTCGAGTCGCTGATCGAGCACCCCGGCCGAATGACCCACGCCTCCGTCGCCGGGACCGAGCTCGAGGTCCCGGCCGACCTCATCCGGCTGAGCGTTGGCATCGAGGACGCCGACGACCTGGTCGCCGACCTCGACCGCGCCCTCGCCCCCTGAGTCCAGCACCCGCCGACGTCGCGGTACCGCGGTGCCGCGCCAACCGCAGACAGCTGCTCAGAGGGACCAGTCCACCGGCGCCGCCCCCTGCTGCATCAGCAGGGTGTTGACCCGGCTGAATGGGCGGGAGCCGAAGAACCCGTGCCGGGCCGAGAGCGGGGACGGGTGCGCGCTCGCCACGTGCGGCACGCCGCGCAGCCGCGGGACCAGGGCCTGAGCGTCTCGGCCCCACAGCACGGCGACCAGCGGGCCGCCCCGCTCGACCAGGGCGTCGATGGCGCGGTCGCTCACCTGCTCCCAGCCGCGGCGGCGGTGTGAGGCGGCGCGGCCCGGCTGCACGGTCAGCACCCGGTTCAGCAGCAGCACGCCCTGCTCGAACCACGGCGTCAGGTCGCCGTGGGAGGCGGGAGCGATGCCCAGGTCGTCGCGCAGCTCGGCGTAGATGTTGTGCAGCGAGCGCGGTAGCGGGCGGACCTGCGGCGCGACCGCGAAGGAGAGCCCGACCGGATGACCGGGGGTGGGGTACGGGTCCTGACCCACGATCAGCACCCGCACCTCGGCCAGGGGACGGCGAAACGCGCGGAGCACCTGCTCGCGCGCCGGCAGGTAGCCCCGACCGGCCGCGACCTCCGCGGTGAGGAAAGCGTCCATCCCCTGCAGCGTGCCGGTGACCGGAGCCAGCGCCGCGAGCCAGTCCGGGCTGATGCCCGCGGTCAGTGCCGGCTCAGCTCTCGGTGACGACACGATCCTGCCGACCACTCGGCCGGGGTGCCCGCGGCATCCGGGCGGAGGCGAGGGCGCCGGCCAGCAGCAGGGCTGCGCCCGCGGTGAAGGCCACCGGGTAGGAGAAGGAGTCCGCCAGCAGCCCGGCGACCAGCGGGCCGACGATGGCGCCGACGTCGGCGCACATCGAGAAGACGGCGACCGCCGTGCCCCCGCGTCCGCCGGCCGCGTCGCCGACGGCGGCGGCCGGCGCGGTGCCGAGGAAGGCGGCGCCGACCCCGTACAGGCAGAGCGCCACGATGAGCAGCCAGATGGTGGGGGCGAACGGCACCGCGAGGATGGACAGCCCGGCGAGCGTGCCGCCCGCGATCATGGCCGGCCGGCGACCGACGGTGTCCACGAACCGCCCCGCGGGACCGACGGCGATGGTCTGGACGACCGACGCGCAGGCGAAGGCGACGCCGGTCCAGGATGTGGGGCGGTGCAGCACCTCGACCACCAGCACCGGGACCAGGGTGCTGCGGACGCCGAAGGAGGTCCAGCCCTGGGCCAGGTTGGTGGCGCAGGCGGCTTGGAATCCTCGGTCGCGCACCACCTGGCGGAACGGGACCAGCGGGAGGTCGGGGGCGTCGAGCCGTTCGCTCCGGGTGCGGAGCAGCACCAGCCCCACCGTGCCGGCTATCGCCAGGGTGCCGGCGTAGAAGAAGAACGGGGCCGTCAGCGAGAGGGTCGAGAGCAGGCCGCCGATGGCGGGGCCGGTCATCCCGCCGAGCAGGAAGCCGCCTTGGTAGAAGCCGGCGGCGCGGCCGCGCAGCCCCGCCTCGACCGAGGTGAGCAGCAGCGTCGTCGCCGAGACCGTGAACATGGCCGACCCGAAGCCGCCGATGCCGCGCAGCACCAGCAGCTGCGGGTAGCTGCCCGAGATGCCCGCGAGACCGCTGGAGATGGCGACGATGAAGATCCCGACGGCCATCACCACCCGCTCGCCGAAGGCGTCGATCATCCGACCGCAGAAGGGGCTGGTGATCAGCCGGACCGCGGCGAAGGCTGAGACCACCGCCCCGACCGCGAGGTTGTCGACGCCGAAGCTGCGGGCGTAGACGGGCAGCACCGGGACGAGGACCCCGAAGCCGACGGCCACGCAGAACGCGATCAGGCCGAGGACGTAGACCTCGCGCGGCAGGGCCCCGGAGCCTGGGAGCCGGCCCCGGAACCGGTCCCGGAGCGACGGCGGCGAGGTCACCGCCCCAGTGTGCCTGCCGACTCCAGAGCTCCCCTGTCGGTCTCGCCTCTCACGGCCCGGTCTCTCGGCCCTGCTTCTGCTGTTGATCACGGGGTCGTCGACTAGCGTGTCGTATTCGGGGCTCGACGGTGAGGAGGCGGTGCGTGCGACTGCGCAGCAGGATCTGGTCGGGGGTGACCGGCTGGCGGGCCGTGCTGTCCCGGCCGGACGTCGCCCCGCCACCGGCCGGATTCGCCTCCGGCACCGGCGGCGCCGATCCGGTCGAGCCCACGGCGGGCCCCGCGACCGACAACTTCGACCGTGCTGTCCCGCCCGCGCTGCAGATCGCGGCGTCCTGGGCCTGGCGGGTGATCCTGGTCGGCGCGCTGATCTACCTGCTGGGACGGGTCGCCGGCTACCTGTCCGAGGTGGTCGTGCCGGTCTCGGTCGCGATCCTGCTGGCCGCCATGCTCTCCCCGGTCGCGAACCGGTTGCGCGGCTGGGGTCTGCACCGGGGCCCGGCGACGGCCGCGACGGTGCTGGGCGGCCTCATCCTCATCGTCGGTGCCCTCGCCCTGATCGGCACCCAGATCGTGTCCCAGGCCGCGGAGCTGTCGACGAACGTCGTCACCGGGTTCGACAACCTGCTGGCCGCGCTGCAGAACAGCCGGCTCCCGCTCAGCCCCGCCTTCTTCAGTGCCGACCAGTGGGGCGAGCGCGTCCAGACCTTCCTGACGGAGAGCCAGAGCACCATCGCCAGCTACGCGGCCGAGATCGGGACCCGGGTCGGGCACTTCCTGGCGGGGTTCGCGATCACCCTGTTCTCGCTGTTCTACTTCCTCTACGACGGCCGCGGCATCTTCAGCTCGCTGCTGCGGGTGCTGCCGCGCGAGTCCCGGGCCCGGGTCGACCACGCGGCCAGCAACGGCTGGCGGGCGCTCTCCGGGTACGTGCGCGCCACCATCCTCGTGGCGCTGTCGGATGCGACCGGGGTGCTCATCGCCGCACTGATCCTCGGGGTGCCGGTGGCACCGGCGCTGGCGGCCCTGGTCTTCATCGGAGCCTTCGTGCCGCTGGTCGGGGCGTTCGTCTCAGGCTTCGTGGCGGTCGTCGTGGCCCTGGTCGCCCTGGGCTGGGTCCAGGCGCTGATCATGCTCGGCGCGATCATCCTGGTGATGCAGATCGAGGGTCACATCCTGCAGCCGTTCCTCCTCGGCCGGGCTGTGAAGCTGCACCCGCTCGCCGTGCTGCTCGCGATCGCGGTGGGCATCATCGTGGCCGGGATCTTCGGCGCTCTGATGGCGGTGCCGCTGCTCGCCTTCACCAAGTCGTTCCTGCAGTACCTGCACGGTCACCCGCTGCCGCCGACCGGGGAGGGCTGGCGACGGCTCGGTGCCCGGTGGGCCGACCCCGGACGTTCGGCGCCGGCCGTCGGTCCCGCCGTCCCGTCCGTGACGGCCCCCGCCCTACCGGTCGACGAGCCCGGACCCGCCCCGGTGCCCGGCCCCGCCGTCCCGTTCGAGACCCCGCAGGACAACGGCCGACCAGACGACGGGGGAGAACCGCACGAGCCGCCGGCGGACCCGGTGGCCGACCCGCAGCCGGCCGGGGACGACCACACCGGCAGCACGGCGGTGGAGAGCCCCGCCACCCGCGGCTCCTGAGGGCGGCTGGCGGACGAGCCGGCGAGCCGCGCTCCAGCTAGAGGGCCGAGCCCTTGGCGTAGGTGGCGTAGGAGACATCCCAGTCGCTGTAACCGTTTCCCTGCTCGAGCCCGCGGGACGTACCGGTGGTGACGACCGGGTCGCCGATCAGGGTGTTCTTGTACAGCCAGGCCGAGTCGGCGACACTCATCCCGACGCAGCCGTGGCTCGCGTTGACCCGGCCGAGGTTGGCGGCGTTCCAGGGAGCGGAGTGCAGGAACTCTCCGGAGTTGGTGATGCGCAACGCGTACTTCGCGACCAGGGTGTAGTCCTCGGCGGCCCCGATCATCTCGTTGGTCATCGTCTTGTTGAACTCCTTGGCCATGATCAACTTGGTGCCGCTGCGGGTCTCCCAGCCCGGCTTCCCGCCAGAGACATCGATCGTGCGGACCTTCTTGCCGTCGCGGTAGACGGTGGCGACGTCCTTGCGCAGGTCCACCTTGGTGATCAGGGACCGGCCCACGGTGAACGAGGTGGACGCCGAGCTCTGGCCGTAGATCCCCCCGCCGGCGTCAACGCCGTTCAGGTCGGCCGCGACGGTGACCTTGGTGCCGGGCTGCCAGTAGTCCTGGGGACGGAAGCGGACCTCGGTGCCGGAGAACCAGTGCCAGGTGCCCACCTGGGCGGGGGTGGAGGTCACGTGCAGGTTCTTCTCGACCTCCGCGCGGTTCTGCACCGGGACGTCGAAGTTCACCACCACCGGCATGCCGACACCGACCGTGCTCTTCTTCTGCGGGGTCAGCGTCGCATAGGTCTGCTGGGCGAGAGTGAGGTTCTGCGTCGTGAAGGACGTGGTCTCGGTCGTCGCCTTGTCGGCGGCGTTGCGACCGGTGACCGCGAGCGTGTAGCTGGCGGAGGGCTCCAGCCGGTCGTCCGCCTGCCAGCTCGTGCCATCCGCCGAGCGCGTCCCCGGGACGGTGCCGGTCACCTTCTGGCCCTTGCTGTTGACCCCCGTGTAGGACAGCTTCACCTCCGACAGCGTGCCGTCGCTCGCCGTGACCTGGACGCGCTTGCTCACCTTGACCCTGGTGGCGCGGTCGGCGACGTTGGCCTCCAGGGTCACGGGAGCTGTCCGGAAGGGGTTCCTCGGGCCCGGCCCGGAGGAGGACGTCTGTTCCGCCGCTGCAGGTTGATTCGACGACGTGCCGCCCGCCTGGCTGGTGGGCAGGCCGCAGCCCGCTAGGGTGGTGGCGAGCAGGACCGTACCGGCGACTCCGGCGAGGAGCGTGCGGGGGCTGATCGGCATGGGTTTCCTTCGGTCGGTACGTCGGAACCGGAGGCGGTCCCGGATGGTCGGCGCCTCGGCTGGACCATCGGTTGCGTAGCAGGGCTGAGCGGTTCTGTGGGCGCTCGCCCCTCTAATGTGCCATCTTTCGGCGGGATCTGTCTTGTCGGTCGGCGCGTCGCACGGGTCCCCGTGCTGGTGCCCGTCCTAGTGAGCGGTCGGGACGAGCTGCTGCTCGGCGATCTCCTCGGCGGTCTCGGCGGTCCCCGCTGCGCGGCCGGCCAGCGGCTTCTCCCGCATGGTCAGGGCGATGACCAGCGCGACCACCATGAACGGCACGGCGACGAGGAAGACGTCGTCCATCGACTGGGTGAAGGCTGTCTGTACCCAGGTCTTGACGGGATCGGGCAGGTTCTGGATGGCCGTCACGTCGTTGACCGAGGCGCTGGCCGAGCCCAGCTGCGCCTGTGCCGCAGCCGGCACGACCGCGGCCAGGTGCTTGGGGAGCTGGATGTTCAGGATGGCGCCGAACAGCGCCACGCCGATCGCCCCACCCATCGAGCGGAAGAAGGTCACCGACGCGGTGGCCGTGCCCATGTTCCGGCGGTCGACGCTGTTCTGCACCGCGGTGACGACGACCTGCATCGTCAGACCCAGCCCGGCCCCGAAGACGAACATCAGGAGGGCGAGGTAGGCATAAGTGGTGTCGACCCTCAGCTGGGACAGGCCCAGGAGTGCAGCCCCGACCAGGATCGAGCCCGAGATCGGCATCCACTTGTACCGACCGGTCCGCGACATCACCTGGCCGCCGCTGATGGAGGTGGCGAAGATGCCGACCACGAGCGGAAGCATGGCGAGGCCGGACTCCGTCGCGCTCATCCCCTTGACCGCCTGGAGGTAGATCGGCAGGTAGATCAGCCCGCCGAACATCCCGATGCCCATGATCATGGCGAAGATGATGTTGCCGGTGAACGTCCAGTGCTGGAACAGCTCCAGCGGGATGATCGGCTCGGCGGCCCGGCTCTCGACGAGCACGAACAGCAGGGCGAAGACGACCGTGGCTACGATCAGCAGGATCCCGGTGGGCGAGGTCCAACCGAGGTCGCTGGCAGGTCCGGCCCAGCTGAGGTACAGGATCAGGCTGGTCACCGAGGCCACGATCGTCGCGGCGCCCAGGTAGTCGACCGAGGCCTCGCGCTTCACGTGGTGCAGCTTGAGCGCGATCGAGGTGATGACCAGAGCGGCGAGGCCGATCGGCAGGTTGATGAAGAAGATCCACTGCCAGCCGAGGTGGTCGGTGAACAGCCCGCCGAGCAGCGGCCCCGCGACCGAGGAGACGCCGAAGACCGCGCCGAACAGGCCCTGGTACTTGCCGCGCTCGCGGGGCGGGATGATGTCGCCGATGACGGCCAGCGCCAGCGACATCAAGCCGCCGCCGCCGAGGCCCTGCACGGCCCGGCCGACGATCATCACGTCGATGCCCGAGACGTCCATCCAGCTCGCCAGCTGGGGAGCGAAGCCGCAGACGAGCGAGCCCAGCAGGAAGACGACGATGGCCGCCTGGTAGACCGGCCGGCGACCGAGGAGGTCGGAGATCTTTCCCCACAGCGGGGTGGCAGCGGTGGAGGTCAGCAGGTAGGCGGTGACGACCCAGGACAGCTTGTTCAGGCCGCCGAGCTCGGAGGTGATCTTGGGCAGGGCGACGCCGACGATGCTCTGGTCGAGGGCGGCGAGGAACATCCCGGCCATCAGGCCGCCCATCACCACCAGGATCTGCTTGTGGCTGAGGTAGTCCCCGCTCGGCACCGTGTGCGCGACCGGGGAGTCTGAAGCGCTGGCGGCGGGTGCGGTTGTCGTCACGGCGTCACGGACGACGTGCTGAGGAGCAGCGTCGTCCTCGATCAGTGCCCGCCGAGGGACGTACTTGGTCATGCTCGCTCCAGTTCCGCGTTCAGGGTGTCGATGTCGTGCACGAAGCGGCCGAGCAGCTCGTCCAGCAGGGCGATGTCGTCGACCTGCCAGCCAACCAGCGCCCGACCGAGGAGTTCCCGGCGACGGTCGAAGGCCCTCTGCAGCTGAGTACTCCCGGCCGCGGTCAGCTGGATGCGCTGAGCCCGACGGTCGTCGGGGTCAGGGGTCCGCTCGACCAGGCCGGACCGGTCCAGGGCCGCCACGTGCCGGGACACCGTCGAGGTGTCGAGGTTGCTACAGGTGGCCAGCTCGGTGACGCGCAGCGGCCCTCGGGACGAGATGGTCTTGAGCAGCCAGAACGTGCCGGGGTCGAAGCTGTCGCCCTCGAGGCGCTGCCGCATCAGCCGGCCGATCGACATCAGCGCGAACAGGACGGAGTCCACGACGGGCGTCTCTGTCGCGTTCGCGGGCACGGTGTTTACTTGCACGAAGCAAGCATATAGATAGGTGCAGAACTCATGCAACTGCCGCGGCGAGCCGGCTCGACCCTGTGCCAGGGTGGCACCGGACGGAGGAGGGGCGATGGGTACAGCAGCGGAGTTCGCGGCGCAGGTTCGTGCGCGGCAGCCGGTGCTCGGGTACTGGTTGGTGCTGGACGCGCCGCCAGCCACTGAACGGCTGGCGCGGGTGGGCTATGACTACGTGGTGCTGGATGCCCAGCACGGGCTGCTCGAGTATCGAGGGGTGCTCGCCGGGCTGACGGCTGTGGATGCCGCCTCCGGGGCGGTCGGCCTGGTCCGGGTCGAGGCCAACGAGCCGGCTGCGATCGGGCACGCGTTGGACGCGGGGGCGGCCGGGGTGATCGTGCCCCTGGTCAGCTCGCCGGCAGCAGCCGAGGCTGCGGTCCGGGCCAGCCGCTATCCACCAGACGGCGTGCGCTCCTTCGGGCCGATGCGGTCCGGGCTGAGGATCGGGCCCGAGCCGGCGGTCAGCAACGCGTCCGTGGTCGTGCTGGCCATGATCGAGACCGCAGCCGGGCTGGCGGATGTGGCGGAGGTCGCCGCCACACCCGGCCTGGACGGCATCTACGTCGGGCCCAACGACCTCCGGCTCGCGCTGGGCGGCCGCACCCCCGACGACCCGGAGCTGGACGAGGCGGTGGAAGGGGCGCTGGTCCGCGTGCGGGAGGCCTGCGATGCCGCGGGGATTGCTGCGGGGATCTTCACGACCTCGGGCGAGCTCGCGGCCCAGCGGCTGCGGGAGGGCTTCACGTTCGTCACCGTGGCCTTCGACCTGCTGCACCTGGAGCAGGCCGCCCGGGACCACCTCGGCGTCGCGCGGGCCGTGCTGGGCTGATCGTTCTCGGGCCCGTCCGCGCGCTTCGGGGGACGGCCGGGAGAAGGTGAGCTGTGGAGAAGATCAACGACCGCCTGCTGAGCTGGGCCTCGGTGCTGGATGAGAAGACCCGGGCGCAGGCCGAGCTGGCCGCGACGATGCCGTTCGTTTTCCCGCACCTGGCCCTGATGCCGGACGCGCACCTCGGCCTCGGCGCGACGGTGGGTTCGGTGATCCCGACACTGGAGACGCTGATGCCCGCCGCCGTCGGCGTCGACATCGGCTGCGGCATGATCGCGGTCCGCAGCCAGCTGAGTGCGAGGGACCTGGCCAACCGGTCGCTCGCGCCGCTGCGGGAGGCCATCGAGGCAGCGGTCCCGCTGTCGGCCGGCCAGCAGAACGGGCGGCTGACCGACACCGCGCGGGTCCGGCTGGCCGAGCTGGAGAACGTCTCTGACGTCGATCCCGACGCGCGACACCGGCACTGGCGTCAACAGGATCAACTGCCACCACAACTTCAGCCAGTCCGAGCAGCACTTCGGCCAGACCGTCTGGGTCTCCCGAAAGGGTGCCATCGAGGCACGGGTGGGGCAGCCCGGGTTGATCCCGGGGTCGATGGGCACCGCGTCCTAGGTGGTGGAGGGCCGAGGGAACGTGCTCGCGCTCAGCTCGGCGCCGCATGGAGCCGGCCGCGCCTACTCCAGGTCGGCAGCACGCCGCACCTTCACCCAGGACCAGCTCCGGGCCGCGATGGCCGGGATCGAGTACCGCGACTCACCGGCCTTCCTCGACGAGATCCCGTCCGCGTACAAGGACATCGACCAGGTGATGCTCGACGCAGCGGACCTCGTCAGCGTGCGGCACACCCTTCGGCAGATCGTCAACGTCAAGGGCGACTGAGGGCCGGCCGGGCCTGAGAGGGGGGCGTCGAAGGTTCGGTCCGCGAGAATGGAAACTTGACCTTCCATAAGTGGAGGTTCCGTTTTACATTCGCTGCATGACAACAACGAGTATGGCGGCGATTCTCGAGGAGCTCGCCGCCGGTCGGATCGACGCGGCGGAGGCGGCGCGAAGGATCGACGCCCTGAAGGTCGAGGAGTCGGCGGCACCGTCCGCCGAGTCCGCCAAGTCCGCCGAGCACCGGCCGGCAGCGGAGCCGGTGGACACCGAGCCCTGGGCGGCGGCGACGGACCGCCCCCAGCACGCCACCTTCGCGAGGGAGCGCTTCGATCCGCCCGCCCCGCCGCAGGCAGCACCGGAGCCGCCGCCTACGGCCCCCGAGCCCGAGGAGCCGAGGCGGGTCAACACCAGCGGGGTCCAGCGGATCTCCGTGCGGGCTGTCGGCCGACGCGTCAGGATCATCGGGGAGACCGCGGTGGCAACCCTGTCCGCCGACGGCCCGCACGTCCTGCGCCGTAACGGCCCCGTGCTGGAGGTCTCCAGCGACGGTGAGCTCGGGGCGAGCCTGGACGGCTTCAGCATCCTCCGCGGCGTGCCCCGCAACATGGAGGACATCCGTGCCCTGGGTCTCGGCAAGGAGCTGCTGCTCCGGGTCAACCCGTCCATCGTGGTCGACGTGGAGATGACTGCCGGGAACCTCAACACCGAGCGGGTGCCGCATCTGGGCAAGGTGCGGGTCACGGCCGGCGGTGCCAAGCTGCTCGACGTCACCGAGATCAACGACGCGCTGATCCAGGCCGGCTCGGCCACGATCAAGGGCGCGATCAAGACGGGGCGCAACCGGATCCGTGCCGAGTCCGGGTCGCTCTCGATCACGCTGGCCGACGACTCGAACGTGACGGTGACGGGGGAGTCGCAGCTGGGCCGGATCAGCTGGAGCGGTGGACACACCGGCGCCGGCGACGAGGTCGTGATGGGGAACGGCAGCGCCAGGCTGGACGTCGAGGTCGTGATGGGTCACGCCCAGGTGCGCGTCGGGTCCGACGCCAAGAGCGAGGAGGGCGCCGCGTGACCGAGCGCCCCCGTCCCACCGACCGGCACGAGCACCGTGCACCCAGCGACTGCCCCGTCTGCGGCGACCGGCTGGCCGTCACCAGGCTGGGCTGCGGCAGCTGCGGCACGGAGCTGGCGGGGCTCTTCTCCTCCTGCGCCTTCTGTGCCCTGACGGAGAAGGAGACCGAGATGCTGAAGGTCTTCCTCGCCTCGCGGGGGAACCTCCGCGACCTGGAGAAGCACCTCGGCGTGTCCTACCCGACGGCGCGGCTCAAGTTCAACCAGCTGTTGGAGAAGCTCGGTCTTGCCGGCACGACGGACGCTCCACCGGCCAGCCTGACCCGTGACCAGGTGCTCGCCGAAGTCGCCAGCGGAGCGCTCAGCCCGGCCGAGGCCGAGTCCCTGCTCGCCTCGCTCATCTGATCCCGCGCCCGGTCCTTGCCGAGGGCGGCCCTTCGGCAGGGACCGGGCCAGGGTCAGCCGTGGAAGGGCTCGATCCCGACGACGGTGACGTTGATGGTCCGGCCGTTCGGCGCGACGTAGGACACGGCGTCGCCCTTCTTCTTCCCGAGGATCGCGCTGCCGAGCGGGGACTGCGGGCTGTAGACGTTGGTGTCGACGCTCTCGTCCAGGCCGAGCAGCTCCCGGGAGCCGAGGACGAAGGTGTCCGTGTCGGACTCGTCGCCGTCGAAGGCGACGGTCACCTGGGTGCCGGGGGCGACCTCGTCGGTGTTGGCCGACGCCTCGCCCACCTGGGCCCGACGGAGCATGTCCTTGAGCTGGCGGATCCGGGCCTCCTGGACGCCCTGCTCCTCCCGGGCGGCGTGGTAGCCGCCGTTCTCGCGGAGGTCACCTTCATCACGTGCCCGGGCGATCTTCGCCGAGACCTCGGCGCGTCCGGGACCGGAGAGGTGGTCGAGCTCACCCTGGAGCTTGTCGTACGCCTCCTGGGTCAACCAGATCGTGTGGCTCGCGGTTTCAGACATTCCGGCACTCTACCGCTCCCGACCGGGCGCGTCAGGGCTGTCGGGGGCGCGGCGGCCGACCCGTCAGCCGACCTCGCAGCCGCTGACCGAGGCCGACGTCGCGCGCCGCAGGGTGGTCAGCTCGAGCTTGATGTCCCCCAGCTTCACCGCGCTCGGCGGCACGGGCACCTCCTGCTCCGCCACCGGCTGGAAGTCGGTGGACTGGGCGATCACCCGGCAGGTCGCCGGCACGCTCGGGTCGGACCGCTGCACCGTCATGGTCACCTTGATCGAGGTGTCCGAGGTGATCTCGAACGAGGACACCTGCGCGGAAACCGCGGGAGTGGCGTGGGCCAGAGCCGCCCAGATCAGCCAGGCCATCCCCACCCCGCCGGCGAGCACCACCAGACCGACGAGCACGGGCCGCGGCAGGCGCGGCGGCGGATAGCGGCGGCGTAGTCGCTCGGCGGCGTCGGTCACCCGTCCAGTCTGCCCGCTGAGTTCCCAGGCTCCCGCCGTCGAGTGCCGGCGTCGGTGTCTCGGTTCACGGGCGAGGCCGGAGGCCGCCGCAGCCGCCGTGGCAGCATGACGCCATGGACTCCCCTGCACTCCGGGTGGATGCGGACGGCGAACGCCTCCGGCTGCTGCACGTGCACGCGCATCCCGACGACGAGTCCAGCAAGGGTGCGGCGACGACCGCCCGGTACGTGTCCGAGGGCGTCGACGTCGTCGTGGCGACCTGCACGGGCGGCGAGCGCGGATCGATCCTCAACCCGGCGATGGAGCGGCCCGACGTCGCCGAGAACATCGCGCAGATCCGCCGCCAGGAGATGGACCGGGCTCGGGAGATCCTCGGCGTCACCCAGGTCTGGCTGGGCTGGGTCGACTCCGGGCTGCCAGAGGGCGACCCGCTGCCCCCGCTACCCGAAGGCTGCTTCGCCAGCATGGACGTGGACGAGGCCGCACTGCCGTTGGTGCGGTTGATCCGCGAGTTCCGGCCGCACGTGCTCACCACGTACGACGAGAACGGCGGCTACCCCCATCCCGACCACATCATGTGCCACAAGATCAGCATTGCGGCTCTCGCCACGGCCGCCGACCCGGCAGCGCATCCGGAGCTCGGCGAGCCCTGGCAGGTGCAGAAGGTCTACTACCAGCACAGTTTCAACCGGCAGCGGTTCGTGGCCCTCGACCGGGCGATGGTCGAACGGGGGCTGGAGTCGCCGTACGCCGAGCGGCTGGCCACCTGGAAGGTCGACGCCGAGCACGAGGCCCGGCTGACGACCCGGGTGCCCTGTGCGGACTACTTCGCGACCCGGGACCGGGCGCTGCTGGCCCACGCCACCCAGGTCGACCCGCACGGTTCCTGGTTCAGCGTCCCGTTGGAGGTGCACCGGCAGGCGTGGCCGACCGAGGACTGGCAGCTCGTCGAGAGCCGCGTCCCCACCGAGCTGCCGGAGGACGACCTCTTCGCCGGCATCGCCGTTCCCGCGGAGCCGGTGGCCGCGGGTACAGTGCAAAGATGACCGGCGCGACCGCGGAGGGGGCGGGAACATGATGCTGCTCGACCTGGACCCGAACGTGGTCAAGCCCGGCTGGACCCCGCTGCTGATCACCGTCGGGCTCGCCGTGGTGATGCTGCTGCTCTACCGCAGCATGCGCCGGCAGTTCCGCCGGGTCGACGTCAACTTTCCTGAGCCAAGGCCGGCGACGGTAGGTGGGACGGTCCCGATCCTCCCCGAGCCGACCGAACCGGCGGGCGACGAGCCCGGCGCAGCAGTCCATGACCAGGCGGAGGACGGGCGCACGCCCAGCCCCTGACCACGAGCAGGGGCGGTGCGGACGGCCGTCGAAGGGGTATAGGCCTCGGCAGCCCGGCCCGCACCGCGACGCGCAGGCCCTCGACGCCCGGACGGGCGGCTGGGTAGGGCCGACTCGTGAAGGAGGGCGCATCGGTGAATCGACTCCGGTGGTCGCGCAGCCCCTATCTGCTGCAGCACAAGGACAACCCGGTCGACTGGTATGAGTGGGGGCCGGAGGCGTTCCAGCGGGCCGAGTCGCGCGACGTGCCGATCCTGCTGTCCGTCGGCTACGCCGCCTGCCACTGGTGCCACGTGATGGCGCACGAGTCGTTCGAGGACCCCGACATCGCGGCCCTGCTGAACCGAGACTTCGTCGCGGTGAAGGTCGACCGGGAGGAGCGTCCGGACGTCGACGCGGTGTACATGCACGCCACCCAGGCGATGACGGGCCAGGGCGGCTGGCCGATGACGGTCTTCCTCACCCCCGACCGCAGGCCCTTCTACGCCGGCACCTACTTCCCGCCGGTACCCCGGCACGGCCTGCCCTCCTTCGGGCAGCTGCTGGAGGCCCTGGGCTCGGCCTGGCGCGACCGTCGCGAGGAGGTGCTGCGCAGTGCCGGCAGCATCGTGGAGCAGCTGGCCGGCCGTGCTGTCCGCGCGATGCCGGGCGAGCTCGGGCAGGCGGAGCTCGATGCGGCGTTGCTGCTGCTCCGGCAGGACTTCGACCCGTTGCACGGGGGCTTCGGCGACGCGCCCAAGTTCCCACCGTCGATGGTGCTCGAGGCGCTGCTGCGAGACGGAGGTGAGGAGTCGCTGCTGATGGCGCGGCAGACCCTGGAGGCCATGGCACGGGGCGGCATCTACGACCAGCTCGGCGGGGGCTTCGCCCGCTACAGCGTCGACGCCGCCTGGGTGGTCCCCCACTTCGAGAAGATGCTCTACGACAACGCGCTGCTGCTGAGCGCCTACACGCACTGGTGGCGCCGCAGCGAGTCGCCGCTCGCCGAGCGGGTGGTGCACGAGACGGTCGAGTGGCTGGTCCGCGAGATGCGCACCGAGGAGGGCGGGTTCTCGGCAAGCCTCGACGCCGACTCGCTCGACGCGTCGGGTCAGCTGCACGAGGGTGCCTACTACGTCTGGACACCGGCCGAGCTGCGGAGCGCGCTGGGCGACGAGGACGGCGCCTGGGCGGCCGGCGCCTTCACGGTCACCCCGGAGGGCACCTTCGAGCGCGGCGCCTCCACGCTGCAGCTGCTGCAGGATGTCGATCCCGTCCGGCTCGCGAACATCCGTTCCCGGCTGGGGAGCGCCCGGGAGCGCCGGCCGCGACCGGGGCGGGACGACAAGGTGGTCGCCTCCTGGAACGGACTGCTGGTCGAGGCGCTGGTCGAGGCGGCCGTGGTGTTCGACCGGCCGGACTGGCTCACGCACGCACAGGAAGCCGCAGACCTGCTGTGGCGACTGCACTGGCACGAGGGACGGCTGCGGCGGACCTCTCGCGCCGGGGAGGTCGGCACCGCCCCCGGCATCCTCGAGGACTACGCCGCACTCGCTTCCGCCGCGACCCGGCTGGCCGCTGCCCGAGCTGACGCCGGCTGGATCGAGCGCGCCCGGCAGCTGCTGGCCGTCGTCCTGGAGCACTTCGACGACGGCGGTCGCGGCTTCTTCGACACGGCGCAGGACGCCGAGCGGCTCTACACGCGGCCACAGGACCCCACCGACAACGCGACACCGTCCGGCCTCAGCGCCACCGTGCACGCCCTGCAGCTGTTCGCCGAGCTGACGGGGGAGGACGAGTACGCCGAGCGGGCGGAACGGGCCGCCGCTACGGCTGGTGGCCTGGTCCGGCAGGCGCCCAGGTTCGCCGGCTGGCTGCTCGCCGACGCGATCAGCCGGGTCCGGGCGACGCCGGTGCAGGTGGCGGTCGCCGGGAACGCCGGACCCGAGCGTGACGCCCTGGCGCGGACCGCCTACCGGTACGCCCCGGCCGGCTCCGTCGTCGTCGCGGGGGAGCCTGACCAGCCCGGCATCGCCCTGCTGGCCGACCGGGGCTGCGTCGACGGCCGGCCGACCGCGTACGTCTGCCGGCACTTCGTCTGCCGGCTGCCGGTCACCTCGGCCCAGGACCTGGCGACGCAGCTCACCGGCGGCTGAACCGGAGCCGGCGTCAGGCCCGGCCCATTCCCCGGTAGGTCCACCCGGCCCGTCGCCACAGCTCCGGGTCGAGAACGTTCCGTCCGTCGATCAGCAGCTTCTCCCGTACCAGCGCTGCCGTCTCGACCGGGTCGAGCTCGCGGTACTGCTTCCACTCGGTGACCAGGACGACGGCGTCGGCACCGTGCAGCGCGTCCCGGGTGTCGGTGGCGAAACCGAGCTGCGGGTGCAGCCGGATCGAGTTGGGGATCGCCGCCGGGTCGGTCGCGATGACATGGGCGCCCAGACCGTTCAGCCGCACCGCCACGTCGAGGGCCGGGGAGTCGCGGACGTCGTCGGAGTCCGGCTTGAAGGCGAGGCCGAGGACGGCGACCTTCTTCTGGTACACCTGCCCGCCCAGCGACTCCACCACCATCTCCACCATCCGCTCCCGGCGGCGCAGGTTGATGGTGTCGACCTCCCTGAGGAATGCGAGGGAGTCACCGCGACCGAGCTCCTCCGCCCGGGCGGTGAAGGCGCGGATGTCCTTGGGCAGGCAGCCGCCGCCGAAGCCGATGCCGGCGTTGAGGAACCGGCGGCCGATCCGGGCATCGTGACCGATCGCGTCGGCCAGTGCGGTGACGTCGGCGCCGACGACTTCTGCGATCTCGGCCATCGCGTTGATGAAGGAGATCTTGGTGGCCAGGAAGGCGTTGGCGGCGACCTTGACCAGCTCGGCCGTGGCGTAGTCGGTGACCACCAGGGGCGTGTCGTGGGCGATGGCGCTCGCGTAGACCTCGTTGAGCAGCGCGGTGGCGCGGAGTCCCTCCTCGCCGGCCGGAACTCCGTAGACCAGCCGGTCCGGCGTGATGGTGTCCTGGACGGCGAAGCCTTCGCGGAGGAACTCCGGGTTCCAGGCCAGCGAGGCGCCGCTGCCCGAGGCTTCGAGGCTGCTGGCCAGCCGCTCGGCCGTGCCGACCGGCACCGTCGACTTGCCGACCACCAGGTCACCCTCCGCGAGCAGGGGCAGCAGACCCTCGAACGCCGCGTCCACGTAGCTCAGGTCTGCGGCATGTTCGCCTTTCCGCTGTGGGGTCCCCACGGCGATGAAGTGCACCTGGGCGCCGCGGGCGTCGGCGGGGTCCGCGGAGAAGGTCAGCCGGCCGGTGCGGGTGGCGGACTCGAGGATGTCGTCCAGGCCGGGTTCGAAGAACGGAGCCTTCGCGGCCGCCAGCGCATGGATCTTCTCGGCATCGACGTCGATGCCGATCACCTCGTGGCCAAGCTCGGCCATGCTCGCGGCGTGCACGGCTCCGAGATAGCCGCAGCCGATGACAGAGATCTTCATAGGTCGTCCTCGGGGTTGTGACGGCGGGAGCGTTGCGGCGCCGCAGCGGTCCCGCCCTGATGGGGCTCTGCCGTCGGCTCACCCCGCAGAGCGACGGAACCCGGGGCCGAAGACCGATCCGGGTCGGGACAGACGGTAGCAGGACGCGGCGGGATCTGCCGGTCCCTCAGCGAACGGCGTAGGTCACCATCGAGATCGCGATGTAGTGGCTGACGAAGCCGGCGATGGTGCCGGCGTGGAAGATCTCGTGGAAGCCGAACCACGTGGGTGACGGGTCGGGTCGCTTGCGCGCGTAGACCACGGCGCCGCCGCTGTAGAACAGCCCGCCGAGCAGGATCAGCACCAGCACGGCCAGTCCGCCCGAACGGTAGAAGGCCCCCATCCATCCGACGGCCCCCCAGCCCATCAGCAGGTAGAGGGCGGTGTAGAGCCATCGCGGCGCCCCCAGCCAGAACAGCCGGAAGGCGAGTCCGCCCAGGGCGGCGGACCAGATGACCGTCAGCAGAACCGCCCGGGAGCGCCCGTCGAGCATCATCAGGGCCATCGGCGTGTAGCTCGCCGCGATGAACACGAAGATGTTGGCGTGATCCATCCGGCGCATCACCGCGTCGCCGCGCGGTCCCCAGCGGCGTCGGTGGTAGAGGGCACTGGTGCCGAACAGCAGCACCGAGGCTGCCAGGAACACGGCTCCACCGGCACGTCCCGGCGCGGTCGGGGCCAGCCCGACCAGGACGATCCCGGCGAGCAGGGCCAGCGGCGCCATGGCCACGTGCAGCCAGCCCCGCAGCCGCGGCTTGACCTCGGCGAGCACCTCCGCCACCGGGCCGCCGTCGTCCCCTGCCGGCCCGCCTGCCGAGGTGGCGGCGCCTGTGCGCGAGGAGTCGGTGCCCATGGCGCTCCTTCCGGTTCGGCTGCGCGAGGTCGACCCTATCCAGACCGCCCTACCGTTGCGTACCTTCCGCGGCAGCCCGCGTCGTCCCCCGGCTGAGCGGCTGCTGCCGATACGCTGCCTGGCGTGGCTCGTCTGGACCGGTGGCGGGAGTTCGTGGACCGGTTGCATCCCTCCGGGCTGCTGTACGCCACCTACGAGCACCGGTTGATCGCCGAGCTGGACCGCAGCCGGCTGCCGCGGCATGTCGCGGTGCTGGCGGACGGGAACCGGCGCTGGGCCCGCGACAACGCCCCCGGCCAGCCCCTGGTGACGGGTTATCACGCCGGTGCCCGCAAACTGCGGGAGTTCGTCGAGTGGTGCGACGAGATCGGCATCCCCGTGGTGACGCTCTGGGTGCTCAGCACCGACAACTTCTCCCGCAGCAGCGCTGAGGAGCTCGAGCCGCTGCTCGCGGTGATCGAAGCCATGGTCGCCGACCTCGCCCAGACCCGCCGCTGGCAGCTGCACCCGTTCGGCGCCCTCGACCTGCTGCCCGCCACGTCGGCGGAACTGCTCCGCCGGGCCGAGCGGGACACGGCCGACGTGACGGGCATGGTGGTCAACATCGCCGTCTCCTACGGCGGCCGGCACGAGCTGCGGGACGCCGTCCGGTCGCTGCTGGAGGAGCACGCGCGCAACGGCACCCCGGTGGAGGAGATCGCCCGGACCCTGGACATCGACCACATCGCCGAGCACCTCTATACCAAGGGCCAGCCCGACCCGGACCTGATCATCCGCACCTCAGGTGAGCAGCGCTTGTCCGGCTTCTTGATGTGGCAGTCGGCGCACAGCGAGTACTACTTCTGCGAGGCCCTCTGGCCCGACTTCCGCAAGGTCGACTTCATCCGGGCGCTGCGGGCCTATGGGCAGCGGGAGCGCCGCTTCGGCCGCTGAGCGGCGGCCGGCCGCGACGGCCTCGGCGGAGGGGAGCTGCGCGCCGAGGCCGCGCGGCAGCGGATCAGACGCTGGCCGAGTGGCGGGCGCCGACCCGGGTCCAGATCAGCAGCACGATCACGGCACCGATCACCGAGCCGATCAGACCGGCCGGCTGCAGGAGCCCGTTGCCGGCGTCGTGGCCGAAGATCAGGTAGCCCAGGAAGCCCCCGACGAACGACCCGACGATGCCCAGCAGGATCGTCATGGCGACCGAGATGTTCTGGCGCCCGGGCACGAGGAGACGTGCGAGTGCACCGGCGATCAGTCCGACGATGAGGATGGTCAGGATGAGACCCAGCATGATGTGCCCTTCTGTCGAGTGCGTCCTGCTGACGCACACGGGTCGGCCCGGCGGGCCGGTGGGGCGGGGTGTCCCACATCTCTACGGAACCACCCCCAAGGACGGTCCACTACACCCCTAGGTGGGGTTACTGTTGCCGGCATGGCCCCGTTAGCCGCCTCATGAGCACTCCGCCGATCACCGTCGCCCTCGTCGACGACTACGACGTGGTGGTGATGGGTGTCGCCCAGATCCTGGAGCGGTACCGGGACCGGGTGGTCATCGCCGAGATGGACACGAACCTGGGCCTGCATGACGCCGTCGACATCGTGCTCTACGACTCCTTCGCCCAGCCGGAGTCAGACCACGACGAGATCAAGGTCTTGATGAAGAACCCACGGGCGCGCCACGTCGTGGTCTACACCTGGAACTTCCACCCGGACCTGGTCGAGCAGGCGCGCCGCCAGGGTGTGCACGGCTATCTCTCCAAGGCGCTGCCCGCACGTGAGCTCGTCGCCTCGCTGGAGGCCGTGCATGCCGGGGAGGTCGTAGTCAGCGAGCCGCCGGGCCGCGCGCGGAGCGTCAGCGGCCTGGACTGGCCCGGTCGGGCCGACGGCCTGACCGACCGGGAGGCCGAGATCCTCGCGCTGATCACCCAGGGCAAGAGCAACGCCGAGGTGGCGGCCCTGACCTACCTCAGCCCGAACACGGTGAAGTCCTACATCCGGTCCGTCTACCGCAAGATCGGGGTGGGCAGCCGGACGCAGGCGGTGCTCTGGGGGGTGGCCAACGGGTTCACCCCGGACCACCACCGGATCGACCACTGGCGCGGCGGACCCTGAACGACGCGGTGGTTGCAGTCGCGTGAAGAAGCGGCGTGCCGCAGCCCGGGGGGCAGGGCAGCGACGTAGCGTGCGAGTGCGGGTCGTGGGGAAGCGGCCCGCCCGGGAGGCGATGCATGCACCGTCATTCGACGGGCTCCACACCCGGGTCCCTGTGGACCCGGCGGCCACACCGGCCCACCACTTGACCGTGGGGCCGGGCGCGGATCAGCGTGCGGCCCTCAGAAGGGCAGTCCCGTGTCCCACACCGAGCGTCGCACGTACGTCATCGACACCTCCGTCCTGCTGAGCGACCCGCACGCGCTGCGACGCTTCGCCGAACACGACGTTCTCCTGCCGATCGTGGTGGTCACCGAGCTGGAGGCCAAACGGCACCACAGCGAGCTCGGATACTTCGCCCGGACGGCGCTCCGCCATCTGGACGACCTGCGGATCGCCCACGGCCGGCTGGACGCGCCGATCCCGGTGAACGACCAGGGGGGCACGGTGCATGTCGAGCTCAACCACACCGATCCGTCCGCCCTGCCCGACGGCTTCCGGCTCGGCGACAACGACTCCCGGATCCTGGCGGTGGCGCTCAACTTCGCCGCCGAGGGGCGGGCCGTCACCCTGGTCTCGAAGGACCTCCCGATGCGGGTCAAGGCGTCGGCGGTGGGGCTGCGGGCGGAGGAGTACCGGGCGGAGCTGACGGTCTCCAGCGAGTGGACCGGGATGGCCGAGCTCGAGGTCGAGTCCGCCTCGGTGACCGCGCTCTACGAGACCGGCGTCCTGGACCTGGAGGAGGCGCGCGACCTGCCCTGCCACACCGGGGTCGTGCTGCTGAGCAGCGGCGGGTCCGCGCTCAGCCGGGTGACCGCCAACAAGGAGCTCAAGCTGGTCAAGAGCGACCGGGACGCGTTCGGTCTGCACGGCCGCTCCGCGGAGCAGCGGGTCGCGCTCGACCTGCTGCTCGACCCGTCGGTGGGCATCGTGTCGCTCGGCGGCAGGGCCGGTACCGGTAAGTCGGCGCTCGCCCTCTGCGCCGGGCTGGAGGCGGTGCTGGAGCGACGCCAACACGCGAAGGTGGTCGTCTTCCGACCGCTCTACGCCGTGGGCGGCCAAGAGCTGGGCTACCTGCCCGGCAGCGAGGGGGAGAAGATGGCGCCCTGGGCGCAGGCCGTCTTCGACACGCTGGGTGCGGTCACCTCCAAGCCGGTGATCGAGGAGGTGTTGGACCGGGGCCTGCTCGAGGTGCTGCCGCTGACCCACATCCGCGGACGCTCCCTGCACGACGCCTTCGTGATCGTGGACGAGGCCCAGTCGCTGGAGCGGAACGTGCTGCTCACCGTGCTCAGCCGGATCGGGCAGGACTCCCGCGTTGTCCTCACCCACGACGTCGCCCAGCGGGACAACCTCCGGGTCGGGCGGCACGACGGCGTCGTCGCGGTGGTGGAGAAGCTGAAGGGGCATCCCCTCTTCGGGCACGTCACGCTGCACCGATCCGAGCGGTCGCCCATCGCCGCCCTGGTCACCGAGCTGCTGGAGGACGTCACCGTCTGACCCTGCTGCGGTGACGATTACGTCACACTCGGCGCGGCGAGTGGCATTGATGATTTCGTTTCGATAACGGCGCTGTGGCATGGTGGTCCGATGCGTCGTCTGGTCCAACATGCTCTCACCGGTCTCGGCATCACTGCTCTCGCGGCCGGTGCCGCCGTCGCCGGGGTCGGTGCCCCTGCTGAAGGCACCGTCGCCGACCCGGTGACGGTCGTGAACGTCAGCCCGTCGACGACGACCGGCGCGAGCAGCGCGGCCAGCGACGCAGAGCGGACGGCGCGTCAGACGGAGGCCAACCGGAGCTCCTCCCGGGACCAGCTCAGCGAGTCCGCTCTCGCGCAGGCGATCCAGCGTTCCGCCGCCCTGCGTGACCAGGGTCGTTCGATCACACGCGAGCAGGACAAGATCGCGGCCCAGCACAAGGCCGCAGCAGCAGCCGCGAAGGCACGAGCCCAGAAGCTGAGGGCCCAGAAGGCACGAGCGGCGGCGGCGGCGAAGAAGGCGGCCGCGGCGAGGGCCGCGAAGAAGGCGGCTGCGGCGAAGGCCGCGCGAGAGCGTCGGCAGCAGGTCGCGGCTCGGGGCTACCAGCCCGGCACCAGCAACCCCCGCGAGATCGCCCGGCAGATCCTGCGGAACAAGTACGGCTACGGCGCCGACCAGTTCAGCTGCTTCAACAACGTCATCATCCGCGAGAGCAACTGGGACATCAACGCCACCAACGCCGCCTCGGGCGCCTACGGCATCCCGCAGGCGCTGCCCGGTTCCAAGATGGCCTCGGTGGGCAGCGACTGGAGGACCAACCCCGCCACCCAGATCATCTGGGCGGTCGGCTACATGAAGAGCAGCTACGGCAGCCCCTGCGGTGCCTGGGGCTTCAAGAGCTCCCACGGCTGGTACTGACCGCGCTGTCGCTCCCGGGAAACCCTCCCGGACAACGGCCGGGCTCGCTAGAGTCGCCGAGACCAGCCCGTCTCGCGAAGGAGCAGCCCATGGCGTCCCGACTCAACCCGTACCTGAGCTTCCGCAACAACGCGCGGGAGGCGATGGAGTTCTACCAACAGGTCTTCGGCGGCGAGCTGACCGTCAGCACCTTCGGCGAGTTCGGGATGTCCGACGACGGTGAAGCGGCCGACCTCATCATGCACGCGCAGCTGGAGACCCCGAGCGGCTTCACCCTGATGGCCTCCGACACCCCGCCGGGGATGGAGTACACCCCGGGCACCAGCATCACCGTGTCGCTCAGCGGCGACGACGCCGAGGACCTGCGGGGCTACTTCGCCAAGCTCGCCGAGGGTGGCAACATCTCGATGCCGCTGGAGAAGCAGATGTGGGGTGACGAGTACGGGGCCCTGACCGACCGGTTCGGGGTGCCGTGGATGGCCAACATCAGCCTGGGCGAGGCCTGACTCCAGCCGGCCCCGGACCTTCGACGGAGCAGCCGGCCGTGCCCGTGACCTGGCCGGACGAGGGTCGTCGGCTGCCTCCCGGGTTCGCCCACCGGCATGCCTCCGAGGAGGCGCGTCGGCTGGCGGAGCAGGGTCTCCTCCTCCGCACCCAGGTGGGCTCGGGTGTGCATGGCACCTCGGTCACCGGGCAGGACGACCGGGACGAGATGGGACTTTGTCTCGAGCCGCCGGAGTTCGTGACCGGGCTCGCTCGGGTCCGCGACGGGCTGCACGGCGCCGAGCGGAGCGTGGTGTTCGAGCAGTACGAGCGGCACACCGCCTGGGACCGGCCAGGGGGTCTGGCCAACCGCTCCGGGGCGGGCGACCTGGATGTCCTGGTCTACTCCGCTCGCAAGTGGTCACGGCTCGCGCTCGCGGGGAGCCCGACGGTGCTGCTGGTCCTCTTCGTCCCCGACGAGGAGGTGGTCTACTGCAACGGGGTCGGGCTCGAGCTGAGAGCCAACGCGCACCGCTTCGTCTCGGGTCTCGCCGCTCACCGGTTCCTCGGCTACCTGGACGCGCAGCGCCGTGCCATGACCGGCGAGGTGGGCGCCCACACGAACCGGCCCGAGCTGGTGAGCCTGCACGGCTATGACACCAAGTACGCCATGCACGCTCTCCGGCTCGGCTTCCAGGGGGTGGAGCTGCTCACCACGGGTCGGATCACGCTGCCCGTGCCAGAGCCGCACCGCTCCTACCTGCGGGCTGTCCGCCGGGGGGAGGTGCCGCTGCGGGACGTGCTGGCGCGCGTCGACGAGGCGACCGCCGACCTCACCCGGCTCCAAGGCAGCAGTGAGGTACCCGCCCAGCCCGACCGCGGCTGGGTGGACCAGTGGCTGCACCGCAGCCACCTGGCCTACTGGGCGACGCTGTAGCGGACCTGTCGGGGCGCGGCGGCTCGGTCAGCTCGGCGGCCGGGTCATCGCCAGCACATCGAGGGCGGCGTCCAGCTGCTGCTCGGTCAGCTTGCCGTCGTCGACGAAGCCCGACTCGACGACGACCTCCCGGATCGTCTTTCCCTCCTTGAGGGCCCGTTTCGCGACGGCGGCGGCGTTCTCGTAGCCGAGGTAGCGGTTGAGGGGGGTGACGATCGAGGGGGAGGACTCCGCGAGGGTCCGGCAGTGCTCGACGTTGGCCACGATGCCGTCGACGCACCGCTCGGCGAGCAGCCGGCTGACGTTCGCGACCAGCCGGATCGACTCGAGCACGTTGCGGGCCATCACAGGCAGCATGACGTTGAGCTCGAAGTTCCCGGCGGCGCCAGCGAACGCGACCGCCGCATCGTTTCCGATCACCTGCGCGCAGACCATCACGGTTGCCTCGCAGAGCACCGGGTTCACCTTGCCCGGCATGATCGAGGAACCTGGCTGCAGGTCCGGCAGGGCGATCTCCCCGAGCCCGGCCCGCGGCCCCGACCCCATCCAGCGCAGGTCGTTGGCGATCTTGTTCAGGCTCACCGCGACCGTGCGGAGCGCCCCCGAGGCCTCGACGAGGGCGTCTCGGGCACCCTGGGCCTCGAAGTGGTTCCGCGCCTCGGTCAGCGGCAGCCCCGTCTGCTCGGCGATGATCGCGATCACCGAGGGCGCGAAGCCGGGCGGGGTGTTGATGCCCGTCCCCACGGCCGTGCCACCCAAGGGCAGCTCGGCAACCCGCGGGACGACGGCCTGGACTCGCTCCACGCCGTACCGGATCTGTGCGGCGTAGCCCCCGAACTCTTGCCCGAGGGTGACGGGGGTGGCGTCCATCAGGTGGGTGCGGCCGCTCTTGACCACGGTGCCGAACTCGTCCGCCTTCCTGCTCAGCGAGTGTTCGAGCTGCTGCAGGGCCGGCACCAGCATGTCCACCAGGCTCTGGGTGGCGGCGATGTGGATCGCGCTCGGGAAGACGTCGTTGCTGGACTGCGATGCGTTGACGTGGTCGTTCGGGTGCACGGTCTCGCCGAGCTCCCGGCTTGCCAGCGAGGCGATCACCTCGTTCGCGTTCATGTTGCTCGAGGTGCCGGAGCCGGTCTGGAAGACGTCGATCGGGAACTCGCCGTCATGGGCGTTCGCCGCCACCGCTGCCGCGGCCTGGGCGATGGCCGCAGCCCGCTCCTCGGTGAGCACGCCCAGCCGGGCGTTGACCTGGGCCGCGGCGCCCTTGATCAGACCCAGGGCCGCGACCAGCGCGGGGTCGATGGGGACCCCGGAGATGGGGAAGTTCTCGACCGCGCGCTGGGTCTGCGCCTTCCACAGGGCGCGGGCGGGAACCTGGACGTCCCCCATGGTGTCGTGCTCGGTCCGGAAGTCCTCTGGCATGGAGGTCATTGTTGCTCAGCGTCCGGCGAGGGGGCCACGCGCCTCGACGGACCGGCCGCCCGGATGACGGTGTAGATCAGGTAGGAGAACTCGCGACCCTCCCGGCTGACGGCGTAACGGTGCTCCTGCGCCGACGGCGCGATGGTCTGGAGCGTCTCGAGGAGCGCCGGAGCCGGCCCCTGGCACCAGATGGCCAGCACTCCGCCCGGCGTGAGCCGGTCATAGCCGGACTGCAGCGTCTGACGGCCATAGAGGCCGCGGTTGTCAGCGTGGATGAGGAAGTCCGGACCGTTGTCGACGTCCAGCAGGATGGCGTCCCAGGGCCCGGACGGCTCCGCCGCCCCTCGGAGGACGTCGGAGATGTCGGCGACGTGGAGCCTGGTGCGAGGGTCGCCGGCGACCCGGCTGAGCACCGGGGTCAGGCCGGCCCGCGCCCACCCCACCAGATGTGGCTCCAGCTCGACGACGTCCACCCGGCCCTCGGCGGCGTTGGGCTGGTCCAGGACCTCGGCCGCGGTGTAGCCCAGCCCCAGCCCGCCGACGAGCACCCGCGCGCCTGCCGTGCCGGTGGGCACGAACCGGGCGAGCTCGCGCTCGCTCGAGGTCTCCGTGCTGTCCATCGCGAAGACCCCGTTCACGATGAGCTCGTGGACCACGGTTCCCGCCTGGCCGCGTCGGCGCAGCGCAACCTCGCCGTGCCGACCCTGGCCGCGGGCCAGCACCAGGGTTTCTCCTGGCCCCGGCTCCGCGTTCGCCATTGCCACCTCAGCTGGCGAGGGGAACCTGCTCGTCGTCCTCGCTGAGGTACTGCCGCAGCGAGCGGAGCACGCGCACCAGCCAGCGGGAGATCTGCATCTGGCTGACCCCGAACTCGTCGGCGATCTCGCGCTGGCTCAGCTCGGAGTAGAAGCGGAGGTAGACAAGCCGGCGGTCCCGCTCGCTCAGCTGGCGGTACGCCGGCTCCAGCGTGACGGAGGTCTCGACGAGGTCGTAACGGGACTCCACCTGCGACAGGCTCTCCCCGAGCGACTCCGCCCGCTGACCGACCGGCACGTCCAGGGAGGAAGCCTGGAAGCAGCCGTCGACCTGGCGTGCCGCCCGGACCTCGTCCTCGGTCAGCGACAGGTAGTCGGCAAGCTCGCTCACCGTCGGCCACCGGAGCAGCTCGTGCGTCAGGTCCTCACGGGCCCGAGCCACCACGGCCGCGTTCTCCTGGATGCAACGCGGAGGCTTGACCGACCAGGCGCGGTCCCGGAAGTGCCGGCGGATCACGCCCATCATGGTCGGCAGCGCGAAGCCGAGGAAGGAACCCAGTGACGGGTCATAGCGGACACTGGCCTCCACCAGGCCCAGACGCGCCACCTGCACGAGGTCCTGGTGGTCCTGACCGCGGCCGCTGTAGTGCCGGGCCACCGACTCCGCCGCGTCCAGGTGCAGCAGCACCAGGCGGCGGCGAAGCTCCTTGGCCAGCGTCTCGTCGGCGACCAGCAGGTCGGCGGTCAGCTGCGCGGACCGCTCCCGCCGGAGCTGCGGGTTGCGCTCGATGGGTTCGACGATGGCGTCCGGGTCCTGGAGCAGCGAGCCTGAGGGCGTCGGCGGCTCGGTGGGAACCTGGGCGGGTGTGGCCGGACTGAGTTGAGGGGTGATCGAGATCGTCATTGTGGCCTGCCTGACATTCGAAAGGAATGCGGCAGACTGCTCAACCGTCTTTTCGACCATAGCGTGCTCTTCCCCTGTTGCCTAGTCGGGCGGGGTTGATCGGCTCCTCGGAGGGCGAGATGGGGGGGCCGAGCCGATTTGCTGTGGCTGCCTATGGGTAATGTCCGGAGCAGCGGGGGCAGGCCCGGGCTGTCTCTGCCAAGGGTCGGTCGGTTGAACCTGCAACCGCACTTGGCCATCCAGCCCCTGACCGCCCGGCCGCGCGGCCAACCTCCCCCAGGGCGACCTGCCCTCGGGGGGTCAAGTGTTTACGCCGTAAAGCGGAGGGTACGGTCAGGGTGATCGATGCTGCGCTCTCGCGGCATCAAGCACTAGTCGATTGGAGATCACGTGACTTCGTCGCCGTACGTCCCCTCAAGTGGGGGACAGGATCAAGATCCGCAGACGAGCGAGTGGAGCGCCGGATCGACCGGGGCGGGTCAGCCCGTTCCGGACCCGGCCGCCCCTTACGGACAGTTCGACGAGCCGGTCACCACCGGTTACGAGACCGCCGGCAGCACCGCGACCAGCGGCTACGGCGAGACCTCCACCACGTCCGCCACGAAGGACACGGCCAAGGGTGAGGCCGCCGACCTGAAGAACACCGCGGTCGACAGGGGCCAGCAGGTGGCAGGTGTGGCGAAGGAGCAGGCCGCTGCGGTCAAGGACACCGCCGTCGACAAGGGCCAGCAGGTCGTCGACGTCGCGAAGGACGAGGCGGGCCGGGTGACGGCTGAGGCCTCCGGCCAGGTCAGGGACCTGCTGCACCAGGGTCGCAACCAGCTCACCGAACAGGTCGGTGCGCAGCAGCAGAAGCTCAGCTCGCTGGTGCACTCCTTCGCCGACGAGCTCGGCACCATGGCCTCCAAGTCGGACAAGTCCGGCCCGGCCACCGACCTGGCCCACGAGGGCGCTCGCCGGATCGGTGCGCTCGCGCACCAGCTCGAGACGAGCCAGCCCTCGGACATCCTCGAGCAGGTCCGCAACTTCGCACGCCGTCGGCCGGTCACCTTCCTGGTCAGCTCCGCCCTGGCGGGTGTCGTCGTGGGGCGGCTCAGCCGCAGCCTCGCCGCCGAGGCTCAGGACGCCAAGGCCGCGAACGCGACGCGGGCACTGCCGGCGTCCAGCTATGCCACGACCACGGCCCCGGTGACCACCGGGTACGAGACCGGCGCCTACACGACCGGTGCCTACGAGACGGGGACCGCTACGACCGGGGCCGCCACCGGCACCTACGAGACCGGCTCCTACGACACGGGCTACCCGGCGACCCGCGCCTACGAGGACACCCGCGCCTACGACGACACCGTCGGCGGCTACGTCGAGCCCGGGCAAGGTGATCTGCCCCGATGACGACCCCGTACAACAGCGGCGCCTCATCCCTGGAGCCCGAACGTCAGGAGCAGCCCACCCTCGGTGAGCGGCTGGGCGACGTCACCCGCGACCTCAGCACGTTGATGCGGCAGGAGGTGGCTCTGGCCAAGGCCGAGGCCGCCCAGTCCGCTTCCCGTGCGGGCAAGGGCATCGGCCTGCTGGCCGGCGCCGCGCTGGGGGGCTACTTCGTCCTGCTGTTCCTCTCGATCGCGCTGTGGGTCGCGATCGGAAGCCAGATCGGCTACGGCTGGTCAGCCCTCATCGTCGCCGCGATCTGGGCGATCATCGCCGCCGTGCTCGCTTCCGTGGGCAAGAAGGAGCTCGACCGGGTCCGCGGCGTCCCGCGGACGACCGAGACCCTCGGCAAGATCCCGAACGCACTCAAAGGCCAAGAGGAGAAGAACCAGTGAGCAGCAACCCAGACGAGATCCGCGCTGAGATCGAGCGCACCCGGGCCGCGCTGAGCGACGACGTCGACGCCCTCGCCGAGGACGCCAAGCCGAAGAACATTGCCAAGCGCCAGGTGGACAAGGTCAAGGACAAGGGCGTCGGGCTCAAGGACCGGATCATGGGCTCGGTCTCCGACGCCCAGGACACCGTGTCGGACAAGGTGCATGGCGTCACCGGCGCCGTCTCCGACAAGGTCCAGGGCGGGGCAGGCAGCGCCTCCGACACCGCTCACGGTGTGGCTGGTGACCTCTCCGACCGGGCGCACAATGTCGCCGGTTCGGTCCAGGGCGCTGTCGCGTCCGGCCGGGATGCGGTCTCCGATGCTCCGGCACTCGCCCGCCGGGGGACCCAGGGCAACCCCCTGGCCGCCGGGCTCATCGCCTTCGGCGCCGGCCTGCTGATCAGCTCGCTGATCCCGGCCAGCAGCAAGGAGAAGGAGCTGGCGAGCGACGTCAAGGCGAAGGCGGAGCCGCTGAAGAGCGGGATCACCGACGCCGCCAAGGACGTGGCTGCCAACCTGCGGGAGCCGGCCCAGGAGGCCGTCCAGGCCGTCAAGGAGACCGCCACCGACGCGGTGAGCAACGTCAAGGACGAGGGCGCTTCGGCGGCCGCGGACGTGAAGGACCAGGCGCAGCAGGCCACCACCACCGTCCAGGAGGAGGGCGCCTCGGCGGCCTCGGACGTGAAGGGCCAGGCCCAGCAGGCCAAGGGCAACGTCCAGGACGCGGCCCAGTCCTGACCGACCAGGATCCCAGCCGATGACCTCACCGTCCCCGCTGCCCGCGGCGGCTCCTCTGGCCCTGGTGGCCGGGGCGTCGCGGGGGCTGGGGCTGGCCATCGCCCGAGACCTCGGACGACGAGGTCATCGGCTGGTGATCTGTGCGCGCTCGGCGGCCGAGCTCGACCAGGCTGAGGCGGCCCTGGCCGCGGACGGTGTGCCGGTCCGGACAGCCGTCTGCGACGTCGCCGACGCCTCGGCCGTGGAGGCCCTCGTCGGGTCGGTCGAGCGGGAGGACGGGCCGATCGAGGTGGCGATCCTCGTCGCCGGGGTGATCCAGGTGGGTCCGCTCGCCTCGCTGACCCGAGCGCACTTCGCCGAGGCCATCGACATCATGCTGTGGGGTCCGATCAACCTGGCGTTGGCCGTCGTCGGTCCCATGCGTGGCCGGGGGTACGGCCGGATCGGCATCATCACCTCGATCGGCGGCCTGGTCTCCGTCCCGCACCTGCTCCCCTACAGCACCGCCAAGTTCGGAGCCGTCGGCTTCTCCAGCGGCCTGCGCTCGGAGCTGGCCGGCACGGGCGTCAAGGTGACGACCGTCGCGCCCGGCCTGATGCGGACGGGTTCCCACCTCCGAGCCGAGTTCACCGGGCGACAGGGCGCGGAGTACGCCTGGTTCGCCCCTTCGGCAACCCTGCCGCTGGTCTCGATGAACCCGGAGAAGGCTGCCGCCAAGATCGTCGACGGCATCCTGGCCGGCCGCGCGTTCGTCCTGCTCAGCCTGATGACCAAGATCGCGGTCCGGGTGAGTGGGCTCGCGCCGAGCACCACTGCGGCGGCGCTCGGACTGGCCGCTCGGCTGTTGCCGGGCGGCCCGCCCGCGTCCGGTACCGACACCGTCCAGGGGTACACGGTCGAGGATCGGCTGAAGCCGGCCCCCGCGGCGCTCGTCCGCGCCGTCACGATCCTGGGCCGCTTGTCGGCCCGCCGCCTCAACCAGCGGCCGCCTGCCGGCTGAGCTCCACCGTCGCGGGTCGCTCCGGCGCAGGGCCGCAGCAGCGGCAGTCCCCGCCAGCACCCTCTGACCACCTCTCACCGGCTGCGCAGCTCGCGCCGCCGGCCGCCACGACGCCGCCGGACTCGGCCGAGCCCGGTCCTGACCTGAGGAGAACGATGGCCAACGACCAGTACACCTTCGCCGACCCGAGCACGCTCTACCGTGGCATCGAGACCACCGAGGAGTACCAGGCCGGGCCGGGCCTGGACGCCGAGCTCGAGAACCGGGCCGACCTGGGCGAGAAGACCTATCGGGGGACCGGACGGCTGAACGGTCGGAAGGCTCTCGTGACCGGCGGCGACTCGGGCATCGGGGCAGCGACCGCGATCGCCTTCGCCCGTGAAGGGGCGGACGTCGCGCTGTCCTACCTTCCCGAGGAAGAGCAGGACGCGCAGCGGATCGTCAGCCTGATCACCGAAGCCGGTCGCAAGGCCGTTGCGCTGCCCGGCGACCTGACCGACGCCGGCTACTGCCGAGACCTGGTCGCAAAGGCCGTGGACGAGCTGGGCGGGCTCGACATCCTGGTCAACAACGCGGGCAAGCAGCAGCACGTGGAGGCGTTGACCGACCTGTCCGACGAGCAGTTCGACCTGACCTACAAGACCAACGTGTACGCGATGTTCCTCGTCACCAAGGCGGCGCTGCCGCACCTGGCACCGGGCTCCACGATCATCAACACGTCCTCCATCCAGGCCTACCAGCCGTCGGAGAACCTCGTCGACTACGCCTCCACCAAGGCAGCCATCAACAACTTCTCGAAGGGCCTCGCGCAACAGCTCGCGCCGAAGGGGATCCGTGTCAACGTGGTGGCGCCCGGCCCGATCTGGACGCCGCTGCAGACGGCCGGCGGCCAACCCACCGAGGACCTGCCGGAGTTCGGCCAGAGCACTCCGTTGGGCCGTCCCGGCCAGCCGGCCGAGCTGGCGCCTGCCTATGTCTTCCTGGCCTCGTCCGAGTCGAGCTACGTCAGCGGCTCGACCTTGCACGTCAACGGCGGCATGCCCACGCCATGACCACCAGCCTCGCGAAAGGACCAGCATGACCGACTCGCCGTTCGCCGTCGTCACCGGAGCCTCGAGTGGCATCGGCCTGGAGCTGGCCCTGCTGTTCGCGGCCGACGGCTTCGACCTGCTGCTCTGCGCCGAGGACGACGCTCTGGAGGCGGCGGCGACCCGCTGCCGGAGCGCGGGGGTCGAGGTGCGGACGTTCCGGACGGACCTGCGGAGGTCCGAGGGGACGCAGGCGCTCTACGAGGCCGTGCTCGCCACCGGCCGTCCGGTTGACGCGGCAGCGCTGAACGCCGGGGTCGGCCGGGGCGGAGCCTTTGTGGATGCCGGCCTCGACGACCTGCTGGAGGTGGTGGATCTGAACGTGCGCTCGACGGTCCACCTCCTCCGGCTGCTGCTGGCCGACATGGTCGAGCGCGACGCCGGCCGGGTGCTGGTCACCTCCTCGATCGCGTCCACCATGCCGGGAGCCTTCCAGGCCGTCTACAACGCCTCGAAGTCCTTCGTGCAGTCCCTGGTGGAGGCGGTGCAGAACGAGCTCAAGGACAGCAGCGTCACCATCACCTCGTTGATGCCGGGGCCGACGGAGACCAACTTCTTCCACCGGGCCGGGATGGACGACACCCCGATGGGCCGGGCGAAGAAGGACGACCCGGCCGCGGTCGCGCTGCAGGGCTACCAGGCCATGCAGAAGGGCGAGGACCGGGTGGTGGCGGCCTCGCTCGGCACGAAGGCCCAGGAGCTGGTGACCAAGGTGATGCCCGACAAGCTCAAGGCTCAGCTGCACCGCAAGGTGGCGGAGCCCGAGGACGGCTCCTGACCCAGCCTTCGTCCGGCGAGTCGGGTTGGGTCGGTCTGGGAGGATGAGGGCGTGGCTCGCGCGTCGTCCAGGATCGCCACCCCCGGAGACATGATCCGCTCGTTGGCGGTCATCCTCATCCCGGTCGTGATCATCACCTACTTCTTCACCCGGACGCCCGACGCGCCGGTGAAGACGGTCGAGTGGACGCCGCTGCTGGCGCAGGCGCGCGAGCAGGCGCCGTTCCCGGTGCTGGCGCCCCGCGCCGTCCCGCAGGACTGGCGGCCGACCAAGGCCAGCTGGGTGCCCCTGGGCCAGCCTGTGCTGAACGGGGATCCGTCGCCGCGTAACCTGTGGCAGCTAGGGTTCCTCGACTCCACCGGCACCTACCTCGAGCTCGACCAGGGCGACCTCCAGGGCCCGGACCTGGTGAGGGACAGGACCCGCAAGGGGTTACCCGACGGCCAAAGCACGCTGCAGGGCCAGCGGTGGGAGCGCCGGATCAGCGACGACGAACGGACCCGGTCCCTGGTGCTGGTGACCCCGGCCTCGACGACCGTTGTCACGGGCGATCTGCCCTACGCCGACCTGGAGTCGTTCGCCGCCACGCTTGGCGCGGACTGAGAGCACTCGCGCGCTAGCCGGCGTCCGGGCTCGACGACGCCCGTGCCCGCGCTGCGTCCACCTTCGCCTTCGCGCCGTCCAGCCGCTGCTGGCACACCGCTGCCAGGTGCTCCCCGCGCTCCCAGAGGGCCAGCGACTCGTCCAACGGCACGCCGCCGGACTCCAGCCGCTGCACCACCTGGACCAGCTCGTCGCGGGCCTGCTCGTAGGTCAGCTCTGCGTCCTCGCCGGCCCTGCTCTTCTCGGTCATGCTGCTCCTAACCTGCCCGGGCGGACCTCGCGTGCCTCGAGCACCAGCTGGCCGTCCAGCAGGTAGGCGAGCAGGTCGTCCCCTTCGTCGATCTCGGCCACGGAGGTGACGGCGTGACCCTCGGGCCCGACCAGGATCGAGTAGCCGCGCTCCAGGGTCGCCTTCGGTGACATCGCCCGGACGCGTGCCAGATGGTGCTCGATGCTGGTGCGCTCATGCTGCAGCCTGCCGGCGAGGGCCCGTTCGCCGCGGTGCCGCAGACCCTCCAGCTGCTCGTGCCGCATCGCGAACGTCGCGGTCGGGTCAGTGAGAACCGGCCGCGAGCGCAGGGCGTCGAGGCTGTCCTGGCAGCGCCGCAGCTGCTGCCTCACCGCCTGCTCCAACCGCGTGCGGGCCTGCTCGAGCCGGGCTCGTTCCTCGGCGACGTCCGGCACCACCCGCTTCGCGGCGTCGGTCGGGGTGGAGGCGCGGTGGTCCGCGACCAGGTCGAGGATCGGATTGTCCGTCTCGTGGCCGATCGCGCTGACCACGGGCGTTCGGCAGGCTGCCACTGCTCGCACCAGCCCCTCGTCGGAGAACGGCAACAGGTCCTCCAGGGAGCCGCCCCCGCGGGCAAGAACGATGACCTCCACGTCGGGGTGTCGGTCGAGCTGGCCCAGAGCGCTGATCAGCTGCTCGCCTGCCTGCGGACCCTGAACCAGGGCGTAGCGCGTCTCGATCCGCACGGCGGGCCAACGGCGGCGGGCGTTCTCGACCACGTCTCGCTCCGCTGCGCTGTTCGCGCCGGTGATCAACCCGACGGCCCGCGGCAGGAAGGGGAGCGGCCGCTTGCGGGCCCGGTCGAACAGCCCTTCGGCCTGCAGCAGCCGCTTGGTCTGCTCCAGCCGTGCGAGCAGCTGGCCCTCGCCGACCGGGGTGATGGCGTCGCAGGAGAAGGAGAAACGTCCGGAGCTCTCGAAGTAGGACGGCTTCAGCCGGGCCACCACCGTCGCGCCTTCGGTCGGGGGGCCGGCAGCGTCGAGCGTGGTGGGGGAGACCGTGACGGCCACCGAGACGTCGGCCAGCTTGTCCCGCAGGGTCAGGAAGATCGTGCGGCTGCCGGAGCGCCGGTTGATCTCGATCAGCTGGGCCTCGACCCAGACGGCACCCAGCCGCTCGATCCAGCCCCGGACCAGATGGGTGACCTTCCGCAGCGGCTGCGGGTTCTCGGGGGAGGACTCCAGAGGCACGCGTTGAGCCTAGTGGCCGCCGCCGACAGCGCCGGGCTGCACGCGGCCGAGCGCCTAGAATGGCGGCCATGACCGAGACCGTGAGCCCCGGCCTGACGACACCTGCTGCGCCGGGGTCAGGGCCCGACGGCGGAAAGCAGGTCTTGCTGGCTGCCCCCCGTGGCTACTGCGCCGGCGTGGACCGAGCCGTGGTGACGGTCGAGAAGGCGCTCGACACGTACGGCGCCCCCGTCTACGTGCGGAAGCAGATCGTGCACAACCGCCACGTGGTGGAGAACCTGCAGGAGCGCGGGGCCGTCTTCGTCGAGGAGCTCGCGGAGGTTCCGCGCGGCGCCACGGTGGTCTTCTCAGCGCACGGGGTGTCACCCGCGGTGCACGCCGAGGCGGCGGAGCGGGGGCTGAAGGCGATCGACGCCACCTGCCCGCTGGTCACCAAGGTGCACCACGAGGCGCGGCGCTTCGCCCGTGAGGGACGGGAGATCCTGCTGATCGGCCACGCCGGTCACGAGGAGGTGGAGGGCACCACGGGCGAGGCCCCCGACCGGATCACCTTGGTGGAGTCGCCCGAGGACGTGGCGGCAGTCGAGCTGCAGGACCCCAGCCGGGTCGCCTGGCTCAGCCAGACCACGCTGAGCGTGGACGAGACCTTGGAGACGGTGGACCGGCTGCGGGAGAAGTTCCCGCAGCTGATGGACCCGCCGAGCGACGACATCTGCTACGCCACGTCCAACCGTCAGCTGGCGATCAAGCAGATCGCCGTCCGCAGCGACCTCGTGATCGTCGTCGGGTCGGCCAACTCCTCCAACTCGGTCCGGCTGGTCGAGGTGGCGCTGGAGGCCGGCGCCGGCGCCGCCTACCGGGTGGACAACGCCGGCGAGGTGGACCCCGCCTGGTTCGAGGGAGTCTCCAGCGTCGGCGTGACCAGCGGTGCCTCGGTTCCCGACGACCTCGTGCAGGGTGTCCTCGACCTCCTGGTGTCCCGCGGCTTCCCGGTGGCCCAGGAGGAGCGGCTGACCGAGGAGTCCCTCGTCTTCGCGCTTCCACCCGAGCTCCGTCGCGACCTCCGCAAGGGTGCCGTCAACGACTGAGGGCGCAGTCGCCTCCGGAAGGGGCGCGCCGTCACCGACCTGAGTCGGCCTCAGGATGAGGCGCGCTCGGCTTCGCCGCCTGCCGTGGACGTGCTGTCGATCAGCTCCAGCAGGTCCGGCTCCGGCCGGACGAGCTCCGCGGCCTCCGGAACCGACGACTCCACCGGGTGGGTCCGGCGACGGCTGCTGCGGCCCACCATCGGCTGGACCTTCACGGCGTCCTCGACCAGCTCCGCCGCCTGGATCTGACGCACCGACTCATCCACCGGCGTCAGGCTCTCCAGCTCCTTCTCGCTCACCTTGAGGTCGCGGAACTTGCGCGCCCGGACCAGGACCGTGCCCTCCACGGTCGCGATGGTCTCGTTGTAGGCGTTCACGGAGGTGCGCAGCGCGCGCCCCAGCTTGTCGAACCGGTTCCCCATCAAGCCCAGCTTCTCGTGCAGATCGCGTCCCAGCTTGAACACCTCCGCCGCGCTCTCCGCCAGAGCCGCCTGCTTCCACCCGTATGCCACGGCCCGCAGCATGCCGATCAGCGTGGTCGGCGTGGCCAGCACGACGTCACGCTGCGCCGCGTAGTCGTACAGGTCCGGCACCTGATCCAGGGCCGTGGTGAAGAACATCTCGTTGGGCAGGAAGAGGACGACGAACTCGGGCGTCTCCGCGGCCTTCCAGTACTGCTTGGACGACAGCTGGTCCACGTGCGTGCGGACGTGGCGGCCGTACCGTGCCAGCGCCTCGGCCTTCAGCATCTCGTCGTCGGCCTCCGCGGCCTCCAGGAACGAGCTCAGCGGCACCTTCGAGTCCACGAAGATGTGCTTGCCCTCGGCCAGATGCACGCGCATGTCCGGTCGCATCGTCCGGTCGTCGGCGCGCGTCGTGTGCTGCAGGTCGAAGTCGCAGCGCTCGATCATCCCGGCCAGCTCGGCCACGCGCTTGAGCTGCACCTCACCCCAGGAGCCACGGACCTGAGGCTTGCGCAGCGCCGTGACCAACGCCGTGGTCTCCCGCCGGAGAGTCTCGCCGGTTTGCTGCACGGTCTGCACCTGGTTCTTCAGGTCGGTCGACATGGCGACGCGTTCCTTCTCGACCTCCGTCAGCCGGCTGTTGAACCGCTCCAGGCTCTCCCGCACCGGCTGCATCAGCTGTTCCGTGGCGCGTAGCCGCTGCTCGGCGTGGGCGTCGGCGGTCTTGCCCTGACGGTCCAGGCTCTCGGCGGAGAGCACCTTGAAGTGGTTGAGCATCGCTTCCCGGTCGGCGGCTATCGCCTTCGCCCGCTCGAGGGCCGCATCCCGCTCCGCCTGCGCTCGAGCGACAGCGGCCGAGACCTCGGCGGCCTCGGCCTGCGCGTTCGCGGCCTCCGTCCGCGCCTCGGCCAGGTCGCCGGCGGACTCCGCCCGGACCTCCGCGAGGTCGGCCCGGCTGCGCTCGGCCTCCGTCCTGACCTGGGCCGTCTCCGAGCGCGCCTGAGCGGTCTCCATCCGGGCCTGCGCCGCCTCCCCGCGGGCAGCCGCGGCGACGGCGTGGGCGTTCGCCAGCTCGGTGCGCGCCTGCGCCAGCTGGGACTCCAGCTGGGCCGACTGCACCTCCCGTCGGGACCGCGCCAGCATCAGGGCGGTGAGGGCGCCGACCAGCAGCCCCAGCACCAACCCACACACCATCGCGGTGACCGTGAACCCGTCCATGCCTCGATCTTGCAGGCCCCGACTGACAAAACCGGGGAGGCCGCACCGCCCGGCCGGTGAGCGCCGGCTACGGCCACCGGCGGCGCCGGACGATACGGTTGGCCGACATGACCGCCCTCGAGCACATCGACGACCTCGGAGCGTTCGTGCAGGCGTCGCCGTCCAGCTTCCACGCGGCCGCCGAGGGGGCGCGTCGGTTGGCGGCGGCAGGGTTCGCGGCCCAGGACGAGGCGGCTGCCTGGGACGCCGGCCCGGGCGGGCACTTCCTGGTGCGTGACGGCGCGCTGCTGGCCTGGCGGATCCCCGACGGCGCCGGTCCGACCACGGCGTTCCGCATCGTCGGCGCGCACACCGACTCCCCGACCTTCAAGCTCAAGCCCCGACCCGACCTCGGCGCCTACGGCTGGCAGCAGTTGGGCGTGGAGGTGTACGGCGGACCGCTGCTCAACTCCTGGCTCGACCGGGAGCTGGGGCTCGCCGGGCGGCTGGTGATGACTGACGGCAGCGTCCAACTGCTGAGGACCGAGGCGATCATGCGCATCCCGCAGCTCGCCATCCACCTGGACCGCGCTGTCAACGAGGACGGGGTCCGGCTGGACAAGCAGCAGCACACCGCACCGGTGTGGAGCGTCGGCCACCGCGGCCTCTCCGTCCTGGAGCATCTCGCGGACGTTGCAGGGTGCGCCCCGTCCGAGATCGACGGCTACGACCTCGTCGCCTTCGACACGGCGCCGCCGACCGTCTTCGGCCCCCACGACGAGTTCTTCGCGGCAGGGCGGCTGGACAACCTGAGCAGCGTGCACGCCGCCCTCACCGCACTGATCACCTCGCCCGGGGGCCCGCACATCGAGCTCGTCGCCGCCTTCGACCACGAGGAGGTGGGCAGCGGCTCCCGCTCCGGTGCCGCCGGCCCGATCCTCGCTGACGTGCTGACCCGGACCCTGACCGCACTCGGCGCCGGCACCGACGAGCGGCACCGGTCGATGGCGCGCTCCAGCTGCCTCTCCGCCGACGCCGGCCACGCGATCCATCCCAACTACCCGGGTCGGCACGACCCGGCCAACCAGCCGCTACTGAACGGTGGTCCGCTGCTGAAGCTCAACGCCAACCAGCGTTACGCCAGCGACGCCTCCGGCACCGGTCTGTGGCGCCGGGCCTGTCGAAGCGCCGGCATTCCCACCCAGGAGTTCGTCTCCAACAACGCGTTGCCCTGCGGCTCCACCATCGGCCCGCTGACAGCCACCCGGCTGGGCATCGCCACCATCGACGTCGGACCGCCGCTGCTGTCGATGCACTCGGCCCGGGAGCTGGCGGGCACCCAGGACCCCTGGTGGCTGGCTCGAGCGGTTGCCGCCTTCTTCGCTCTCCCTGGCTGAGCCCGCCGCCTGGCCTGACGGCCGTTCTCGTTGCGCTGCCGCCTCCGCCGAGCCCGTATCCTTGACGCCCGTGGCTCTTACCATCGGCATCGTCGGACTCCCCAACGCAGGCAAGTCGACCCTGTTCAACGCCTTGACCCGCAACGACGTGCTGGCGGCCAACTACCCGTTCGCGACGATCGAGCCCAACGTCGGCGTGGTCGGGGTCCCTGACCCGAGGCTCGCCGTCCTGGCAGACCTCTTCCACTCCGACCGCATCGTCCCGGCAACGGTCAGCTTCGTCGACATCGCCGGCATCGTCCGTGGCGCCAGCCAGGGGGAGGGGATGGGGAATGCCTTCCTCTCCCACATCCGCGAGGCCGACGCGATCTGCCAGGTCACCCGGGTGTTCAGGGACCCCGACGTCAGCCACGTCGACGGCGCCGTCGACCCGCCGAACGACATCGAGACCATCTCGACCGAGCTGATCCTGGCCGACCTCCAGACCGTTGAGCGCGCGCTCCCACGTCTGGAGAAGGAAGCCCGGATGAACAAGGACAAGGCGGCCACGGTGGCGGCGGTGAAGGAGGCCTACGAGGTCCTGAACTCCGGCCGGGGTATCTACGCCGCAGGGCTGGACCGTGGGCCGCTGCGGGAGCTGTTCCTGCTCACCGCCAAGCCGTTCCTCTTCGTCTTCAACTGTGACACCGACGAGCTGGGGGATGCCGCGCTGCTGGAACGGCTGCGGACGGCCGTCGCGCCGGCCGAGGCCATCTTCCTCGACGCCAAGATCGAGTCCGAGCTCGTCGAGATGGAGCCCGAGGAGGCCCGCGAGCTGCTGGCCGAGATGGACATCGCCGAACCGGGTCTCGATGTGCTGGCGCGGGTCGGCTTCGACACGCTGGGGCTGCAGACCTACCTGACCGCAGGGCCGAAGGAGTCCCGAGCGTGGACGATCCCGAAGGGGGCGACGGCTCCCGAGGCGGCCGGGGTGATCCACACCGACTTCCAGAAGGGCTTCATCAAGGCGGAGGTGGTCAGCTTCGACGACCTCGTCGCGGCCGGGTCGCTGCAGGCCGCCCGAGCCAAGGGCAAGGTTCGGCTCGAGGGCAAGGACTACGTGATGGCCGACGGGGACGTCGTCGAGTTCCGGTTCAACGTCTGACCGAAGGGCTAGTGCGCGTGCAACCGCTCAGCGAGATGAGGCTCAGGAGGCCGTGGCACTGGGGCGTCGCGCTGCTGGGCAATCTGAGCGCACAAGTGCCAGACAGCCTGGACGATCGTCCCGTGGCTGTCGGGGAGGGTGTGATCGCCATCGGCGTGCGACATGCTCAGGACATCGGCGCCGAGAGGTTCGAGGGGGACTGGGACTGGGCCACCGCCACCTTCTACGTGCGCTCCCTCGTCGAACCTGAGGACTCAGCACGACGGGTCCTGTGTGATGTCGTCTTTCGCACCGCCGATGAGCGCATCTCTCTCGGTGACGCCGATGGGGAAGTTGTGCTTCCGGCCCCGAGCACCAGCACGCGGGTGATTGTTTCGACCGACAGTGTGGAGGACACGGGCTTGGAGAGTGTGTGGATCGACTTCGTGGGGTTGGACGAGTGAGCAGCGACGTCGTCGAGTTCCGGTTTGGATCAACATCAGGGGGGAAGGCAATCAAGTGAACAGAGAAACGGCTACAAGGTCTGACCCCCAGCGCTGGGTGCCCATGGACGCCGACGGCCGTCTTCACGCAGACTGCCGGCGGCATCTACGGGACTGCATCCACTTCTACCGGATCATCGATCCTGCCGATGACACCCCCGACCGCGACAGGGCTGCGGACCCGGTGTCATACGTCCGGGAAGCCACCGACAAGGAAATGCGCACAGTGAAGGCGTGCCAAACCTGTGCGCCTGCGTTGGCCAACTCGAGCGATCCGCCGCGCGTGTGCCCAGTCTGCTTCACCGCTCTGAGCGCGAACGGCACGTGCCTCTGCGATCCCGTATGAGGCCTTCCGGCAACGTAGTCGAGTTCCGGTTCAACGTCTGACCGAAGGCAGAAGAAGCGCCATCATCTGGTCATGGACGAGCGCGACGACTTCCTGGCCTGGGTCGAGACCACGCTGTACGACGCGGAGGTGGCGCTGCACAACGGCGACGCCGACCCACGTCGACGGCTCTGGTCAGGCGAGGAACCGGTCAGCATTCTGGGTGCCTTCCGTAACGCCTACGGGCCGCGTGAGGTGGAGGAGACGTTCGCGTTCCTGGAACGAAGCTTCTCCGACTGCACCTCGTTCAGGTTCGAGCTCCAGGCCTGGGACATGACGGGTGACATGGCCTACACCGCTGGCCTCGAGCACACCTCGGTCTCCGTCGACGGCCAGCCCCGCAGCTACACCTTGCGAGCCACGCAGGTGTATCGGCGCGAGAGCGGGCAGTGGAGGGTGGCCCATCGACACGCGGACACCGTCACGGGTGACCGTATGAGCTCACCGTCCCTTCGAGCTCAGGCGGCGCCCGCCTCGTCCGGGATCCGGTAGACGCGGATCCAGTCCACGCTCATGGTCGTTTTTCTCGTCCTCGCCTTGGTGGGGAACCAGTCGAGCTGGATGCACGGGTGCATCGACACCTGGGGCAGATGGTCACGGTTGCTGTCGACGAAGTACGGGTAGCCGTCGATGTAGCCGGTGATGTGTGTCGGCGTCCACTCGACCGCATAGTTGTGCCACCTGGTCATGTCCAGGCTCCTGGTGGCGCGGCTCTTTCCCCCCTCCCCGCAGCGGTAGTGGAGGAAGAACTTGGCCAATGTCGTGTTGTTGGTGCCCTCGGCGAAATTCACCTCGGGACACTCGGCCGTGGTGACGTCGGGCCACAGGAGGATGACGGGGTGGTAGTTGCGGGCTCGGACATCGAGCTTCATCCGGGCTTCCCAGCGGCCGTGCTTCTGGCCGTCGCGGTACGCCATCCCGCCGGTGGTGCCTTCGGCGTCCCCCGTCACGGTCGCCGCAGCTCCGTCGACCTGCCAGGCCGAAGGACGCCGCTTACCCTGGCCGGCGTGGCCGGGACTGTCGTATACCCGCCATCGCCGCGAGTCCGGCGGGCCCTGGTAGTTGAACTCGTCTCCCGCGACCACCTGGCCCCAGCCGTACCTGGCCGCGGCCTCCCCGGGGCCGGCATGCGGCGTCGGGCCGCTCGTGACTGGAACGGGGGCGTCGGTCGATCCCGCTGACCCTGAGCGCCCCAGTGGGACGACCTCGACGAGGGTCGCCCCGACCAGTGCCAGCGCAACCCCGATGGCAGGAATGGACCACCACCAAGCCTTGGCGCCCATGCGTCTCCCATCCTCGCAACCCGTGCTGGCTCAGACGGCTGCGCGCCGCGCTGCGGCTGCCGACCCGCCGACGCGGTCGACGGGCCGCGGCCGCACCGCCCGCGCAGCGTAGCCACCAAGGCTAGGAGATGCCGGGTGTGGACGACGCGGCGTGTCGCCCTGGGAGCAGGGTGAGCCGCGTCACCTTCGGCCTCTTGGCGCCGGCCCTCGCCGGACCAGCACCGGCGGTTGAGCTCGGTCGGGATGCTCAGCGGCCCGCGCTCGACTCCTGCAGCAGGACTGCCCGCCAGGAGGTGACGTCGGGACGGGTCCTCAGCAGGTGCCGGCGCTCGCGCTCGGTCATCCCGCCCCAGACGCCCCACTCGATCCGGTCGTCGAGCGCCTCAGCCAGGCACTCGCGCTTCACGGGGCAGCCGTCGCAGAGGACACGGACGCGCCGCTGCTCAGCCCCCTGCGCGAAAAGCACGTCCCCGGTGCCTCGGCACTTGGCTGCTGCGGCCCAGTCCGCCTGGTGTGCGGAGATCATGATGTGTCCTTTCCTGATGGGCCCCCGAGCTCGTCAGGAATAGGTTCGGAGTCGGACCTCCGGCGCAACTGTTGCTGTCTGCAGCACCGCCTCAGGAATCACTCAAGAATCCGGCAATCTCGACCCGGCCACCGCATTTCACACCGGGGGCGAGAGCTCAGAAGTAGTCGCGGATGTGCAGCTGGCGGCCGCCCATCAGCGCATCCCAGTCCAGGTCTTGCTCGCGGTCCCCACCGCGGAGGTGCCCTGCCGTCCGCAGATTCGCCGAGGACTGGGCGCCGGCAAAGAGCAGAGCAAGCCCCCTCGGAGTGAGCACCCGTGCCGATTCGGTGGTCCGGACACACTCGGCCTGGCCGTCGGCGACCGACAGGTGGTAGCTGCCGTCCAACCCGGCCAGGAAGTCACCGGTCAGGGTGAAGTCGAGCTCGGCCCGAAGCGCAGGGGCGTAGCGCCGCGCCATGAAGGCCCCGGGCACGTCCAGCACCCGCAGCATGTAGGGGGAGGAGTGCTGGACCTGCCAGCCCACCGAGGGCAGCACCAGCCGGGCCAGGTCGTCCCCCGAGGTGTCGATGCGCGTCGTCGGCGCAACCGTGGCGAAGCTGCCGAGCACCCGGAGCAGGGCCCGGTAGCCATCCGGGGTCGCCGCCAGCAGGTCGGGGACGTCGAGCGCGGATGTCTCGTCGTAGCCCTGACCCCGGTTCCAGAGTGCGTAACCGACCAGCTTCCCGCCGTCCTCGGCGACCGTGACGCCGGTGAAGCCGGTCAGCAGGTCGCCCGCCGTGGCATCGAAGCTCACCCCTCGCCGGGAGAGCGGGCCGTTCTGTGCCCGCGCCCAGCCGTCGTAGAGCCGCCGGATGGCCGGGATGTCCCGGTCGACCGCCCGCCGGCTCGTGGTGGTCGCCGGCCGAGCCACGGCGGTCAGGGCGGCCGTGGACAGCTGAACCGTGACGAAGTCGGCGACCAGCTCGTAGCCGAACCGACGGTAGATGCCCGGCGCGGTGGGGAACAGGGTGGAGATCACCGCCCCGCGCGCCCGGGCATGCTCCAGGGTCGACGTGAACAAGGGCGTCAGCGAGCCGCTGCCCCGCGACTCGGCGACCACCGTGACACCGGCGATACCGCAGGTGGGCAGGAGGGCGCCGCCGAACCAGGAGTGGTAGTCGCGGTCGACCATCCGAGCGACCAGCGCACCGTCCTGGAAGGCGCCGAACCAGGTCATGCCGGGCCGCTCCAGGGTGGCCGGGGTTGTGGGAAGGGTGCTCGGCACCCCGAAGGCCTCCCACCCCAGGCGGCGGGCGACCTCCGCGTCGCGAAGCTCCAGACGGCGCACGGTCAGACTCACAGGCCCATGATGACCCGTCCTGTCGGCTGTGAGTCGGAGGCTGCGAGACTGGCGGCCCACCCCTGCTGCAGATTCGGAGCCCGCGCGTGCCCAGCCCTGTCCCACCCGTCACCGCACCAGCCGTCAGGGTGGCCCACCGCTACCCGGCGACGCCGCTGGCGCCGGCGGCGGAGTTCGGGTGGGGCGTGTGAGCGGTGCCGCGGCCGCCCGCAGCCTGCTGCGCACGGAGGCCCAGGCCCGCGCGGCCCAGCTCCGGGTCGGGTCGGTGCTCGTCGAGCTCGACCTGACCGAAACCCAGGCCGACCTCTTCACGTCGCGGGCAACGCTGGAGTTCGCGAGCTCGGGTAGCGAGAGCTTTGTCGACTTCCAGGGCCACGAGCTGGTGTCGGCGATCCTGAACGGCGTCGCGCTGGACCCGGCGAACTGGGCCGAGGGACGGATCCCGCTCGCCGACCTCCAGCCGCAGAACACCCTCGTGGTGGAAGGGCGGATGGCCTACTCCACCGACGGAGAGGGGCTGCACCGGCACGTCGACCCCGCAGACGGCAGCACCTACCTGTACGCGATGTCGTTCCTGAACGCCGCGCCGCGCTGGTTCGCCTGCTTCGACCAGCCCGACCTCAAGGCCTCCTACCGGTTCGAGGTCGCCGCGCCGGCCGACTGGACGGTGCTCGGCAACGGGCCGAGCTCGACCTCCGAGGCGGGTCGCTGGACCGTCACGGCGCCCCACCCCCTGTCGACCTACTTCGTGACCCTGGTGGCGGGCCCCTACGCGACGGTGGTGGCCGAGCACGACGGCATCCGGCTGGGATTCCACGCCCGGGCCTCGCTCCGCGCCGAGCTGGAGGCGGAGGCGTCCGACCTGGTGGCGGTGACGAGCCAGAGCTTCGACTACTACCACCGCCTCTTCGGGGTGCGGTACCCCTTCGGGGAGTACCACCAGGCGTTCGTGCCGGACTTCAACGCCGGCGCCATGGAGAACCCGGGGTGTGTGACGTTCCGCGACCAGTACATCTTCCGCGGGAGGGCGACGGAGGCCGAGCGGGGCAGCCGAGCCTGCGTGATCGCCCACGAGATGGCCCATCAGTGGTTCGGGGACCTGGTGACGATGCGCTGGTGGGACGACCTGTGGCTGAACGAGTCCTTCGCCGAGTACATGGGGCACCGGTGCTCTTCGGAGGCCACGCAGTACCCGCAGTGGACCGAGTTCGGCATCCGCCGCAAGCACTGGGGCTCGGTGGCCGACCAGGCGCCCAGCACCCACCCCGTGGCGGTGACCGCGTCGCTGGACGCGGTGTCCGCGCTGCAGAACTTCGACGGGATCAGCTACGCCAAGGGCGCGGCCGTGCTCAGGCAGCTCGTCGCCTATCTCGGCGACGAGGTGTTCCTCGCCGGACTGCGTGCCTACTTCGAGCGCTACGCCTACGGCAACGCCGAGTTCGCGGAGCTGATCGCCTGCTGGAGTGCCGCCGGGGCGGTCGACCTGGAGGAGTGGGCGGCCGCCTGGCTGCAGACCACGGGGATGGACGTCCTGGATCTCGACGGCACCCGGCCGGACGTCCTCGTCACGGCAACGGCTCCCGGCGGAGGCCCGTCCGATCGGGTGCACGCCGTGACGGTTGCCGGCATCGACGCGACGGGGGACGTGAGCCCGCTCGCCGAGCTGGCCGTTCGGGGTCGGTCGACCACGGTCGACATCCCGACCGAGACCCTGCTGGTGGTGCCGGACGCCTGCGACGCCACCTGGGCCAAGGTGCGCTTCGGGGCGGAGGGTTGGTCCGACGTCGCGGCGGTCCTGCCCCAGCTGCGGGATGAGACCGTGCTGGTGGTCGTGGACAACGCGATCCGCGACGCCGTCCGTGACGGCAGCCTCGACTCCCGCGGCGCCCTGGACCTGTTGTGCCGGTCGGTGTTGCAGCAGGAGTCGGAGGTGCTGCTCAGCGCTGTGCTCGGCTACGCCGCCTCCGACCTGGCCGGCCCGTTCAGCCCGCCTACCGAACGCGCGGAGCGGCTGGCCCGGGTGAACGCGACGGCGCGGGCGGTCCTGTCGGCCGCTGACGCTGGGTCGGACCGACAGCTGGCCGCGTTCCGCCTAGCCGTCGACACCGCCGACGAGGTCCCCCTGCTGACCGCCTGGTCCGAAGGACGGGAGCTGCCGGCCGGCCTGGTGCTGGACGCCGAGCTGACCTGGAGCATGGTCGAGCGGCTCGCCGCGCTCGGCGCCGACCCGGCGATCATCGACCGGACGCTGCTGGACGACCCCTCCTCCTCAGCGGCCGTGCACGCGGCCCGTGCCCGTGCCTCCGTGCCGACAGATGCCGCGAAGGAGGCGGCGTGGCAGCTGCTGATGCGTCCGTCGAGTGCCAGCGCCTACGAGGTGTACGCGACCGGCGACGGCTTCTTCCTCCCCGGCCAGGAGGAGCTGACCGAACCGTACGTGGCCCGGTACTTCACCGAGGTGGGATCGACCGCAGGGTTCCGCCACGGCTGGTCGCTGGGTCGGGTCGCCCACCAGGCCTTCCCGCGCCTCGCGGTGAGCGAGGAGACCGTCCGGCTCGCCGAGGCCACACTGCGCACCGACCTCGCCGACCAGCTCCGCCGTGAGCTCGTCGACGGTCTCGACAACCTGCGGCGCGCCCTGGCCTCGCTGCGGCTGGGCCAGGGCTGCTCGAGGAGCGACTCAGACCAGTGACCAGGCCTCGGACAGCACGTGGCGGAGCTTCTGCTCGATCTCGTCGAACACCTCCTGCCCCGAGGTGAGCATCGGCGCAACCTGGACGACGGGGTCGCCGCGGTCGTCGGCACGGCAGTACAGGCCTGTCTCGTACAGGGCCCCGGAGACGTAGCCGCGGAGGATGCGTTCGGACTCGGCCTTGCTGAACGTCTCCTTGGTGCTCTTGTCCTTCACCAGCTCGACGGCGTAGAAGTAGCCGTCGCCGCGGACGTCGCCGACGATCGGCAGGTCCAGCAGCTTCTCCAGGGTCTGGCGGAGGGCGTTCTCGTTGCGCAGCACGTTGCCCAGCAGATCCTCCCGCTCGAACAGGTCCAGGTTGGCCAACGCCGCCGCGCACGAGACCGGGTGGCCGCCGAAGGTGTAGCCGTGCGGGAACACCGTGGTGCCGTGGTTGAAGGGCTCGAAGACCCGGTCGGAGACCAGGGTGGCGCCGAGCGGGGAGTAGCCCGAGGTGAGGCCTTTGGCGCTGGTGATCATGTCGGGCTGGTAGCCGAACTTCTGCGCCCCGAACATCGTGCCCAGCCGGCCGTAGGCGCAGATCACCTCGTCGGAGACCAGCAGCACGTCATAGGTGTCGCAGATCTCCCGCAACCGCTCGAAGTACCCGGGCGGTGGCGGGAAGCAGCCGCCCGCGTTCTGCACCGGCTCCACGAAGACGGCCGCCACGGTATCCGGGCCCTCGTCGAGGATGGCCTCCTCCACCCGGTTCGCGGCCCAGAGCCCGAACTGCTTCTCGTCGTGCGCGTAGGGCTCCGGGGCCCGGTAGAAGTTCGTGTTGGGAGCGCGGAAGGTGCCGGGCACGAGCGGCTCGAACGGCGCCTTGAACGGTGGCACCCCGGTGATCGAGAGCGCGCCCTGGGTCGTGCCGTGGTAGGCGATGGCGCGGGAGATGACCTTGTGCTTGTTGGGCTTGCCCGTCAGCTTGAAGAACTGCTTGGCCACCTTCCACGCCGTCTCCACCGACTCGGCGCCGCCGGTGGAGAAGAACACCTTGTTCAGGTCCCCGGGTGCTTCCGCCGCGAGCCGGTCCGCCAGCTCGATGGCCGTCGGGTGGGCGTAGGACCAGATCGGGAAGAAGGCCAGCTTGCGCGCCTGAGCCGCGACCGCGTCCGCCAGCTCGGCACGGCCGTGCCCGGCCTGCACGACGAAGAGCCCGGACAGGGCGTCGAGATACTTCTTGCCGTTGGTGTCCCAGATGTAGGCGCCCTCGCCGCGCTCGATGGTCGGCACCGGCTTGTTCGCGTAGGCCGACATCCGCGTGAAGTGCATCCACAGGTGGTCGGCGGCATGGCCGCCGACCGGCAGGTCGTCGGCGGTGCCGTGGTCGGTGACGGCGTCGAGGGTCGGGTTCGGGCTGGTCATCGGGTTCCCCACTGGTAGGTCTGCTTGGACAGTTTGAGATAGACGAAGGACTCGATTCCCCGGACTCCTGGGATGGTGCGGATCTGGTTCTCGAGCAGCGAGAGCAGGTGGTCGTCGTCCTCGCAGACGACCTCGACGAGCAGGTCGTAGGAGCCGGCAGTGATCACCACGTACTCGACCTCGGGCTTGGCGGACAGTGCCTCGACGATGGGGTCGAGCTTGCCTTCGGCCTTGATGCCCAGCATCGCCTGCCGCCGGAACCCGAGCTGGAGCGGGTTGGTGACGGCGACGATCTGCATCACACCGGCGTCGGTCAGGCGGGCGACCCGCTGCCGCACCGCTGCCTCCGAGAGGCCGACCGTCGTGGCGATCCGCGCATAGGAGCGTCGTCCGTCCTGCTGCAGCTCCTCGATGATCGCCTTGGAGATGCTGTCCAGGTGCATCGGCGGCCGTTCCACCACCCGGGCCCGCGAGGGTGGGGGAGCCAGAGCCTCGGTCGGTGGGAGAACGTCGTCGACCGGCTCGACGGGGGTCGCGGGACCGGCACCCAACGGGGTCACACGCCGAGTCTGGCAACCGGCAGGGCCCCCGGCAAGGGGATCCGTACCGGCGAACGGTGACCGGGCACGGATCGCTCTCGCAGAGGGACCTGGAGCTGCGGGAAGCGTCGAGCCCGGGAACGGGATCGGGATGCACCGCAGGTGCCGCGCCGGATCGCCTCAGGTCTCGCGCAGATCACGATCATGTTGCGCCGTTCGAGCCGGGATGTGGACAACTTGCAGTTTGCACTTTTGTCACCTAAAACTTGTCCTTTGTGCGGGCCGAGTCTCGGGCCCGCCTTCGACGCGCCTCAGTTGAGCGCAACTTTCTTGAGGAGGACCATGCGAGCACGTACTCGCGCCGTGGCCGCCGCATCCCTCACCTCGATCGCCCTGCTGGCGACCGCGTGTGGCGGTGGCGGCGGCTCCGCGCCCGCTCCCGACGCCAACCAGGCCGGCACCACGGGCGGTGAGATCTCGATCCAGGGCTGCACCCCCCAGAAGGGCCTGCTGCCCGGACTCACCAGTGAGACCTGCGGCGGCAACGTCCTCGACGCCATCACGGCGAAGCTGGTGCACTACAACACCGACACCGCGGCACCCGAGAACGACATCGCCGAGAGCATCGACACCTCCGACAACAAGACCTTCACGGTCAAGATCAAGCCTGGTTACAAGTTCTCCGACGGAACCGACGTCCGGGCGAAGAACTTCGTCGATGCCTGGAACTACTCAGCGAACTGTGCCAACGGGCAGGACTCGAACTACTTCTTCACCCCCTTCGCGGGCTATGCCGAGATCAATCCCGCGGACTGCAAGGGCGTCGACAAGTCGGCGAAGCTGAGCGGCCTGAAGGTTGTCGACGACACGACCTTCACCATCAAGACGAGCGAGAAGGTCTCCAACCTTCCGGTCCGCCTCGGCTACGCCGCGTTCGCGCCGCTGCCGGACTCCTTCTTCGAAGGCACCGGGGCCAAGGACCAGGAGAAGATGCCGGTCGGTGCCGGCCCGTTCATGGTGACCAGCAACACCGCCACCGCGATCACGCTGGAGAAGAACCCGAACTACGGCGGCCAGTACAAGCCGAGCGTTGACAAGGTGAACTACCGCATCTACGCCGACCCGACCGCGGCCTACAACGACCTGCTGGGTAACCAGCTCGACTATGTCGAGCAGGTCCCCTCGGACCGCCTGGTCGGGGACGCGTACAAGACCGAGCTCGACAACCGGTTCCTGGACCAGCCCGTCGGTGGCAACACCTGGGTGACCTTCTCCCCGTCAGACGACCAGCTGAAGAACAACCCGGAGCTGCGGAAGGCCATCTCGATGGCCATCGACCGGGACCTGATCATCAAGCAGATCTTCAACAACTCGGTGAAGAAGGCGGACGGCTGGGTTCCGTCGACCATCGACGGCTACAAGCCCAACCAGTGCGGCGACGCGTGCACCTTCGACGCCGCCAAGGCCAAGGAGATGTTCACGGCAGCGGGTGGCTACAAGGGCACCCTGACGATGAGCTACAACGCCGACGGCGCGAACAACAAGCAGTGGAGCGAGGCCGTCGCCAACTCCATCAAGAACACCCTGGGTATCGAGGTCGTCGCCACCCCGGTGGTGGACTTCGCGACCTACAACAACAAGCTCGAGAACAACGAGATCAAGGGCATCTTCCGGAACGCGTGGCAGCAGGACTACCCGTCGATCGAGAACTTCCTGGCGCCGATCTATGGCAGCGGGGCCGACT